>DBGDFS010000057.1:0-37672 GCA_048342015.1 Collinsella sp. | reverse complement strand
CGAGAGTACTGCGGGGTCAGCCCGTGGGAGGCCAGGGCGCCGCTGACCGGTGGACGGCACCGAGCCGTGCGCTTGAGCTTAGAAGGGGGAGGCCTCGCGGCCTCCCCCTTTTTTGCGTTTACGGGCTTTTGTCTCACATAGTAGCTGTGTTTTATAACCCTCGTTTGTCGCATCTTCTGCGAACGGGCTACAATAACTTAGTCTGTGCGATATGGAGGTGAACATGGCTGAAGCTGGTATCGGCGTTGATATCGTCGAGATTTCCCGCATGAAATCAATTCTTGAAAAGACGCCGTCGTTTGCTCGGCGTGTGTTTACCGAAGAAGAGCGTGCGTATTGCGATGCATCATCGCGTCCCGCTGCTCACTATGCGAGCCGCTTTGCTTCGCGCGAGGCGGTACTTAAAGCTCTCGGCACGGGTTTTAGTCAAGGCGTGGGTCGCAAGGATGTTTCGGTTACGCGTGATAAACTCGGCAAACCGAAGGCGCTGCTTTCGGGCCGTGCTCTCGAGATCGCTCAAGAACTGGGTGTTGTTGAGGTCGCTCTTTCCATTACGCTTACGGGAGACTTGGCCGTTGCGAATGCCATCGCGATTACCGAAGATGCTCGGCCTAAGCCAAAAGAGGAAAAGGTGAGCACCAAGAAACGCGTAGCGCAGACATTTAAAGAGGCTCGCTCTGTTTTAGATGAGCTTGAGCAGCTGCAGAATTCAGCATTGACGGAGCACCTGGGCGATGCTTCGCAAGATACGCTAGGAGCATAGATGAAACCGGTTTTGAGTACCGAAGAAGTCGTTCGTCTCGAGGATATCATCGAACGCGAAGGGACTTCGAAGGCCGAGCTTATGGAGCTAGCGGGTGAGTTTGCCGCCAACGAGGTCTTGAAGCTCAATCCCGATCGGGTTCTCGTTCTGGTCGGTTTTGGTAATAATGGCGGCGACGGTTGGGTTGCCGCCGATATCCTGAGCCATAAGGGTGTGGACGTGGATATCGTTTCTCCGGTTGAGCCGGATGAGATTCCTGCTGCTCTGGCACGTCATGTTGCTCGTCGTACTGCCGGCCGCGATGTGCACGTTTGCGTCGGCCCCTCGCGTGACGAACTCGAGGTTTTGATCGATAAGGCCGATGTTGTTGTCGATGCCATTTTTGGTACCGGTTTCCACGGAAATCTGCGTGCGCCGTTCTCCATCTGGATTCCTACGGTCAATGAATGCGCCGATTGTGTCGTATCCATTGATGTTCCCTCGGGCCTGAATGCCGAGACGGGCGTTGTTGATGACGACTGCATTCGTGCCGAGCATACGGTGACGATGATTGCGCCCAAGATTGGTCTGTATAGCGCTGATGGTCCTGAGTATGCTGGCGATTTGATCTGCGGCAATCTTTACGACCGTCTTGACGAGGTCATCGATGATGTCGACCACGCCGCCGAGATTGTCGAGCCCGGTGACTTAGTTGATTACTTTGCCCCACTACCTACGAATATCGATAAGTATTCCCGTGGCTCTGTGCTTATTGTCGCCGGATCTGCGCAATATCCTGGTGCTGCCATTATGGCGGCCAAGTCTGCAGCTCGCGCGGGTGCTGGTTACGTGGCAGTCGCGGCTCCTGACGCCTGCGCCAATCTTATTCGCATGGCACTTCCTTCGATTCCCGTCTTTGCTATTCCGTCTGATTCCCGCGGCTCCTTTGGCGCCGCTGCGCGCATGACTGTGTGCGAGATTGCAAAGAAGTACAGCTGTGTACTGTGCGGTCCCGGTATGACGACATCTGCCGGCGCTATGCAGGTGGTTTCGGGCTTGCTCGAGCTTGATGTGCCGCTTATCCTGGACGCCGATGCACTCAACTGCCTTGCTAAGATTGCCATTGACGGTATTGATAGTAATCCCGAGATGTATCGTCGCGAGCAGCCGTTGGTTATGACGCCGCACTATCGTGAACTTTCGCGTCTGGTTGCCGGTGACGAGGTGAACGACCTTGGTACTGCGATTGCAGCCGCGCAGAAGGTTGTCTGGGCTGCAGGCTCTGACAATCTGGTGGTCATTGCCAAGGGGCCGACGACGGCTATCTGTGGCGTTGAGCGTGTGCTGCTGCCGCTCTCGGGTCCGGCTTCTCTGGCAACTGCCGGTTCGGGTGATGTCCTCGCGGGTATTTTGGCCGGCACGCTTGCCACCATGCGCGACGAGATGGATCGTTGGGAGTTGCTGTATTCGTACGCCGTCGCACTTCACAGCTACGCCGGTTTTGCCGCGGCGACGGAGTATGGTGAGAAGAGCGTCATCGCGACCGATCTTATCGACTTGATCGGTCCGGCCATGGAACTGGCGGCAAAGGATGCGCTCGAAGATCTGGGAATCATGGACGAAGGGTCGGATGACTAATCATGAATAAAGCCGATTTGACGCGCTGGTCCTGGGTCGAGATCGACCGCGGGGCGCTCCGTCGCAACACGAGGGCCTATAAGAACTTGCTGAATCCACGTCAGCGCCTGTGCTGCGTGGTCAAGGCCGATGCTTATGGCCATGGAGCTGTTGAGTGCGCCAAGATCATGTATTCGGCCGGTGCCGACATGTTTGCCGTGGCGACGGTTAACGAGGGCGTTGAGCTCCGACAGGGCGGGATTACGAAACCCATCCTCATCCTAAGCGAGCCGCCTATCGAGGCCATTCCGACGTTGCTCGAGTTTGATATCATGCCTTCGGTCTATACGTCTGACTTTGCTCTTGCGTATGGCGAATGTGCCGTCGCGGCGGGCAAGGTGGGCAAGTATCATCTCGCCATCGAGACGGGCATGAACCGCATCGGCGTACATTACACGCAGGTGCTCGACTTTGTCCGCGGTATAAATTTCCATCGCGGTATTCAGTGCGACGGCGTATTTACGCACTTCGCCACGGCCGATGAACCTTCGGGCTGGGACTACAAGCTGCAGTGTCAGCGCTTTACCGAGGCCGTTCAGGCCATTAAGGATGCGGGTTTTGAGTGCGGTATCGTGCACTGCGCCAACACGCCGTCCTCGATGCTCGACCCCTCGATGCATTTTGATATGATCCGCGCCGGCATTGGCTTGTATGGCATGCAGCCGTGCGAGCTGAGTGGCCGCGTGATGCAGCTTGATCCCGTTATGAGCGTCCATGCGCGTGTGACGCGCGTGGCACACCCTGCGATGGGTGAGGGCGTGGGCTACGGTTTTACCTACCGCGTACCGCGTACGCGCGTTCAGATCTGCACGCTGCCGATCGGTTATGCCGATGGCCTATCGCGTACGCTTTCCAATCGTATGGATGTGCTGTATCGCGGCGAGCGCGTGCATCAGGTTGGCAATATCTGCATGGACCAGTTTATGGTCGCCATTCAGTCCAACCCGGCACACGAGATTCCCGAGGCCGAACATGGTGATGAGATGATTATTGTCGGCCGCGATGGCGATGCCGAGATCACTATGGACGAGATGGCGCGCCTACGCGGTACGATTAACTACGAGGTCGCCTGCGGCTTTGGCATGCGTCTCGACAAGGTCTACGTGTAGGAGCCGCTATGGGCGTCATGCACATCCCCGGCCATACCCATCAGGCACCACGTGAGGTCGCACTCGAGGAAATTGAGGCCGTTCTGGGCGATTGTCACCTCTGCCAGCTCTACCAGTCGCGTCACAATATCGTGTTTGGCGTGGGAAACCCCCGCGCTCGCGTGATGTTTATCGGTGAGGCGCCGGGTCGCAACGAGGATTTGCAGGGCGAGCCCTTTGTGGGGGCGGCAGGCGAGGACCTCAACGGCATTTTGTCGCTGGCGGGGCTCAAACGCGAAGACGTCTACATTGCCAACGTGCTTAAGTGCCGCCCGCCGGGAAACCGCAATCCGCGTCCCGAGGAAGTGCTGGCTTGCTCGCCGTTTTTGCGTGAGCAGATTCGAAGCATCTGGCCTGATATTATCGTGACGCTCGGCAACCCCGCGACGCACTTTGTGCTTAAGACCGAGATTGGCATTACTAAGCTGCGCGGCAGGTTCCACCAGATGGGGCATTTTGTAGTAATGCCCACTTTTCATCCGGCAGCAGCGCTGCGCAATCCGGCGTGGCAGGAGCTGCTGGAGGAAGACTTTAAGATGCTGGGCGATTATCTGGAGCGACATCCCGCACCAGAGGACGCCTCGGAATAATAAGGAGCATATATGTCCCTGGAGCGCCTGGGGGTAGGTACTTACAAAACGACTTGCGCTGCCGATACGGAGTACTTTGGCGAGCTAATTGCACCGTGCCTTGAGGACGGCGATGTGCTCATCCTGACCGGTGGCCTGGGAGTGGGCAAAACTCACTTTACCAAGGGCGTCTCGCGCGGGCTGGGCGATGGGCATATGGTTACGAGTCCTACGTTTGCGCTCATGGCCGTTCACGATCAAGGTCGTATTCCGCTGTTTCACTTTGATCTATACCGCCTGGAGCATGCCTACGAGCTCGAGGATACGGGCATTTTCGATGTGCTGGGCTATGAGGGTGCTTGCCTGCTGGAATGGGGCGAACAATTCCAGGACGAGCTGACGGATGAGTATCTTTCGGTGACGCTCAAGCGTGATGAGGGCGACAGCGATGTGCGAACGATAACGCTTGAGGCGCACGGTGACCGCGCAATGGAGCTTTCCCATTTGATTGATAAGGCTGTACAAGATGAGCTTGCATAACGACAACGCGCTGGTGGTGGCGCTCGATACCTCGACCGACATGCTTGCCTGCGCGGCAAGCTGGATTGATGGGCAGACGGGCGAGACGAAGCTCGTGAGTGGCGACCACATGTGTCGCCGTCACGCCAACGTTGAGCTCGTGAATACCGTTGATGGCGTGCTGGCTCAAGCCGGTCTGGATCGCAGCGATGTTGGTTGCTATGTGGTCGGTCGCGGCCCGGGGTCCTTTACGGGTGTGCGCATCGGCATCTCCACTGCCAAGGGCCTCGCGCGTGGTGCCAATGTTCCGCTGCTGGGCGTGTCGACGCTCGACGCTTGCGCTTGGACGGCGTGGAAGGCTGGCGTGCGCGGCAAGCTTGGTATCTTGGCCGATGCTATGCGCGGTGAGGTATATCCGGCGCTGTATATGCTGGTTGATGAGGGTCCCGAGCGTCAATTTGAGCGCGAACACGTGGTCAAGGCCGCCGTGGCGCTCGATGAGTGGCGCCGAGCAGCGGACTGGGACCAGGTTCAGCTGACCGGTGACGGTCTCGTGCGCTATGGCAAGCTGCTGGGTGAGGACGAGACCGCCCGCTGCGTGGAGCGCGACCTGTGGTGGCCTTCGGGCGAGGGCTTGCTGCTCGCGCACGCTGCGGGTGACGGCGATCCGGCTCGCGTCCTGCCGATTTACACGCGCCTTTCGGATGCCGAGGAAAACGAGCGCAAGCGTCTTGGTCTTGCCGAGAGTGCGCAGAGCGAAATTACGGGCGTTGCCGATGAGCTCGCCGGTCGTCATCTGCAGTTCCGTCCCATGGGCGCGGCGGATGCCGAGGGCGCGAGCGCGCTAGAGGCTGCCTGCTTTGAAGGTGCCGGACACGAGGCGTGGACGCCGGGCATGTTCCTGTCCGAACTGGGCGAGGACGTCGCTGCGCCGCGTAGTTGGTGGGTGGCACACGACGACGGCAAGCTGCTGGGCCTTGCCGGCGGTATGGTCTTGGACGGTGATGTGCAGATTCTGGATGTCGCCGTCGATCCGGCACATCGCCGTGAGGGCATTGCCCGCAAGCTGCTGTCGCACGTGAGCTATGATGCCCAGATGCTCGGCTGCACCACGGTTTCGCTCGAAGTCGAGGACGGCAATGAGGGCGCGATTGCGCTTTATAACGCTCTGGGCTTTACCGAGGCAGGACGGCGCCGCGGCTACTATGGTGCCGGCAAGGATGCCATCGTCATGACGGCTCCGCTGCCCCTGGTGCTTCCGGTCGACAATGCTTCGCCCGAGCCGACGGCAGCCGAGCAACGCGTATGGCCGCTGCCTGCGCCTGGGCGCTCCGAGGGGGAGCGCGCCGAAATTGAGCGCCGCCGCCTGGTGCTCGCTATCGAGAGTTCCTGCGACGAGACGGCCGTGGCGATTATCGATGCGGATGGCAATATGCTGGCCAACCAGGTGTCGACACAGATTGATTTTCATGCCCGCTTTGGCGGCGTGGTGCCCGAGATCGCCTCGCGCAAACACGTTGAGGTTATCGTGAGTGTAGTGGATGCGGCGCTTGAGGATGCCGCAGCATCGCTTGGTCTTGAGGGTGGAGCCATTGCCCCCAGCGAGCTTGCCGCCGTGGGCGTGACACAGGGTCCGGGCCTGGTGGGCGCCCTCGTGGTGGGCGTTGCCTTTGCCAAAGGCTTTGCCTACGCTGCCGGTAAGCCGCTCGTATGCGTCAACCATCTGGAGGGGCATCTGTTTGCCAACCTGCTGGCGCAACCCGACCTCAAACCGCCGTTTATCTTCACGCTTGTCTCGGGTGGGCACACCATGCTCGTGCACGTGAAGGCGTGGGGCGACTACGAGGTGCTCGGTGAGACGCTCGACGACGCTGTGGGCGAGGCCTTCGACAAGGTAGCCAAGGCGTTGGGTCTGGGCTATCCCGGTGGCCCCATCATTTCCAAGCTGGCCGAGACGGGCAACCCCAAGGCGATCGATTTCCCCCGTGCGCTTAACAGCAGGGGAGACTATCGCTTCTCGCTTTCGGGCCTTAAAACCGCTGTGACGCTCTACATTGAACAGGAGACCAAGGCCGGGCGCACGATTCACCTTCCCGATCTGGCGGCTTCGTTTGAGGCAGCTGTCTTTGACGTGCAGTACAAGAAGGCCAAAAACGCATTGCACGCTACCGGATGCAAGGAATACTGCATCGGTGGCGGCGTCTCGGCCAACCCGCATCTGCGCGAGATGATGATCAAGAAGCTTGGGCGTCAGGGGATTCGCGTAACGGTGCCGCCCTTGTCTGCCTGTACCGATAACGCAGCCATGATTGCGGAGGTCGCTCGCCGTAAATTCGACCGAGGTGAAATCTCGCCGTTCGACGTCGACGCCGATCCAAACATGACGCTGTAGCTGGTACGGCGTGGTCCCCGGACGGAGGGGCCGGATATAAGGTTTCCTGCTCTACAGTCCTGCGCAAGACGAAGGCCACATTAAGTGGCCTTCTTTGCGTGCGGAACTCGCGATAAAGTTCATATGCGCCGCCCGGCTCCCGCGGCTCTCAGGGGCATCTCTCATGCAAAAACTGTCGTGGGGTAAAGTCTGAGGTCAGTGGCGTTTTATACCGAGAAATCCAAAAAAGTTGAAAATTCATTACAAATTTGCGTTGACTTTAGGTAACTAAAGTTTCATACTCCTTTTCAACCACTGGGGGATGTGAACACGCACGGATCGTTCGCATCATGATTGAAGAGGATTTCTTAGACATGTTCACGCATCAGCTAAACATTATCAGCGTAGTAATTATCTGATGCGGGTTAGCACATACAGCTAGCCCGTACGATAACGGGCGGCTGATGAAGATGAGGGCCGTCGAGCGCAACCGACGGCCCTCATTTTTTATGTCTAGGAAGTTCTTTTTAGAGGAGGAAATGTAATGAACGGAGTTTTGCTCATGGTTGTGGCCGCGGCGGTGCTCGCCTGCGGCTATCTGGGCTATGGCCGATGGCTGGCCAACAAGTGGGGCGTTGACAAAGAGGCCCTCACGCCGGCCAAGCGCATGAAGGACGGCAACAGCTTCTCGCCCGTCTCCGCCTTCACCGCGTTCTCGCACCAGTTCAGCTCGATCTGCGGTGCTGGCCCTGTTACGGGTACGATCGTCGCCATGGCCTTTGGCTGGCTGCCCGTCGTGCTCTGGGTCCTCGTCGGCGGCATCTTCTTTGGTGCCGTCCATGACTTTGGTGCCCTGTACGCCTCGATGAAGAACAACGGCAAGTCGCTCGCTCAGCTCATCGAAAAGTACATCGGCAAGACCGGCCGTCGCCTGTTCCTGCTGTTCTGCTGGCTGTTCTGCATCATCGTCATCGCCGCCTTCACCGACATGGTCTGCAAGACGTTCATGTTCACCCCGACCGTTGACGCTTCTGGTGCTGCTACCGGTGCCATCGACTTCACCAAGTCCTATGCCGCCGGATGCGCTGGTACCATCTCCATCCTGTTCACCTTCGTCGCTATCGCCTTTGGTTGGGCCCAGAAGAAGTTCAACCTCACCGGCGCTGCCGAGTTCGTCACCGGCGTTGTCCTCATGGTTCTCATGTTCGCCGTCGGCATGCAGTTCCCGGTCTACTTGGATAAGTTCCAGTGGTTCGCCGTCGTCATGGTCTATCTGGTCTTCGCTGGCGCTATGCCCATCCAGATGCTCAAGACCCCGCGTGACTACCTCACTTCCATCATGATGATCGTCATGATCGTCTGCGCTGTCCTCGGCATCGTCGTCCTGGGCGTCAACGGTCAGGCCACTATCACCGCTCCGGTCTTCACCGGCTTCTCCACTGCCTCCGGCATGATGTTCCCGGTCCTGTTCGTCTCCGTCGCTTGCGGTGCTCTCTCCGGTTTCCACAGCCTCGTTTCTTCCGGCACCTCTTCTAAGCAGGTCGAGAAGGAGCAGGACGCCGTCAAGGTCGGTTACGGCGCCATGATCGTCGAGTCCTTCGTCGGCATCCTTGCCATCATCGTCGCCGGCATCATGTTCTCCGACATGAACACCGCCGGTACCGGCGCCCTCAACGCCGGTGTCGCTTCCACCCCGTTCCAGATCTTCGCCGCTGGCATCTCCCGCGGTATGCAGGCCTTCGGTGTTGACGGCACGCTCGCTACTGTCTTTATGACCATGAACGTCTCCGCTCTGGCCCTGACCTCGCTCGACGCCGTCGCCCGCATCGCCCGCACTTCGTTCTCCGAGTTCTTTGCCCAGACCAACGATGCCCTGGCCATCGAGTCCAAGGCCGGCTACATGAAGGTCCTCGGCAACCCCTGGTTCGCCACGGTCGTTACCCTGCTTCCCGGTCTCGCCCTCGCTTTTGGTGGCTATGCCAACATCTGGCCGCTCTTTGGTGCTTCCAACCAGCTGCTCGGCGGCATGACCATGATCACCCTCGCCGTGTTCTGTAAGTGCACCGGCCGCAAGGGCTGGATGCTCTACGTGCCCGTCGCCTTCCTGCTCTGCTGCACCTTCACCTCGCTGGTCCAGAGCGCCATGGGCTGCATGACCGCCGTCCAGGCCTACGGTTTCTTCGGTACCATCCCGGCTACCGCCACCACGGCCGCCGTCTCCGTCGCCGCCACCAAGGGCCTGCAGCTTGTCTTCGCCGTCCTGCTGATGGTCCTGGGCCTCATCGTCGCCGTCAACTGCCTCAAGGAGCTCTTCGGCAAGGAGGCCGGTTCCATGCCCGACGAGGAGCCCGAGTGGTCCGAGATGGGCAAGGCCGAGTACGGCCGCGCCGCTGCCGCTGAGGCTCCTGCCGACGCCGAGGCCGCCAAGGCTTAGTCGACCTGACGAGTTGAACGTCACATCTATATGACTCGGAAAGACCGGGTCCGCGACTTCGCGGGCTCGGTCCTTTTTTCATGCAAAAGCTGGTGACGCTCGAGTGTTCTCGCAGATGTTTTGCGTGGATAAGGGCGTGCGTTGTACCATATAGACGTATATGTGTACATATGAAAGGGGCCCCGTGGCCAAGACGGTATATTCCGATAACCAAAATAATGTCGATGCCCTGGCTGAACGTCTGAGCAGCCAGACGTCGCTTTCTGCCGAGCGTGCCAAGCTGGTTGCCTACGACCTGCTTTGCCGCAAGGCGCTCAAGATTAAGTCGAGTGCGCTGGCGCAGATTTTCCGCTCCGTCGATAAGGAATGTGACACCAAGGCGATGCGCGATGAGCTTATCGCGGCCAATATTGTGACCAAGATCGAGGGTAGCGGCATTAACGGGCACCCGGCGTTCTATACCATCAATGCCGAGATCCGCGATGCCCAGGAGCAGCCTGCCGAGTCCGTCGAGGATTCCGCTGACGTGCCTGCTGTGGAAGAAGTTGCTCCGCGTGAGCATGTCGATACCGATGAGTTGCTCGATGAGAACGTCGTGCGTGCCTTTACGGCCAAGGCAGGACGCGGCGGTTTTGGCGGGGGTGGCAAGCGCGATGCGCAGCGCCGCGTCCAGCAGGAGCGCTTCCGTCGCGCCGTCGCTCAAAAGGATGGGGCCGTTACCGAGGTTGTCGAGAACGAGCCCGTCTCCGAGCCGCAGGAGTCTGTGAAAGAGCAAAAGTCCGCTGAGCCTCAGGAACCCAAGCGTCGCCGCGGTGCGCATTTTAGGGCCGAGCAGCAGGATGTTGTGCGCGAGGCCGAAGAGACTGCCGAAGTTGCGGACGATTCTGAGAAGCCGGCCAAGAAGGCCTCAGACTCGTGTCGTCCCGGTCGCGGCTTTGCAGGTCGCGCGTACCCCGTAAAGCGCCAGGAGAAGGTTAATCAGGTTCCGGAGGTGCGGGCCGAGAAGGCCGTGAAGCCTGCCGAGTCGGGAGTTCGTGAACAGAAGCCTGTTGATGAGCAGACTGCGTCCGATACGGAGACCCAGGGCCAGCAACCTGCGGTTGAACAGACGGGGGAGGGTGCTTCGAGCAAGCCTCGCCGCCGTCGCCATCGTGGGGGCCGCAGTTCCCATGCCGAGACTGCAGCCGAGAAGACCACGCCGCAGGACGAGGATGCGAAGGTCGAGGTTTCTTCGGGGCAGCCTAAGCGCCAGCGGGCGAAGGAGAGTAAGTCCGATCGTCCGCAGAAGCAGGCGTCTATGCCGAAGCGCGAGCGCAATTCCCAAGGCGATTCTAAGCGCAAGTCTCAGAAGAAGCCGGAGTCTGCCGCAGCAGATACTGCTGCCCAGCAGCCCAAGTCGGCCGTTCACGGCGAGGTCTCGGCGTTTGCCCTTGCCCGCGTTTTAGGCAGGCAGCTGCTCAAAGTTGTCCCTACGCCCACGGCGCTCTCTAAGATCAAGGAGCAGCAGACTCAAATTGTTAAGGTCGAGGGCAAGGACGGCAAAAAGGCTCCGCAGCGCACTCAGCACAACGAGATGTCCAACCGCAAGATTGCCGAGGAAATTGCGATCATCCAGGCTTGGATTGAGCAGAATCGCGGTGCCGACACGCCGGTCGCTTCGCGTCGCCAGCGCGCCTACCAGATTTTTAACGATGAGAAGGCCTTTGACGGCAAGCACGGCGAGCGCCTGATTCGGCGTATGACCGAAAAAGGTATCAGCATGCAGGCGATTAAGGTCGCCCCCAACCGCCCCGTGCACTTTACGGGTTTCTTTACGCTGGGCGCCGACAAGCCGTTCATTATGGTCGAGAACCTAGACACCTATGACGAAATCGTCAAGCTCCTGCGCGGCCGCAAGCACGCCAAGCTTTTTGGCACCAAGGTGGGCGGCGTGATCTTTGGCGGTGGCTGCAAGGCGAGCGTTTCGCACGCACTGGATGATTATCTGGCCGAGATCGGCTATCGCTTTAACTATGTCTACTACGTGGGCGACATCGACCGAGAGGGTGCGCGCATTGTCGAGCAGACCCGTAACGCCAATGTGGTAGAGATTCGCCTGCATGCCGGTATGTATCGCGCCATGCTTGCCGAGCACAAGCGTCGCGTGAAGGCCGGCGGAGAGTGCGAACCCGCAGCTGCCAACCAGGGTGTGCCGCAGAACCTGGCGGCGACGATCAAGGATCTGCCCATGGTCACGCGCGTGCAGTTCCGCAACGTGCTGCGCGAGGGCGGACGCATTCCACAGGAGATTCTGATGACCGCCGACTATCGGGATGGCGACTCGGGAAGCTTCGACCGCATGCTGAACAATTAGTTCCGCCGTTCTACCGAACGGCGGTCCTCTCGACGCTGCGAGGGGCCCTGGCACGGCAATCTGACGTTCAACTTCGGCGGCGCGACCAGAAGGTCGGCGCCGCCTTGTTTCACGTCACCTTGCCATGCCAGGGCCCCTCTCGCTGTCACGTCCAAAACATCGGGGCTAGTGGCCTCCTGTTCGTGCGGAACTCGCGATAAACCTAAGCCGGTGCCCCCGCTCTCCCGGGGCCTGTGGCTACTTGGTTGTCGCAAGCGGCTCGCTTTTCGGAACTGGGCTGATGATTTCTAGATGTAAGGCGCTCTTGGTCCTAACGGGCCTGGGGCGCCTATCTTTTGGAGGTAGATTTTTGGGACATGCCTGAAAATCTACCTCAAACTTCTAGTGTAGGACGAGAAGTTGTAGCTGAAACTTCTCTTGTAGGACGAGAAGTTATATACTCAAGATGTTGAAAGGAGAGCATTATGGCGCCTACAGCGTTGGGTATTGCAGAGATTGTTGCCGAGGCCCGTTCCTTTGAGATTCCTCACGTCGTGCATCGAGACGATGCCATCAGTGATCTTCCTGAGCCAAAGCCGTTCAATCTTGTCCATATCATCACGGGTATCAGGCGCTGCGGCAAAACGTTCTATGCGTTTCAATGGATTCGTCGCCTTATCGATCGCGGTGTCGATGCCGAGCGTATCTTCTATTTCAATTTTGCTGATGACCGTCTTCGACCGGCGCCGGACACGCTCATGAGCGACATTTTGGAAGAGTATTGGCGGCAGGTTCCCTCAGCGCGAACGAAAGGCTGTTATCTCTTTCTGGATGAGGTGCAGGAGACCGATGGCTGGCAGGGCGTTTGTCAGCGTTTGGCGGAGCACGAGAGCGTAACGCTTGTTATCACCGGATCGTCCTCAAAACTATCTGCCGATGAAATAGCGACGCAGTTTCGCGGTCGCTCGCAAGAGCACGCTATGCATCCGCTTTCATTCCGCGAGTATTGTGCGTTTCATCACATTGAAACGCCGGATATGTCTACTAGTGCTGGGGCTCCAGCTGTTTCTCCGCAGCGGCGAACTGATCTGGAATCGGCATATGACCGTTATCTCATAGAGGGTGGCTTTCCTGGGGTTCAGGAGCTTGATGCCGGTTCGCGTATTCAGATGCTTCAAGCCTATTTGCGAGATGTTGTTGCACGAGACATTCTCGAGCGGAGCGGGCGCACGGATATCGCTCTTGCCAACCAAGTAGGGCTCTTCTGCCTTCGAAACACGGGTTGCGACCTTTCGGTTAACAGTTTGTTGGAAGCCTTAAAGTCTGTCGGATATCGAGCGTCATGGGAAAAAATAAACGAACTCGTTCGTTTATTCCAGCAGGCTCATCTCATTGGATTACTTCCGGAGTATTCAACTTCTTTGGCTCCTAAGACAACGACAACAGACAAGGTCTATGCCGTCGACCAGGGGATGGCATATGCAACATCGCGTGCTAATCAGCAGGATATAGGAAAGCGTTTGGAGACTGCGATTTATGCTGAACTCATGCGCCGTACGGCAAACGGCCGGTTGGAAACGGTGACTTCATTTACGGCTCCAACGCAAGCACGAGAAAAAGTTGATTTCTTGGTCGGCGACGCTTTGGCATCGGAACCATACGCGCTTTACCAGGTGACAGTCGATATGACGGCAGAGAAAACGCGCAGGCGTGAAGTTGGTTCCCTTGAGGTTGCTATGGTAAAAACCGGTATCAAGGATGCCAATATCATCACGCTGCGCGAGGCGACCCAGATCAAAACGGAGCATGGCGTCATCGAGGTTATTCCCGCATGGAAATGGTCGCTTGGTCTGTAATGCTACGCCGGCCCGCCGGGGCCGCACGGCACCATGTTGATGACCGGCGCTTTAGGAACGTCCCTAAGTGCCGGTTTGGCTGGTAAGTCGAGATGTGGGGAGCCCGTTGCTGGTATGGGACGGAGGGATTCCGTGTCCGCCTGGTCGGCGGCCGCGCTCCGCTGCGTCGCTTCGCTCCTTGCGTGCTGCGCTGGAAAACGCTTCGCGTTTCCTCAGCTCCGCACCCTTGCGGGTTCGAATCCCTCTGCTTGCCCACAAGAAAGCGCCCTGGGCCGTTATGGGCTCAGGGCGCTCAATTTTAATGGCTGGGACGGAGGGATTCGAACCCCCAACAGCCGGCACCAAAAACCGGAGTTCTACCGTTGAACTACGTCCCAATGTGTGGTGTTGCCCAAAAGCAACTCGTTTAGTTTACCTAATCTGCGAGGGCATCGCAAACGCCATCGAGCAGGCGTACGGCGAGTGTCTGCGCGTCGCTGGCCGTGAAGGTGCCGTTGTAGCGCGTCATGCCCGTGAGCTCAATGCGAATGCGTGCCGGCTTCTGCTGCGCGGCGACATTGGCAGTGCGGATGCGCTGGGCCAGGTTATGGCACTCGGCGAGGGCGATCGTGGCGCGCGGCGCTGCATCTGCGGGCAGCTCATCGCTTGCAATTTCGAGTACCAGGTCCACGTCGGTCGGAACCTCGGAATCGCAAAGCATCATGCCGCTACTATCGGTCGTCGCCGTGGCGATGTTCCACATGCGCGATGCAACGCTGCGCGCGATGGGGTCCTCACCGATGACGGCAATCTGGAAGCGCTCGAGCACGTTGGCGGCGCGAGCAAAACCGATGCGGGACTCGGCTTCGGTGACCGAGGGCTTGCCCTCCCACACATGGTGCAGGCGGTTGATGTAGGCGTAGGTGTCCTGGAAGGCCATGCCGTCGGCAAACAGGCCGACATTTTCCTGGAACTGCTGCAGGGCGGCCTCGGTATGCGGACCAAAGTAGCCGTCGTCTTCGCCACAGGCAAAGCCCAAAACGTTGAGAGCGCGCTGCAGGGCCTGCACATCGGCGCCATGGAAATTGGGCATGCGCAGATAGAGAGTGCGGTCGCCCAGCTTATACGAAGCGTCTACAAGGGCGCTCCAGCAGGGGATATCGACGGCATGACCGGCAGCAAGGCCGCTGTCGAGCCTGAAGGTGCTGACGGCCTGCTCAGTGGTGGCTCCAAAGTACTTGTCGGTGACTTCGGCGGCATCAATCGTGTAGCCGAGCTGCAGGAGACGAGACTGCACGTCCTCGACGGCTGCTCCTTGCATGCCCGTTGTAATAGGTTCCATGAACGAACCCCTTTCGGCGTACCATTCGTACTATTTGAGCGTCTGTCGGATAGACAACGCAAAGGGATGCATAAACATGCACTCAACAGTGTAGCAAGTTGTGCCTAAATACGCTGCTGACAGGTTTTATAACACCCGTTAGTTAAGGCGCTCCACAAAGAAATCTGCCATGGAGAGGAACAGCTCGCGTGCGTGCGGATCAAGCTCAACGTTCTCGATGGCCGCTTTGGCCTTAGCGGTCAGGTCGAGCGCGTAAGTGTGGGCGTAATCGATAGAGCCGGTCTCCTGGAAGATCTCCACGGCGCGTGCGAGCTGCGCGGGATCATCGGTGCCCGAGGAAAGAATCGCCTCGACCTCGTCGTGGTGGCGCTTATCAGAGAGGGCGTGTACGGCGACAAGCGTGCGCTTGCCCTCGGTGATGTCGGTGCGGAAGTCCTTGTTGGCGGCTTCCTTAGTGCCGACGAGGTTGAGCAGGTCGTCCTGAATCTGAAAGGCAAGGCCCGTGTGCAGGCCAAAGGCGCGCAGCGCTTCGATTTGCTTATCGCTGCCGCCGCCGATAATGGCTCCGGCGGCAAGCGGCGTGGCTCCGCTGTAAAACGCGGTCTTGTGCGTAGCCATGTCCAGGTAGTCATCAACCGAGATATCAAAGCGCCCGTCACGGACCCAACCCAGGTCGAGTGCTTGACCCTCGATGGTGCGGACGATCATCTCGGTAAGCTCGTGGAGCACGCGCAGCTTCACGTCGGACTCCAGCGTAGGGTCGTCGAGAACCGTCTTGGTGACCATGGTGAGCGCCAGGTCGCCACAATTGATGGCAAGGCCCGTGCCCTCGGTAAGGTGCATGCAGGGCTTGCCTCGACGAAGCTGTCCGTTGTCGGCGATGTCGTCGTGGATCAGCGCGCCCGACTGGAAATGCTCGATGGCTGCCGCGGCGCTGCGGGCGCTCTCAAAGCTGCCGCCCACTGCGGTTGCGGCGAGCATACAGATAAGCGGGCGGTGGCGCTTGCCGGCGTTGGCCGTAAAAGCCGAGAGCGGCGCGTACAGGTAGCGCTCGATATCGGCAGAGGTCGCCTGTCCGTCAAAGAACGTGGCCAGATAGTCGTTGATCTGGTCAAAGTGCTGGGCTAAAAAGCTGGTAAACGGACTGGACACGGGTTCTCGCATTCTTTCTTGGGTTACATCGTTGCGGTGTGCAGATACCATATTGCCACATTGGAGTTGCCGGCGCGTCTGTTTTGGCGATTTGGGGAAACGGGACGCGTGCGCGTGCCGGCTGCTTATATAAGCCTAAAGTGCTCGAGCGCCTTGACGACGCCATCTTTGTCGACCGAGTCGGTGATGTAGTCGGCGCGCTTTTTGAGATAGTCCGGCGCGTTGCCCATGGCGATACCGACATCGACGGCGTTCATCAGCGAGACGTCATTGCTGGCGTCGCCGATGCCGTATACGGTTCCATGGTGGGGATCGAGGGCGTCGAGTACAGACTGGATGCCCCCGCGCTTCGTGCATTCGCGGGGCGAGATTTCGGTTACCTCGAGTTCGAGCTCGTTAAAGCACAACAGCGGCTCAAGTGCCTTATCTTGAGCGATGTGGTTGGCGAGCGATGTAGACATCAAGATCTTGTAGGCACTGTAATGTTGCAGCTGCGTGACTGCGTCGCCCAGGGTGCGCGCGTATCCGGGAGCATCGGGGGCATCAGCACTCATGCGCACGACGCCGTTGAGGCCCTCAAAGCGGATGACTTCGCCCGACTGCTCAAGATAGGGGGCAAGACGCTGCAGCATACTGGGCGTCATCGACAGATCACGAATTGCGTGTCCGTCGATCTCGGCGTAACCGCCCGCAAGACAGACGATGCCGGTCCAGGGCAGCTCAAGAAGTTTGGGGTGGATGCAACTGAGGGTGCGCCCCGTACAGATAAAGGCCATGTTGCCGTTTGCAACGAAATCGCGGATTGCCTGCGAAACCGCCTCGTTGGGATAGGGGGAGAGGTCCCGCTCGTCTTCGGGAAGGTCTTGGGCGAGCCTGGGGTCTTGCCAGGCGAGCGTTCCGTCGATATCGAAGAAGCAGATGTCGCTGCGCTTATGGGCTGCGCTGGCGGCAGGGGAGGCCGAGGTGGTGGGCACAAATCCCGGCTCGAGGCCCATGATCTGGTCAAAATGCTCTTTAACGCGGGGAACGGAGATGCCGATAATCACCTGGGCGGTCTTGCCCGTAATGATGAGGCCCTTGGCGCCCACCGCGACAAACGACGCGTTATCTGCAACGATGGAAGGGTCTGCGACCTCGACGCGCAGGCGCGTGGCGCAGTTGGTTGCGCCCACGATATTGCCAACGCCACCTAAAAGCTGAATTACCCGCTCAGCGAGGACGTGATCTTGATCGGATCGACTATTGACCTCGTCATTGGGAGATTGCTCTTTGGCAAAGTCGCTTCCCGTTAAACAATCGATTGCCGCGCGATTGGCGACATGATTCTCGCGGCCCGGCGTCTTAAGGTCATAGACCAAGATGAGTGCTCGAAAACTAACAAAAAAGATGAGGCTAAAGGCAAGGCCGATACCGAGCGCCAAAAGATAGGCACCGGCATGCGTGCGCATGAGCGGAATAAAGTTGAAGGCTGCCATCTCCATCAGGCCGCCCGAGAAGATGCCGACGATGCCAAAGAGATTCATGGCTGTGGCAAGGCAAGACGATAAGACGGCGTAGAGCAAAAAGAGCCCGGGGTGGGTGAACATAAAGAGAAACTCGAGTGGCTCGGTAACGCCGCAAACCACCGAGGCGATGATGGCGGGAGCAAGGATGACCCTGAGGCCGGCGCGGCGCTCGGGTTTTGCGGTGGAGTAGAACGCAGCTGCGATGGCAGGAAGGCCAAAGAGCTTGACCCAGCCGGTGGCGGTAAAACCGGCCCACGGCGCAAGCTCATTAAGGGGGCGCGTGCTATGGGAGAGGATGGGGAGCAAACTGCTCCACGTGGCGTAGATGCCGTCGTTAATGACCAGGTTGTCGTAGTAGATCGGCATGTAGAGCAGGTGGTGCAGGCCAAAGGGCTCGAGTGCTCGTTCTAAAAAGACAAAGATGCCCACGCCAAAGGGACCGACGCCTGCAAGCGCGTGACGCAGCGTATCGGTTACATCGTATACGTAGGGCACGATGGCGGCCGAGATGGCGGCTAGGGCAAACACGGCAAAAAAGCTGATGAGGTAGACCAGCGAGGAGCCCGAGAAGGTGCCGAGCCAATCGGGAATCTTGGCATCGTAGAAGCGGTCATGGATGGCAACGACGGTTGCCGATACCGCCAGCGGGCCGATAATGCCGGTGTCGAGCGTCTTGATGCCGTCGATGACGGTGATACCGCTGGCGGTGGTCAAAGATGACGGGTACTCAAGTCCAAGGTTGTCTCCGCTCAGCTTAATGATCTCGCTCAAAAAGAAGCAGTAGGCAAAATAGGCGACGAGAGCCTCGAGGCAGCAACGAGCCGGTTGTTTTTGGGCAAGACCGATGGGCAGCGCTACGGCAAAAAGGAGCGGGAGGCGTTTAAAGACCGTCCACGAGCCGCGCTGGATGATGGTCCAAAAAACGTACCAAGGGGTTCCGTATACGGCGAGATCGCCGACGATGTCCGCAGTCGTTGCGAGAGCGGAGACGCCGACCATGAGGCCTGATATAGAAAACAGCATGGCGGGCGCGAACATTGCCCCGCCAAAGCGTTGGATTTTTTGCAGCATGTTCTGCCTTCCGAATATCGAGGCGCGTTGCGCGTGGGGAAACGTTTAAACAATGGATTCATTGTAGAGGACCAGACGATTGTCGTACCGGCAGTTTTGAGCGAAACCGATTTGGGCATGACAGAAACCGTCAACGGTTAAATCCTGTCGCTTTACCGATATTCGGTTTAAACAACTTTAAGAAATGCTATCGTGCCTAGCCGGAAATGAATAATGTAGAGGTGAAACAATGCCAAAAGCGATATACGAAGGAATCTACCGAGAAATACGCTCGCGCATCATTAATGGGACCTATGCGTTTCAGGAGATGCTGCCAACCGAAGCCGAGCTGACCGCGGAGTTCGGATGCACTCGCAATACCGTCCGTCGCGCCTTGGGTATGCTGGCCGACGGGATGTTTGTGCAGCCCATACACGGCAAGGGCGTGCGCGTCATTTGGCTTAAAGGCGAAACCGATATGCTGGGCGCGCTCGAGGAAGTCGAGTCGTTTGGCGAGTTTGCAAAGCGCAACAATGCCGTTGCATCGACCGAGGTCAAGTCTTTTGAGCATTTGATTTGCACTGAGCAACTCTCTCGTCGCCTGGGCTTTAAGGTGGGCGAGGAGTTGATTCGCGTGGTGCGTGTCCGAAGCCTTAACGGCAATGCGCGCCAAGTAGACCATGGTTACTTTTTGGAGTCGATCGCCAAGGGTCTGACGCCCGAGATCGCCGCAAAGTCAATTTACGACTATCTGGAGCACAAACGCGGCGTCAAGGTGATGGCGAGTCGCCGTACAGTGAGCGTCGAGCTTGCCAACGATGAGGACTGCAGCTACTTGGACCTTGGCAAATACAACTGTGTCGCCGTCATGGAGAGCCAGTCGTACACCTCGGACGGCATCTTGTTCGAGGTCACGCATGCCCGCACGCATCCTGAGATCTTCCACTACCGCGTCAACTCCAAGCGATAGCCGGCTAGCTCGCAGCCTGACGAGACTCATGCCCTCAAAGAGAAAACGCCCGGTCAAACCGACGATGCATCGGCTTGACCGGGCGTTTTCTCTGCATTCGATAACAAATAATTGTTTATACAAAACTTGTCAAGTATCAAGTTGAAATTACCGTTCACCGATGTTTTTCTACCGCTCTAGTAATACTTGTTCAAACAACTAGCCAAATAGCGTATTGTACAAATCAGCAAAAGGGGCAAAGTCCCCGAGCCAATCTCCGAAGGCGGCGGCAAAGGGTGCCGCCACGGTGTGAAAGGGTGGATTGTAATGAAGAACGAAATGAGCAGAAGGCAGTTCCTGGGCTTCGCTGGTTCCGCGGCTGCGGTTCTGGGCCTTGGTCTTGTAGGCTGCGGCGGCTCCGCCGGCTCCGGCTCCTCTGCTTCTGGTGACGCTGCCGAGGTCTATTTCCTCCAATTCAAGCCCGAGGTCGACAAGGAGTGGAAGGAGATCGCCAAGGCCTATAAGAAGGAGAAGGGCGTCGAGGTCAAGATTGTGACCGCCGCCTCCAACACCTACGAGGAGAAGCTCAAGTCCGAGATGTCCAAGAGCTCCGCTCCGACCCTGTTCCAGGTCAACGGCCCCACCGGCCTTAAGAACTGGAAGGATTACTGCGCCGACCTGTCCGATACCAAGCTTCGCGGTGAGCTCATTGACGACTCCCTGGCTCTGCAGTCCGATGGCAAGGATCTGGGTATCGACTGGGTCCAGGAGAGCTACGGCATCATCTACAACAAGCAGCTGCTCGAGAAGGCTGGCTACAAGGCCGAGGACATCAACTCCTTCGACAAGCTGAAGGCTTGTGCCGACGACATCCAGGCCCGCAAGGACGAGCTTGGTGTTGAGGGTGCCTTCACTTCCGCCGGCATGGATGACTCCTCCAGCTGGCGCTACACCACCCACCTCGCCAACCTCCCGCTCTACTACGAGTTCGAGAAGGAGCACAACCAGGAGGACGACGAGATCAAGGGCGAGTATCTCGACAACTTCAAGCAGATTTTCGACCTGTACATCACCGACTCCACCTGCGATCCTTCGCAGCTTGCTTCCAAGACCGGCGACGACGCCACCAACGAGTTCGCAACCGGCAAGGCCGTCTTCTACCAGAACGGCTCTTGGGCCTACTCTGACCTCGTCAAGGCCGGCATGACCGACGATCAGATTGGCATGATGCCGATCTACATCGGTGTTGACGGCGAGGAGAACCAGGGCCTGTGCTCCGGCGGCGAGAACTACTGGTGCGTCAGTTCCCAGGCTTCCGAGGATGCCCAGAAGGCCACCGAGGACTTCATGTATTGGTGCGTCACCGCTGACACCCCGACCAGCATCATCGCCGACAAGATGGGTCTGACCGCTCCGTTCAAGAGCGCCAAGGAGACCACCAACGTCTTCTCGCAGCAGGCCGTTGCCATGGCCAAGGACGGCAAGAAGACCGTCGCTTGGGACTTCGTCTACATTCCCTCCGAGGAGTGGAAGAAGAACCTCAAGCAGGCTCTGATTGCCTACGCTGCCGATAACAGCAAGTGGGACGGCGTCAAGAACGCCTTCGTCGATGGTTGGAAGACCGAGAAGGCCGCTTCCGAGTAAGCAGTTGCTGCCCAAGCTATCTGATTAGCGACAGGGGGCGGGCAGACGTTGGTTTGCCCGCCCCCTGCATATTGAAAGGACCCTTTTATGGGCAAAGCACTCAAGCGCTGGTGGCCGCTCTTTATGCTGCCCACGTGCCTGGCGTTTATGATCGGGTTCGTGATCCCTTTTATCCAGGGCTTCTATCTCTCGTTCTGCCAGTTTATTATCATTAGTAACGCGCACTTTGTCGGTATCGAGAACTACGTGCGCGCGCTGTCCGATCCGCAGTTCTCCACGTCGTTCTTCTTTACCGTGGCGTTTGCCTTCCTGTCGACGGTGCTCATCAACGTGATCGCCCTGGCCATTGCGCAGGCGCTCACCCGCAAGGCGCTCAAAGGCACCAACATCTTCCGTACGATCTTCTTTATGCCTAACCTGATCGGCGGCATCGTGCTGGGCTACATTTGGCAGATTCTGATCAACTGCCTGCTCTCCAACGTGGGCGCCCAGCTCATCGCTCTTAACTCTGCTGCTGGCTTCTGGGGCCTTATCATCCTGACCCTGTGGCAGCAGGTCGGCTACATGATGATCATCTACATCGCTGGTCTGCAGTCCATTCCGTCCGACTACATCGAGGCCGCCAAGGTCGACGGCGCTACGGCATGGCAGACGTTTTGGAAGGTTAAGATCCCTAACCTGATGCCGACCATCACCATCTGCCTGTTCCTGTCCATCACCAACGGCTTTAAGCTGTTCGACCAGAACCTCGCCCTTACCGGCGGCGCCCCCGCGCACTCCACCGAGATGCTCGCCCTGAACATCTACAACACGTTCTATTCGCGTGCCGGTATCGCATGGCAGGGCATTGGTCAGGCCAAGGCGGTTATCTTCTGCATCCTGGTCGTGGCCATCTCCATGATCCAGCTTAAGGCCACGAGGTCCAAGGAGGTGCAACAGTAATGAAACGCGATAAGGTTATCAACCGCGCGCTCTCGATTTTCTTTACGATCCTGTCGCTCGCGTGGATCTACCCCGTGTTCATGATTGCGCTTAATTCTTTTAAGAAAGCGACCGCAATCAGCACCACCACGGCATTCGATCTGCTCACGCCCGAGACGTTCAACGGCCTCGCAAACTACATGCACGCCCTTAACGAGCAGGGCTTTGCCTCGGCATTTATGTACTCGCTCATCATCACGGTCACGTCGGTCGTGCTGATCTTGGTGTGCTGCTCCATGTGCGCTTGGTACGTGGTTCGTGTCAACAACAAGATCTCGAACTTCTTCTATTACCTGTTCGTGTTCTCGATGGTCGTGCCGTTCCAGATGCTCATGTTCACGCTGTCCAATTTGGCGGACCGCATCGGCTTCAACACGCCGTTCAACATCTGCTTTATCTACCTCGGCTTTGGCGCGGGCCTGGCGGTCTTTATGTTCGCCGGTTTTGTAAAGAATATCCCGCTCGAGATCGAGGAGGCGGCCATGATTGATGGCTGCAACCCGGTCCAGGTGTTCTTTAAGATTGTCCTTCCCATCATGAAGCCCACCTATCTTTCGGTCGGCATCCTCGAGACCATGTGGGTCTGGAACGACTATCTGCTGCCCTACCTTACGCTCGACTCCACCAAGTACAAGACCATTCCTATCTTGATCCAGTACTTCCGCGGCGGCTACGGCCACGTCGAGCTCGGCCCCATGATGGCCTGCATCATGATGGTCGTTATCCCCATCGTTATCATGTACATCCTCTGTCAGAAGTACATCATCGACGGCGTGGTGGCAGGTGCCGTCAAGGGCTGATGCCGTAACTGTTTTGCAAGTTTCTGCGGCGCCCCTCAGCGCGGCGCCGCATATCGAAAGGTAGAGACATGGCCGAGATCGTTCTCAAACATGTTCAGAAGGTGTATCCCAACAACGAGTCAAAAAAGAAGGGCTTCTTTGGCAAAAAGAAGAAGACCGAGGAGAAGAAGCACAACCTCAAGGTTACCGAGGACGGTGTGCTCGCTGTAGAGGACTTCAACCTCACCGTTCACGACCAGGAGTTCGTCGTCCTCGTTGGCCCCTCTGGCTGCGGTAAGTCCACGACGATGCGCATGGTCGCCGGCCTGGAGGACATTACCTCGGGCGATGTGCTCATCGACGGCAAGCGTGTCAACGACGTGGCGCCCAAGGACCGCGACATCGCCATGGTGTTCCAGAGCTACGCTCTGTACCCCAATATGACGGTGTACGAGAACATGGCATTTACGCTCGAGCTCAAGAAGGTTCCCAAGGACGAGATCGACCGCAAGGTTCGCTCTGCTGCCGAGACTCTGGGCATTACCGAGTACCTCGACCGTAAGCCCAAGGCGCTCTCCGGCGGCCAGCGCCAGCGTGTCGCTATCGGCCGCGCCATCGTGCGTGACCCCAAGGTCTTCCTGATGGACGAGCCGCTGTCCAACCTGGACGCCAAGCTTCGTAACCAGATGCGTGCCGAGCTCATTAAGCTGCGCCACGAGATCAAGGGCACGTTCATTTATGTTACTCACGACCAGACCGAGGCTATGACCCTCGGTGACCGTATCGTGGTCATGAAGGACGGCGTTGTCCAGCAGATCGCCACGCCGCAGGAGGTCTTCAACCATCCCGCGAACATCTTCGTCGCCGGCTTCATCGGCGTGCCGCAGATGAACTTCTTCGATGCCCAGCTGGTGCGCTCGGGCAACGGCTTTACCGTCAAGACCGAGGATATGAACGTGGCGCTCGCCCCCGAGACTTGCGCTCAGCTTGCCCTCAACTGGGACGGCGGCGACGTGAAGGAGATTACGGCCGGTGTGCGTCCCGAGCAGATCCTGCTTGCCGACAAGGGCGAGGAGGGCGCGCTCCAGGGTACCGTCGAGGTGACCGAGCTCATGGGCTCGACCGAGCATGTCCACGTGACCGCTCCCGACGGCCAGTTTGTCCTGATTATCCCCGTCGTCGACCTCGAGGCCAAGGGCGCGCTCAAGGCTGGCGACACCATCTGGTTCAAGTTCGAGAAGAACGCGACCCACCTCTTCGATAAGGTCTCTGGCAAGAACCTTATCTAGGCCCGGTGCATCCAGGCCCTCCCTTTGGGCGACTGCGGTATTGCCATCCTTTTGCCGCGGTCACATATAAGGCTCCCCTCCCGTCCACTGGGCGAGAGGGGAGCCTTTCTTTGTGTTGGGGCTGTCTGACCGGTCGTTTGTCTCGATCTGTAACGGGTGAGGCTGATTTCGGACGTTAGATGTTACAGATCGAGACGGTTCCGCTGAGCTAACCATTTCATCTAAATCTGTAACACCAAAGGTGAATTTCAGCTGCTAGATGTTACAGATTGAGATAAACCCAAGGGGAGGGGCCGGTATGTCTCGATCTGTAACAGCTGGGACCGTTTTGGTTGAGTAGTTGTTACAGATTGAGATTGTTTGGTCGAGTCGGGTCGCAGGGTAACGTACGGGCACAAAAAACGGAGCCGTGTTGCCACGATTCCGTTTCTCAGGAGGATGGGTAAGGGAAGCGAAATTAGTTCAGGTGCCAGATCTCGTCGTTGTACTGGGAGATGGTGCGGTCGGACGAGAAGGTGCCGGCGTTGGCGATATTGATGAGCGCCTTGCGCATCCAGGCGTCCTGGTCCTCGTAGTCGGCCAGCACGCGCTCCTTGGTTTGGATGTACTCCTCAATGTCGAGCAGGGCCATAAACCAGTCCTTGCCCTTAATGTCGTCGTGCAGGCGCTGCAGGCGCTCGGCGTTGCCGGTCGCCATAAAGGCGGGGTTGGTGATGAAGTCCACCAGCAGTTTAATGCCGGGCTTGCGGTAGAGCGCACCGGCGTTGTAGGTGCCTTCGGCGTAGAGCTGCTCGACCTGTTTGGACGAGGCGCCAAAGGTATAGATGTTCTCGTCGCCCACGAGCTCGGCAATCTCCACGTTGGCACCGTCGAGCGTGCACAGGGTTAGGGCGCCGTTGAGCATGAACTTCATGTTGGAGGTGCCGCTCGCCTCCTTGGAGGCCAGGCTGATCTGCTCGGAGATATCAGCGGCGGGGATCACGCGCTCGGCGGCGGTGACGTTGTAGTTCTCGATCATGACGACCTGCAGGTAGGGAGCCACGTCGGGGTCGTTTGCAATCCACTGCGACAGCGTCAAGATCAGATGGATGATGTCCTGCGCGATAGTGTAGGCAGGCGCCGCCTTGCCGCCAAAGATGATGGTGACGGGGTGCTTAGGTCTGTTGCCGTTCTTGATATCGAGGTACTTCCAGATGATGTAGAGCGCGAGCATCTGCTGACGCTTGTACTCGTGGATGCGCTTGACCTGGACGTCGATGATGGCGTTGGAGGGAATGGTCACGCCCTGCTCGAGCGCCATGAACTGGCGCATGATGGTCTTGGCCTCGACCTTGGTGGCGGCCAGGCGCTCAAGAACGTCCTTGTCGTCAGCGAACTTGGCGAGTTTGCTCAGATCGCCGGTGCTGCGCCAGTCGGTGCCGATCACATCGTCGAGCAGGCTGGCGAGCGCGGGGTTGGCCCCATGGATCCAGCGGCGGAAGGTGATGCCGTTGGTCTTGTTGGAGAACTTCTCGGGATAGATCTCGTAGAACGGATGAAGCTCGGTGTCCTCCAGGATCTTGGTATGGAGGGCGGCTACGCCGTTGATGGAGAAGCCAAAGTGGATGTCCATGTGGGCCATGTGGACGGTGTCGTGCTCGTCGATGATGGCAACGCGCGGGTCATCGTGCTCGGCCTTTGCGATCTCATCGAGCTTGACGATAATGTCGGCGATGACAGGGGAGACCTTCTGCAGGCTGGCGAGCGGCCACTTCTCGAGCGCCTCGGCAAGAATCGTGTGGTTAGTGTAGGCGACCATGGAGCGTACGATGGTCACGGCCTCGTCAAACTCGATGCCATGCTCGGTGGTGAGCAAGCGAATGAGCTCGGGGATGACCATGGTGGGGTGCGTGTCGTTGATCTGGACCACGGCGTAGTCGGCCAGATCGTGCAGGTTGCTGCCGCGCTCGACGGCCTCGTCGATCAGGAGCTGGGCGGCGTTGCTCACCATGAAGTACTCCTGATAGATGCGAAGTAGGCGGCCCTGCTCATCGGAATCGTCGGGGTAGAGGAACAAGGTGAGGTTCTTGGCGATCTCGGTCTTGTCGAAGTCGATGGAACTGCCGGGGACCAGGCCGTCGTCGACGCTCGCCAGGTCGAACAGGCGCAGGCGGTTCTTGGTGGGCTGGCCGTAACCGGGCACATCGATGTTGACGAGCTTGGAGGTAACGGCAAAATCGCCGAACTCGACGGTGTAGGAGCGGTCATCGTCGACTAGGATGTCCTGCTCACCGAGCCACTCGTCGGGGACGGCCTTCTGCTGGTTGTCGACAAAGCGCTGACGGAACAGACCGTAGTGATAGTTGAGGCCCACGCCGTCGCCGGTCAAGCCCAGCGTGGCGATGGAATCCAGGAAGCACGCGGCCAGGCGGCCCAGGCCGCCGTTGCCGAGCGACGGCTCGACCTCGAATTCCTCGATCTTGTTGAGGTCGTGGCCTGCGGCGGTGAGCTGGTCCTTAACCTCGTCGTAGATGCCGAGGTCGATCATGTTGTTGATGAGCAGCTTGCCGATCAAAAATTCGGCGGAAATGTAATAGAGCTTTTTCTTGCCGTTGTTGAGCGGGCGGGCGGCGGAGCGCTCCTGCACGAGTTTGACCAGCAGCTTGTAAATGCGACGGTCGTCGAGCTGCTCGAGCGAGGTGCCAAAAGACTGCTCGGCGAGTTCCATGAGGTTAATTTGGGGCATGTTTTCTCCTGTGATGGGTTGTTTCATGTCTGCAATTCATAAGAAGCCCGCGCGAGGGGATTGGGGTGGCCTCGCGCGGGAAAAGCAAGCGCGTCCGCACGGTGGGGAGGGGTCGGGCGCGGTGGCTCCTATTGAGGAAGCTCGATTTCGGCTTCCGACGGGATGCGGAAGTAGGTCTCGGTCCAGTCGGTGAGTTTGTGCTCGAGCTCGCGGGTGATGGCGCCGTCGAGCATGCGCCAGGTCCAGTTGCCGCCCAGCGTGGCAGGGGTGTTGATGCGCGCCTCGTTGCCCAAGTTGAGCAGGTCCTGCATGGTGTAGATGCACGTGTCGCTCACGCTGGCGGCGATGGTGCGATTGAGTGCATCTGCCATGGGTTCGCCGGCCTGCTGATGGGTGTACAGGGCTGCCTGCTCGCGCTGACGCGGGGTGGCCGTTCCCTCAAACCAACCGCGCGCCGTCTCGTTGTCGTGGGTGCCCACATAGGCGACGGTGTTGGCGATGTAGTTATGCGGCAGGTAGTACGAGTTGGTGCCCTCAAAGGCAAACTGCAGGATCTTCATGCCGGGGAAGCCCGAGTTGTCGCGCATGTCGATGACGCCGGGGGTGAGGAAGCCCAGGTCCTCGGCGATGATGGGCAGCGTGCCGAGCTTTTCCTCGAGCGTCTTGAAGAACTTGAGGCCGGGACCCTGCGTCCACGAACCGTAGGACGAATCGGGCGAGGAGAACGGCACCTCCCAATAGGCCTCGAAGCCGCGGAAGTGATCCAGGCGGATGACGTCGTACATGTCGAGGGCGGCGCGAATGCGGCCCTCCCACCAGGAGAAGCCGTCGGACTCCATGGCGTCCCAGTCGTAGATGGGGTTGCCCCAGTACTGGCCGGTGGCCGAGAACTGGTCGGGCGGCGTGCCGGCGACGCTCACGGGATTGCCGGCGGCGTCGATCTTAAAGAGCTCAGGCGTCGCCCACATCTCGACGGAGTCACGCGAGACATAGATGGGCAGGTCGCCGATGATGAGAATGTCGCGCTCGTTGGCATAGGCCTTGAGGCGGCTCCATTGGCGGTCGAAGAAATACTGCGTCATCTGGTGGTAGAGCATGCGCGCGGGATGGGTGGCGCAGACCTTGGCAGATGCTTCGCCGCGGGTGCGCAGTTCTGCGGGCCACTCCCAAAACGCCTTGAGTCCGCACTCCTCTTTGACGGTCATGAACTCGCAGTAGGGGATGAGCCAGTCCTCGTTGGCCTGGATAAAGTCATCGAAATCGGCCGGCTTGTCGGCAGCAAAGCGCTCGGCGGCGCGGTCGAGAATCTGACGGCGGCCGCCAAAGATAGCACCGTAGTCAACATTGCTGGGGTCGGATCCCAGGTACACGCCATCGATATCGCGCTGCTCCAGATACCCTGTCTCGATAAGCTCGGCAAAGTCGATAAAGTTGGGGTTGCCTGCGCGGGCCGAGAACGACTGATAGGGCGAATCGCCATAGCTGGTCGTCGTAAGGGGCAGAATCTGCCAGTAATGTTGTTTGCACGAGGCGAGAAAATCGACGAAGTCGTAGGCGTTCCAGCCAAAGCCGCCGATTCCGTATGGTCCGGGCAGAGATGAGACGGGCATGAGGACGCCGCTTGCACGCTCCATGAATGCGCTCACCAACCTTCTTGTTGTGGGGTCGGCCTGCCGATGGGTGTGCAGTCCGCCTCCGATGTTCTGATTCGATACGCCTATTGTAAAACATGTTGTTTAAACATGTACAGGCAAGATAAAAAAGTTGGTCGATTTTCGGCGAATGGTTACATGCCATGAAAAAAAGCCCCGACCTCACAACGTGAGATCGGGGCAAGAGCGGTATGTAGGTTTTTGCTACTCGGCGTCGGCGAAGCCGTTGGGGTTGTGGCTCTGCCAGTTCCAGCTATCGCGGCACATGTCCGCGATGTCGTACTGGGCCTTCCAGCCCATCATGCGCTCGGCCTTGGAGGCATCGCACCAGTTGGCAGCGATGTCGCCGGCGCGGCGCTCGCGGATCACGTAGGGCAGCTCCTTGCCACAAGCCTTGGAGAAGGCGGCGACGACCTCGAGTACCGAGGTGCCGGTGCCGGTGCCCAAGTTAAAGATCTCGACGCCGGTCTTGCCGTTCATCCAGTTAAGGGCGGCAACGTGACCAGAGGCCAGATCGCACACGTGGATGTAGTCGCGCACGCCGGTGCCGTCGGGGGTGGGGTAGTCGTTGCCAAAGACCTGAACGGCCTCGAGCTTGCCCACGGCGACCTGGGCGACATAGGGCACCAAGTTGTTGGGGATGCCCTTGGGGTCCTCGCCGATCAGGCCCGACGGATGAGCGCCAATGGGGTTGAAGTAACGGAGCAGCACGACGTCCCACTCGGGGTCGGCGGTGTGGACGTCCATAAGGATCTGCTCGATCATCCACTTGGTCCAACCATAGGGGTTGGTCGCGGGCTTCTTAGGATCCTCCTCGGTGACGGGCGGGTTGTCCGGGTCGCCGTAGACGGTCGAGGAGCTCGAGAAGATGATGGACTTGCAGCCATGGTTGCGCATGACGTCGATGAGCACCAGGGTGTTCTCGATGTTGTTGTGATAGTACTCGACGGGCTTGCTCACCGACTCGCCAACGGCCTTAAAGCCGGCAAAGTGGATGACGCGGTCGATCTGATGGGTATCGAAGATCTTGTTCATCGCATCGCGGTCGAGCACGTTGGCCTCGTAGAAGGTGAGGTTCTTGGCGGCCTCGTCGCCCACGATGGTCTTGACGCGGTCGACGGCGACGGCGCTGGAGTTGGAGAGATCATCGACGATGACGACCTGGTAGCCACCCTCGAGCAGCTGAACGACGGTGTGCGAGCCGATAAAGCCGGCGCCACCGGTAACGAGGACACAGGTGTCTTTGGGGTCGAGTGCTTTGGACATGTAGTCTCCTATCGAATCAGGAACACTTCTAGAGGGGAGTATAGCGCAGGCAGGGACGCCCAAATCGTGCGCTGTAGGAAAAGCGGAGGATTGTGCCAACGTACTCATAGAAGAGCTTGCGTACGCATAACCTGATCTTCGACATTTGCTTACGAGCCGCTGACCTTGTAGTTTCCTGCCGTTCGTGGAAATCGTTGGGACGCGCCATATGTACGCTAATATGTATGAGTTGAGCGACATATAAATAAACATGTAACGGAGTACATATGTCACCAAACAGCGATTCCATCCTTTCCCAGGAGCTCTCGCGCCGCACTGCCCTCAAGGCCCTGTTCGGCGCCGCTTCTGCGGCAGTTCTTTTTGGCCTGCCCGCTCGCGCCCATGCGGCGGAGGCTTCCAAAGAAACAACCGATAAACTGAATGCCGCCCAGGCCCAGCTCGACGAGGTTCAGGCCCAGCTCGACAGCATCGCAAATGAGTATGCGGCGCTGGCCAACAAGAATGCCCAGACCCTCAACGACATCGAGAATGTCCAGGGCAAGATTGACGACACGCAGGCCCAGATCGATGAAAAGAAGGCCGAGCTCAAGAAGAAACGCAACGACCTTTCCGATCGCGTGGCCGCCAGCTACAAGTCCGGCGGCACGAACATCCTGTCGCTGCTGCTGGCCTCTGGCTCGTTTGAGGAACTCGTCGCCAACGCGCATTACGTTGAGAAGATCAACAAGAGCGACCGCGACGCCATCGAGGACATTCAGACCATCCAGGAAGAGCTCGATGCGCAAAAGACCGAGCTCGAGTCGCAGAAGGCCGACTTAGAGAAGCTCAAGGACCAGCAGACTGCCCAGATGCAGGACATGCAGGCCAAGCAGCAGGAAGTCCAGACGGTTCTGAACGGCCTCTCTGACGATGTCAAGGAGCTCATGGCTCAGCGTGATTCCGAGATTCTCGCTGCCGCCCAGGCCGAGGAGGCCGCTAGGAAGGCCGCCGCTGCCGCGGCCGCCGCGAACAAGAACAATTCCTACTCGGGTGGTTCGAGCTCGGGTGGCGGATCGTATGCGCCCGGAACTCCGCAGCAGAATGCCGGCTCGGGCAAGCAACAGGCCGTCGTCAACGCGTGCTACTCCACGCCTTCGCCGGGCCAGAACTGGTGCGCGGCGTGGGTTACCAATGTCTTCCGTAACGCCGGCGTTGGCTACTTTGGCGGCAACGCCTGCGACATGTTCAACGCCTGGTGCTATAGCTCCGACCGCTCGGCGCTGCAGGTGGGCATGATCGTGGCCGATTCCTCGCACAGCGGCACGGGTGCTCCGGGCCTTATCTACGGTCATGTGGGTATCTACGTTGGCGGCGGCATCGTTATGAGCAACGAGGGTGCCATTACGTCTAAGTCGCTTGATTCGTTTATTAGCTTCTATGGCACTGGCTCTGGCGTGCGTTGGGGCTGGCTCGGCGGCGTGGCGCTGTCGTAAAGCCGACGGGGCCGCGTGCCCGCCCGCAATATATTTGATTGCCTGCTCGGGCAGTCCTGCGCAAGACGAAGGCCACATTAAGTGGCCTTCTTTGCGTGCGGAACTCGCGATCAATCAAATATATTGCGGGCGGGCACGCGGCCCTCTTGGGTTCGGGGCGCGGCACACCGGACTGGTTGTCTGAATTAAAGAAAGTGAAGGCCCCTTTCGGGGCCTTCTTTTTATAAAAATTCGCCTACTCGGTGGACTTCGGGTTCTAGGTCTACGTCGAACTGCTCTTTGACTTTGGCTTGGATGTCGCGGATGAGTTCGTCGACGTCGGCGGCGGTGGCGTGGTCGGCGTTGACGATGAAGCCGCAGTGCTTCTCGCTCACCTGCGCGCCGCCAACGGCGTGTCCGCGCAGTCCGGCATCCATGATGAGCTTGCCGGCAAAGTGGCCCTCGGGGCGCTTGAAGGTGGAGCCGGCACTCGGCATGTCGAGCGGCTGCTTGTCCTCGCGGCGCTGGCGGTAGTCGTCCATGTCGGCCTTGATCATCGCGGCGTTGCCCGGGGCGAGATTGAAGGTGGCCGAAAGCACGATAAAGCCGTCATCGGCGATGCGGCTCTTTCGATAACCCAGGTTGAGCTCGTCGACATCGAACTCGATGATATTGCCGCTGCCGCGGGTGCCGTCGTCGAGCTGGCGAGCGGGTTTGTAGACGCGCACGGACTCCAGCACATCGGCCATGCAGGCACCGTAGGCACCGGCGTTCATGTAGCAGGCGCCGCCGACCGATCCGGGGATGCCCGAGATGGGCTCCATGCCGGTGAGACAGGCCTCGGCTGCCGCGGCTGCGACATCGGAAAGCAGCGCGCCGGCTGCCGCCGTGACGTGCGTGCCGTCGATCGTAATGTCGGAGAGGCCTTCGCCCAGCGCCACGACGACGCCGCGGATGCCCTTGTCGCCGACGAGTAGGTCGGAGCCGTTGCCCACGATGGTGAGGGGCAGATCGCAGCGATAGCAGGTATCGAGCGTGGCGACGAGGCCCTGCTCGGTATCGGGCGTGACAAAGACGTCGGCCGGGCCGCCGATCTTAAACGTGGTGTGCTCGCGCATGGGCTCGCTCATCAGTACGTTGTCCTCGCCGGCAACGCCAGCAAGCGCGCACAGCAGGTCCTCGTTAAAAAAGTCGTTCTCGTGCATACGAATATCCGCCTTTTGGTGGTCGTTGTCATCAATCGATTGCAATATACCCCACCCGGACGGATTTGGTGCGCTGGCGGCGATAAAACAGCCGTCTACCGGATTGGTAAAGTGTTTATCACCGAGGTAGAGGGGTAGTCGCTATACTTTCAAGAGATTGCGCGTAAACCCGGAAGGAGCGAGATGGCCAACAAAGTCACCCTCAAGCAGATCGCCCAGGAGGTGGGGCTTTCCCCCTCGTCGGTCTCGCTTGTGCTCAATAATCGGCCCTGTCGCATCTCGGAAGAAAACCGCAAACTCATCAAGGAGGTCGCGGCGCGCAACCACTATGTTCCTAACCAGATTGCGCGTAGTCTGGTCATGCGCGAGTCGCGCACGCTGGGCCTTATCGTCCCTAACATCGAGAGCCGCTTTTTTGCCTCGCTCGCCGGTAGCCTGGAAAAGCGCTGCCGCGAGGACGGCTATGCGCTCTTCATTACCAGCTCGGGCGGAAGCGCCGATGACGATCTGGAGCTGCTGCGCCAGCTGGTGACGCGCGGCGTCGATGGCGTCTTCCTGGTCGTGGGCGACGAGTTCTCCGACGACCGCGCCCTGCGCGAAGAAGTCAGCCACCTGCCCATTCCGGCCGTAATGGTCGACCGTGCCATTGAGGGACTCGAGTGCGACAAGGTGATGTTCGATCACGAGATGGGCGGCTACATGGCCACCCGCTATCTGATCGAGCAGGGCCACCGTCGCATTGCCTGCTTGGTTAACGCGCGCCGATCCAATACGGGGCGTAAACGACTTGCCGGCTATGAGCGCGCGCTGCGCGAGGTTGGCCTGCCTATCGACGCACGCTTGGAGTTTGAGAGCGAGTACTACATTCCGAGTGCCTACGAGGCCTCGGAGGCGGTGCTCGCAACTGATGCCACCGCTGTGTTCGCAAGTTCGGATAACATCGCCCTCGGTCTGCTCAAGCGCTTGCACGAGATGGGGAAGAGCATCCCGGGCGATATCTCGGTGGTGAGCTATGACAACTCGGCGGCCGATGTTCTCTTTGAGCCGGCGCTGACCGCGATTGAGCAGGATCCTGGCGTCCTTGCGGAGCATGCTTTTGGCTGCATGTCCAAGCGTCTTGCCGGCAGGGGCGGCAGGCGTGCCGAAGAGGTCGTCCTGGAGCCGGCGCTTATCGTTAAGGGCAGCGTGCTCGAACTTACCGAATGTAGCTAAACGTACTTGTTTGTTTGCATAGATTGCATGCGGAGTGTCTGCTATTTGCCGGCGGGGCCGGGGTGCCTGCCTTGTTTTGAGAAGTTCGCGGAGCCCACTTCTCAAAACAAGGCAGGCACCCCGGCCCTCGTCCGTGAACTCTTCCGCTGGGCGAGCCATAGACGCCGCGCACCGATAGGGTAAGGCGGCGGCTTGAAATTGGTGCTATATTCAGCTTGAGTTGTTTAATACTAGTACGGGAGGCTGATATGGGGCTGTTCAAGAAGAAAAACCCGCAGGATGCCTTTGATCCCGATGTGTTTACCATCACGGATACGATTTTGGACCCGCCGCGGTTTACATTTTTGCCGGCTATCTACCAGGATGCCACGCGCCGCAAGTGGGCTGTGCATCAACGCGGTGGCGAGCCGAAGATTTTTGACTATGCGGACGTGTTACAGTGCGAAGTAGCCGAGGCGGGCGATCCGGAGGCCGAGGAAGTGGCTTCAAAACAGGAATTTGCCCAGCGTATCCTGGCAAATCCTGCCAAGGCGGCGAAAATAAACGCTGCCAAGCGTAATATGTGTCTTGGTATGGGCGTTGTTGTGGCGGTTCAGACGGGAAAAGACGAGGTTTCCAAATTAGAGATTCCCGTTATGACCGACGAAGTCAAACGCGATTCAAGCCTATATAAGTCGTATCGGAATGTCGCCGAGAAGATCAAGGCCGAATTTGATGCCATGGGAGGACTGGCCTAATTTTGGCGGCATACGTTTCTGAATGAGGAGTCTGTGCAATGGCAGGCGAATCTTATGCAATTCCCCCCAAAGATCGTGCTGTTGAGGGAATTCTTTGGTATATCCAGCACCATCAGCTTGCCAGCGGCGATCGCCTGCCGGCCGAGCGCGTGCTGTGCGAAGAGATTGGCGTTTCGCGTACGGCGTTGCGTGCCGGTATCACGCGGCTCATCTCGTGTGGAACGCTCGAGAGCCGTCGCGGATCGGGTACGTATGTGTGTCCTCCCAAGCCGCTGAATATCTTCCAGGAAACGTATAACTTCTCCGATGCTGTGCGGACTGCCGGCCTGCACCCCTCTTCTCGTCTGGTTTCCACCGGGACCATCGAGGCGGATGAGGCGCTTGCCGGCAAGCTTGGGGTGGCTGTAGGCGCTCCTTTGCTCCGCATGCAGCGCGTTCGACTTATCGAGGGCGAGCCGGCGTCAATCGAGACGGCTCACGTTAACCTGTCCCTGTGCCCATCGCTTCCCGAGCACGATTTTGAGTGTGAGAGCCTTTACGATGTCTTGCTCAAAGAAGGTGGCGTGCGTGTTGAGCATGGACGTGAGCATATCTCCATCTCGCGTTTGAACGTCGAAGAGGCCGAGCTGCTCCAGCAAGAAGAGGGAACGCCGGTGTTCTATGAGAGCACGATCGAATTTGATAAGGACATGCGTTTTGTGGAGCATTGCAAATCGGTGATTTTGCCCACAAAGTTCCGCTTTGCCGATAACGGCGAAAAGAACGGCATGAGGAGCGTGGCAGGTGAACAATGGCTGAAACAGTAGATGCCACCCCGGTTTATATGCGCATTCGACGCCGCGTCGAGGAGCGTATCGAGCGTGGCATATATCCCACGGGTTCCATGATTCCGTCCGAAAAAGACCTCGCCGAGGAATTTGGTACGACACGCTTGACCATTCGAAGTGCTGTCGATGAGCTGGTTCGGCGCGGGCAGATTCGACGCGTCCGCGGAAAGGGCGCGTTTGTGGCGCAGAAAGTACCTGCTTTTTTTGAACGCACGGTCGGTTTCCGTGAATCGGTCCGTGCTTCGGGCGGCGAGCCGTCCGTCCGTATTCTCGCGCGTTCCAAGCGTTATGCGGGGCCATATTACGCCGACCTGTTTGGCATCGCCGAGGACGACCTGCTCTATTCCGTTCGACGCCTGAACTGCATAAACGGTAGCCCCGTATCGATTGAGACGGCGCTGATTCCCTGCCTGCTGTTCCCAACCATCGAAGATATTGACGTGTCGGTCTTCAGTTTGTACGAGACCTATGAGATGCTGGGCCGAAAGCCAGTCATGGCACAGGAAAAGCTCGATATCGAAGCGCTGGGCGCACGAGATGCCGGCCTCCTTGGACTGGAACAGGGCGATCTTGTTTTGCTTTTGGAATGCGTGAGCTATGACGCGAGCGGTCAGGCTATCGAGTATGTAAAGTCCTTCAATCGTGGCGATACGGGCGGCTACACCTATACGTACTAGCTGGTATTTTGTGAATAACGGCTGGGAAACTAACCAGTTTTGATCGTTGGGTCAGCTGTATATACAACCTTACAGGGCTCAAAATCGACCGTTCGCCGATGGGGATAAATTAATCGACAAAGAGGTATCAAAAAGCCGTAACCTGTAACTGTGATTGGTATCAAATACTAATGATTTGTTACGAGGTGAGACGATGAAGATGCTCGATTACGTTCAGCTTGCCCATGTGCGTATGGGGGAGAACCTCGAGCGTTCGTCTGAGTTGGTAGCGCAGCTCGTTGATATTTTCCAGTCCGGTTCTTTTGACGCGCTGCGCATCGTTGCTTCGGGTTCGTCGCGCCATGCCGCCGATTGCGCCCGCGATTACCTGCAAGATGCCCTGCAAATGCAGGTGTCCGTTGTGACGCCCGAGGCCTTCGTTGATTTTGAACACACCTATCCGCAGCATGCGCTCAACATTGCCGTTTCGCAGAGTGGCTATTCGACCAATACGATTGCGGCGCTCGATTACATGCGCGCACACGATATGGCTGCAGTTGCGCTCACGGCAAACGTCGAGGCACCCATCAAGGAACACGCTGACATCGTTCTTGACTACGGTGTGGGCGTCGAGTCGGTGGACTTTGTGACTCTGGGCGTCGAGGTGCTCGTTGAGTACCTGGTGCTCTTTGGTATTTACGGCGGTCAGGCGCGCGGAACGATTGACGCCAAGGGCGTTGCCCAGCGTCTTGACGACCTGCGCGAGGCCATCCGGGCCAATGCCGTGATGTGCAAGACCGCCGAGGCATATGTCCAAGACCACATGCTCGAGCTTTCTGAGCACACGCCCGCCATGGTCGTCGGCAACGGCCCCAACTATGGCGTTGCCGAAGAGGCGGCCCTCAAGCTGAGCGAGACCATCAAGATTCCTGCCATGCATCACGAAGGCGAGGAGTTCGTCCACGGTCCCGAGATGCAGATCGTTCCGGGCTATCTGGTGTTTATCGTCGACGATCCGCAGGGGTCGGAGCGTCTTGCGAATATCGCTGATGCGCTATCGAACGTTACGACAAAAACGGTGCTGCTCACGGCCCATCCCAAGGGTAGGGCTCACGAGGTTGCGGTGCCTCAGGTGGCTCCGCTGCTCAGCGCAATTCCCAATCTTGTGTTCTTCCAGACGATTGCGGCCATGATAGCCGAGCGTCTGAAGTCATGGGACGTGCACCCGTATCTTGATGCCGTCTCCAAGCAAATGGAGGTCAAGGCAGAGGGCTACGAAGAGTCGGTCAATGCGCTTAAGGCCAAAGCGGCCGAGTGTTACGGAATGTAAGCGGGTTTTGATGCCCGTTGGCATGGGGGATGTGGAAACAACCCCAGAAAGGAGAGACAAATGAAGGAAACCGAGAAGATCGAGATCATGCATTTCGACCAGGAGGGCTATCTCGAGGACGGCAAGGCGCTCTACGAGACCGGCAAGAAGATGACCGCGCTCGCCGACAAGGTTGCCGACGAGGGCTACGACGCCGTGTTCCTGATGGGCGTCGGCGGCACCTGGGACGAGCTCATGCAGCTCGAGTACCTCATGAACAAGTTCGGCGACCGCGACCTCGAGGTCTACCTGAT
>DBGDFS010000056.1:0-114093 GCA_048342015.1 Collinsella sp. | reverse complement strand
TTGGAACGGGGGAAACGGCGGTCGACGAAACTGGAGAGGAGGTATTACGAGCTCCTGTGCGAATTGGAGAGAACGCTCCCGCAAACTGCCTCTTGACAACTTATAGGAGCGTCGGTTTTAATTTCGCGATTTTTTCCCATGGTCAAGTAATACAGGTCCAGCCCCGTAATCCGCCATACTTTTGAAACCAGCCTATTTGGGACAGGCCTCTTATGACGACTTTTGCCCGAACGTTCGCTCAAATGATTTTTCTGGGACGGGGATTAAATAATCATTGGGTGCCGAATGATTATTTAATCCCCGTCCCAGAAAAATCATTCCGCAAGTTTTACGCAGCTAAAATAGCCCCGTCGCAAATTGACTACCCTGGCATTGGGGATACCATGGTGGCACCCTAGCGAAAGGATGTTTCATGGCACATGTCGATGACCAGCGCGTGGCGCGCGTGCTCGATGCGCTCGAGGCTCAGCACCCCGGCGCGCAGCTGCTCGTAAACGACCCGTGGTCGATTTATTACCTGACCGGCTTTTATGCCGATATGTTCGAGCGTTTTTGTGGCGTGCTGCTCGCGCGCGGAAGCGAGCCCGTGATCTTGGTTAACTCCCTGCATCAGCTGCCCGAGTACGATAATGCCCGCGTGGCCTACCACAACGACACCGACGTCGTGACCGACGCCATCGCACGCGAGATCGATCCGACCAAACCGCTCGGTATCGACACCGTCATGCGCTCCGGCTTTTTGATGCCCCTTATGGATCGTCACGCCGCGAGCGAGTTCTTCCTGGGCGACTTTGCCGTCACCGCGGCACGCACCCACAAGGATGCCGCCGAGCAGGAGCTCATGCGCGCGTCCTCGGCCGCCAACGACGCCGTGATGGCCGACGCCATCAAGCTCGTTCACGAGGGCGTGACGGAGCGCGAGATTGCCGACCAGATGCTCGGCCTGTACCGCAAGCACGACTGCGAGGGCTTTAGCTTTCCGCCTATCGTGAGCTTTGGCGCCAACGCCGGCGACCCGCATCACGAGCCCGACGACACCGTGCTCAAGCGCGGCGACGTGGTGCTGTTCGACATTGGCGGGCGCCACCACAACTACTGCTCGGACATGACGCGCACGTTCTTTTGGGGCGAGCCGGACGAGGAGACAGCACGCATCTACGACATCGTGCGCCGTGCCAACGAGGCCGCCGAGGCGCTCATCGCACCGGGCGTGCGCATGTGCGACCTGGACCGCGCTGCGCGCGATGTGATCGAGGATGCCGGCTACGGCAAGTACTTTACGCACCGCTTGGGTCACTCGATCGGCCTACAGGACCACGAGCCGGGCGACGTCTCACTCGTCAACGAGCAGGTTATCGAGCCAGGCATGACGTTCTCCATCGAGCCGGGCATCTACCTCCCCGGCCGCACCGGCGTCCGCATCGAGGACCTGGCCCTGGTAACCGAGTCCGGCGTCGAGATCCTTAACAGCTACTCCCACGAACCGGTCCGCCTGGACTAGCCAATGCGGCAAAGGGGCGGTCCCTTTGCCGCATTTCGATTATGCCGCGCCACGAAAACGGCCTATCTACTACGTTTAACCCGCATGGGTCGACCATACCCGGGTTTTCGCAAAACCGGCAAGCCGTCTACCTGCGGTTTTAATTTCGCAATGTTCCGTGTGGTCGAGGGCAACCGGTCAAACGTAGTAGATAGGCCCATTTCGTGGCAAGCGAGTCAACTCGGGGCACAGGGCAGCCAAAAAAAGCCCCGTCCCAAATTGACTGCTTTTGAGTTGCGGTGAAATACGGACTGTTTAAGGCTTCTAGCCAAGAAAACAGTCCGTATTTCACCGCAACTGATGAGGGGATGGGTTAGCGCAGCAGGGCGGCTACTTCGCCGGCTAGGGTAATGGTGCCGGCTGCTACGAAGGCCTCGTTGGCCGCATCGAAGGCAGCGAGGGCCTCGGAAACGCTCGGGTATACACCCGCGAGCTTATCGGCATCAACGAGGGCAGCGAGCTCCCCTGCCGGTAGGGCGCGGTCGGAATCGGTCTGCGTCACGACCACACGGGGGAACGCCGGAACAAGCACATCGACAATGCCCGCCACGTCCTTGTCGGCCAGCGCGGCGCACAGCAGCGTGGGGCGATTCTCCACGCACGGATCGATCTCGTCCAGCGCGCTCACAAAGTTCTCGCAGCTCTGAGGGTTATGGCAGGCGTCGATCAGCTTGAGCGGATCAGTTCCCAGAACATCAAATCGGCCCGGCGTGGGGCAACCCATAAGCGAAGCATCGAGCTTGTCGTGATCGAGCTCGCGGCCCAGATACCCCTCGCACAGCATAATCGCGCACGCGGCATTCTGCGGCTGATACGCCGGCTTGACCATGCTCGATGTGTAAATCGCACGCGATGTGGTACAGCTAAACTCCACCGTATCGCCCACATGCGCCGGCACCTTGGTCGTGACATGATTCACCACGAACGGAACAACGCCGCACTCGCGACAACGCGCATCCATCACGCACTGAACACTCGCCTCGTGCGTACCCTCGCCCAAAACAACCAAGCGCCCAGGCTTAATAACCGCGGCCTTCTCCCCCGCAATGGCCTCGAGCGTATCGCCCAAAATACGTGTGTGATCAAGCCCAATGCCCGTAATGGCAACGGCGACGGGATCGGTTGCACTCGTGGCGTCCCAACGCCCGCCCATGCCAACCTCGAGCACGGCCACGTCCACGCAAGCCTCGGCAAACACCACAAGTGCAGCAGCCGTCAGCAGGTCAAACGGCGTGATAGTATAGGCACGCTCCCCCGCCGCCACACGGCGTGCATTCACGCGATGTCCCGCCTCGACAGCCGCCGAAACGCCACGGACAAAGGCCTCGTCGCTCACAACGCGCCCGTCAACTTCCATACGCTCGGGATAGCGCACCAGCTGCGGCGACGTATACAACGCAGCCTTGAGCCCCTCGCCACGAAGAATGGCAGCCGAAAAACGCGTGGTCGAAGTCTTGCCATTGGTACCGGCAACCTGGATGCAATCGAAATACTCATCCGGACGCCCCAACTCATCGAGCATATCGACAACCGTCTCAAGCAGAGGCCCAGCATCCCCAGAAATCCGCCCCGTATCAGCAGCCAGCCCAACAGCCTCACCAAACGAAAGCAAATCAAACGAAAAAGGAACGACATACGACCCAGAACGCTTAGCCATAACCCAAAGTCCCCCATAACAGAAAAAGAGGCCCATCAAAAAGAATGAGCCCCTCGCGTTGACAATATCAGCCTTTATCCGCTTGCAGCGAGATCAAGGCCACAACCAAGTGGCCCTAACCTACCAGTTGCAAACAACCACGTAAACGAAGTAGGAGCGGCCCGATGCTTTGCTCGCCGCAAGTTCCGCACGCAAAGGACAGCACTTAATGTGCTGTCCGTCTTGCGCAGGACTGTCCGCAGCGGAGAGCAAAGCATCGGGACGCGCCCCCAAGTTAGACCTACGAGAAGTCAGCAACCTGAGCAGTCAGCGCCGCCAGGATCTCCTTGAGCTCAGCTGCACGGTCCCTCTTCTTCTGGACCACGGCGGGCGCGGCCTTAGCCACAAAGCCCTCGTTGGCAAGCGTCTTCTCGCAGCCGGCGAGCTCCTTCTGAGCCGCGGCGATCTCCTTCTCCAGGCGCGCCTTCTCGGCCGAAAGGTCAACCTTGCCCTCGAGCACCACAAAGACCTCGACGCCACTGTCGACCACGGCGATGCTCGCGGCCGGCTTCTCAACGTCGGTGCCCATGACCAGCGATGCGGTGTTTGCCAGCGGCTCAATCGTGGAGCGCAAGCTCTCGAGCTTCTCGATATCCTCGGCACCGGCGCGCACGACCACGTCGAGCTCGGCCTTGGGGCTCAAGCGATAACGCGAACGCGTAGCACGGGCGGCAGACACGACGGTACGGCACAGCTCGAACGCGCGCTCGGCGGGCTCGTCGACGTACTTGGCGTAGTCGGCGGGCTCGGGCCACTTGGCGATCATGAGCGCCTCGGCGCGATCCACGTTGCCCTCGGCGTCCAGGTCGAGCACGCTCGCCGGCATGTTGTCCCAGATCTCCTCGGTAACAAACGGCATGAGCGGGTGCATCAGGCGAATGGAGGTGTCGAGCACAAAGATCAGGTTGCGCTGCGCCTGCAGACGGCCCTCGCCCTTCAGGCGGGCCTTGGTGACCTCGACGTACCAGTCGCAGACCTCGTTCCAGAAGAACTGCTGCACGCCGCGGGCCATGTCGCCAAAGGTGTAGTTCTCAATACCCTCGGTGACCATCTTCACAGCCTTGGCCAGGCGGCTGAACATCCAAGCGTCGGCCGGCGTCTCAACGACGGGCTCGCCAGGCGTGTAGCCCTCCATGTTCATGAGCAGGAAGCGGCTGGCGTTCCAGATCTTGGTCACAAAGCTCTTGGCCTGGTCGGTACGCGGGCTGTCGATAAGCTTCTTGGTCTTCTTATCGATGTTCGCGTCGAACTTGACGTCCTGGTTGTTGGTGCACAGCGTGAGCAGGTTGTAACGCATGGCGTCGGCGCCGTACATTCCAATGAGGTCCATGGGGTCAACGCCGTTGCCCTTGGACTTGGACATGCGACTGCCGTCCTTGGCCAGAATCGTCGGGTAGATGACGACGTCCTTAAACGGAACCTCGTCCAGGAAGTACAGCGAGCTCATGACCATGCGGGCGACCCACAGCGCGATGATGTCGCGCGCGGTGACCAGCGCCGTCGTGGGGTGATGGCCCTCGAGCAGCTCCGGCTTTTGCGGCCAGCCCTGCGTGGCGAAAGTCCACAGCTGCGAGCTGAACCAGGTGTCCAGCACGTTCTCGTCCTGGTGTACGTGATGACCGCCGCACCTGGGGCACACGTCGGTGTCCTCGGTAAGGGCGTCCTCCCAGCCGCAGTCCTCGCAGTAGAACACGGGGATGCGGTGGCCCCACCACAGCTGGCGGCTGATGCACCAGTCCTTGAGGTTTTCCATCCAGGTGGTGTAGGTCTGCGTCCAGCGCGCGGGGTGGAACGTGACCTTGCCGGAGTTGACGGCGTCAAGCGCCGGCCCCTTGAGCTTGTCGACGGCCACAAACCACTGCTCGGAAAGCCACGGCTCCAGCGCGGCGTCGCAACGGTAGCAGTGCATGACGGAGTGGTCGTGCTCCTCGACGTGGTCGAGTAGGCCGTGCTCGTCGAACCACTTGATGACCGCCTCGCGGCACTCCTCGCGGGTCATGCCGGTGAACTCGCCATAGCCCTCGACGACCACCGCGTGCTCGTCGAAGATATTGATCTGCGGAAGGTCGTGGGCCTGACCCATGGCGTAATCGTTGGGGTCGTGGGCCGGGGTGACCTTGACAAAACCAGAGCCAAAGTTGGCGTCGACATGCCAATCCTCAAAGATGGGGATCTCGCGGTCGACAATGGGAAGCTTGACGGTCTTGCCCACGAAGGCGGCCTTCTCGGGGTCCTTCGGGGAGACGGCGACGCCCGTGTCGCCGAGCATGGTCTCGGGGCGCGTGGTGGCGACGACGATGTAGTCCTGGCCGTTGACCGGCTCGGTCAGCGGATAGCGCAGGTGCCACAGATGGCCCTTCTCGTCCTTGTACTCGGCCTCGTCGTCCGAGATGGCGGTGGTGCAGTTGGGGCACCAGTTGACGATGCGCTTGCCGCGGTAGATTAGGCCGTCGTGGTACCAGTCACAGAAGACCTTACGCACGGCCTTGGCGTAATCCTCGTCCATGGTAAAGCGCTCGTTGTCGAAGTCGACGGAGCAGCCCATACGCTTGATCTGCTCGACGATGATGCCGCCGTACTCGTGGGTCCAATCCCAGCAAGCGTCGACGAACTTGTCGCGACCGATCTCCAGGCGGCTAATGCCCTCGCTCTTGAGTTTCTTGTCGACCTTGGTCTGCGTAGCGATACCGGCGTGGTCGGTGCCCAGCACCCAGCGCGTGGACTTGCCGCGCATGCGGGCCATACGGATGATGGCGTCCTGGATGGAGTCGTCGGTGGCGTGACCCATGTGGAGCTTGCCGGTCACGTTGGGAGGCGGAATGGTGACGGTGCAGTCGCCCACGCCCTCACGGCGCTTGTAGTAGCCGCCGTCGAGCCACTTCTGCAGGATCGCCGGCTCGTTGGTCGACGGATCGTAGTTCTTGGGCATCTCTTCCATATATCTCTCCCTGTCCCGCCGGGGAGGAATGTAGGCCCGATTTTCGCTCGGTCAGGTCCTGGGCTCGCTCGAAGACCACATTAAGTGGTCTTCGGCTCGTGCGGAATCTACGAAAATCGGGCCTACATTCCTCCCCTTAGGTATCGATTACTTCAGTCTGAATTGACTTTGCCGAGGCTTAAACAAACACACAGAATAGCACAGGTAGTTGGGGTTATTGCGTATATATAAAATAGCCTCCGACCGCGGATGGTCAGAGGCTATTTGCAAACACGTTTTAGGCTGGTTTAGCCGTAGATGCGCTGGGGTTGTTCTTCGCCCTTTACGGAGGCTTCGGTCACGATGACCTTAGTGACGCCTTCCTCGCTGGGCAGGTCGAACATCGTCTGCTGCAGCACGTCCTCGCAGATGGAGCGCAGGCCGCGGGCGCCGGTCTTGCGGGCAAGCGCCATGCGGGCGATCTCATGCAGGGCGGCATCCTCAAACTCAAGTTCAACGTCCTCGAGCTGGAACATCTTGCGGTACTGGCGCACCACAGCGTTCTTGGGCTCGGTCAGGATCGACACCAGGTCGTCCTCGTCAAGCGCCTGCGTCTGGGTGACGACGGGCGTACGGCCCACGAATTCGGGGATCATGCCAAAGGCGTTGAGGTCCTGCGGGAGCACCTGACGAAGCAGATCGTTCTCGTCGACCGAGGTGGGGCCGGCGATCTCGGAGTTGAAGCCCACGCCCTTGTTGCCCACGCGATCGGCGATGATCTTGTCCAGGCCAACGAAGGCACCGCCGCAGATAAACAGGATGTTGGTCGTGTCGATCTGCAGCAGCTCCTGCTGGGGATGTTTACGGCCGCCGGTGGGCGGAACGCTTGCCACCGTGCCCTCAAGAATCTTGAGCAGCGCCTGCTGAACGCCCTCGCCCGAAACATCGCGGGTGATGGAGAGGTTTTCGGCCTTACGGGCGATCTTGTCGATCTCGTCCACGTAGATGATGCCAACCTGAGCGCGCTCAATGTCGCCATCGGCGGCGTTGATGAGCTTGAGCAGGATATTCTCCACGTCCTCGCCCACATAGCCGGCCTCGGTGAGTGCGGTAGCGTCGGCGATGGCAAACGGCACCTCGAGGATGCGAGCGAGCGTCTGGGCGAGCAGGGTCTTACCGGTACCGGTAGGACCGAGCAGCAAAATGTTGGACTTGGCGAGCTCCACCTCGTCCATATCATCGTCAAACTGCGAGCCCATACCGTCGTCAAAGGCGGACACCGCGGCACCGCCCTCGATCACGCGGCGGTAGTGGTTGTACACGGCAACCGACATGGCGCGCTTCGCGTCCTCCTGGCCCATGACATAGGCCGAAAGCTCGGCATAAATCTCGTGCGGCGTCGGCACGTGCGTAATGACCTGGCGGTCGTCCTCGAGCTCAAAGCCCTCGGCCTCGGGGTCAACGGCGGGCTGGGACGCAGCCTGGCCGTGGTCGTTGAGGAAGCCCGGCAGCTTGCCGTTGCGGGCGGCGTCCATAAAGTCCGAAGCCAGCGACTCCTCCAGGATCTCGGAACAAGCGGCAACGCACTCGTCGCAGATAAAGATGTTGGTCGGGCCCTTTACGAGGCGACGGACCTGGCCCTGCTCTTTTCCGCAGAAGGAGCAGCGGATGGGGTTGCCGTTCTCGTCAAAGTTGTCCTGCATGTTACCTGCCATCCTAGGCGTCCTTCGCGGCGAGATCGCGCGAGGTGACGATACGGTCAATCAGGCCGTAGTCGAGGGCCTCGGCGGCGGTCAGGTAGTTGTCGCGCTCGGTGTCGGCCTGGACCTTCTCGATCGGCTGGCCAGATGCGTCGGACAGGATCTGGTTGAGCTCGCGGCGGGTCTTCTTGATCTCCTCGGCCACGATCTCGATCTCGGTCTGCTGGCCCTGGGCACCGCCGCTGGGCTGGTGAATCATGACCTTGGAGTGCGGCAGGCAGAAGCGCTTGCCCTTGGCGCCGGCCGAGAGCAGCACGGCGGCCATGGACGCAGCCATGCCCACGCAGATGGTGGAGACCTGCGGCTTGATGAAGTTCATGGTGTCCAGAATCGCCAGACCGGAGTAGACCTCGCCGCCGGGCGAATTGATGTAGAGCGAGATATCCTTCTCGGCATCCTGGCTCTCAAGATGCAGCAGCTGGGCAACGACCAGGTTGGCGCTGACGGAGTTGATCTCCTCGCCCAAGAAGATGATGCGGTCGTTGAGCAGGCGCGAATAGATATCGTAGCTGCGCTCGCCGCGCGGCGTCTGCTCGATAACGTATGGCACGAGGGCGGAATCGAACTTAGCGATCATACGCATCTCCATTTCTCTTACGGACCAATAGTGGTTCTAGACAAACGTACGGTGCCCGCATGCTATGCATTGGCTGGCACCGTACGAAGCAACCGGATAACCGGCTTATAACTTTACCCCATCACGGGCGCGTACATGCGCTCGCAGAAAAGGTGGCGAGAATTACTCGGCGTCCTTGGCGGTCTCGTCGACCTCGGTCACCTTGGCGTTCTCGACCAAGTGGTCGACGGCCTTGGAGCGACGGATGGACTCACGGACGGCAGGCATGCGGCCATCGGCGATGAACTCGGCCTTGGAAGCCTCGACGTCCTTGACGCCGGCCTTCTCGAACTCGGCGTTGATGTCGTCCTCGGTGACCTCGATCTTGAGCTCACGAGCGAGGGCGTCGAGAGCCAGGGACTCACGGGCAACGTCGTTGGCCTGCTTGTGCAGGTCGCCGATGAACTGCTCCATGGTCAGGCCGGAAGCGGGCAGCCAGGTGTCCAGCGTCATGCCGCGGGCAGCGAGGTTGGACAGGAAGTTCTGGCCAAGCTCCTCAAAGACGGACTGCTCGTAGTCGGCGTCCATCTCGTCGAGCTGCAGGCGCTCGGCGAGAGCGGAGACGCAACGGTTCTCCTTCTCGGCCGGGAGGCGGGAAGCCTTGTCCTGCTCGATCTCGATCTTGATGGCGTCGCGCATGGCGTCGATGCTGTCGAAGCCAAAGTCGGACTTGACGAGCTCGTCGGTGAGCTCGGGGGTGTTGCGGACCTTGATGCCCTTGACGGTGACCTCGACGGTGTGGGTCTCGGCCTCCTCGCCCTCCTCGACCTCGTCGGTCCAGGTGACGGTCTTGACGTCGTCAACGTTAGCGCCGATCAAGGCCTCGTTGAACTCCTTGGGGTTGCTGTCGCTACCGGCGATGAGCATGCGGCCCTCGGCAGCGAAGTTGTCGGCGTTCTCGACGGCCTTGAGGTCGACGGTGACGTAGTCCTCGGCCTCGACGGCGCGACCCTCGACGTCCTCGAAGGTGGCACGGTAGTTGAGAAGCATCTCGACCTGGTTGTTGATCTCGGACTCGGTGACCTCCGCAGGGGGCATCTCGATCTCGACAGCGTCGAAGGAGGAGAGCTCAGCGGCGGGACGCAGGGAGAACTCGACGGTGTAGGTGTAGTCCTCGTGATCCTTGGCGAGGTCGAGCTCCTTGTAGTCACCGTTCTTGGTGGGGACGATGTCCAGCTCGTTGAGGACGGCGGGCTCGTTGGCGGCGATCAGGTCGTTGGTGGCCTGAGCGAGGGTAGCCTCGGCGCCAAGAGCAGAGTCGATGACCGGACGGGGGGCCTTACCGGCGCGGAAGCCCGGGAAGCGGTACTTCTTGGCGGTGTCCTTGTAGGCCTTCTTGATCGCGGCGTCGACGTCGGCGGCCGGGATGGTGACCGTAGCGGTGAGCTTGGCGTCCTTGACGTCAGAAGCGGTGATGTTCAACACGTTCCTCCTCATACTGCCCAGCTTATCTGAGGTGCTGGTACCTTTATGCAACAAGCGTCGCGAAGGCATAAGCCGACGCGGGTGCGTTGGTGCGGGCGAAAGGACTCGAACCTTCACGGGAATCCCACCAGAACCTAAATCTGGCGCGTCTACCAATTCCGCCACGCCCGCATGAGCGCACAGATTAGGAATGATAGCAGATACGAACGACAAGCGCACGCACACCTTTTTAGGCTCACGACCTCACCACGAGTGCAAAAGGCGGGACGAGTTGCCCCGCCCCGCCCATTACGACTTGTTTGCTGACCCGCTACTCCCCCAGCAGCGCCTTCTCGGGCGTGATGGGCAGCGAGCGAACCTGATGTCCGGTGGCGTGCGCCACGGCCGAGGCAACGGCGGCGAGCGGCGTGTTGATGACGACCTCGCCGATCGACTTGGCGCCAAACGGGCCCGTCGGCTCGTAGCTCGGCTCAAAGGCCACGCGAATGCTGCCGATATCCAGACGCGTGGGCAGCTTGTAGCTCATAAAGTTGCCGGTGCGCAGGCGACCGCGGTCGTCATGCTCGACAATCTCGTAGAGCGCGTGGCCGATACCCTGAGCAATGCCGCCCTCGGCCTGGACGCGCGCGAGCGCCTCGTTGATCACGGTGCCGCAGTCGACGGCCGCCGCGTAGTCCACCACGGTCACCTTGCCGGTGGCCTTGTCGACCTCGACCTCGGCAATGCCGGCCATAAACGGCGGAGGCGAAACGGGCAGGCAGGCAGAGGCATGCGAGGTGAGCGCGTCGCCGCCCGCGATGTTCTTGACGCACAGGTTGGCAAAGTCACGCAGCGTGAGGTAGCGGTTCTGCTCGCGCGCGGCACGCTCGTCGGACAGGCGCACATACTGGCCATCAAAGACCACGTCGGCGGCGTCCACGTCCCACATCTGGGCAGCCTTGGCACAGATCTTCTCACGCAGCTCGGTCGCGGCGTTCTTGGCGGCAAGGCCCGTCACGTACGTACCCGAGCTCGCGTACGAGCCGGCGTCGAACGGCGACACATCGGTGTCCACGCCGCGCACCACAATGAGCGAGCTCTCCACGCCCAGCTCCTCGGCGGCAATCTGCGCCAGGATCGTGTCGACGCCCATGCCGTTATCGGTGGCGCCGGTGCCGATGGTAATGAAACCGTCCTCTTCCAGGCGCATGTCGATGCCGGCGATGTCCACGTTGGAAATACCAGAGCCCTGCATGGTGAGCGCGCAGCCCAGAGCGCGCACGCGGTCGCCCAGGTCCACAGCCAGCGGCTTGTCGCGCCAGCCGATCATATCCATCGCGCGCAGCAGGCAGCGATCGAGCGCGCAGGCGTTGAGCTTCTCGTTGTAGTACTGCGGCATGATTTCGCCCTCGCACACGATGTTCTTAAGGCGCAGGTCGGCTGGGTCCATGTGCAGCATGTCGGCGAGCTCGTTGACGGCGCTCTCCACGGCAAACTGGCCCTGGGTGGCACCGTAGCCACGATACGCGCCGCCACGGTTGGTATTGGTGTAGACGGCGTCCCAGCTAAAGCGGCTCGCCTTCACGTGGTTGTAGATGGGCAGGCTCTTGTGACCCGAAAGGCCGATCGTCGTGGTAGCGTGCTCGCCGTACGCGCCGGCGTTGGACAGCGTGTGCAGATCGATGGCCGTGATGGTGCCGTCGTTCATGGCGCCCAGCTTAACGGTCATCTGCATCTGGTGGCGCGAATTGCCCGCGGTGATGGTCTCTTCGCGGGTGTAGCAGCAGTAGCTCGGACGGCCGGTCTGCTGGGTTACGAACGCCACGAAGATCTCGCAGCAACCCGTCTGCTTGGAGCCAAAGCCGCCGCCGATGCGCGGCTTAATAACCTGTACCTGCGACTGCGGAATGTCGAGCGACTGCGCGACCATGCGGCGCACATGGAAGGGCACCTGCGTGGAGGTGGTCACCGAGATTCGCCCAAACGCGTCGGTCGTCGCGAAGGCGCGGAAGGTTTCCATGGGCGCGGTCTGCGTGGCCTGGCTGGTGTAGGTGCGCTCAAAGACGATGTCACTCTGGGCGAACGCTTCGTCCAAGTCGCCAAAATCGCTGGTACCGCTGCACACCAGGTTGCGAGCAACGTCGCCGCCCTGCGGAAACATAAAGGTCACGTCGCCCTCGGGGTGCACCACGATGTCGTTATCGAGTGCCTTGGTAAAGTCGAGCAGGGGCTCGAGCACCTCGTAGTCGACCTTGATGAGCTTGAGCGCCTTGTCGGCGGCCTCTTCGGTCTCGGCGGCGACGATCGCCACCTCCTCGTTTTGGTAGCGTACGAGGTTCTCGAGGATCAGGCGGTCGTAGGGCGAGGGCTGAGGATAGCTCTGGCCGGCGATGGTAAAGCGGCGCTTGGGCACGTCCTCGTAGGTGTAGACGCCCACCACGCCGGGTACCTTCAGGGCGCGCGACGTATCGATGGAGCGAATCTTAGCGCGGGCATACGGGCTGCGCTTGAGTTTGACAATGAGCGCGCCGGCGGGCACCAGGTCGCCCGTGTAGACGGGACGACCCTCGAGCAGGGCCTTCGAGTCCTTCTTGGGCTGCTTGTGAGTGATCTGCTTGTACGAGACGCCGTCGCAGCTGGTGTCGTTGACCGGCAGCTCGGGCATCTCAAAGCCCACCTGCACGCCGGACTCGTTAAGGAAGCGCACGATAGCGCGCAGCTGGCTCTCGTAGCCGCTGCAACGGCAGAGGTTGCCGGCTAGCTGGCGCGAGAGCTCCTCGCGCGTAGCGACGAGGCTCGGATCCTCCTTGGCGGCGCGGGCAAGCGCCAGCACGTTCATGATAAGGCCGGGGGCGCAAAAACCGCACTGCTCGGCACCTTCGGCGGCCATCGCGCGGGCGAGCGCCTCGGACTCGGCTTTGAGGCCCTCGAGCGTGGTGACGGAGCGGCCCTCGACGCGCGCGGCGGGAACCGAGCAGCTCAGCACCGGGTCGCCGTCGAGCCACACCGTGCACAGGCCGCAGTTAGTGGTTTCGCAGGCACAGCGCACCGACGCGCAACCCTGCTCACGCAAAAGCGAAAAGAGCATGGTGTCGGGGGCAATCTGAACCTTGACCTTGCGGCCGTTGAGCGTAAAGGAAAGATCGATGAGTTTGGCAGCCATTAGCGCACCTCGCTAGAATCGACGCCGGGCACGCGGCGGCAGGAATACTCGTCCGTGGCAAACTTGGGCACTTGCACGGTCTCGAGCTCGCGGGCAAGCGCGGCCGAAAGCTCGATGCCGGCGGCGCGGCGCACGGCCTGCACGGCAAGCGGCGCCGAGATGCGACGGCGGTACTCGGCTGAGCCCCACAGGTTGGTACCGTAGCTTAGCGCGCGCACGGACGCGGCAAGGGCACGCAGCTCATCCTCGGAAGGCTGCTCGTTCACCAAGCCGCATGCCTCGCCCTGCAGCAGGGTCGCGCGCAGCGGACGGGCACCCACGGTGACATGCCAGCTGTTGTCCCACCAGGCGGCGGTGACATTGAGCGAGGGGAAGTCGGTCGCGGCCTTGCGCACGGCCTCATAGCTCGCGCGGTAGTCGTGCTTAACGACCACGACGCGCTCGATCACGTCGCGCACGTAGCCCATGTCCACGAAATCGGCGAGCGGCACGCGGCCGGCACCCGTCAGCTCAACATACGAATCGAGCGCCAAGAACGCAGAGAGAACGTCCGAGAAGCCAAAGCGGCCGTAGATGCTGCCGCCCACCGTGGCGGTATTGCGCAGCTGCACGCCCACGATGTCGTGGACGGCGAACTCAAAGACATTGTTGACAAGCGCGTTGAGCCCGACATGGCGCTCGAGCTGGCGCAGGGTGCACATGGCACCGATGCGAAACTCGGTCTCGGTCTCCTCGATCTGATCGAGTCCGCAGGCCGAAAGGTCAATCGCCGTCGCCACACGACGCGAACCCAGACGCATCCAGATGCCGCCGCCCACAATCTTGTTGTTGCGGTTCTTCTGCAAGAGCTCATAGGCTTCGGCCGCGTTTCCAACACGGACGTAGGTACCGAACTTGAGCACGTTCTCCCCCATCTCTCCACTTGTCCAGTACGTTTAAGTGTACCAAACGAGGGGGCACAACCCTCACCACCACAGAAAAAGGCTCCCGGCCAAGATGACTGGGAGCCTTCTGCGATGCTATGTCGAGCGAAGATTTAGCAGACGCCCTGGGCGAGCATGGCGTCGGCGACCTTCAGGAAGCCGGCGATGTTGGCGCCCATGACAAAGTTGCCCTCCTGGCCGTACTCCTTGGCGGTGTCGTCCACGTTGTGGAACATGCCGCGCATGAGCTGCTCGAGCTTGCCGTCGACCTCCTCGAAAGTCCAAGACAGGTGCTCGGCGTTCTGGCTCATCTCCAGGCCGGACACGAGCACGCCGCCGGCGTTGGCAGCCTTACCGGGCATAAAGGCGACGCCGTTCTCCTGGAAGTAAGTCGTGGCCTCGATGGTCGTGGGCATGTTCGCACCCTCGCCGACCACCTTGCAGCCGTTGGCGACGAGCGCCTGGGCGTCCTCGAGCAGCAGCGTGTTCTCGCGAGCGCAGGGCAGCGCGATGTCGCAGGGCAGCTGCCACACGCCGCGGCCGTCGCCCTCGTGCCACACGGCGTTGGGCTTCTCGTCAACGTACATAGCGAGCGTAACACCCTTGTCGTGGCCGGAGCGCTTCTTGTTGTAGACATGCTCGAGCACGGTGTAGTCGATGCCGTCGGGATCCTCGACCCAGCCATGGGTGTCGGAGCAGGCCAGGACCTTGCCGCCGAGCTGGGCGACCTTCTGGACCGCGTAGATGGCAACGTTACCGGAGCCGTGAACGACGACGTTCTTGCCCTCGAAGGAGTCACCGCGGCTCTTGAGGTACTCGTCCACAAAGTAGACCAGGCCGTAGCCGGTGGCCTCGGTACGGGCGAGCGAGCCGCCAAAGGAAAGGCCCTTGCCGGTAAGGACGCCGGTCCACTCGTTGGTCAGGCGCTTGTACTGACCGAACAGGTAGGCAACCTCGCGGCCGCCAACGCCCAGGTCGCCGGCGGGAACGTCGGTGTTGGGGCCAATGTGGCGATAGAGCTCGGTCATGAAGGACTGGCAGAAGTGCATGATCTCGTTGTTGGACTTGCCCTTGGGGTCAAAGTCGGAGCCGCCCTTGCCGCCGCCCATGGGAAGGGTGGTCAGGCTGTTCTTGAGGATCTGCTCCAGGCCCAGGAACTTGAGCATACCCAGAGTGACCGTCGGGTTAAAGCGCAGGCCGCCCTTGTAGGGTCCAATGGCAGAGTTGAACTCGACGCGATAGCCGCGGTTGACCTGAACCTTGCCCTGGTCGTCGACCCAGGGAACACGGAACATGACGATGCGCTCGGGCTCGACGAGGCGCTCCAGCAGGGCGGCCTCCTCGTACTCGGGGTGGGCGTCGAGCGCCGGCTGGATGGTGCCGAGGATCTCGGTCGCGGCCTGGATGAACTCAGGCTGCTCGGGATAGCGGGCCTTGAGCTCTTCGAGAACTTTCTGCGTGTAGCTCATGCTTCCTCCAATGATGGGAAACGAAAAATGTCGGTCGCGGCACCCTATGCGCCGCGAACTTTATCGAGTATGGATAATATCGCACTGTTGCAGCAAAGTTTCGCATAAGCCGACGAGCAGATGTTTCGTTTTGATTACGATGCAGGTAGAAGCGTTTTTGAGTGTCTGACGCGCAAAACCCGTGTTTCAAACCTGTTTCGTCCACGTGTTCCAAACCACCACATTGGGGACAGGCACCTTTGTGGTGGTTTTGGTGGTTAGAGGACGAGCTGGTGGTAGTCGGCGGGGGTTACGCGGCCCTCGGTAGCGGCGCGGAAGGCGGCGAGTGCATCGCCGGAGAACGGCATGGCCCAGCACAGCCCGCAGCCGGCGGTAATGGAGCCGGGCAGCGGCATGATGCGCCCAGGCACACCGGCGGCAAGACACAGCTGTTCGCATTCCATCACATCGAAGGTGCTGTCGAACGACACGATGATTTTGCGCTCGTGATCGAGGGCGCCACCGGACGAGGCCTCGCGGTGCAACTCGCGATACGCAGCCGCCGCTGCCTCTTCCTCGGCCGTATGTCCACAGCCGCCACAGCCGCAAGTGCAAGGCTCGGACCCGTCACAAGTGCAAGGTTCTCCCGTATCGGGACAGATATCGTGAGACATGGCAACTCCAATCGTCTAGGCGAGCAACTCGGCCGCCGCAAACTCCTCGGGTGTATTGACGTTTTCGAAGCAGAGCGTGGAGCCTGCGACCTTAACGATCTGCGGCTCATCCATATAACCAGCCTGAACGCGATTGATCAGGCAGCGAATACGCTGGCGGTCGCAGGCGAGCAGCTCTTGGGCAACCGGCGCACAGGCGTCACGGCGCCAGACGGCGCAAAGCGGCTCAATCCCCCGCTCCTCGCGCGGCACGCACACGTCGAGCGCCTCGGCCTCAACACGATCGGCAAGCGCGCCGATGAGTTCCGGCGAGACAAACGGCATATCGCAGGCGACGATCGCCACGAGCGGCAATCGGGCCGCGGCCAACGAACTCGCGATGCCGCGCATGGCACCCGCCGGCCCCTCAAGGTCCGACACTATTCGCGGCACCAGACCGCCAAACGCGCGCTGCTCAAGATAGACAAGCTCGCTGGGACGCGAAGTCGTCACGACTAACTCGCCGGCAACTGGAGCCAGCCGACCCAGCACGCGCTCGATGAGCGGCTCGCCGCAAAACGCCATGCGTGCCTTGTCACAGCCCATGCGCGAGGACAGCCCACCCGCTTGGACGACACAAGAAAGATCGGCACGTCTTACGGTAGTCATACGGCAAAACACCTCCATCGGCATGCTCGAAACCCGGTGCACGAAGCTAAATACAGCCACCGAAATAGCAGCGCTACGAAAAGCTCGTGCAAAAACAAAACAGCGCCTTTGCGGCACGCAGCAAGACCGCGAGCACAAAAGCGCTGGTAGCGTATGGCGGGAACGTATGTGAATCGAACACATCCAAGACGTTTTGCACGCCTCGCAACGGTTTTGAGGACCGCGGAGCCCACCGGAGCCCATCCGTTCCCAAGTGCGGCGGTATTTTACCAAACCGAGCAGCCGATCTAGCGCAGGGACCTCAGGCCGCCGGCGTCCTTGTCGAGCACCGTGAAGCGCACGGCATCCAGGTGCTCCAAGATGCTGATGGCACGTTTGCGCGACACACTCAGAGCCTCACGCAGCACGCTCGTGGTGGCAGCGCCGCCGGCTGCCTCAATGGCGGCGGCAACAAGCTCACGCGCATGGACCTCGGCAGCAGCAGACAGGGCAATGTCGCGCTCGACCTTAACGATCGAGCGGTTGAGCGAAAGCTCGCGCAGGGCACGCGTCATAGTGTCGCGGCCAAGCTGCAGCTGTTCGCCCACCTCGGGCAACGTCGGTGCATCGAGGCCGGCCTCGTCAAGCAGCGCGACGATCCGTTCGCAAGCCTCTCGCACCACGCGTGCCGCCGCGGCGGCCGAATGCGGGTCGAATACCTCGGCGCCCTCGGCGGCGCACACGCCACGGGAGCAGCCCTCGGCAATCAGAGCCGCGGCAACGCCTTCATCAACGGCAGGCCACGCAGCATGGGCAACGGCGCCGGGCGTAAAGCCCGTCTCCTTGGGAGCCGCCGTGTGCATGGCCGACAGGGTCGCCGCCAGTGCATCCATCGCGGCGTCGAGCGCAGAAGAATCTGCATACAGCGAGCCATCCGAGCCTGCAAGCGCGCAAGCAGCGCCCTGCGCCACCAATCCGCGCAGTGCGGCATCGGCCTCGCCGACACCAAGATCCAAAGCCTCGGCAACATCAACCGCCGTAACCGGCAGCGTCTGCAGCGCCAGCCAAGCGCCCACACCGCCCGCGATATCGCCGGACTCGATCGCCGCATACAGCGCACGCTCTCCTTCGGCAAGCTCGCGCGAGCGACGGCAGCGCGAAAGCAGCACACGCCCGCCGCCAATGAGCATAACGGGCGAATAGGACAGCACCACGGCATGGTCTCCGGCTCGCAGCGGCAGCGGCTCCTCCAAGCGCACCTGTACGGTACGGGTCTCGCCCACCGCCATGGGGGCCTCGCCCTCCAAAAGCATGATGCGGCCGACAACCTCGGCCGTGCCCGCCATCACGTGCACACGCGCACCCGACTCGAGCACACGCGGCTTGGCGCCCTCGCGGCCCAGGTAGGTGAACGTCATCATAAAACGCAACGTCTGACCAAAGCGGTCCGCCACACCCAGCATCTCGCCACGGTCAAGCGCCGCGACACCGTCACCGACCAGATTGAGCGCCACGCGCTGTCCAGGCAGCGCGTGCGGCGTATCGCCATGCACCTGAATCCCGCGCACGCGACAGACCGTACGCGACGGCAAGGCCATCAGCTCGTCGCCCACCGCAACCGGCGCATCGTGCAGCGTTCCCGTCACGACGGTGCCGGCGCCCTTGATCGTAAAGCAGCGGTCGATGGGCAGACGCGGTGCGGCATCGGTGAGCTCGGCACGGGCACGGCAGGCATCCCAGAAAGCGGCAACCTGCTCGTCGAGTGCAGCCAGCAGGTCATCGATCCCCGCGCCGGTCTTGGACGACACGGGCACGATCGGCGCGTCCGCAAACACGGTGCTCGACAAAAAGTCATCGACATCGAGCTCGGCAAGCTCGGTCATCTCGACATCGGCCAGGTCACACATCGTCAGCGCCACCACCATATGCGTGACGCCCAGCAGCTCCAGCACGTGCACGTGCTCGCGCGTCTGCGGCATTACACCCTCAACGGCAGAGACCACCAGCACGGCAACGTCGATGCCTGTCGCACCCTGCACCATGGCACGCAGGTAATGCGCATGGCCCGGCACGTCGACCAGGCCGACGATCTTGCCGCTCGGCAGCGCCAGCTCGCCAAAGCCCAGCTCCACGGTCATACCGCGACGGCGCTCAACCTCCAAACGGTCGGGATTCTTGCCGGTCAGCGCCTCGATCAGTGCGGACTTACCGTGGTCGACGTGGCCCGCCGTGCCAACGATAACGGGGCACTCCACCAGCGTCTGAACCTCACTCATCGAGCAATCGCCTTCTCAACGCATGCGACGAGCGTCGACGCCGCCGTCTCGATATCGCGGTCGCCCACAAGCGTACGGACGTCAAACAAAATGCGATCGTGCGAGGTGCGCGTGACGACCGGCGTATCGAAGTCCTGAACGAGCGAGCGCTTGAGCGCGTCGACCGTCAGGTGCTCGTCAACAAGGCGTACGGCAACGCACATCGTCGGCAGCTCGACGGTAGGCAGCGAACCGCCGCCGGGAGTCGACGCCTCCTCAACGATCTCCAGCTCAACAGCACACGGGCAACCGGCCTTATCGAGCCCCGCCGCCATAAGATCGCGCAACTTGCGCGCACGACGCTCCAGTTGAGCCTGAGGAAGCGTAAGCATGCTGAGGACCGGAATGTCGCGATGGGCCACATCGGCACCGTCCATGTAGATGCGCAGCGTGGCCTCGAGCGCCGCCAGTGCGAGCTTGCCCGGACGCAGGGCACGCATAAGCGGATGCGACCCGCAGGCCTGGACCAGATCGCGACGGCCCATGATGATGCCCGCCTGCGCAGCACCAAGCAGCTTATCGCCCGAGCACGACACGATATCGAGCCCGGCGGCAACCGAGGTCGGCGTGGTCTCCTCGCCGCCGCGCACCAGGATGTCATCGGGCAGGAGCGCGCCCGACCCCTGGTCCTCGTAGAACAGTAGACCATGCTTGTGAGCAAGCGCCGCAAGCTCCCGAGAACCTACCTCCTCGTGGAAACCCTCGATACGGTAGTTGGAAGGATGGACCTTGAGGATCATGGCCGTATCGGGCGTGATGGCGCGCTCGTAGTCGCTCAAGTGCGTGCGGTTGGTGGCTCCGACCTCGACGAGCTTGGCGCCCGAAGCCGCCATGACATCGGGGATGCGAAAGCTGCCGCCAATCTCGACAAGCTCGCCGCGGCTGACGATAACCTCTTTGCCCGCGGCATGGGCGGCAAGCACCAGCAGCACCGCGGCGGCGTTGTTGTTGACCACAAGCGCGTCCTCGGCACCGGTAAGCGAGCGAATCAGCTGTGCAGCGTGCTCCTTGCGCGACCCGCGCGAGCAGGTGTCCACGCTGTACTCGAGCGTGCTGTAGCCGCGCGCGACCTCGGCCACGGCCTTGGCGGCCGACTCCGCGAGCGGGGCGCGGCCCAAGTTGGTATGGATGACCACGCCCGTGGCGTTGACGGCAGGGCGCAAGCTCGGCAGCGCAGAGCGGTGGGCACGCCACTCGACGGCCGAGGCCAGCTCGCGCTTAGAGCGTGGAGCGGCACCGGCACGAATCGCAGCGCGCTCCTCGTCAAGCTCGGCCGTGACAGCGGCATGCACCACCGCGTCGCAGGTCTCCCCCGCCGCCTTCACTACCGGCCACTCGGCAAGCAGCTCGTTGACAGAAGGAATGGCGCGCAGGCGGGCGCGCACCTCATCGGACATGTTCTGGCTATCGCTCATGTGCGGCCTTTCAAAAGAAACGTGGATCAGTCGAATACATCAGCTGAGTCAATTACTCGTCATTATCCTCGCGCGCCGTGATTTTTTCCACGCGAACGGCGTTTTCCTGGGTGAGCGCGGCGCCCGTCAACGGGTCCCAACGCAACGGTGTATGGTCGAGCGGGCCCACGCCCAAGGCTTGAGCGCCACCGGCATCGGCGCCAAACGAACGCCCACCGGGGGCGGCCGAGGTGAAAATGCACGCTGGATGCAGATACGGCGTCGTCTCCACGCGCACGCGGTCGCGGCCCATGTCGCTCACAAGCTCGACGATCTCGCCGTCGGCGATACCCATGTGCGCAGCAGCATCGGCATTCATCTGCACGGCATCCAGGTCCGATCCAGCCTCGGCGGCACCTTGGGCTGCAAGCCTTCGCGAGGTATGCGACTCAAAGGGACGGTTGCCGCTAATGAGGCGAAACATCCCCGGACCGGGCTCCACCATGGGAGCAATCCAGTTGGGTACGCGACCCAGGCCGGCTCGCTCCCATATGTCGCTTGCCAGCGCAATCTTGCCGCCGGCAAGCGGAATCACCGGCTCGCCCGTACGCGAGGGCAGCGCAACGCCCGTATCGGCCCAACCGCGCTCCTTGAGCTCGTCCAGATCGATCCCAAACGGCGTCACCTGGGCAGCCGCCAGATCGTCAGACGTAAACTGGAAGTACTCGCCCACGCCACACACCTGCGCCAGACCGGCAAAAATCTCCCGACCGGGACGTGTGTCGTCATGCTGCACGGGCAGCACGGCGTTGCGGTAGAACACGCGCGCATCGTTGGCGCCTGTCACCGTTCCCACGCCGCGGTCGGCCTCCAGATACGTCACGTCGGGCAGCACGAAGTCGGAAGCGCGCGCCGTCTCGGACCAGCGAATATCAATCGTCACGAGCAAGTCGAGCTGCTGCAAAATACCCAGCCAAGCCTGCGCATTGCCATAGCCCGCACCGGGATTACTGGCATAGACGATAAGTCCACGCAAATCGCCGGCAAGAATCGACTGACCGATGGTCGTGCACAGACCGCGCACCGGATCGACCAGTGGATAGCGCTCGGACCCCAACTTGGGCTCACGTGGCATCGACGGCGTCGCGAAACGCGCAGGGTCCAAATCGCCCAACGCAAGAGGCGTGGGCGGGTTGAGGGCACCGCCCGCGTGTCCGATGCAGCCCAGCAGCACATCGACCAGACAAATCGCGCGCGCGGTCTGGGTGCTATTGGCATACGCGATGCCAATGCCGCCATGAAAACCGGCGTCCACCACAGCGGCAGGCACGGCGGCAGCCAGATCGCGCGCCGTGGCGGCGATCTCTGCGGCCGGCACGTCGCACATCGACTCGGCCCACTCGGGCGTCCAAGCACGGGCCGCCTGCGCCAGCTCGTCAAAACCCGTGGTATAGCGGGTCACGAACTCGTGGTCATACAGGTCCTCGGCAATCAAGACATGCGCAATGCCCAGCAGCAAGGCCAGGTCGCAGCCCGGGCGCACGCGCAGCCAGCGGTCGGCAAGCGCAGCCGAGCCACTGCGCCGGGGGTCGACCACGATAATCTTCGCCCCACGGCGACGGGCATCGTTGAGTGCATCAACGGCCCCCATCGTCGACGAATCGACGATGGAACGCCCCAGGTACATGATGCAATCGGTATGCGCAAGGTCGGAGGCGGGACTATAACCCAGGCTATGCTCCCAACCGGTAAGACGGCTTACCTCGCAGGCGCCATCGGCACCGTACACGTTGGGCGAGCCCAACGCATGCATAAAGCGATACGCCCAGTAGCGGTCGAACGAGGGCACGCCGAGCGTCATGCCCAGCGCACGGGGACCGCGTTCGTCAACAATCCCCAAAAGACGCTCGGCGATCTGGGCATACGCCTCATCCCACGAAATCACATCGAACCCCGAGCCATCAGCTCGTCGGCGCATGGGGTGCACAATGCGGTCGCGCTCGTCAAACGGCATTGCCAGGCGATGCCGTCCGCGAGCGCACAGGGCACGCGCCGCGCACGGATGCCCCGGCACCGGCAACTCGGCCACCACGCGACCGTCCTCAACGTGTGCCGCAAAGGCGCAATCGGCATAGCATCCCCCGCATGTGGTCACCACGGCGCGACCGTCACGCTTCGCAGCAGATGCCATCTCGATTACCCCTTTCATCAGCCAAACACAACAGACCAAAAGCCCGGCAACGAGCCCCAGACCCAAAAAGCCTCCCGCACGGCAATGCCCCGCGGGAGGCCCAACGTCAAACAGACGGCTTCTTACGCCTCGGACTTCTTGGCGTAGATAAACCAGTAGCCGAGCGCGATCAGGACCGCGCCGCCCACGATGTTGCCCAGCGTGGCGGCGGACAGGTTAAACGCAATGCCCGCGGCGTTGAGCGCATCGGCGCCGGCGACGTCGGCACCATAGCCGCACGCGTGCATCACGGCACCCATGGGCAAAAAGTACATGTTGGCAACACAGTGCTCAAAACCGCAGGCCACAAAGGCGGCGATGGGCAGCAGAATGCCCACGACCTTATCGACCACGGTCTTGCCGGCGGTACCGATCCACACGGCCAGGCACACAAAGATATTGCACAGGATGCCGCGGAAGAAGATCGTCACCCAGTCGACCGTCACCTTGCCGGCGGCGACGCTCACCATGGAATTGGCGACCGCCTCGCCGTTGAGCTTGTAAATGCCAGCCATGTACACCAAAAAGACGATGAACAGGGCACCGACAAAATTGCCGACCCACACGACGACCCAAGCCTTGAGCATCTGAGCCAGGGTGATCTTTTTGCTCTTGAGCGCGCAGACCATAAGCGAATTGCCGGTAAACAGCTCGGCGCCGCACACTAGCACCAGCACCAGGCCCAGGCAAAAGCACAGGCCGCCCACGACGCGCTGGGCACCCCAGCCCAGCGTGCTGTCGCTCAAAAACACCGTAAAGAACAGGCCACCGAAGGCGATAAACGCACCGGCGAACATTGCCAACAGAAAGGCCTTAGCGACCGGCAGGTTAGCCTTGGTCACGCCGGCGGTCTCGGTCTTGGCCTCGATCGCGGCGGGCGCCAGGCAATCAGGAGCGGGGTATTCTGCCTTGGAATCTGCCATGTCAATCACTTCTTTCCTATTCAGCAGAGGCAAGCGCTGCTACAGCTCCTGCCCCAAGCGGACAAAGTGGGAAAAGTCGTTGGCGGCCACGGCGTCGTACACGGCGTCGACGGCCTCAAAGACCTCCGGGGACATGGGGTTATAGAACTCCGTATCGCCCGGCTGAATCCCTATGAAGACGATATCTTCGCACGATTGCTCAATCTCTTCGATCAGAATCGATAAGGGAAGCGAATGCGTGGTGAACATCGACTTGCGGGCCACATCGCGCTTGTCGAGCAAGCGGATGGACCCGACGGGCAGCGCCATGTCGGCGGCATCGACCAAAACCAAACGCGGCGGACGTTCGCGCTTGACCTCGATGATGTCGTCCTCGGGCGTTTGGCCGCCGTCGATGGTGTACCAACCAGCAATGGGTGCGTCTTCCATCTTTTTGGAGAGCACGGGGCCGGCGGCATCGTCGGCACGCAGCACGCTTCCCGCCGTGAGCACGATACCCGCAAACGGGGCGCCGTTCACACGTCCATCCACAACGCGACCCATTACTGCAACCTTCCCGTCAGATACACGCCCGACACATCGCGCACGCGCTCCACCAAATCGCGAAACTTCATTAAGAACGCGACCTGCTGGGCATGCAGGCCAAAGTCGTCGTCGAACACCGAGATGCCGGCCTTGGCCGACCCGCGAAAACCGCGCTCGTCGAGCAGCGCATCGCAGGCCTCGAGCAGTGACGGCACCGCCGCCTTGTCGAGCTGGCACTCACCAAAGGAGCGGATGGCCTCGAACTTGGTTTTGGCCTCCCCCTCCGGCAGCGCGTCGACGAGCGAATAAAACACGTCCACCGGCACCGACAGGCGCGGCTCAAAGCAGTCGAGCACGCCGGTGTGGTGGCCCACGGCGAGCGTGTAGTACAGCACGTCGCAGGCCTCCTGGGGAACGTCTTCCTCGGTCTCCACAAACTTACGCGTGAGCTCGTAGAAGACCACCTGGTCGGGCGCATGGCCCAGGCAGGGGTCGGCGACGCCCTCGGCGGCCTCGACGCTTGCGCGCGAGGCGTCGCCAAAGGAGCCGCCGAGCATACCGGGGCCCGCAAAGTAACCAGAGCGGTCCGTGAGCTCCATCTAGCGACCTCCGGCCAGCACCAGATCCTGCAGCGCCGAGTAGACCTCAACGCGGCGCGGATCGTCCTGCTTGTCGATGAGCAGCGCCATGGCACCGCGGATATCGCCCTTGGGCGCGCCCTCGAGCGTATCCATGAACTCATTGGCCAGGTCGCGGCCGTAACGGTAGCCGCTCATGGCGCGAGCCTCGCGCTCGATGGCAACGCGCAGCTTGTACGGCACGCCGGGGTGCAGGATATCGGCCTGCTCGCCGGCAGCCTCCACCGTGGTCTCGGCATGGAGCTTTTGGTCCAGCAGACCGAGCGCCATGGCAAAGCCGTAGATGGTCTGCGCGGGGCTGGGCGGGCAGCCGGGGATGTAGACATCGACCGGCAGAATCTTGTCCGTGCCGCCCCAGACGCAGTAGTTGTCGTAGAAGATGCCGCCGGTGCAGCCGCACGCGCCATAGGACACCACGATTTTGGGATCGGGTGCGGCCTCAAAGGCGCGCAGGGCCGGCATGCGCATGGCACGCGTCACGGCACCGGTGTACAGCAGCACGTCGGCGTGACGGGGCGAGGGCACGACCTTGATGCCAAAGCGCTCGACGTCGAAGACGGGCGTGATGGAACCGAAGATCTCGATCTCGCAGCCGTTGCAGCCACCGCAGTCAACACGGTAGACGTACACCGAGCGCTTGATCTTCTTAAGAAGGGTCGCCTTGGCCTTCTCGATGCTCTCGTCGAGCTCGATCTTGGTCGGGCGGTACTGAAGCCGCTCGGGCAAAAGCGTGGGTTCGGCCATGGTTACTCCTCCTTCGTATCAAAATCCATGATGATGCCCTCGACCGGTGCAGGACCGGCGGGGATCTCGGGCGCATCGGGGTTGAGCTCGCGGTCGATATACTCCGGGTTCACGCCGTGGCCGCCCAGATACTCCATGCCGGGGCCCTGGGGCTCACCGGACGCAAGCGTCTCGTTGGCAGCCATGCCGTGCGCGTTGCCGGTCTTTACGGCCGAGGCGGCGCGCAGGGCGTCGAGTTCGCGCTTGCACTCCTGGCACATACCGACGGTACGGGCGGCCTGCTCGGCCTCCATGCCGCCGGCCTTTTGCAGCAGGCGCCTGGCGTAGTCGATCTCCTTGTGCGGGGCAAACGGCTTGCCGCAGCGCGAACAGTGCTCGAGCGTGTAGACGCTCTTGCTGGTGAGGTCGTCCTTGCTCATGACGGCCAGCTCAAACTCCTCGGTGAGCTTGATGGCCTCCATGGGGCAGGCTTCCTCGCAGCGGCCGCAGAAGATGCAGCGACCGTAGTCGATCGACCAGGTGATGGTATCGGCCGCAAGGTCGGTATCCATGCGAATGGCATCGGCCGGGCACGCCACGCCGCAGGCACCGCAGGCGATGCAGAGCTCGGCATTGTGCTCGGGCTTGCCGCGCATGTCCTTGTTGGTGGGGAACGGCGCAAACGGGTACTTGACCGTCGCGTCGCCGGCCTTGGCGTTAACCTTCCAAAGCTTCAGCATATTAGAGCGCCTCCTCATCGAGCGGAGCGGCCATGGTGCCCTCGCCCGCAAGCGGCGACTTGTCGCGCCAGACGTTCTCGAACTGCTCCTTGCCGAGCACGTGGTCGCGCTTGGCGGCGACATCGGTCACCGTCACGCGATCGGTGCAGGAGTAGCACGGGTCGAGCGAGCCGACGATCAGCGCCGCGTCGCCCACGGTGTTGCCGCGGAACATGTAGCGCAGGACCGGCCAGTTGCTGTACGTGGCGGCCTTGGCGCGCCAGCGGTAGCACTTCTGGTTATTGCCGAGCATGGCCCAGTGCACGTCCTCGCCGCGCGGCGCCTCGGTGGCGCCGATGGCGTACTTGTGCGGGGTGTACTCCCAATCCGTGGTGAGGATGGGGCCCGACGGGCAGTTCTCGAGCATGGTCTCGATCATGTCGATCGAATCGTAGACCTCCTGGATGCGGACGGCGGTACGGCCGAAGGCGTCGCAGGTGTCGGCCGTGGCGGCGTGCATCTTTTGGACGTCCGGATCGGCGTAGCCGTCGAAGGGATGGTCAAAGCGCACGTCGCGGGCATAGCCCGAGCCACGCATGAGCGGGCCGACCGGCGAGAAGTCGCGTGCAATCTTGCGGTCCAAGATGCCGATACCGCTCGTACGCTCAATAAAGTTGGGCGTGGAGAGCAGCACGTCGACGAGCTCCTGAACCTCGGAGCGCAGCTGGTGGATGGTCGTGAGCGTGGAGAGCTTCTGCTCAGCCAAAATGTCGCGACGCACGCCTCCAATCACGTTGAGGCCGTAGGTCTTGCGGTGACCGGAGAGCTTCTCGGCCAGGTCCATGGACTTCTCGCGGACGCGGAAGAACTGCTGGAAGCCGGAGTCGAAGCCCGTGTAGTGCGACGCCAGGCCAATGTTGAGCAGATGCGAGTGCAGGCGCTCAACCTCGAGCATGATGGCGCGGATGTACTGGGCGCGCGGCGGGACATGGATGCCCTGAGCGCGCTCGACGGCCTCGGCGTAGGCCACCGAGTGGGCGCAGCCGCAGATGCCGCAGATGCGGTCGGCGAGGAACGTCACGGCGTCATAGTTCAGGCGCGTCTCGGCAACCTTCTCCATGCCGCGGTGCACGTAGAACAGACGGTAGTCGGCGTCGACGATCGTCTCGCCCTCAACGAACAGGCGGAAGTGGCCAGGCTCGTCGGAGGTAATGTGCAACGGGCCCATGGGAACGAGCGTCGTCTCCTTGCCCTTGGTATCGGCCAAGAACTCGTAGTTTTCCATGTCGCTCGCGGGAGCGGGACGGAAGCGGTAGTCCATGGAGTCCTTGCGCAGCGGGTACAGGCCGCTGGGCCAATCGTCGGGCAGCACCAGGCGACGACGATCGGGCAGACCCTCGGGGATCAGGCCGAACATATCGCGCAGCTCGCGCTCGCCCCACACGCAGGCGGGAACGAACGGCGTCACGGACGGGAACGTCATCTTGGCGGGATCGACCTCGGCACGCACGGTCACCCAGCCGGGGTCCTCCCCCTCCATGGAGATGACGTAGTACACGGCATAACGGCCGCACAGGCTGCGCTCGTCGTTGCCGATGATCACGGGGATCCAGCCGTAGCGTTCGTAGTACAGGTAGTGGACGGCCTCGGGCAGCTTGTCCTGCTTGACGGTGATCGTCAGCTGGTCCTCGCACTGCCACTCGACCTTCTCGATGCAGCCCGGAACGGCGCGGCGCAGGGCCTCGACATGGCTCTCGCAGCGACGGGCATACACCTTGTTCTCAATTTCAATCATTCGTTACTCCACCTCGCTCTGAGCGGTCTCGGTACCGAACACAGCGCGGTACATCGGCGTCGCGTGAAGTTCCTCGGTGCTCTGCTCGAGCACGATGCCGGTAGCGGTCTCCACACCGTGCACGAGGGGCAGCGGGGTGGCAATGCCAAACCACAAGATCATGACAGCCAGGATGATTTCGGGGATAAGCATGAGCGCCGGGGCCTCATGCTTGCCCATGCCCTGGGGCGCATGGCCGAATACCGACTTGAGTGCGATACGGGTGAGCGCGGAGATGGCCACGGTAAGACCGAGGGCGACCACGACGACCAGCCACATGGGACCGGCGGTAACACCGGCGACAAAAGTCAGGAACTCAGAGATGAACATGCCAAAGGGCGGGAAGGCGGCAAGGCCGAGCAGCGCCAGGATGGCGAGCGCGGCGGTTGCGGGCGCAACCTCGACGACGCCCTGGATCTTGGCCAGGCTACGCGTGCCAAAGGCGTGCTGGATGTTGCCGGACACGCAGAAGGCAAGCGTCTTGGTAAAGCCGTGGAACACGCAGTGCAGCAGGGCCGCGGCGATACCCAGCGGGCCACCGATACCCAGGCACAGGGCGATAACGCCCACGTTCTCCACAGACGAGTACGCAAAGCGGCGCTTGAGGTCGTCCTGGCGAAACATCGAAAGCGCCGCCACCAAAATGGACAGCGTGCCGACGATCAACAGCAGAAGTTGCGGATACTCGGCACCCACGGCCTGGATGGTAAAGCCGTAGAAGCGCATGATCACAAGCATGGCACACTTAAGCAGAACACCCGAGAGCAGGGCCGAGACAGGACTCGGAGCCTGAGAGTGGGCATCGGGCAGCCAAGTGTGCATGGGGAACAGGCCAGCCTTGGTGCCAAAGCCGATCACGATAAACGCAAAGGCGAGGCGCATGAGCGTCGGGTCGAACTGGTCGGCATACGGCAGCACGCACGACAGGAATGCGGCCTCGTGGGCGTTGGGAATCACGTCGGCGGCGTTGGCGTAGATCAGCAGCGTACCGAACAGGCCAAATGCCACGCCGGCGGTACAGACCATCGCATACTTCCAAGAAGCCTCGAGGGCCGTCTTGTTCTTGTAGATACCCACCAGGAACACAGTGGAAAGCGTGGTTGCCTCCACGGCGGCCCACGTGAGGATCATGTTGTTGGACAGGCACGCGAGCAGCATGGTGAACACAAACAGGCTAAACAGCGCAAAATACTGCTTGGCGCGCTCGGCGGGCATGGAGCCCTCCTCGATATCGGCCTTTACATAGGGCAGCGAGAACAGCCCCGTAAGAAAACCGATAAAGCCGATGAGCAGCACAAAGATGGCGCCCAGCGAATCGAGGTGGAACCACAGGCCAAGAGCGCTCGCGGTTTCGCCGCTCATAAGGACGTCGCCGGCCGTCATAATCGACAGCACCAGGACGGCTGCGACGGAGACCAGGTTGAGACCGGCAAACACGTTATAGGACGTGTTCTTGGGCAAAAACGCCATGACCAGCGAGAACACCAAAGGAGTCGCGAGCAGGGCGAGAATCAACGTTTCCATGGACTACCCCCTCAGCTCGGACAGGTCGCGCGCATCGAGCGAGTGGGAGTCGTCCCAAATGCGACGCACGACGATGGACATGATGATGACGGCAAAGATGGCGTCGGTGGCGATACCGATCTCGATGATCTCGGGAGCGGTGGGGGCCAAAAGCGCGAGCGTCACGTGGCTGCCGTTTTCCATAAGGCAGTATCCAAAGATCTGCTTCATGATGTTGCGCTGCGAGATGATGCAGGTGAGGCCCACGAAGAAGTGAGCGAAGCTAATAGCGAGCGCAGGCGTTGCGACCTCGGCCGTGGGCAGGCTGATCTGCGTCACAACGGCAAAGCAGATCGCGACCTCGACGGCGATGATGCAGATGGCCCACGCGGGCTTAAGGCCGGCCTTGAGCGATGCGTCGCTCGGCTCGCCCATCTTCTTGTATGCGCGGTTGAGGATGTAAGGGACCAGGACGACCTTAGTGATAAAGGCAGATCCGGCCCACATAAGCAGCTCCTGCGCACCGGTAGTAGCACCGAGCGTAGCGAGCAGTCCCACGAGCACCAGCGACTGCACCGCATACCAGCGAATGGCGTGCTTGATGTTCTTTGAGACGACCACCATGGTGGACGTGACGATCAGAAGGCCGCCAAGGATGTTGACGATCGAATAACCCATGTCGTTCTACCTCCTAACCGATCCAGCTGGCCGAAAGCGGGCCGCTGACGATGACCATGATGATGAGCACGATGAACACGAACGCCATCGCGCGGGGAAGCGGGGCTCCCGCAGCGACCTCTTCGCTCGGCTCGCCGGGCAGGCAATAGCCCATCCACTTGAGGAACCAGGCAAAGGTGGCGACGGTCTCGGCGACCATGATGCACACGAGCACCAGGATCGCCACGTTGCCGGCACCCACAGAAAAGCCGCCGGCGATGATCTGGAACTTCGAGAAGAACGTGTTCATGGGCGGCACGCCGGCAATGGCGAGCGCGGCGACACCAAAGCCCACGCCCGAGATCGGGTACTTCTTTACGATGCCGCGAAGCTTGGGCAGCATACGCGTACCGAGCGTAAAGGAGAACGAACCGGCGATCAGGAAGAAAAGCGTCTTGGCGAAGGCGTGGTTAAAGATGTGGCAGACGGCGCCATCGAAGGCGAGCTGGCTGCCAAAGACCGAAAGGCCCAGACCAAAGAACACATAGGAGAGCTGGGCGATCGTGGAGAAGGCCAGCAGGCGCTTCATGTCCTTTTGCGGCAGGTACATAAGGAAACCAAAGAGCATGGTGACCATGGCGTCGATAATGGCGACCCAACCCACGATCTCGGGAATCTCGCCGGCAGAGACGAGTGCGCGCGCGAACACGCACACGCCGACCTTGACCATCGAGGCACCATGCAGGTAGGCCGAAACAGGCGTCGGCGCTTCCATGGCCGAAGGCAGCCACATGTACATGGGGACCTGTGCGGACTTGGCCCAGGCCGCAAACAGCACGAGCAAAAGGACGATAGCCTTGAGCTTGGTGTCGAGGCCGGCAATCGCGGTGATGGCGAAGGTGCCGGTGTGGGCAAACACGATGGCGGCGCCCAGATACAGGCCGAGCGCACCGATATGCGTAATGATCAGGGCCTTCATGCCGGCCTTCTTGGCCGTAGGCGACATGTAGTAGCTAATGAGGCCCCAAGAGCACGCACCCGTGATCTCAAAGAACACGAGCTGGCCCAAAAGGGTCGAGCTGTACACAAGGCCGGCCATGGCGCCGATGAAGGTCGCGAGGTACGCGTAGAAGCGACGACGCGGTGCGTCGGGATGCTCACGGTTATTCTCGCTCATATAGGGAATCGAATAGATCACGACAAGCAGGCCGATACCCACAAAGGCGGGCGCGAGCAGCGTACTCATGCGATCGAAGGTGAATCCCATGACGAGGGTCTGCCCAAACGAGATCAGGGGGACCTGAGTGTCGGGCATGCCGGCGCCAGCGAAATTCGCGGCGAGGGCGATGGTGCAGACCGTCGAGACGGCGGCACCCAAAACGCTGAACCACTTGGCGTACGGACGGGGGAACAGGGCGACGAGCACCGAGGCCACCATCGGGGCCGCGATAGCGACCAAGCCGAGAAGGGACAGACTGACTGCAAATGACATTGTTTCTCCCTTCTCCTACACGCCGACGACCACGAAGACAAACGCCAGAACGGCGATGCCCACGACGGCCCAGGTCTGATTGCCAAGCACCTTAAAACGCGAGCGCGAGCAGGAGTTCTCGATCACGCCGCATACGACAAAGTCGATCAGGCACTTCACCAGGAAGATGACCGCGCCCAGAACGGCCGCGATACCCACGGCCGCGGGCTCGCCCCAGGGGACGAAGATCGCGCAGAACCAGGCGACGACCAGGACCTGCTTCATGGACATGGCGAGCTTGGCCATCGCAAGCGACGGGCCGGAAAGCTCAGCGAGCGGACCTTCCTGGAGCTCCTGCTCGGCCTCGGCCTGATCAAACGGCAGCTTGCCGAGTTCCATGTAGCAGGCAATCGCAAAGGCGATGCCGGCGAGGATCACAGCGACCGGCGCGTCGATGGCGCCCGTCATGATGTGCTGGCCCATGGTGGCGATGTCGGTGGAGCCGCACACCAGGGCGGCGGCAAACAGCGCCAGCAGCATGGACGGCTCGATGAGCACGCTCATGAGCAGCTCGCGGACGCCGCCGATACCGGCGTAGGCGTTGGACGAATCCACACCGCAGAGGGCGAAGAAGAAGCGGGCGAGCGCCAGGCTATACATGATGGTGATGGCGTCACCAAAGACCGGGATGGGGCTTTGTGCCGTAAAGAGCGGCAGACCCATCGCGAGCATAAAGGCGACGGCGAAGAACAGCGGCGGCATGATGCGCAGCGCAAAGCTCGCATCCTCGCTCTGGGACTCGGGGCGCGCAAAGAGCTTGGCCAGGTCGCGGTAGTCCTGCATGATGCTGGGGCCGCGACGGTTGTGCATCTTGGCGCGGATCACGCGGCCGAGACCGGAGAAGAACGGCGCGACGGCCATAACGACCACGCCCTGCAGAACGGCAAGTACGATGTTGTTCATGCTCTCCCCTCCTTAACCCATTTGCACGGCGAGCACGAGGAACACCACGAGTGCCGCGACGATGTAGCAGATATAGATGCTGTAGTTGCCGCCCTCGAGCTTAGTCGCGAGGTCGGCGAGCTTCTCGACACCCTTATGCGGGGCATCGACGAGAACCTTGTCGGGTACGGGCTCCACAGCCTCGGCCACACCGGTGAGCTTCTGGAAGAAGTGCGCGATGGACCAGCAGACGGCCGTGCAGCGGTCGCGCAGCGTGTAGAGCGGCTGCATAAACCAGGACACCTCGGAGGCAAAGGTCGTGGCCACGACGGGCATATGCTCGTTGGGAGCATAGCCGCATGCCCACGGCTGGGACTTCTGCACCTTGCCGACGGTCTTGAGCTTGCGATAACCGCAGGCAAGGCCGACGAGCACCACGAGCGCAATAGCGATCGCGGGCGTGGAGGTGGCAGCGCCGGAGTACTGGTTCATGAGCTCCATGCCCTCGGCGGCAAACACGCCACCGTACGGATGCAGCACGGACGCAGCGACATCGACCAGCACGGGCGCGATCACGGGAGCGCCAATGCCCAGCACGACGCAGATGGCCGCGAGCAGGCCCTGCGCAAACACCATGGGGGCGGGAACCTCCTTGGCATTGGCCGCGGCCTCGGAGCGGGGCGCGGAGGCAAAGGAGACGCCATAGGCCTTGACGAAGCATGTGACAGCCAGCGCGCCGGTAATGGCAAGCGCGACGGCAGCGAACACGGCCACGATCATGACGGCCTTGTCGCCCTGCATGGCAGCGTTAAAGAGCGACTGGTAGGTAAACCACTCGGACACAAAGCCGTTGAAGGGCGGGATGGCCGAGATGGCAAGCGCGCCAATAAGGAAGCAGATGGCCGTAGCCGGCATACGACGGAACAGGCCGCCCATCTTCTCCATATTGCGCGTACCCGTGGAGTACAGCAGCGCACCGGCGCCCAAGAACAGCTCGCCCTTAAACATCGCGTGGTTAAACGTGTGGTAGAGGGCGGCCATCAGAGCCAGGACGGCGATGCCGACCGAGTTGAGCGCCATAGCGGCCATGGAGGCGCCGACGCCGAGCAGAATGATGCCGATGTTCTCGACGGAGTGATAGGCCAGCAGGCGCTTGATGTCATGCTCCTGCAGGGCGAAGGCCACGCCGAGGACCGACGAGATCGCACCGAAGACCATGACCATAAGGCCCCACCAGACCTGAACGCCCGAGGCGGAGAGCAGGTCGAGGCCCACCTTGAGGATGCCGAAGATACCGATCTTGATCATGCCGCCGGACATGAGGGCCGACACGTTGGACGGCGCCTCGGGATGCGCCTTGGGCAGCCAGCCGTGCAGCGGGATGATACCGGCCTTGGCGCCAAAGCCAAAGAAGGCGAGCACAAAGCACACGGATGCGACCGCGGGGCTAAACTGCGTAGCGCGGAAATCCGCAAAGGCAAACGAGCCACCGGCGAAGTTGGTCATGGTGAGGAAGCTCGCCATGATGAGCACAAAGCCCACGTGCGCGATCACAAAGTAGAGCCAACCGCCATGGATGGAGTTCTCGTTCTCCTCGATCACGACCAGGAAGTACGAGGTCAGCGACATGAGCTCAAAGGCGACCAGGAACCAAAACACGTTGTCGGCGGTGATGACGAGCATCATGGACGCCACAAAGGTGTTAAAGAAGAAGCCGACGCGGCCCTTTTTGCCCGGGTACTCATCAAAGTAGTTGAGACCGTAGATCGAGCCGGCAAACGCGAGCACCGAGATGAGCGCCACGAACAGGCCGGACAGCTGGTTGAGCAGCAGCTGGAAATGGGCAAACGGGAAGAACACGATGGTGTCGACCGACGTGACATCGCCCAGCACGGCCTGGATACCGGCCACAAACGAAAGCACCGCGGCGACGGCGCCGATTAGGCAGCCGGCGGTCTTGGCGGCGTTATCGGCCTTGATCAGCAGAACCGAGGCGAGCGCACCGATGCACGAGACGGCAAGCGATGCGATAAACAGCGTCATGCTATCCATTGTTTACGCTCCCTTCTGCTTTCTCGGACAGGCCCTGGGCCACAGCGGTAACGTCGACGACCGGACCGTTTTCGATCGAGCGCAGGCGCTTGGCCTCGTCGAGCTCGCGATCGGCCGCGCCACCCATGACGGTCAGCGCCTTGGTGGGGCAGGCCGCCACACAATGCGGGCCGTCCGGATCGAATGCGCACAGGTCGCACTTGACAGCGCAGGTGTACTGACCAGGAGCCCACGTAAGCAGGCTGCTCAGGGACTTAGGATACGAAGGCGTCGGGTCGCACATGCCTGCGACACCGGCGATAGACGTGCCATCGGGATGGATGGCTCCGAAGGGGCACGCGATGGCGCACAGCCTGCACCCGATGCACTCCTGCTCCTTGACGTGGATGCGATCGCCATCGTGCTCGATGGCATTCACCGGGCAAACCTCGGCGCAGGGGGCACCCTCGCAATGGTGGCAGGCAAGGGCGGCCGAAATACCGCCGGTCTTCACGAGCGCCAAGCGCGGCGTATCCTGAAGACCCTGCATCCGGTGGGCGTCGGCACAGGCGGACTGGCATGTTCCGCAGCCGATGCACCTCTCCGGGTTGATGTCGATGAAGCGGTTCATCCCCACTTCCTTTCAAAATAACGGGCCGGGCTCCCGAACGTACGGGACGCCCGGCCCAAAAAGCCAACGAGAACGGGACTACACGATTTGGTTCACGTGCGCCTCGTCGTCGAACTTGGCGGCGCCGGGCTCAACGTCCTGAGGAGCGGCGGCGTCCACCAGAGCCTGCTTGAGCTCGGTGTACTGACGCTCGACCTCGCCCTCGGCCCAGACCTGGTCGGCAATGGCGTCGACCTGGCAGGCGGAGAACTTGTCCTCGGGCGTGTGCGAGACCGGGTCGACCTTGTGCATGGTCAGCTCGTTGCACTTGCCGATCCACCACTGGTAGGTCATATAGACCGTGCCCTTGTTGATACGGTCGCTCACGTCGGCGCGGCTGTATACCTGGCCGCGGCGGCTGTGAATCGAGACGATGTCGCCGTTCTTGATGCCGCGCGCCTGGGCGTCCGCGGGATTCATGCGGACAAAACCGGGCTCGTCGGCAAGCAGCGCCAGCGTCTTGCAGTTGCCGGTCATCGAACGGCAGCTGTAGTGGCCGACCTCGCGGACGGTGCACAGAATAAGCGGGTACTCATCGTCGGGAAGCTCGGAGGGCGCCTCCCAGTCGTGCGCCATCAGGTTGGCGCGGCCGTCCTTGGTGGTGAACTTGCCACCAGCGAACATGTCGGGCGTACCGTGGTCGTTCACATCGGTGCTCTTGACGGGCCACTGGGCGTAACCGCCCTCGGGAGCCATCTTCTCGTAGGTCGCGCCCACAAAGTTGGGGCACAGGCTAATGCACTCGTTCCAGATCTGCTCGGTGTTGTCGTAGTGCATGGGATAGCCCATGCGCGTAGACAGGTCCGCGAAGATCTCCCAGTCGTGACGGCACTCGCCCTTGGGCGGAACAGCCGCGTCAAAGTGCTGGAAGCTACGGTCGGATGCGGTAAAGACACCCTCGTGCTCGCCCCAAGAGGTAGCGGGCAGGATGACGTCGGCGAGCATGGTCGTCTGCGTCATAAAGATGTCCTGGCAAATGAACAGATCCAGCTCGGAGAGCGTCTTGCGCATGCCGGCCGAATCGGGCTCGGTCTGCACCGGGTCCTCGCCGTAGTTGTAGAAGCAGTGCACCTTGCCCTCGTCGACCAGGTGGCCCAGGTCGGTGAGCTTGTAGCCCTCCTCGAGCGGGAGCTTTTCCTCGGGCACGCCCCAAGCCTTGGCAAACTTGGCACGCACAGCCGGGTCGGTGACTTTCTGGTAGCCAGGATACAGGTTGGGCAGCATGCCCATATCGCAGGAGCCCTGGACGTTGTTCTGGCCACGCACGGGCGCGAGGCCGGAGTTGGGTTTGCCGATCTGGCCGGCAACGCAGGCGATGGAGGCGATGGTGTGCACCGTCTTCAGGTTCTGCTTCTGCTGGCATACGCCCATGCCCCAGCCAATGATGGCAGAGGGCTTCGCCGTGGCGTACATCTCGGCAGCTTGGTGGATCAACGCAGGCTCGACGCCCGTGATGTCCTGTACGGATTCGGGAGTGTAGTTCTTGATGGTCTCCCACCACTCGTCAAAGCCGTTCGTGTGCTCGGCGACGAACTCCTTGTCGTAGAGGCCATCGTTGACCAAGCAGTTGGCAAAGGCGTTGAGGAACGCAACGTTGCAACCGTTCTTGATCGGAAGGTAGAGATCGGCGATACGCGCAGTTTCGATATGGCGCGGATCGGCGACGATGATCTTGCAACCCTTTTCTTTGGCTCGCACGATACGCCTTGCGACGATGGGGTGCGAATCGGCAGGGTTATAGCCGAAGAGGAAAATGCAGCCCGCATCCTCCATACCGGGGATGGAGCATGACATGCAACCTGAACCAACCGTGTCCATCAGACCGAGGACAGTAGGGCCGTGTCAAGTACGGGCGCAGTTGTCCACGCTGTGGGTGCCGATGCACGCACGCGTAAACTTCTGCATGACGTAGTTCGCCTCATTGCCGCCGCCTCGCGAAGAGCCGGTGGTCATGACAGCGTTAGGACCATATTCGTCAATTATGGCCTGCATCTTAGATGCGGTGAAATCCAGTGCCTCGTCCCAGCTTACGCGCTCAAGATCCGCGCCCTTAGTGCGGCGGATCATCGGGTGCAGTACGCGAGGAGTCAAGATCTTGGTGTCGTTGATGAAGTCGTAGCCGCTCATGCCCTTAAGGCACAGCTCGCTCTGGTTGGTGATGCCGTTGAGCGGTTCGGTGCCCACGACCTGGCCGTTTTGGACCAGGAGGTTAAACTGGCAACCGGCGCCGCAGTACGGGCAGATCACTTTATGCTTCTCCATGACACCCTCCTTCCTTTCTCTGCTACCGAATGCTCGGTACTTATTTGACAATCATTGGGCTTGTATGGCCGCCCGCCTACGCCTCGTTTTCGATGGTGGCGCGGGCACGCTCGGCAGTCAGTTCTGCCAAACGTTCCTCGTCTACCAGGGTGAGGCCCTTGGTCGGACAAGCCTCGGCACACGCCGGACCGCCGGGACGGTCCACGCACAGGTCGCACTTGAGCACGAAGCTCTTAGTCTGCGAACCTACGCGCACGTCGCCCATCAAGACGGGGACCTGCGTGGTCGCCACGCTCACGGCGCCAAAGGGGCAGGCCATGACGCAGCTCTTGCAGCCGATGCAGTTGTCCTCGTTGACGCCGATGCGATGGTTCTTTGGATCAAAGAACAAGGCGCCCGTGGGGCAGGCCTTGGCGCACGGGGCATCCTCGCAGTGGTGACATGCCACCGGCGCGGAAATCTCGTAGGTGCGCGTTACGCGCAAGCGAGGTGCGGCGATGTTGCCGGGAATATCGTGTGCTTCGATGCACGCCGCCATACAGGTTTGGCACCCAATGCAGCGTGAAGAATCAGCCACGACTCGTTTATTGCCCATGTTGTTCACTCCCTCCTGAATCCCATGCCGGAGAGACCCTGCCAACGTTGCCCCGGACCGCCCGTGGTCCGGCATCGGCGTATCGAGTGCATGCGGCGAAACAGGCACTTCGATAGAATTCCTCCAACGATATACAGGTTAAATATACGCAGTTGCAGGTGGCAAACTTGAGCATACGCCCTGCAATACGGGTGTATTGCAGGGGTTTTAGCAGGTTGGAACTATTCTCGGATAGCTATAAAGGTGAGTGTATTACATGCGTACGCCTCAGAGATTTTTACGCGCTCTCGTTTTGGATGTACTACGCCTGTATTCGTGTTTATGGTTATCAACTTGAGTGAAATAAAGTAATCGTTATAAGATGCTCAAGTATCGGCACATGCCGCATTTGACCGACTATATTGCACGCTCATTAAGGGGGCCAGTGATGTCATCGACTCAAAAAAGAGCCATCCTGCAGGTGCGCATTCGCGAGGAAGACAAGCAGCATGCCGAGCATCTCTACGATGCCATGGGCACATCGCTCGCCGAGGCTGTCCGCTTATTTGTCGCGCAAAGCATTTTGATGCGCAAGCTCCCCTTTCAGCCGGTCGCCGTGCGCTCAAAGAACGGCACCGCCGCCTATGGATCGCTCAAAGCATATGGTGACCCCAATCGCCGCTCCGAAGAGCGCAATGCCTGGATTGAGTACCTTGCCACAGAAAGCGACGATTCGATTTTGGGTCCCGAGGAAGTAGATATCCATGAGTAGCACCATCATCGACGAGACCGTCATCCTGCGCTACCTGCTTGACGACGACGAGGTTCTGTCACCGCGCGCCGCCAAGGTCATCGCCACGCGCACCGCTCGCGTCTACCCCGAAATCATCACGCGCGTCGTGGTCACACTGCGCGACGTCTATAAGGTTCCCCGCGTTGAGATTACTGCGGCCATGAAGAGGTTGCTCGATGACGTCATAGTCGACGAGCCCACCGTTGTCGCCCTTGCCGTCAAACTCTTTGGCAAGACCCATATGGACTTTACCGACTGCCTCCTCGCAGCCCGAACCGCCATCTACAACGATGATGTCGTGAGCTTTGGCAAGCCCATCATCCAAGGCATGATCGACTACCGCCGCCAGCGCCAAACCGCCGCCGACGCCCGCGACCGCGCCGCCGAAGCCCGCAGCCGAAGCACCGACTCCACCATCGACAAGCTCCGCCACCGCCACCGCAGCTAACCCCATCCCCACCTAAGTTGCGGTGAAATACGGACTGTTTTTGCTGGTCAAACCGCAAAACAGTCCGTATTTCGCCGCAACTTATTGAAGGTGGACCGCGAACGATTTCGCTATCGGGATTCGGCGTAGGGTTTTGTTGTCGGAATGCCGTAACCGCGCATCATGGCACCGAACGATTCTACGTCGTAGGTGTCCGAGAGTTTGAAATGAATGACGTTGTGGCCCATGGCGCGAAGGTTCGCGTCGCGCATGAGGGCCGCTCGATACGTTTTTGCCGCCGCCCGCTCTGGATCATTTTGACCCTCGTCTTCAAACTTGCCTAGCCCATGCAGCTCTGCCAGCGTCCATGAGCCGTCTGGCATCTGCCAGCCATAATCTGCTAGATAATAGCCAGCGTTTCCCGGTCGCGTTATCTCAACTTGAAGCTCGGGCGCGGCAACCCCAGCGAGAATCATCGCTGCTCTCGCCTCGGACTCGCCGCCATTGTCTGACCTGCCGTCCATATACTCAAAAACGTCAAAAGCACGCGCGATGCCATGCAGCCCTCGACAATTTGCCTGCGCATATGCTCGCAGCTCTTCGCGTTCGACATCGTACTCACGGGCCAAGCCATCGACATAGCCCAGCCCATAGCGAAAGGCGCTCGTTCGAGCGATATCAACAACCGTTCGACACGGATCCGTCAGTGTAAAAGGACCTAGCCGCCACACTTCGCCCGGGCGCCAGCGCTTGTATTCAACGAACTCATACGTATCACGCCTTGTAGACCGTGGCAGCAGCACTTGCACTTTATCCAGAAGCGTATACGCCGAGCCGATGCCGTAGAGCAGCGCTGCTGTCGATCCGCAAAACACAGCATCCGATTCAACGACCGCAATAGCGGATGCCAGCTGAAAGATGCGATCTTCAACCCCAAGATTATTCCAATAGACCGGATCCGCATACACGTGGTTGTAAAGACGAAGCATGAGCTCTTCCTGCATAAGCTCACGCGCACGGCGTTCATCCCAAGGATCAATTGTTATAAGCAGCTGTCCATCTTGATGAATTCCAACGGCCGAGAATAGCATCCTTGCATATGACTGCGGAAAATGTTTTCCTTTATCGAGCATGGCCAACCCCATAACCATCACGGCGGAGAGAATACCATTACGCTATCGCATGCTTCCGTCCGCAGGCCTTGCCAAAAGCTGTCCAAAAGCTTGACGCCGCAGGTCAGAGCTTCAAAAAATATTTCCACTCTCGGTAGACGGTCGCTACGACCCTCCCAACGGCATCAAAATCCACCCTTACAATTAGTTGCGGTGAAATACGGACTACATGGGCCATAAAAGCCGAAAAACAGTCCGTATTTCACCGCAACTTAGAAGGGGATGTGGGGTCCCGGCATGTATATGAAAATGGCTCTGGTCCCAAAAGGAACCAGAGCCATTCATCTATCTTATGGAGCGGGCGACGGGAATCGAACCCGCGTCATCAGCTTGGAAGGCTGGGGTTCTACCATTGAACTACGCCCGCAAGATATGGTCGGGACGACAGGATTTGAACCTGCGACATCCTGCTCCCAAAGCAGGCGCGCTACCAAACTGCGCCACGTCCCGAAGGTGTTGAGCAGCTAAGGTCTAAACCTTGCGTGTCCCAAAGCGAAGGAAATTATAGGGGAGACTCCCCGCCTGTGCAAGCATTGATGCCTTAGCTCCTCGAATGTGCGACAAAACGACTATGGAGCAGACCGATCACAAATGCCACCACGGCAACCGGTGCCCACGCAGCACCGATATCTGCCAGCGGCAACGCATCGAACGGCAGCCACGCGCCCGCAAAGAACGCATCGCGGACCGAGGTGATCACGCTCTGCACGGCAACCACGCCGCCGACCCAGACCCACACCTGCGGATGAGCGTCGCAAAAGCCGTGTACCAAACCCATGAGGACCAGCACGATGGCGACGGGATACAAGGCGTTGAGCATGGGCACCGAGAACATGAGGATCACGTCGAGGCCCACGTTGGAGAGCACGCACGAAAACGCTGCGAACACAAAGGCGAGAATCGCAAAGGGACGGCGCATGGCCTCCTCGGAGGCCTCCGCTCCCCCTTTAACCACATACGTTTCGCAGAAGTAACGCGCGCAGCAGCTGATGAGGCCGATGCACACGTTCATGCAGGCGAGGAAGAAGATGGCGAAGACCACGACCGTGCCGGCAAGCCCAAAGTGCATGGAGGCCGAGCGGGCGAGAATGGCGGCGCCGTTGGTGGCGTCGGACATCACGGTGCCGAGCTGCATACCGGCAAGGGCCAAGCCGCAATAGATGATGGCCATGAGCACGCCGGCGATCACACCGGAACGCGAAATCTCGAAGGCCACGCGTTTGTCATCGGTAACACCCAACTCGTGGATGGTCTCGGCGATGATGATGCCGAAGGCGAGCGACGCGAGCAGGTCCATGGTCTGATAGCCAGTCAGAAAGCCTTGCACGGCAGCGCCCGCATCGTAGGGAGCCTGAGGCGCGGCAGCCGGTCCCAGCGGCGAGATCACGGCAGCACCCACAACCAGCACGATGAGCGCGATAAGCGCGGGGCCCGTAATGCGACCAAGTACGCGCGTGATGACACCCGGGCGCAGCGTGAGCGCAAACGCGACCACGAAGAACCCGATGGCAAAGACCAGGCGAGCCGTGCCGAGCGAAACGCCCTCGGGCAGCAGCGGCACCAGCATCTCGAAGGCCGTGGAGCTCGTGCGCGGAATAGCCAGGCACGGGCCGATGGCCAGATACACCGCCGCGACAAAGAACTCGCCAAACTTGGGGTGCACGCGACCGGCAAGCTCGCGTGCCGTTCCGGCAAGCGCCACGGCGATAAAGCCCATGACGGGCAGGCCGATGGCGGCAATCAGAAAGCCAAGCATGGCGACCGGCGTGGCGGAACCCGCCTGCAGCGCCAGCAGCGGCGGAATAATGAGGTTGCCAGCGCCAAAGAGCATCGAGAACAGGGCGATGCCGACGGTGACAACATGGTCGGAGCGCAGACCACGCGGGGTGGATGAAGCCATGGGACCACCTTTCGGGTCGAAACAAAAACGGGACGGGCAAAAACACCCGTCCCGCAAGTATAAACGGTCTAGCAGCTTTAGCAGGCTAAATCGCACAGAGCATCGATAGCCGTGTCAACTTCCTCGTCCGTGTTGAAATGCCCAAACGAGAAGCGGACGACGCCCTGGCGCTCGGTCCCCAGCGCGCGGTGCATGAGCGGAGCGCAATGGGCGCCGGGGCGCGTCGCAATCCCCCGCCCTTGCATAAGCGCGTCCGAGATCTCGGCAGAGTCGATATCACCCACGTTGAGTGAGACGATCGCCGAGCGCACGGGCTGGTCAAACGCACCGTAGAGCTTGATCTCCGGGATTTCGCGCACGCCAGCGAGAAAGCGATCCGCCAGTGCTCGCTCGTGCGCCGCGATCGCCTCGACTCCGCCTTGGGCCTCGATAAAGTCGAGGCCGGCAGAAAGGCCCGCGATGCCGTGGCCGTTGAGCGTGCCCGCCTCAAGACGCGTGGGCCACTCAAGCGGCTGCAGTGCATCGAAGCTGTGCACACCCGTGCCGCCCATGGCCCACGGAGCCACGTCAATGCCCTCCGCCACGACCAGCCCGCCGGTCCCCTGCGGACCCATGAGTCCCTTGTGGCCAGTAAAGCACACCACGTCGAGCCCCATGGCCTGCATATCGATATGCGCCGTGCCGGCAGACTGCGAGGCATCGACGATCACCAGCGCGCCGGCCGCATGGGCCATGGCGGCCACGCGCGCAATGTCAACCGCGTTGCCGGTCACATTGGAGGCGTGCGTCACCACCACAGCACGCGTGGCCGGCGTGACCAACCGCTCGAGCTCGTCATAGTCGAGCACGCCGTTCGCGTCGCAGCCCGCATGCTCAACGGTAACACCCTGCTCTGCCGCCAGGCGGTTGAGCGGACGCAGCACCGAGTTGTGCTCGAGCACCGTCGTGACCACGCGGTCGCCGGGGCGCACCACCCCGTTGATGGCGGTGTTGAGCGCCGCCGTAGAGTTGGGCGTAAAACACACATGGTCCGCCCTCGGGCAACCCAAAAGGCGCGCGAGCTTGGCACGGCAACCGTGAATCGTACGAGCGGCATCGAGGGCACCCGACGTGGCGCCGCGCCCGGCATTGCCAAGCGAGCACATCGCCTGCGTCACGGCATCGATGACCGTCTGCGGCTTGTGCATGGTCGTCGCCGCGTTATCCAGGTAGATCATCGCACGACCTCCCACATGTCGATCACCGTAAAGCCCTCGGTGGGAACGCCCGCCGCGGCGAGTTCGCCGCGCAGCAGCTCCTCATCGGCAGGCAACGCCTTCCACGCCAAACCGCAGCCGGCAGCGACCTCCCCGGGCACGGGAATCGTCCGCCCGGGAAGACCGCGCTCGATGCACAGGGACTCGCAACCCATGGCGGCCGCCGTGGTGGGAAACGTGATGACAAGCGCCGGGCGCTTCTCCCTCATGGCAACTCCAACCAATACGCTACGGGCGCACGACGCGCGCGGCCTGCTCCATCTTCTCCACGATCACGTACATGTTGGTGACCTCGCCCACCGCAAGCTGGTCTTTAATGCCATAGTGGTCGAGGCAGGTACCGCAGGTGAGAATCTCGACACCTTGCTCCGCCAAGCCCTTCAGGTCATCGAGCACCGGCGAGCCCTCGACGGTGAGCTTGGCACCGCCGTTGTAGAAAAGCATAGTCGCGGGCAGCTCCTCCTGCTGCGTCACGGCAAAGACAAACGCCTTCATGAGCTTGTGGCCCAGCTCGTCGTCGCCACGGCCCATGCAATCGGTGTAGACGGAAATGACGAGTTTGCCCTTGCCGGCGCTGGCGTCGCAGAAAGCGGCACCGTCCTGCTCGGGGTCCGCAACGGCCACGGCACCGGCGGTCACGACAGTCACGTGCCACTCGGCGTCCGAGATCTTCTCGACCGAGGCCGTGCAGCCCTTCTCCTGCGCCATCTTGGAGATGTTCTTGACGGCGGTCTCGTTATCGACCGAGGTCACCACGGCACCCTCGCCATCAAGCTGTTTGAGTGCCTTAAGCGTCTTGACGACGGGCAGCGGGCAGGCATCGCCCATGGCATTGACTTCAATTTTGGTAGACATAGTTTTTCCTTTCGAATAAATCGTTTTAGAACGGTACATAGCTCAATAAACGTGTCGTTAACGGACAACGCGGACGGCAGGACCGCCCGGCTCCGCCTCGCACACGCGACCGACGGCGGCGGCAACGCACCCCTCGGCATGTAGACGGCGCGCAAGCTCATCCACATCGGCAGCAGGCGCCGCGATGAGCAAACCACCCGAGGTCTGCGGATCGTACAGCGCATCCAACATGCCCGGCTCAAGGTCCTCGTCGGCAGCCACGCGCGGGCCAAAGAAGTCCTGGTTGCGGTAGGAGCCCGCGGGGATAATGCCCAGACGCGCCATGTCGAGCACCTGGTCAAAGAGCGGCACCGCCCCCGACGCAAGCTCAATCTGCACGCCCGAGCCCTCGGCCATCTCGCACGCATGCCCGATCAGGCCAAAGCCCGTAATGTCGGTGCAACCGTGAAGCTCGAGTCCCTCGGCCAGACGGATCGGGGCCCCGTTGAGGGTGCGCATCGAGTCAAACATGGCTGCGGCCTCGTCCTGCTCAATGAGCTCGCCCTTAATGGCCGTGGTGATGATGCCCGAGCCAACCGCCTTGGTCAGCAGCAACGCATCGCCCACGCGCGCGCCGCTGTTGGCGAGCATACGGTCAAGCGCGACAAACCCGCTCACGGACAGGCCGTACTTGGGCTCGTCGTCGTTGATGGTGTGGCCGCCCGCGATGGAGCAGCCGGCCTCGACGCACTTGTCGGCGCCGCCCGCCAGAATCTGGCCGGCAACCTCAACTCCCAGGCAACTGGGAATGCACAGCAGGTTCATGGCATGGCTCGGCCGCCCGCCCATGGCGTAGATGTCCGACAGTGAGTTTGCCGCGGCAATCTGGCCAAACAGGAACGGGTCGTCGACCATCGGTGGGAAGAAGTCGATGGACTGCACGAGCCCCAGGTTCTCCCCTACGCGAAAGACGCTCGCATCGTCGGAGGTATCGAACCCCACGAGCAGATTGTCGTTATGCACATTGGGCAAGTCGCCCAGGACCTGGGCGAGGGCTCTGGGAGCCAGCTTAGCGGCTCAACCGCTCGCGGCAGTCATAGACGTGAGCTTAATCTGATCGTCAGCCATACGAACCCCCTTCCAACAAATCAACGACTTTTAGTATACGCCCCAGGCACGCTTCCCAAGAGACCGTCGACGGCTCGAACGTCGAAGGCGGCGCCGCAAGCGCCTGCGCGATAGCATCTGCCAGTGCGCGCTCAAACAACGGAAGGTCGGCCGCCACGGGCGTGTCGACATCCGTCATACGCGGCGACGCCACCCACGTCACGGGAGCACCGGGAAGCATCGCCTCCATCCAGGGACGAACGCCGGGCAAATCGGTCGCCACAACTTTGCAGCCGCACGCGAGGGCCTCGATCGTCACGAGCGGCAGGCCCTCGTAAAACGAAGGCAGCACTAAGACGTCGGAACTGCGGTAGGCACGCACGAGCCCATCGCTATCCAGGCGCCCCGCCAGCGTCACCGGCACATCCGAGGCCGCGGCCAAGCGCTCGATACGCGCGTACTCGGCATCGTCCCCGCGGCCGCCCACAAGTACCAAGCCAGATGGGCGGACGCCATCGTCAATCGGCAATGACATGGCTCGAACCAGCGACTCGACGCCCTTTTTAAAGCAAATCTTGCCCACGTACACAAGCGATCCCGGCTGTCTCGCCACGCTTGCGTCGCAGCAGAAGACGCGATGGTCGTAGCCCGTCCCAATCACGTGGATGCGATCGGCATCGACGCCGCACACCAGGCCAATCTGCTCAGCCTGCTCAGCATGGAGCGCAAAGACGGCATCGAGCCGACGAACCGCACGTACGATGCGATCGCGCTCGAGCGCATGCGAACGCAGCTGGCGCAGGTCGGTCGAATGGCACACGGCAACAACCGGCACGCCCCGAACGCACTCGCGCGCCAATGCGGTCACCAGATACAGGTGATGGCAAAGCACCAGATCGGGCCGAAACTCAGCCACCGCCCGATCGATTGCAGCAGCAAATGCCCGCTCAAATGCCTTGAGCATCGAAGGCGTCAGGTCACGATAGCGTGTGGAGGGATAGGGCATGACATCGGACATACCGCAGATGGGAAACGGCAGCTCGGGCGACTCAAACGGTACGGCAAACACGGCAGCACGCCGGTCCAGCTCGCCTTGGGTATCACCCGGTGCCGCGCCACAAAGCACGGCGGCGCGATGCCCCGTCTCGATCTGCTCGCGCACGAGCGCGGCAAGGTAGGTGCCGCTGCCGGTGCTATCTGGTTTTTGTGCCGAGATATTGAGGATGCGCATGTCGCGGTACACCCCTAGGCCAAGGCGGCGGCGCGGACAGCCGCGCCGATCGCTCCGGCAAAGCGAGCCTGGGGCGAGGTGGTCACCGGCGACCCCAGTAGCTCGCCCAACCGCTCCACCACGAAGGCGTTCTCGCACAGGCCACCGGTCAGGTAGTACGGGGCGCCCGCGGCCTGCCCGACCATGGTCGCCACGCGCGAGACCACGCTGTCGATCACGCCACGCGCAATGTTCTCGCGCGGCTCACCGCGACCGATCAGGCTGATGACCTCGCTTTCGGCAAACACCGTGCACATGCTGCTGATCTTGGTGGGTTCGCCGGAACGCGCCAGGTCGGCCATCTGCTGCTGGGAAATGCCTAGGCGGTCGGCCATGATCTCCAAAAAACGCCCCGTGCCGGCGGCGCACTTGTCGTTCATGGCAAACTTGGCCACGCGGCCGCCCTTGAGTTGGATGACCTTGGTATCCTGACCGCCCACATCAATCACCGTGCCGTGATCGCCAAACAGGCGCACGGCACCGGTACCGTGGCAGGTAATCTCGGTAACAACCTTATGCGCATAGGGCACGGCGACACGACCGTAGCCGGTCGCGATCACGCGCGCGTCGTCGGCAGCCACGTCATAGCCAGCCGCGGCAAGCTCGCCGCGCAGACGCTCGGCCGCATCAACCGAGGAGAACCCGGTTGGCTGCACGCACGTCCACGCCACCGAACCCTCCCCGTCGACCACAGCGGCCTTAGCCGCCGTAGACCCGATATCGATCCCGATCCCTATCATGGCTCTCTCCCAATCTAAACATCAAAGGTAGCGGCGCGTTCAGGTGCCTTAGCTCTAGGTTTCTCAGGTGCCGGAGATTGCCCCGAAAGAGGAGCGCGGCGTACTTTGGGTACGCAAGCGACGGTTTGAGGAGCAAGATCCGGTGCCTGAGGAAGCTAGAGGGTTTCGATAAAGGCGGCGATGCGGGTCTCGATCTGGCCCATGTCGCCGTTGCTGTAGTCGGTCTCGATCTTCATATACGGAATACCTGCACCCTCGACAGCCTCCTGCATGCGCGCACTCTCCACGTTAAAGGTGTGGCACGCCTGGAGCACGCTCTCCACTACGCCATCGACGTGATACTTCTCGCACATGGCCAGGGTGTTGTCCATACGGCAGTCGTTGGGCGTCATGACCGAGCAGTTGATATCCAGGTAGCGGTCGGCGATGGCGCGCAGGATGTCGGGAACCTCCGGGTCGACCATCATGGCCGCCGTGCGCTCGCCCGAGCAGTCGTCCATGCACACGACCACACCGCCGTTGGACTCGATAGTACGGCCGATCTTGTTGATCACGCCGCCCACCGGGCAACCGGTGATCAGAATGCGCTTGGCATCCGCCGCGACCGGGCGCTCGCCCGCGTCGTAGGCCTCGCGCAGCTTGGCGACCTTTTGCTCCAGCTGCTGCGTATAGGCCTCGATATCAAAGCTGAACGTACCGGCAAACATGGTGCTCATCAGGTCGACGCCGCTCATGGCCGCCGGCTGGTTGGCCTGCAGCGCAAACATCTCGAGCTGAGCCGCACGCAAGCGGTTGCGACGACGGACGGCAGCGCGCAGGTCGTCGTCGGTGATAGTGATGCCGTAGAAGCCCTCGAGCTCCTCCTTGAGCAGACGACACTCCTCGTACCAGCCTTCACGCTCGTAGGCGCGATCGCGACCCTGCGGAAGATGCAGAATGTGCGTGCGCTTGAGCTCGTTGAGCAGCTCGTACATCTTCTTCTTGCCGTCGCAGGTGGTCTCACCGATGATCATGTCGCTAAAGTACGTAAACGGGCACTTTTGCGAGTAGGCAAAACCGTACGTCGACTTGATGAGCGGGCACAAATTTGCCGGCAGCACCTTCTCGGCCTCGGGAATCACCTCGTCGGATGTGCCGCATAAGGCCACACTTGCAGCGCCCGCGGCATCGATAATCTCGAGCGGCGTATAGCTGCACAAAAAGCCGACCAGGCGATTACCCGCCTGCTTGTAATCCTTGACGCGAATAAACGCCGCCTTGCGTTGCTCGTTGAACTCCTCAAACGTGGACGGCAACGGCTGTTCAATATTTTCCGGCATATAACTCCTTAACAAACCTTTTAACCAACCAAGGAAACGGCTTTCCCAGGTGCCCGAGGTTGCCATGAAAGAGGAGCGCCGCGTACTTTGATTCGCAAGCGACGGTTTGAACGGCAAGATCGGGTGCCTGGGAAAGCCGCCGGGACGGATAGCCCTAAATGGTTTCCAAGAAAGCCTCGATCCTGGTTTGCAGTTGGCCTGCATCCTCGCCGGCGTAGTCGGTCGTGATGTGCATAAACGGAATGCCGGCCTCCTCGGCGGCCTTCTCCACGGCAAACGACTCCATCTCGTAGAGCGTGCAGAACTGCAGAGCCACGTCGACGATGCCGTCGGCATGCAGGTCCTTGGCCATCTGGACAATGTCCTTCATACGCTGGTCGTTGGGCGTAAAGACGGCGCAGTTGATCTTAAAGTAGCGCTCGGCGATGGCGTCGAGCATCTCGTCAACCGTCTCGCCGGACTCGTCGACCAGGTCCTTGTAGTAGCGCGAGCCTGTGCAGGACTCCTCGCCTACCACAACGCCGCCGGCCTTCTCGATAAGGTTGAACAGCTTCCAGTTGGGCACGGCCATGGGCGTGCCGGTGTACAGGATGCGCTTGGTCCCCTTGGGCGCCACGCCCTCGCCAGCCTCAACGCGCTGCTCGCACTCAGCCGCCATCTCGTTGATGGCGCCGGTCAGGCGCGGCGTGTCATCCATAAAAGCGGCCTGAACGGTCAGCAGGCTGTCGAGACCGCTGATGGGCGCCGGGTCGGCAGCGCGCGTGGCAGCGAGGCGCTGCAGGGCACGACGCTTCTCATTGACGGCGTGGATGGCGGCCTTCAGACGCTCAGGCGTAATCGTAACGCCACACTCTTCCTCGATCTTGGCGGCGAGCTTCTTGACCTCGGCCTTCCAGGTCACGAGCGTCGACTCGTCGTGCACGTTGGGAATATCCATGACGTACATGTTCTTTTGCGTGGCAAAGAACTCGTAGGCTTTCTTCTTGCCGTCGCAGGTGTTCTCGCCCACCACCAAGTCGCTCGACTCAATGTAGGGGCAGACCTCGCCCAGCTTAAAGCCGGCAAAGCTCTTGATGAGCGGGCAGGTGTTGCGCGGCAGATGCTCCTCGACCTTATCGGTCGCCCAGTCGGCACCCGAGCACAGACCCACGGGGATACCGTCGCAGGCGAGCACAATCTCCTCGGGCACGTACACACAGAACGAGCCCACGATCTTGGTGGCCTCGCCGGCCTCCTTCTTGTCGAGCATCTCCTTAATGCGGCCGCTATGGATGTTGGTGGCCACAAAGTCCAGGTAGGACGTGGACTTGGGGCGTCTGTTCTGCGTCAGGAACATATCGCCGTACATCTGGCCCACGGCGCCCAGCAGCATGTCGTGGTCGGCAAGATTCATGCCGAGGCTCTCCCACATCGGATGGAAATCGAATTCTTCAGCCATGACGGTTCCCCTCTCGAACCAAATACGGATAACTACGGTATTTCTGCACGGTGGGTGGCGAAAACCCAGCCGTGCTCAAACCCGGAATTTTGGGGAACCTGCTTTGCAGCTGATTATTTAGTTGTGCGTCGTCTCTCCCGGAGCCGTGAACATACCTGCTCATATGCGGCTCCGAGCCATATACAGGGCGCGCGCCGCAACGCGACGCGAATATGTCTTCTGCGGCATCAGCGCGCCCTCCTTTTCTCGTCGAAGGTAACTATATCAACGGTTGTCGTCCAGACGAACACCGCCGACATGCGTACGACAGCGTCGTGTGCCGTCGTTTAATAAATAATTATCTTAATTGATAAGAGTTTGTCATCCTTCATTCGGCGAGCAGCAAGACAAAGCCGCCGAGGCTTATATCCCCGACGGCATTACCCGGCGCTATCGACAAACCAAATGGATCCTGCTGGCATCAAAATGCATGCGCAGCGTCTCGCCTGCTTGCGGCAGCCCGTCGGCAGATACGTTCACCTTGTTGACCTTCCACTGCAGACGCGTGGGCGCATCAGCGCGCGGCACGTCCAGCAGCACCAGCCGCTCAAAGCGCGAATCGCTCACACGGGCCACATGCAGGTCATAGCTGTTGCGACCCCGCTCGGCACGGTTGTCCACATGGAAGTAGCTCGCACGAATACCGAGGTACGCCACATTATCGGGAACCTCGCGACCCACGTTAAAGGTCATGCCCCAGTCAAGGGCCTCGACTTCTTCGTCGCCGATCTTGCGCGCCCGGCTTGTGTTCTTGCAGCCCGTCAGGCGCAGCGCCGCCAGCGTCTGCGGACGGCGGACCACGTCCTCGACGGAGCCGATCTCCTCAACATGCCCGTCGTGCATCACGCAGATACGCTGGCACAGGCGGCACGCTTCGTCGATGTCGTGGCTCACGTAGAGGACGGTGCGGTTGCACACATCGAACAGGTCGAGCATGTTCTGCTCGAGCGCGCTCTTAAGATAGGAATCGAGCGCGCTCATGGGCTCGTCGAACATAAAGATGCCCGGATGCGCCGCCACCATGCGCGCAAGCGCCACACGTTGCTGCTGACCGCCCGAGAGTCGCACGGGATAGCGGTCGGCAAAATCGGCCAGTCCAAAGATACCCAGGTAGCGCTCGGCGAGCTTTTTGCGCGCGGCGGCGTCGCCCGCATCCTTTACACCGGCACATACGTTATCGGCCACCGTCATGTTGGGAAACAGCTGATAGTTTTGGAACAGCAGGGCGCATTTTCGCTCCTGGGGCGACAGGTTGATGCCCGCCGCCGAGTCAAAAAAGGTCACGCCGTTGACAACGATCTTACCCTCGTCGGGCGTCTCCACACCGGCGATGCAGCGCAGCGTACAGCTCTTGCCGCAACCCGAGGCGCCCAGCAGGGCCACGCGCTCCTCGCCGGCCTCAAGCTGCATGTCGAGCACAAACCCGGGATAACGTTTCTTAATATCCAAAACGAGCGACATAGCTTATCGACCTCCCCGCGGCGCCGCATCATCACGCATGAGCTCGGCCAGCGCCTCGCGATCGATACGCAGCGCATCGCCGCCGACTGGGTCGAGCGAATCGCCCTGTCCGGCGAGACCTTTGGCCTGTTTGCGCTCCGCACGGGAAAGGCCACGTTCGCGATACTTTTGCGAATGCGCCGTGTACATATTGATGAACAGAATGACCAGGAAGCTGAACGCGATTACGACTACGACCCAAAAGAGGGCCACCGACGTATTGCCGCCCATCCACTCAAAGTAAATCGCAATGGGAATGGTCTGCGTAATACCGGCGTAGTTGCCCGCAAAGAACAGGGTGCAGCCAAACTCGCCCATCGCGCGGGCAAAGGCGAGCACCGTGCCGGCGGCAATCGAGGGCCAGCCAAGCGGCATCATGAGCTTGGCAAAGATGCGACGCTCGGACCATCCCAGGGTTCGCGCGGCGTCGAGCATCTGCGCGTCAAGACTCTCGAAGGCTCCGAGCGCCGTGCGGTAAACCAGCGGAAACGACACGACGACGGCCGAAATGACCGCCGCGGGCCACGTAAAGACGATCGAGATGCCGTGCGCGATAAGCCACTGGCCCACCCCGGTCGATCGACCAAATAGCATAAGCAGCAAAAAGCCGCAGACCGTGGGTGGCAGCACCATAGGAATCGTAAAGACTGAATCGAGCAGGCCCTTGATGCGACTCGAGGTACCCATAGTCTTCCACGCGGCGAACAGGCCCAGCGCAAAGGAGATCAGCAGGGCAAGGCCGCTCGTTTTGATAGAAACCCAAAACGGACGGTAGTCGATGCCGCCAAAAAACGTCTGGGCGCACTCCGCCAGCGAAGGTGGCTCCGTCGTCGAGACGCTCGCATACGGCACTAAGGCGGCGTTGTCGCTCCACAGGGCTCCGCCACCCAGATCAAGCTCGGCGTTCGCGGCCTCGGCGGCATTCACCACCGTGTAGCAATCGCCGTCTTCGCCCTTCACCTTAAACTGATAGCGATAATCGCCCTGCACAAGTTCGTTGTCCGAGGTAAACACCCACTCAAGCCTGGAGTCCTCCAGCAGCGCTCCGCCCATGGAGTGAGACTTATCGAGCCCCGTGAGCATCTTCTTAAGCGCCTTTTGGTCAGAGGCGTTTGTAATGTCGAGCCCCGCGTCCTTAGCGGCGTGTGCATCAACCCACACCACGATGTTCGAAGGCGTCGTCACCGTCACAAGCGTCGTCTTTTTGTAGATGGGAAATCGATAGCCCTCGGGCTGACCTGCAAACGAGCGTGCCGTGCCCTTGGCATTGCGCTCAAACGCGTTGAGGCCAAACTCGACGCCATCGATAAGCGCGGAGTCCTCGGTCGCCTGGCACCCATCGGCGGTGGTAAAGAGAGCCTCGGCACAGGCAGCCCCAGGCAGCGAGGTAAACGCAAAGAGAACCGCTGCCAGCGCGGCGAGCAGGCGAATCGTTTTCCTTGACACGGGCGACTCCTCAAACACAGGGCAACGGCGCGCAGGCACGCCGGTTCAATCAAAAAGGACAGGCGATCGCAAGAACGCCCGCCCTCAAGAATATCGTTATACAGTGCCCTTTCGCACTACTCGGAAAGCTCAAAGCCGTACTTGGCCCAAATCTTCTGGGCTTTCTTGTTGGTCAGGCAGAAGTCGATGAACGCCTTGGCCTCGTCGGCATGCTCGGAGCTATCGGCGACAGCGCCGGGATACACGATGGGCTTGTGCGAGTCCTCGGGGCACACGAAGGCCTCCTCGATGCCGTCGTAGCGGAAGATATCGGAGCTGTAGACAAAACCCGCCACGCAGTCGCCTGTAGAGACGTAAGACGCAGCGGTGCCGACCTTGTCGGCCAGGGCTACCTTGTCGGCGAGCTCGGGCGCGTACTCGCCGTCGTCGCCCTCGGTACCGGTATAGAGGCCCACGGAAGCCAGCGCCTGGTTGGCGTACTTGCCGGCGGGGACGGTCTTGGCGTCGCCGATGGCAATCTTACCGTCCAGATTCGCGACGTCGGCGATGGCCTCGACCTTAGTATCGGAGCCCTCGGCGCGAATGATCACGAGATCGTTGACGAACATGTCCTCGCGGGTGTCGGTGTCGACGAGCTCGGCGGTCTCAGCGTCATCCATGGTGCCCTTGGAAGCGGTGATGAGCACGTCGACCGTGGCGCCGGCCTTCATCTGCTCGACGAGGTCGCCGGAGGCCTTAAACTGCGTGTCGGCAAAGGTGGTGCCGGTTTGGTCGGTGTAGAGCTCCTGAACCTCGGGCAGGGCCTTCTCGAGGGAGTTAGCGGCAAAGACCTGCAGCTCGACGGTTTCCTTCTTGGAAGAGGCCTTGGCGGAGCCGACATCGGATCCGGCCGGCTCGGACGTCTTGCTGCCCGAACAGCCGGCAAGACCAAGGCCGGCAGCGGCGACAGCAGAAAGCGAAACGAATCCGCGGCGAGAAACCATATCGAACATGTTCAACCCTTTCGAACGCTATGCCCGGGCACCCCGCCTCGGGCTTTAATCTGCAATCAGATTATACTTCTGCGCGAATAATGATAGTGAGATATTATTCTCGTCAGAGAATATAGTTTCAAGTTACCGTGCACCTCGGCGTCGATTCGGCGGAAAACAAAGGCGGAGCAGCCGTTCAGGTCGCCCCGCCGCAGGTAAACCGCTTAGTTGGTATGTCCGCCGCCCGCCGTCATCTGAGCCGCATGCTCCAGCTGGTCTGTTATGGCCTCCCAGCTTTCGCGGGCGGCCTTCGTAGAACCGGGAAAGTTTACGACAAGTGTATGACCTCGTTGCATGCAAATAGCGCGCGAGAGCATGGCGCGGCGCGTCTTGGTCATGGAGTAGGCACGAATTGCCTCGGCAATACCCGGCACATCGCGGTCGCAGACGGAACGCGTCGCCTCGGGCGTTACATCGCGCATCGAAAGCCCCGTGCCGCCGCAGGTGAGCACGACATTGGCGTGGCACTCATCGGCGGCTTCCATAATGGCATCACCGATCTCGCTGACGTCGTCGCGCACGACCACATGTGAGGCGACCGTCCAGCCCTGTGCCTCGATAAGTTCCTCGAGTGCGGCTCCGGCCTCATCCTGCAAAAGATCGCGTGTGTCCGAGCACGTCACGATCGATATCTTCAGCTCCATAGCATTCCCCCTACAACACGGCGCCCTCGGGCAGGTCGACGCGAACAACGTCCACGGCATCTCCCGCCTTGAGCTCGCACGGTCCTTCGTCAATACGCAGCAGGCAGTTCGCACGCTGCATAGTTCCAAGCAGCGCCGAATTCTGTGTCTTAGCCTCGGTCACCAACAACTCACCGGTCTCGGGGTCGCGCAAAACCGTGGCGCGATCGAAGAAGCGGCGATGCTGTCGCTTTTTCACGCCGTGCGTGAGCGTCGCCTGCTGCACGGGACGCGCAACCTCGGCAAAACCGCGCATCTTGCGAATCGCCGGACGGGCAAGCATCTCAAAGCCCACATACGCCGCGGCCGGGTTGCCCGAAAGCCCCAGGTAGGGCTTACCCCCGAGCAAGCCAAACGTGATGGCCTTGCCCGGACGCATCGAGATGCGGTCAAACAGCACCTCGCCCTCACGCCGGACGAGCGCCGTCACATAGTCGTAATCGCCCGCCGAGGCGCCACCGCTCGTAATGACAAAGTCGCACTCCTGCACGGCACGATGCACCAGCTCGGCGATCGCTTGCTCATCATCGGGCGCAATGCCGTAGAACACGGGCTCCGCGCCGGCATCGAGTGCTTCGGCCATCAACGCCGACGAGTTGGAATCGCGAATCTGCCCGCGCGCCGGCAGCTCACCCGGCGCGACCAGCTCCGTGCCCAGCGAGATAATGCCCACGCGCGGAGCGGCATGCACCTTCACGTTCGCATACCCGGCGCTCGCCAGCAGGCCGGCGCCCGCCGGAGCCACAACCTCGCCGGCGCGCATCACGACGTCGCCGGCATGAGCTTCCTCAGCAGCCGAGCGAACGTTCTCCCCCACCTTGGCCGGCGCCGAGAACCTCACACGCGAGCCCTCGTTGCCGTCACCGTCGAGCACATCAACGATCTCATACTTCACCACGGCATCGGCACCTTCGGGTACCGGCGCGCCCGTCATGATGCGGACCGTCTCGCCCGCGCCGATTGCGCCCTCAAACACATGGCCCGCGGCCTCGTGTCCGATAACGTCGAGCGTCACCGGCGCCTCGCCAGATGCCTGCGCCAAGTCCGCCGAGCGCACGGCATATCCGTCCATAGCGCTGTTGGCAAACGGCGAGATGTCGATATCGGCCACCGCGTCCTCGGCCAAGGGAAAACCAGCCGCCTGCCACACGGGAATCTCGATGAGATCCGTCGGAGCAACGTGCGACAAAACAATCGACTGCGCATCCTCCAACGGCATGAGTTTCTCTGCCATATGCACCTCTTAATGCCACGGCGCACAACAGGGGCGCCAATTCTTTATGCTTGTCTCAGTATAATCCCCCGACGCACGACCGCGACTCGGCCTGTACCCGCAAATACACCTGTCGGTTGCAGGCCGCGAAACAGAATGGAAACCAACCCACCGGCTCGTCGCGTTTACCGCGTTTTATAATTGCTTGCGTTGCAACCTAAAAGAGGAACGTATGGCTCATAACGACAAACCCGAAAGCGCAAACAAAGCGCAGGATCATTTCCAGCCGCTCGACGACGGCGGTTTTTTCTCCCTTAATGACGTCATCACGGCAGGCAGGCATCAACTTACCCGCTCCGAGCATCTCTTGGCTGCCGACACGCGCCGCAACGCCCGCAACCTACTAGCGAGCACTAAGTTGCTCGTACTCGTCGTCACCGTCTCGCTCGCCATGGGCGTTGCCGCTTGGGCGTTTTTGGCCTCATTAAATATCGCGACCGACTATCGCGAGCACCATGCGTGGATTTACGCGCTGCTTCCCGTTGTGGGCGTTGCCACCGCATGGGTGTACAAAAACCACGGTCTCGCCGCCAAGCGTGGCAACAACCTGGTCATCGACTCCGCTCTGGGCACACGCCTCATCCATATGCGCATGGCCATCCTCACCTTCGTCTGCTCCACGCTCACGCACCTCACCGGCGGCTCGGCCGGTCGCGAGGGAGCTGCGGTGCAGATTGGCGGCACCATCGCCAGCAACATCTCGAGCCTCGCCCACCTCAAAAAGCATGACCACCACGACCTCATGCTCGCCGGCATCTCGTCGGCCTTTGGCGCCGTGTTCGGCTCGCCCCTTGCCGGGGCTTTCTTTGGCATGGAGATGTGCTTCATCGGCAAGATCGACTACACCGCGGGCATCTACTGCCTGGTCGCTTCGTTTACCGGCTACTTTACGTCGCTTGCCTTGGGAACCGAGTACGAGGCGAATGTTATCGCCAGCGTTCCCAACATGACACCACGGACGGTCGTCATCGTTGTTATTAGCGCCATCATCTTCGGTCTGACGGCACGCCTCTTTGCGTGGTCGGTTCGAACCGTCAAGAGCCTTTACGGTCGCTTTATCACCAATTACCTCGTTCGCGCACTCATAGGCGCACTCGTGGTGCTCGCGGCCTACGCGATGCTCGACGCCTGGAAGTATGCCGGCCTTGCCACCTGGCTCTCGGGCGCCGGGTTCGCCGGTAACACGACCCTTGCCGACGCAGCCATCAAGCTCGTGGTGACAGCGCTCACCCTGGGCGCCGGCTTCCAAGGCGGCGAGGTCACGCCCCTGTTTGGTATCGGTGCGGCGCTCGGCGGCTGGATCGGTTGCCTCGTCGGAATCGATCCCAGCTTTCTGGCAGCGCTGGGCATGCTCGGCGTGTTCTGCGCCGGCCTTAACGTGCCTATCACCACCTGTATGATGGCCATCGACCTGTTCCACGGCACGGCAGCCGGGTTCTTTGTCATCGTGGCCTTTATCAGCTACCTAACCGCCGGACACCGCGGCGTGTACCCCGCCCAGCGCATCATCTCGCCCAAGCGCCGTTCGCTTATTGTAGATGAGGGCGGTACGGTAGCGGATGCTATCGAGCGCCACAACGACCTGATAGAGTAGACGTAAGTATTCGCCGTGCAGCCACAATCGGGGGCAATTCGACCTGAGCGCGACCGCACCGTCACGGCATACGCCGGGAGTCGCCCCATGCACGCAACTGATTTTGGTCGCACGCTCATCATCGCCAACCCCGCCGCCCAGTCGGGTGCGGCGCGCGAAGTTGCCGAGCGCCTGCAACGCTTTTTGGACATGACCGCACGCGCATCCCAGTTTGACCTGGTGCTAACCGAGCGAAGGGGACACGCCAAGGAACTGGCCGCACAGGCTCAGGGCTACCGCACGGTTATCGCACTCGGCGGCGACGGCGTGATTCACGAGGTCGTCAACGGGCTTATGACGCAGGATGAGGCGGTCCGCCCCGCTCTCGCCATCCTACCCGTGGGCTCCGGCAACGATTTTGCCCAAACACTCGGCATCGACGATTTCTCCGGTAAGGATTTTGGCGCGCTGCTCTCCTGCGAGCTGCAGCGTCAGGACATCGGGCGCATTCGCTCATGGAACCCCGCAAGCGGTAGCGGCGAGGCTTCCGTTGAGTACTACGACCAGACGCTTTCGATCGGCATCGATGCCGCCATCGGCCTGGGCACCACCGAGCTGCGCAAAAAGACGGGTCTCGCCGGCACTCCGCTCTACACTCTCTCGGGACTTGAGCAGTTTGGCCTACGCTATCGCAATTACCCCATGACAGCCAGCTTTGACGGCGCGCCCGCCGAGCGCGTGAGGGCGATCATCATGGCGATTCAGCTGGGCCCCACGTATGGCTCGGGCTATCGTATCTGCCCCGATGCCGACCCCTGCGACGGCATGCTCGACGTCTGCTACGCCTGCGGCCCCGTCCCTCGCGCGGTTGCCCTGCCTATGTTTCTTTCGGCTAAGGACGGCCACCATACCAAGTTGCCACCGGTTCGCATGCGCCGATGCCGCCATGCCGCGCTCACCTTGGAGGAGCCCGACTACCCCATCCAGGCCGACGGCGAGCCCGTTGTCGCCTCACGCATCGAGGTCGACATCCTCGCCGGCGCCCTCGAGGTCTGGCACCCCACCCGCTAACCCCACCTAAGTTGCGGTGAAATAGGGACTGTCTTACGGCTTTAGCTGCATAAACAGTCCCTATTTCACCGCAACTTACGAGGAGGCTATTCGTCGCTGCCCGGCTTGCGTCGGTTGGCTTTTTTAATCGCGTTGAAGTGCTTGTCATTGAGCCTGCGCTGGCGAGAGCGCTGAGGCACCTTGGTCTTTACGCGTCGGCGCGGTGGACGCCCGCGACGCTCAAGCTCAGCGCGCAGCTTACGCAGACAGCTCGCGCGATTCTGAAACTGGCTGCGGCTCTCACGCGCCGTCACGACAATCCCCGAAGGGATATGTTTCATGCGTACCGCCGAGTCCGTCGTGTTCACGCCCTGTCCGCCCGGACCCGTCGCGCGAAACATCTGCACCTCGCAATCGCGCGCCAACTCCTCGACCGACATCTCGGCATAGCGCGCATACTCGCGCCATTCCATCTTGTTCTCATCCATATCAGCACCTCCCCTCATACAAAAAATGTGACAAAGGGACAGTCCCTTTGTCACATCGCATACCAATCGCTTGTGTTGCGCGCTTAGGCGAAGGTGATCTCGCCGTTCTCGCAGTCCATATCGGCGATACGGGCCAGGCTCTCAACGCGGAAGCCGCGCTTACGGAGCTTATCGCCGCCGCCCTGGAAGCCCTTCTCAACGGCGATGCCAATGCCGGCAACTTCGGCGCCCGCAGCCTCGCAGATCTTAATAAGGCCCTCAAGCGCGCAGCCGTTGGCCAGGAAGTCGTCGATAATCAGGACCTTATCGCCCTCGGACAGAAAGCGCTTGCCGACAATGACCGGGTACTCCTTCTGCTTGGTAAAGGAATAGATGGTCGTGGCATACTGCTCGCCGTCAAGGTTGATGGACTGGGCCTTCTTTGCAAAGACCACCGGCACGCCGCCAAAATGCTGAGCTGCGATGCAGGCCATACCAATACCCGAAGCCTCAATCGTCAGGATCTTGTTGATCTCGACACCCTCGAACAGACGGGCCCATTCGGCGCCCATGTGGTCGAACAGCTCAACGTCGCACTGGTGGTTGAGGAAGGCATCAACCTTAAGGACGTTACCGGCCTTTACGATGCCGTCATGGCGAATACGATCCTCAAGCTCCTGCATGGCGCAACCCCTTCTCGCGGCAACGATACCGCGCGATTAATAAACGTTGTTCGATAGTCTACCACGGACCGACCCCCGCCCGCCCCACAAGCCACATCGCACCACAAACCAGTCTTTTTGGGACGGCGCGAATCGTGGCAGACAGCCTCCCAACATGCTAATGGCGGGCGCGCATCTTCACCAAACGCACCATGGCAAGCGCAAAGCCCACGGCGGCCACAGCCATGAGTACGTAGAACACCGAGCGAAAGCCGAATAGGAATACGTCCGGACGACCTGTAACAAAACTGGTCACGGCCTCGCCCATTGCCACGCTCATCTGCCCATACAGGATATGCGACGCCGCCGTAATGCCGAGCGCCATGCCGGCGTAGCGCGCCAAACTACCCAGGCTGCCCGCAAAGCCGAGCGCTTCGCGCGGAGCCGAGCCCATATACAGCGAGTTGTTGGGGCTCTGGAAAATCGACGTACCGCACGACATAAACGCGGCACAGCACACAATCACAGGGATGGAAGAGCGCTCGTCGAGCATACTTACCGCAAAGAGCCCGCACACGTACACGCCCAGGCCGACTGCCGTGGGGCCCTCGCAGCCAACACGATCCGAAACCGTGCCCGAAAGCGGCCCGATAAAGGCATTCACCATCGGCAGCGCCAAAAAGAGCAGTCCGGAAATGTCGGAACCAAAGCCGTGGGCGTCCTGAAAATAGAACGGCAGGATAAACTCGGATGCGCCAATGCCAACGAAGACGATGAGCATGCAGACAAGGTTGATGGTGAAGGCCGAATTTGCAAAGCAGCGATGAGCGGCCTCGATCAGGGACATGGGGCGCTCGCCGGCCTCCGGCTTAACATGCGGCAGCGTGTAGAGCCCCACGATAAACGAGATGACGCCAATAGGCAGGTTGATGAGGAAGATGCTCTCCCAGGGAAAGCTTGCCACCAGCATGCCACCGAGCACGGGGCCACACATCATGCCGAGGGCCACAAAGGTCGCGAGAATACCCATAGCACGGCCTCGTTCGCGCGCCGGGAACGACTCGGTGATGATACCCATGTTGTTAGCCATGGCCGCCGCGCAACCGACACCCTGAACAATGCGCGCCAAGATAAGAACCTCGAGCGAACCCGAAAGGCCGCACAGCAACGAGCCGACCGTAAAGACGATTACGCCCAGCTGAAATACGCCCACCTTGCCGCGCACGTCGCCCAGACGGCCAAACGGCAACATAGCCACGCATGTCGCAAGCAGATACACCGAGCTTACCAGCTGAATGCGATCGAGGCCCACGCCCAGCTCCTTTTGCATCACGGGCAGCGCCACGGTCACGACGGTCGAATCCAGACACACCATAAACGTCATGATGAGCACGGTAAACAGAATCGCCCACTTGTTCTTGCCATGGGTGTCGCCCTCTAGGGCAATGTGCTCGCGGCGCAGCTGCTCTGCAGTTTTCTCCATATCCATCCTTTCGAGTGGCCCAACGCAAAAAAACGGGGCCCCAATCGCATGCAAACAGCCGCAATTGGGGTCCCGCCTACGGAATCGGAACGAAAGGTCGCCGAAGCTTTCTGCCAGCATCGGCGCCTCGCACGAACGCTAGCCTAGCACTGCTCGAGCGCCTGCTCAAGGTCGGCAATCAGATCGGCCGTATCCTCGAGGCCGCACGACAGGCGCACCATGTCGGCAGAAATGCCACAGGCGATGAGCTCCTCATCGTTCATCTGGCGATGCGTGGCATTAGCGGGATGCAAGCAGCAGGTACGCGCATCGGCCACGTGCGTGGCGATCTGGGCGAGCTTAAGGCTCTTCATAAAGGTCTCGGCCGCCGCGCGACCACCGTTAAAGCCAAAGCTCACAACACCGCAGGTACCGTTGGGCATGTACTTCTGAGCCATGTCGTAGTACTTGTCGCCCTCCAGGCCCGGATAGCTCACGAAGCGCACCTTGGGATGGCTCTGCAGGAACTTGGCAACGGCCAGGCCGTTCTCGCAATGACGCGGCATGCGCACGTGCAGGCTCTCGAGCGAGCTGTTCAGGAAGAAGGCCGCCTGCGGGTTCTGCATGGGGCCGAGGTCGCGCATGAGCTGAGCGGTTGCCTTGGTAATGAAGGCGCCCTCGCGACCGAACTTCTCGGCATAGGTCACGCCGTGATAGCTCTCATCGGGCGTGGTAAGACCCGGGAACTTGTCCGCATGGGCCATCCAGTCAAACTGGCCGTGGTCGACGATCACGCCGCCCAGGTAGGCAGCATGTCCATCCATGTACTTGGTGGTGGAGTGCGTGACGATGTCGGCGCCCCACTCAAAGGGACGGCACATCACGGGTGTCGGGAAGGTGTTGTCGACCATCAGCGGTACACCGTGATCATGCGCGGCCTTGGCAAAGCGCTCAATATCGAGCACGGCAAGGGCGGGGTTTGCGATCGTCTCGCCAAAGACGAGCTTGGTATTGGGCTCAAAGGCTGCCTCGAGCTCCTCATCGGTGCAGTCGGGGGCGACGAACGTGCAGGTCACGCCCATGCGGCCCATGGTGTGGGCGAGCAGGTTATACGTACCGCCGTAAATAGCAGAGCTCGCGACCACATGATCGCCGGCACCGGCCACGTTAAAGATCGCGAGGAAATTCGCCGCCATGCCCGAGCTCGTGAGCATCGCAGCGGTGCCGCCCTCCATCTCGAGGATCTTGGCGGCAACGAGATCGCACGTGGGGTTCTGCAAACGGCTGTAGAAGTAGCCCGACTCCTCTAGGTCAAACAGCTTGCCCATGTGCTCGGACGTGTCGTACTTCCACGTGGTGGACTGGTAGATGGGCACCTGGCGCGGCTCGGCATCTCCCGGGTGATAGCCGCCCTGAACACATGTAGTACCGATGGTTTGCTCGCTCATATCTAGCTCCCTTGCCTGGGTTTTAATTTTATTCGGTTCACGATACCGCTACCCTGTACCCCTCTCAACCCATCCCCAAGGTAGGTTAAGGGACAAATTGATCAGGGGTATTTATCTCAAGCCTTGGGCATTTGCTCGATAGATAAAAATGAGGCATACATGAAGCTCTCGATGATTACATGCCCCGTCACGGGTACCATAGGCGGGTACACCGTGACCAAGGAGACAACGATGAAGCAAATCGATACGGCCCAGCTCGACATCACCGCCTGTCAGGTTCAAGCTGCCGAATATCACGCCCGTGGCTTCAACTGCGCACAGGCCGTCGCCTGCACGCTCGCGCCCGCCGTCGGGCTCGACCCCCAGACCGCCTTTACCCTCACCGAGGGCTTTGGCGCCGGCATGGGTGGCATGACCGAGACCTGCGGCGCCATCTCGGGCGCCGTGGCCATCATGGGCTTCGTGATGAGCGACGGCATGGAAAACCCCAAGACCAAGGGCCAGACCTACAAGCTGTCGCGCGAAATCGCCAAGCGTTTTGGCGAGAAGAACACGACGACCGTCTGCGGCACGCTCAAGGGCATCGGATCGGACAAGGGTCCGCTCCGCAGCTGCCCCGGCTGCATCGACGATGCAGTCGAGATCGCCTGCGATGTGCTAAAGCAGCTCGCCGAGTAAACGGCAGCAACATAAAAACGACGGCCGGCGCTCTTGGGATTCTTCCAAAAGCACGCCGGCCGTCGTCGTTAGAACTCCGCAAATTCGGGAGCGCCGACCTCGATCTCCTCGCGCCCCGCCATAAGCTCACGCATCTTAGCGCAAAACAGCTCCTGCTCCCCCGCTTTAAACACCAAGTGAATCGTCACGGTATCCGCGTAATCGGTATCCGAAACCTTGGCACCCGAATCCTGCGCCAAACGAAGCACCTGCTCATACTGCGGATAGGCAACATGCACGTCAACCGGCACGACACTCGTCATCTCGACGATCTGCCCAGCCTCCCGAGCAGCTGCCACCGCCGCCTGCGTCGCCGCGGTATAGGCGCGCACCAAGCCACCAGGCCCCAACAGCGTGCCGCCAAAATAGCGTGTCACCACGCAGCAAACATTTTTGAGCCCTGCGCCGCGCAGCACCTCGAGCGTCGGCATGCCGCTCGTGCGGCTCGGCTCACCGTCATCGCTCTGGCGCTCACGTCCATCGACCAAAATCCACGCGGGAACATTGTGTCGAGCGTCGTAATGACGCTTGCGAACCATCTCGATAAAGGCATTCGCCTCATCCTCGGACTCAATATGGACCAGCTGGGCAATAAACCGGCTCTTGCGGTCCACAAACTCGCCCGAAGCCTCAATATTCGATTGCAGAGTAAAATAGCTGTCCAACAAAGTCCCTCAACAGAATAAAGCGCAGCAACAAACAGCCTCAATAATACGGCAAAGACAGCACCGTTGACCTCGCCAACAAGAACGGAAACGCCAATGATACCGTCACCAACAGCGAGAACCCGTCAGCGCGAGCAAGGTGCCTTGAAAGACAAGGGCATTGACCTTATGGTCATGCCCGAAGGCTTGAAAGGCAGATTGCCGCGCTGACGGGTTCGCAGCGTCAACAAAGTGCTGAGTGGGCCGATAAGCCGGGTTCTGTCGTGAACGGTCATTTATCTTGTCTGCACGTTACCGTGCAGTTCCACGCACGCTACCCGAACGCGGACCGGGCCGGCCCATAGCGTTCCTATTCGCGCTTGCTCCGGATGGGGCTTGCCAAGCCGCCGTGTTACCACGACGCTGGTGGTCTCTTACACCACCGTTTCAGCTTTTCCCTTTACGCCTTGCGGCGCAGGTGGGAGTCTTCTTTTCTGCGGCGCTTTCCGTCGGATCACTCCGCCCGGCCGTTAGCCGGCATCCCGCCCTCTGGAGCCCGGACTTTCCTCACGCGTGCTGCAAGCAGCACATCGCGCGACCGTCTGGCCCACTCAACAGTGCAAGAGTGTAACACACCGTTGCCGCAGGCAATGGCACAACGCAAACGCTCGACACGATAAACCAAGAACCGCCATGCGCTACAATGGTCCTGTCGATGGGCAACGTCGTCAGTCGAGACGCGACCGCGCTCCACACCCCTCCGTCTACTCGGTGTGTTCCCGCCTCCTCCCCGAGGCGGGATGTCGGCATTTTTCATGCACTGACAACCCAATAGCCTGTGGACAGCCCGGGCAGCATCGCGCACCTCAGCAGCAAATGCAAAAAAGGGACCCGTCCATTGCGGACGGATCCCTTAAAACAAGTGATCGTCAAACCGATTTACTCGGCGTCGGTCTCCTCGTCCTTCTTCTCGGAAGGCAGCGGGGTAACCTCGATCTCGACGCCCAGAGTCTCAGCAGCGGACTTCATGGACAGGGAGATACGACGACGGTCGAGGTCGATCTCCATGACCTTGACCTGAACCTTGTCGCCCACGTGGGTGACCTGAGAAGGCTGATCGACGTGCTTGTTGGCCATCTCGGAGATGTGCACCAGGCCCTCGATGCCCTCGCCCAGATCGACGAAAGCGCCGAACGGGACAAGCTTGGTCACAGTGCCCTCGACGATAGCGCCGACGGGGTACTTCTTGACCAGTGCGCGCCACGGATCCTCGGTGGTCTGCTTGAGACCCAGGGAGATGCGCTCGCGGTTGAGATCGACGTCGAGAACCTCGACCTCGACCTCCTGGCCGACCTTGACAACCTCGGAAGGATGGTTGACGTGGTTCCAGGAGAGCTCGGAAATGTGGATGAGGCCGTCGATACCACCGAGGTCGACGAAGGCGCCGAAGTCGACGATGGAGGAAACGGTGCCCTGGAGACGCATGCCAGACTTGAGCTTGGACAGGATCTCGGAGCGCTCGGCCTTACGGGACTCCTCGAGCACGACGCGACGGGAGAGGACGACGTTGTTGCGGTTGCGGTCCATCTCGATGACGCGGGCCTCGATGCGGGTGCCCATGTAGGAGGTGAGGTCCTTGACGCGACGGAGGTCGACGAGGGAGGCGGGCAGGAAGCCACGCAGGCCGATGTCGAGGATCAGGCCGCCCTTGACAACCTCGATAACCTCGCCCTCGACGTTCTCGCCGGAGTTGAACTTCTCCTCGATGCGGTTCCAAGCACGCTCGTACTCGGCACGCTTCTTGGACAGGACCAGACGACCGTCCTTGTCCTCCTTCTGGAGTACCAGAGCCTCGATGGGATCACCGAGTGCAACGATGTCTGCAGGGTTAGCGTCCTTGCGGATGGACAGCTCGCGGACCGGGATAACGCCCTCGGACTTGAATCCGATGTCAACGAGCACCTCGTCATGCTCGATCTTAACGACAGTGCCGTTAACGAGATCGCCCTCATCAAAGTCGGTAATCGTACCGTCGATGAGGTTGTTCATCTCCTCCTCGTTGACATCGTCAAGAGAGAAAATGGACGAGTTCTGAATCTCACTCAAAGGTGGACCCCTTTCGAACTACGGGGCCCCGATTGCTAGGACCTACAGAAGGGTGCGACAAGCACACAACGTTTAGGAACACTCGGGAGCCGACAGATACTAATGTGACGCTTATGCAATCACGTTCGTATAGGTTACGGGGAAATGAGTTCGATTTCAAGCGTGAACTGCGATTTTTTACTCGTGTGGAGACTTTTTCGTAATCTTATGAACACACGTCTCCGCAACTTGACGATAACCAGCCAGGCATTCGGCTTTGGGGTAAAGTATCCGGAGCCAACGATTCTAGATCGATTTTTCGAGAAAGGTGCCCGCGTGCTCAAAGCAGTCGTTTTCGATATGGACGAAACGCTTCTCAGCATCAACCTCAACGCGTTCATCCTTCGCTATTTTAAGGATGTCTCTTCGATGCTCGCGGATATCGGGCGCCGCAGCCGCGGTGGCACGATGGCGCGCCTCGGCACCATCCTGGTCGACCTCAACGCCAATCGCCGCAGCGGCACGGACAACCGCACCAATCTTGAGTTTTACCAAGAAGAGGTCGAGCGCCGATGCGGGATCTGCCTCTCCGATCCCCTCATCTACGAGGCGTTTACCTACTATGACCGCGAAGTTCTTCCGTACAAGAACGACGATATCATTAACGCCCACGCCATGCCGGGCGCACACGCCGCGCTCCAGGCCGTACAGGACGCAGGGCTGCGCTGCGCGCTCTTTACCAACCCCAGCTTTCCCCAGGGGGCCATCGAGTGCCGCATGGGTTGGGGCGACCTGGCCGACGCCCCCTTTGAACTCGTGACGCACATGGGAAACGCCACCCGCTGCAAGCCCGATGCCACCTACTATCTAGAGCAGCTTCAGGTGATGGGGCTCGAGCCACACGAGGTCCTTATGGTGGGCAACGATCCCAAGCGCGACTTCCCCAGTCCCGCCTGCGGCATTCAAACTGCCTATGTTGGCCAGGGAAAACCCGGCCGAGCCACCTGGCGCGGAACCATGGAAGACTTCGCCCGCGACTTTAACGCCGTAATCGAAGCCTTCTACGAACACCAAGTAGCCGACGAACTGTCGTAGGACCCCTCGCTCCAAACCAAATATCGCCGCAGGTTGAGCACAAGTCAGCGAAAATGCCCCTAAGCGAGCAATGTGCCTTGAAAGAGGAGGGCATAGGCCTTCTGGCCATGCCCGACGATTGAAAGGCAGATTGCCGCTTAGGGGCATTTGCAGCGTCGACTGGTTACGCGGTTTGGTAAAACCGCGTAACTAGCACACCTGGGTTTTGCCGATCATGATGTTGAGGATCTCGATGTCGGTGTCCTTCATGCCCACGCGGCCTACGTAGCCCATACTGGCGATTGTTTGCTCAACGGTATCTTGGATCAGGCCCTCGCCGGCGCGGAAGCCGCGACCCTGCATGGCCATATCATGGCCCAGAATCGCCGCATCGACGGCAGCCGAGATCTTGGCGGCACAGCTCGCCTTGGCGCCGTCGCACACGATGCCGCCCACGTTACCGAGCGTGTTCGAGACGGTCGCGCCAATCTGTTCGCGCGTGCCACCGCACAGCCAGGTAATCGCAGCGCCGGCGCCGCACGCAGCGCAAATAGCACCGCAAAACGCCGAAAGCGCACCAATATAGCTCTTGATATGCACGGCGATAAGATCGGACAGCATCACGGCGCGCACCAGGCGCTCGTGGTCGCAACGCAGGTACTCGGCATACTCCATGACGGGCAATGCGCAGGTAATGCCCTGATTGCCCGAGCCGCACACAATGGCGACCGGCAGCGCGCAACCGTTCATGCGGGCGTCGGACCCGGCGGCCGCACGGGCACGGGCGCGGCAGGCGACGTCATCGGCACGAGCACCCAGCAGCGTACGGCCCACCTCGGCGCCCCAAGCGTGCGCGAGACCCTCGGCACTGATCGCGCCATTCAGCTCAATCTGACGCTCAACGGCAGCGCGGGCGTCCTCAATGTCACCGTCCTCGATAAAGTCGATGATGGTCTCGATCGACATGGGCGTGTCGGCGTTATCTGCCGCACGCTCGGCCACCACGCGCTCGGCGCAGGCGGCGCACTCCCCCGCCGACTTACCGCATACCGGAATACCGTCGAGCGTATGGCACGTGACATTAGTGTGGTGATCGGTAATCTCGACGACCGCGGTATGGCCCCCGGCCGTCGCAGTCACCTTGATGTAGAGGTTGGGCACACCCTCGACAAGCGACACATCGCAGTAGTCCGCATCGGCAAGCAGCTCGGCCACGCGGGCGCGGTCCGCGTCATCGACGCTCTCGAGCACCTCGAGCGCGCTCTTGGCGTCGCCGCCCACGGCACCCAGCACGGCCGCGGCCTCAATACCGTGCATACCGCCCGAGTTGGGCACGGTCACGCTCTTGACGTTCTTGATGATGTTGCCCGAGCAGGCAACATCCATATGATCGGGTTCGCAACCGAGCGTCTGGCTCGCCAGCGCCGCTGCATAAGCAACGGCAATGGGCTCGGTGCAGCCGAGTGCACAAACAAGTTCGCGGTTCAAAACATCGCAAAACGCGGCATCACGAAGGGAATCGGCAGGCATAGGTATCTCCTACTTGTATAACGGGCTGGGCTCTCAATAATAATTAGCTCTTTTATTTGATAACAATGCATCAAAAACCGCAACCCAGGTTCCGGTAGACGGCATTCAGGCGCAAACTGACGGCATTCATTCATGAGAAACCGGTCTTGTTGCATGCTAAAGCGTTTGACCAAAAAACGCCCAAGCGTTTACACAAAAGTCGCGCTATCATGCAGTCGAACGCGGTAAAACCTTTAGCAATCTCGCCGCACAGACCAGAGAGGAACTATCCATGAAGATCGGTATCGGTAACGACCACGCCGCCGTCGAGCTCAAGAACATCATCTCCGAGCACCTGAAGGAGCGCGGCTGCGAGGTCGTGAACTTTGGCACCGACACCTCCGAGAGCTTTGACTACCCCATCGCCGGCTACAAGGTGGGTAAGGCCGTTGCCAACGGCGACGTCGATCTAGGCATCCTGATCTGTGGCACCGGCGTCGGTATCAGCCTGGCTGCCAACAAGGTCGAGGGCGTACGCGCCGTCGTGTGCTCCGAGCCCTTCAGCGCCAAGCTCTCCCGCATGCACAACAATACCAACGTGCTCGCTTTTGGCGCCCGCGTCGTGGGCTCCGAGCTCGCCAAGATGATCGTCGACGAGTGGCTCGACGCCGAGTTTGAGGGCGGTCGTCACGAGCGTCGCGTTAACCTCCTCAACGAGATCGATCACACGCGCGCCCTTAAGATCGTCGACGAAGCCTAAACTATTCAGTGCCACAAGCTAACAGCAGGGGCCCGCTCGGAACACATGTCCGAGCGGGCCCCTGCATAGATTTTGGAATAAAAGGGCGCCGCGGATGGAGTTCCGCGGCGCCCAAGCCACACGCTAACAGCTTTAAGGAGTCAAAGCTGGTTTAGCCAAAGAAGCGCTTGATCTCAATCTCGGCGTTCTCCAGGCAGTCGGAGCCGTGGATCACGTTGGCGTTGACATCGACGGCAAAGTCGCCGCGGATGGTACCAGGAGCAGCCTCAAGCGGGTTGGTAGCGCCCATGAGGGTGCGCATCTTAGCAACAGCGGAGAGACCGGAAACGACCATCTTGACGACCGGACCGCTCGTCATAAAGTCGCAGAGACCGCCAAAGAAGGGCTTGTCGGCCAGATGGGCGTAGTGCTCCTCGACGGTAGCGCGCTCGAGCGTGGTCATCTCCATGCGCTCGATGACAAGGCCGCTGCGCTCAATGCGAGCAACGATCTCGCCGATCTTGCGGTCGCGCACGGCGTCGGGCTTAATCATGATGAAGGTCTTCTCGATAGCCATAAAAGTAGCCTTTCAAGTAGGTTCGCGCGTGCCCAAGTCCCATTCCGGCACCCGCCTGGACTGCATCGTAACAGAGTTTTAGCTGCAGTTAAACAAAAAGCTGTTTATTGAAACGTTGCAATTTATTAAAGCGCTCCATATGTGTCACTTCTGTTTCGAAGCCCGATTAGAGTACCATCCGACCGCCCATCAACCGCGCCGAACAGAGCAGGCGGTCGGTTGCCGCCCGCGAACGTATCCCCTTCACAACCTGCCCAAAGGTCCTACAGAAGTTCTCGACAAGCCCCTCCCCCATAGCAACAAAATACGGGCTCCCACATCAGCAGGCGCCCGTAAAGCGAAAACGATTTATCAATACATGGCCAAAACGGCTTCAGCCAAACCTCTACTTTGCCCCGTGACCCATCTCGACGACCTTGGTCATCGATCCAAACACGACCTCGTCAGCCACGAGCTGTGCCTCGGCACGCTGCAACTGCACGGCAACGGCGGCAGGAGCGGTGCCGCCCTCGGTCGTGCGCGCGGCGACAATCGACGGGATATCGAGCGCCTCGGTAATGTCGCGCTCAAAGAGCGGGCTTGCCTCCTGGAACACCTCAAACGGCAGGTCCTCAAGATTGCAGCCGCGCTTCTCGCACATCAGGACCAGATGGCCCACCACGGCATGTGCCTCGCGGAACGGCAGGCCACGCTTGGCCAGGTAATCGGCAACATCGGTGGCGGCAAGGTGCCCCACGCCGCACTCGCGCGCCATGGCATCCTCGTTGACGGTCCAAGTCGAAATCATTCCGGCCATAACGGACAGGCACTGCATGAGCGTATGGGCGGTATCGAGCGCGCCCTCCTTGTCCTCCTGCAAGTCCTTGTTATAAGCAAGCGGCAGGCCCTTCATGGTTACCAGCAGCTGCACCAGGTTGCCGTACACGCGACCGCTCTTGCCGCGGATAAGCTCGGCAAAGTCGGGGTTCTTCTTCTGCGGCATGATGGACGAGCCAGTGGAGTACGAGTCGGAAAGCGTGATAAAGCCAAATTCGGAGCTCGACCACAGTACGATCTCCTCGGAAAGACGCGACAGGTGCATCGCCATGACGGATCCGGCGTAATGCAGATCGAGCAGAAAATCACGGTCGGAAACGGCATCGAGCGAGTTGGGGATCACGCCCGCAAAGCCAAGTTCGGCAGCCGTCATCTGGCGATCGAGCGGATAGCTCGTACCGGCAAGCGCAGCGGCACCCAGCGGGCAGTTGTCGGCAGCATCAAAGGCGGCCTTCAAACGCGTAAAGTCGCGCGCGAACATCCAGGAATACGCCAGCAGGTGATGCGACAGCAGCACGGGCTGAGCATGTTGCATGTGCGTGTAGCCCGGCAGAATCACCTTGTCGTACTTCTTGGCCGCATCCACCAGCACATGGCGCAGCTCAAGATTGGCCTCCATGAGCTCCTTGGCCAACGCCTTGACGCCCAGGCGCGTATCGGTCGCCACCTGGTCGTTGCGCGAACGCCCAGTATGCAAGCGCTTGCCAGCCTCGCCGATGCGACGCGTCAGCTCGCTCTCGATGGACATATGAATGTCCTCATCGTTGATATCGAAGGTGAAGTTGCCGGCATCGATATCCTGTTCGATTCCGGTCAGGCCCTTGGCAATCGCCTGCTCGTCCTCGGCACTGATGATGCCCTGGGCGGCCAACATCTTGGCATGCGCCTTAGAGCCGGCGATATCCTGCTTATAGAGATGTTTGTCGACCGGCAGCGACGCGCCAAACTCCTGCGTGACCTCGGCCACGCCCGCCTCAAAACGACCGCCCCAAAGAGCCATGGAACCGTCTCCTTTCTCCAAATACCAAAACAAGCGTCCAAAGCAATGTGCCCTGTCGCTAAAGCGATTTATCAACCGCTAGTTTTACACACTCCCTGCCGCGCGCGGGGCCATGTGGCTAATTTGCAAAGAAGTGACGCACCATGCACTTGGCGCCCAACGTCTCCCTCCGGATGTTGCCCTGCGAACCATCGATCCAGGCCTTCAGGCTCATAGGAACGTCCTCGACCCTTACAGCATCGAACTCGGGCGCGAGGGCAAGCAAAGCATGCGCGATAGCATTGAACATAATGGATACTCCTCATATATATAGGCACAGAGCCGCCAAATTGATAGAAGGAGCCCCGCCGGACAACCCCGGCGGGGCTCGGACTCAGCCGCAGACGCGGCATCATATATGCGGGCGGAACGTAGGGGCCACCGATGTTAAGAAGTGTCAGCAAGCATAACGAAAGGTAGGGACCCCGTGCGCCCGTTATGTATCACGCGGATGGGCCGCGCGGATACCAAGGGAAGGAGGCGCTAGGCCTGGGCAGCAGCAGAGCTGGGGCCCTGGACCTTTGCCCACGTCTTGAGCGACAGCGTATCGATCTCGATAAAGCCGGCGCTGGCCTTCTCGTCAAACGTGGTGTCGCGGTCGTAGGTAGCCAGGCCGTAGTCGTAGAGGCTGAAGGGACTCTTGCGGCCGACGACATGGCAGTTGCCCTTAAAGAACTTCAGACGGACAGTGCCGGTCACGAACTTCTGGGTATCGGCCATAAAGGCGTCGAGCGCGTTCTTGAGCGGGCTGTACCACTGGCCGTTGTACACGGCGGTGGCCCAATCCTGCTCGAGCTTGATCTTGGTCTTGAGCAGGTCGCCCTCGACGCAGATGTCCTCGAGCGCCTTGTGGGCGGTGATGAGCGTCAGGGCGCCGGGAACCTCATAGCACTCGCGGCTCTTGAGGCCCACCAGACGATCCTCGACCAGGTCAAGACGGCCAAAGCCGTTGTCGCCCGAAATCTTGTTGAGGGCGATGACGATCTCGGAGAGCTTCATCTTCTTGCCGTCGACGGCGACAGGCTTGCCGGCCTCAAACTCGATCTCGGTATAGGTCGGGGTGTCAGGCGTGTCCTCGGGGTTCTTGGTCATAACCCAAGCGTCATCGAGCGGCTCATTCCAAGGGTCCTCCAGGTGACCGCACTCGATGGCGCGACCCCACAGGTTGTCGTCGATGGAGTAGGGGTTGTCGTTGGCACCCTCGGGAACCGGCACGTTGTGGGCGTGGGCATAGGCGACCTCGTCGGGACGGCACTTCAGGTCCCACTCGCGAACCGGGGCGATAACCTTGAGCTCGGGGTCGAGGGCCTTGACGGCGGCCTCAAAACGGACCTGATCGTTACCTTTGCCAGTGCAGCCGTGGGCGACGTAGGTCGCGCCAAACTCGTGGGCGACCTCAACAAGCTTCTTGGCAAGCAGCGGGCGAGACAGGGCGGAGAGCAGCGGATACTTATTCTCGTACATGGAGTTTGCGGCGATGGCTTTGGTCAGGAACTCATCGGAGAACTCGTCGCGCAGGTCGAGCACCTGGCAATCGAGAACGCCCAGGTCGAGCGCCTTCTGCTTCTTGGCATCCAGTCCGGTCTCTTCCTGGCCCACGTTGCCGCAGACGCAAACGACATCGAGATTCTTCTCGTCCTGGAGCCACTTGACACATACGGATGTATCAAGACCACCGGAATATGCGAGAACGACTTTTTCCTTGCTCATGGCTGTTTCCTTTCGCCCTTGGTAGCTAGTTAGAACATCGGTCAATTGCAAGTCACCTTGAGGTCAAAAACCGTGCAATATCAGGTTATTCAGCAGAATGCATCACAGGCATGCCCTAGAAACATGCGGCTATGTCGTGCTTAAACCCAACGACCTCAAAATGACTCTGTTGAGGCATTGCGCCCCATGCGGACAGAGACGATTGTTATCGTCGTCGGGAAATTGCGCGCTGGCGTCGGATGGCATTGTCTGCAGTGGTGATGATCTTTACGAACTGCATCTGCCTCTCCTTTCACGTATCGCCGGGCGCAATTCAAATATCGCAAACGGTACCTTTTCCTCGGTAAGCGGCTCTTTTGCCGTCTCCGTTTTCGATGTTCGCTATATTACGATAAAGTGCACGCTGCGCAAGCGGCAAATTCAAATTTCTGAAAAGTTTTTTCATTAGTTTGTGAATTGCAGTGCAAATACGCACCATTCCTGCGAAAATACGCTCGACTACTAGTTGATGGTTATAACGTCTGAAACAATCTCGAAACGAAAGGCGCATTTTTATGCAAACTTACGAATCGGACGCCAACATCGGCAACATTAAGATTCTCGCCGTCGATATGGACAAGACGCTGCTGACCGACGAGCGCGTGCTGCCCCAGGGTCTTGATGAGCGCCTGGACAAGCTCGCCGACGCCGGCATCGTATTCTGCCCCGCCAGCGGACGTCCCGCCCCCAAGCTCGAGGAGATGTTCGAGGGTATCAAGAACCGCCTCGCCTTTTGTCCCGACAACGGAGCGTGCGTGATCTATCGCGGCAGCTATATCTATAAGAGCAATATTGACGTGGAGCTGTATCAGCAGGTCTTGAGCCGTGCCTCGGAGGATCCTCGCGCTGTCCCCGTCCTGTGCTGCTTCGACGAGTTCTACGTGCTTGCCCGCGACCATCAATACCACGACGAGATCAGCGTCTACTACAACACAATCAACTACGTCGACAGCTTTGAGGGCATTGATTTCGAGTCCAACAAGATTTCGGTCTTCTTCCCCGGCTACGACGCCGAGCCCGCTTTCCGCGAGACCTATAGCCCCGAGTTCTCGGACAAGCTCTACGTCACCAACGCCGGGCGCGAGTGGATCGACTTTATGAACCTGGGCGTCGACAAGGGCGCCGGCGTCGCTCACCTGTGCGAGCACCTGGGCATCGATATTGCCGATGCTGCCGCCGTGGGCGACACCTACAACGACATCCCCATGCTGGAGCGCGTCGGGCACAGCTTTATCGTGGACAACGCCGAGGAGCACATGAACGCGCATGCCAAGTGGCGCATTCCGAGCAACAACGACGGGGGCGTACTGACGCTCATCGACGCCATCTTGGCGGCTCGGTAGCCGTCCCATCGGGCCTGGCCGGGCGGCACGGGTTAACTTTTCGCTCGGTCAGGTCCTGCGCAAGACGAAAGCCACATTAAGTGGCTTTCTTTGCGTGCGGAATCTACGAAAAGTTAACCCGTGCCGCCCGGCCAGGCCCTAGGTTTACTTACCTGCCGCCAAGATGGCGTCTTGAGTGTCTAGATACTTAGGCTGAATTTAATTGAACGAAGGGGGCTCCTTGTTGGCAAGGAGCCCCCTTCTGCTTTTGGTTACTTTGGAACTGTGGTTACTTTCCTATTTCGCGTCGGCCCAGGTTATGCCGGTGCTGGCTTCGGCGATTAGGGGGACGTGGAGGTCTACTACGTGTTCCATGACGTCGCGGACCATGGTGATTAGGCGCTCGACTTCGTCGATGGGGCACTCAAAGTCCAGTTCGTCGTGTACCTGCAGGATCATGTGGGCGGCAAAGCCTTCCTCTTCCAGGCGGCGGCTTACGCGGGCCATGGCGATCTTGATGATGTCGGCCGCGGTGCCCTGCATGGGGTGGTTCATGGCCGTGCGCTCGCCGAAGCCGCGGAGTTGCGGATTTTTGGCCTTGAGCTCCGGAATATGACGACGGCGGCCGTACATGGTCTCGGCGTAGCCCGTCTGCTTGGCGCGCGCCACCACGTTGTCGAGGAACGTACGCACGCCCGGGTAGGCCTCGTAGTAGCGGTCGATCATGTCGCGCGCCTCGGCCATCGAGATATGCAGCGACTGCGACAGACCGTAGGCCTGCTGACCGTACACGATGCCAAAGTTCACGGCCTTGGCGCGACTGCGCAGGTCGGGCGTTACCTCGGACACCGGCACACCGAACACGCGCGCCGCCGTCTCGGCATGGAAGTCCTCGCCCTCGTTAAAGGCGCGCACCAAGTGCTCGTCACCTGAGAGATGCGCGAGTAGACGTAGCTCGATCTGCGAGTAGTCCACCGCCAAAAAGACGCTGCCCTCGCCTGCCGAAAACGCCGTCTTGACGGTACGCCCCAGCTCAGAGCGCGTCGGAATGTTCTGCAGGTTCGGGTCGCTCGAGGACAGACGTCCCGTTGCGGTAATGGTTTGGTTGTACGTGGTGTGCACGCGGCCGTCGCCTCGACGCAGCGGGCCCAGCGTGTCCAGATAGGTCGACTTAATCTTGGACTTCTCGCGCCAGTCCAAAATCAGGCGCACGATCTCGTGGTCGCGGGCAAGGTCGCTCAGCACCTTGGCGTTGGTCGAATAATAGCCGCGCTTGGTCTTCTTGAGGCCCTTGGTCGGAAGCCCCATCACATCAAAGAGTACGTGCGACAGCTGCATGGGGCTGCCAATATTAAAGGTCTTGTCGCCGGCCAGGTCGCGAATGCTGCGCTCGACCTCGGCAATCTGGGTCGCCAGGCCCTCGGACAGACTGTGCAGGCGGTCGGGGTCCACAAGCATGCCCGCGCGCTCCATCTTGGCAAGTACCGGAACGAGCGGCATCTCGATGCCATCGAACACGTTGGCGGCATTCTCACGGGCCATGCAATCGCGCAACGGAGCCACGAGCGCCAGCGTCAGGGCCGCAGTACGGGCGGCAGGCGCCGGAGCATCTTCGCCAGCACCCTCCGCGCCGCACGCCGCAGGCAGCGCCATCTGCAGATACGTATCGGCAAGATATGCCTCATCGAACTCGGAGCGATCGGAATCCAGCAGATAGGCAGCGACCACGGTATCGAAGATGCGCGTGGAATCGACAGCGAGCGGATCCATGAGCTCGAGCTCAGAAGAATCGATGGGCGAAAGCTCATGCAGGAGCGCCTTCATATCCGGGCTCGCCACGCGGCCCTCCATAAACAGACGTGCGAGCACGCCGGCAATCACGCCGTGGACGAAGTTGAAGCCCTCGACCTCAGCCGCCGCACCGCTGTCGCCCTCCTCGAGCGCGAACAGGCCCTTGGACGTCGCCAACCACAGCGTGCGCGTCAGTCCAAAGAGCGCGCCCTCTTCCTTGTCGTCGTCCACCACGGCGGCGACCCACTCGCCGGCATCAATCGCGCGGGAGATCTCGGCGGCAGCGGCAGCGAGCGGCTCGGCATCGCCGGCGGCGGCACGCAAAACAGGGGGAATCTCAAACGCGCTGGCAGCGGGCACGATCCCGCCCTCGCCGCCAATCAGCGCCAGGAAACGGTTCTGCATGGCCGTAATGCCGAGCGTGCCGAGCGCCGCGGAAACCTCATCGGCAGAAAACGCCGGGAAGGACGTCGCCTCAAAATCGAGCTCAACAGGCGCATCGGTGCGAATGGTTGCGACCTTGCGGCTCAGTAGTGCGTCGTCGATGTGTGCACGCAGGTTCTCGCCCATCTTGCCCTTGACCTCGTCGGCGTGTGCGATGACCTCGTCCAAGCTACCGTACTGCGCAATGAGCGCGCTCGCCTTTTTGGGGCCGATGCCCGGCACGCCGGGGATGTTATCGGACGTGTCGCCCTTCAGACCGTAAAAATCGGGCACGAGCGCCGGCGTAATGCCGTGATACAGGTCATCCACGCTCTCGGGCGTCATAATCGCTACGTCGGACAGGCCCTTACGGGTCGAGACCACGTTGACGTGCTCGGTAACAAGCTGATACATGTCGCGATCACCGGTCACCAGCAGCATGTCACAGCCGGCCTGCTCGCCCAGGCGCGCCATGGTTCCCAGGATATCGTCGCCTTCCCAGCCCTCGGACTGCAGAATCGGCACGTTGAGCGCGGTGAGCAGCTCCTTGATCATCGGAAACTGCGCGTGCAGATCGGGGTCCATGGGCGGGCGTTGCGCCTTATACTGCGGCAGCATCTCCATGCGCACGCGCGGTTTGCCCTTATCAAACGCCACGACCACACCGTCGGGGTTAAAGGCGTCGATCATCTTGAGAAACATGTTCAGAAAGCCAAAGATCGCGTTGGTGGGGCGACCGTCCGGCGCGTTCATGTTCGGCGGCACGGCGTGGAAGGCGCGATGCATGAGCGAGTTGCCGTCGATAACGGCAAAAGTGCGGCGCTTGTCAGACATATTAAATACCTCGCTTTGGGCTGGGCACGGTTTGCTCACTCCAGTTTACACGCTCCCCGCCCCGCGGCCACTGCACATCAGGCTTCCCTGCCGCCGCGCGCCCGCGCGTGATACGATGGCTCACGGTACATCAACCAGCACGATCGATCCGAAAGGAGCCTGCGTTATGGAGCGTCCCTGCGCATGGAAAAAGTACACGCCACAGCAGATCGAGGAGCTCGAGGAGCTTTGCCGCGGCTATAAGCAGTTTTTGAGCGAGAACAAGACCGAGCGCCTGTGCGTCAAGACCGGTATCAAGATGGCCGAGGAGGCGGGATACGTCAATCTGGAGACCGTGATCGCCGAGGGCCGCGAGCTCAAGGCAGGCGACAAGGTGTACGCCGCCAACCACGGCAAAGACCTCATGCTCGTCAACCTGGGCACCGCCCCGCTCGAGCAGGGATTTAACATCCTGGGTGCTCACGTGGACTCGCCGCGTCTGGACCTTAAGCAGAATCCCGCCTTCGAGGCCGGCGACATGGCCTACCTCGACACGCACTACTACGGCGGCGTCAAGAGCTACCACTGGGTGGCCTCCCCGCTCGCACTCGTGGGCGTCATCTGCAAAAAAGACGGCACCACCGTCGACATCAACATCGGCGACAAGGCCGATGACCCGGTCTTTACCATCTCCGACCTGCTGATCCACCTCTCGAGTGAGCAGATGTCCAAGCCTGCCAAGGATGCCGTCGACGCCGAGATCCTCGACGTGATCGTGGGCGGCCGCCCTGTAAAGTTTGACGAGGACGACAAGGACGCCCCCAAGGAGCCCGTCAAGCAGATGTTCCTGGACATCCTCAAGGAGCAGTACGGCGTCGAGGAGGAGGACTTCCTCTCCGCCGAAATCGAGGTCGTGCCCGCCGGCCCGGCCCGCGACATGGGCCTCGACCGCTCCATGATTCTGGGCTATGGCCACGACGACCGCGTCTGCGCCTATCCGTCCATGCTCGCCCAGATCAACGTCGCCAACGTGGAGCGCACGAGCATCACGCTCATCGTCGACAAGGAGGAAATCGGTTCCGTGGGTGCCACCGGCATGACGAGCCGCTTCTTCGAGAACACCGTCGCCGAGATCATGGCACTCGCCGGCGAGGATAGCCCGCTGGCCCTGCGCCGCGCGCTCGCCCGCAGCCGCATGCTTTCCTCTGACGTGTCCGCCGGCTTCGACCCGGGCTACGCCGGCAAGTTCGAGACCAAGAACGCGGCCTTTATGGGTCGCGGCCTGTGCTTTAACAAGTACACGGGCAGCCGCGGCAAGGGCGGTTCCAACGACGCCGATGCCGAGTACGTGGCCCTCGTCCGCGATATCATGGACGAGGCCGGCGTGGACTTCCAGACCTGTGAGCTCGGTCGCGTCAACGCGGGCGGTGGCGGCACCATTGCCTACATCATGGCCAAGTATGGCATGAACGTCATCGACTCCGGCGTTGCCGTCCTGTCCATGCACGCCCTGTGGGAGGTCGCCAACAAGGCCGATATCTACGAGGCCTACCGCGGCTACAAAGCCTTCCTCGAGCGCGCCTAGCAAACCCTCGTAAGGTGCACCAAACCAGCCCTTTATAACTTGCGGTGGAATACGGACTAACCTGGCCTTCAACCAGCCCGCGCAGACCGCATTCCACCGCAACTTCTTTTTGGCAGAGGAGAGTTCATGTTCCAGGTCATCGTTTCGCCCGCCAAGCAGATGCGCGTGGCCCAAGATGCTTTTGAAGTCCTGGGCATCCCACCCTTTGTGCGCGAGACGGCTCGCCTCCACCGCGCACTGCTAGATATCGAGCGGAATGAAGGCAGCGGCGGCCTGCAGGCGCTATGGAACGTGAGTGACAAACTGCTGGGGCCTTGCCTCAACACCCTGCATGAGTTCGGGCCCATCCTGAAAAGCGGCGATCTCGACAATCCCGCACTCGCCCGTCACCTCTCCCCTGCCGTCATGTCCTATCACGGCATTCAATACCAAAGCATGGCGCCCGAGGTCATGGATGCCGCACAGCTCGCATGGCTGCAAGACCATCTGTGGATCCTCTCGGGCCTTTACGGATGCGTACGCCCCTTTCATGCCGTTGAACCGTATCGGCTGGAGATGGGCGCGAAGCTTGCCGTCGACGATGCCCGAGACCTCTACGCGTTTTGGGGCGACAAGCTCGCACGGGTCATCGCTCCGGCGGGCTCCAACGCTACGATCGTCAACCTCGCCAGCGCGGAATACGCCAAAGCCGTTCTGCCCCGCCTCACCACCGATGCCGCGGTCGTCACATGTCTCTTTGGCGAAGGCATCCGCAACGGCAAGCCCATCCAACGCTCGACCGCCAGCAAAAAGGCGCGCGGCTCCATGGTGCGCTGGATGGCAGCAAACGGACTCGAGGACGCCGGCCGTCTCACCGAGTTCGACATCGGCTATCGCCACGCCCCCGAGATCTCATACCCAGGCACCCTCGTGTTCATCAACGAACAGATGCTCTAGACCCGCCACCCAAAACTGACCCGCTCAGCCTTCTCTATATAACTTGCGGTGGAATAGTTCCTATTTGAGCCTTTTATCGCACAATCAGGAACTATTCCACCGCAACTTTTATGAATTGGCTGGCTAGGCTCGACACCTATTCTGCTAGACCGTCGGCCTTTGCAATCCCGTTTGTCGAACCGTCCTGATAGACAATCTTGACGTGCTCAACCTCGGAAACCGCAACACCCGTCGGAGGCTCCAGACGCCATTCCGTCAGGGCGATATCCATAGTCGTGGGCACATCTCCTTGATCTTTGAGCTTCACCGTCAGCGTTTTGAGCGCCGCGTCAAACGTCACACGTTCGATTTCTTCACCTGGAATGGACCCACCACTCAGCTGCAACTGCACAAACTCATCGCGCGGGTACCAATAATCGCCCGGAATGGCGAGCGTATTGGCATTACCGCCGGTACTCCTCACCGTCATAATCGGTAGGCCATCATCAGCCTCGAACTCCCATACAGCTCCCCCACGCCCGCCAAACGTCCAGATACAGCAGGCAATCACCAGCACGGCAAGCACCGCAAAACCAATTGCGACCAGCCCATGATGGGCACGGCCTTCCTCGGCCGACACATACCACTGCGTCTCTCGATATAGATGCTTGTCTTCCATGTTCGCCTCCCCACGGGCATGCTCATCGCGTCAATCGTACCCATTCGAGCTATACTTGAGCCCACCACATAAACGGGGAGCTTGCAGGACAAGACGGCAGGCTGAGACTGGGCGCGCCCGCCCTGACCCGCAAACCTGATATGGGTAATGCCAACGAAGGGAGCCGTGCCAATGAGCACACAGACCGAGCCCAAGCTCGTCACACAAATCGACTTCGCCCGCGCTGGGCAGATCACACCTCAGATGAAAGAGGTCGCCGAGCGCGAGCATCGCGACCCCGAGTACATCCGCGAGCGCGTGGCAGACGGCCGCATCGCCATTCCCGCCAACATCGTGCATATCAAAAAGGGCATGCGCGCCTTTGGTGTCGGCGAGGGCCTGTCCACCAAGGTCAACGTGAACTTGGGCATCTCGGGCGACAAGGCCGATGCCGCCGAGGAATGGAAGAAGGTCAAGATTGCCGAGGACTTTGGCGCCGACGCCATCATGGACCTCTCCAACTCGGGCAAGACGCGCCAGTTCCGCCAGCAGCTCATCGACGAGACGCCGCTTATGGTGGGCACCGTCCCCATGTACGACGCCATCGGCTACATGGAAAAGCCGCTGGTCAAGCTCACCAAGGACGACCTGCTCGAGGTCGTTCGCGCGCACGCCGAGGACGGCGTGGACTTCATGACCATCCACTGCGGCATCAACAAGTCGGTCATCAAGACCTTTAAGGAGACCGGCCGCCTGATGAACATCGTGAGCCGCGGCGGCTCACTGCTGTTTGGCTGGATGGAGGTCACCGGTAACGAGAACCCGTTCTATGAGTTCTACGACGAGTTGCTCGAGATTTGCCACGAGTACGACGTGACGATTTCGCTCGGCGACTCCTGCCGCCCGGGCTGCCTCTACGACTCCAACGACGCCACCGAGACCGCCGAGATGATCGAGCTGGGCAAGCTGTGCAAGCGCGCTTGGGCCGCCGGCGTCCAGGTCATGGTCGAGGGCCCGGGTCACATGGCGCTCGACGAGATCGCCGCCAACATGAAACTGCAGAAGCGCCTGTGCCACAATGCTCCGTTCTATGTGCTCGGGCCGCTGGTGACCGATATCGGCGTGGGTTACGACCACATCACCGCTGCCATCGGCGGCGCCATCTCCGCCAGCTCCGGTGCCGACTTCCTGTGCTACGTGACACCGGCAGAGCACCTATGCCTGCCCAACGCCCAGGATGTGCTCGACGGCCTCATGGCCACCAAGATCGCCGCACACGCCGCCGACATCGCCAAAAAGGTGCCCCACGCCCGCGACATGGACGACAAGATGGGCCAGGCACGCCGCAAGCTCGACTGGGACGCCATGTGGAAGTGCGCGCTCGACCCGGTTACGGGCAAGAAGCGCTACGAGGAGTCCCCCGCCGCCACCGAGGGCACTTGCACCATGTGTGGCAAGATGTGCGCCGTCCGCACCGTCAACAAAATCTTCGAGGGCACCACGATCGACCTCGGCATGGAGGACTAGCCCTGTCGCCGCGGCCGCTTCTGGCGGCGAGCCGGTGCCTGTCAATTGTTGACGTGTGAACATTTGCTTGCATTTGCGTAAAGATTGCATCGCCCGCCCGGGTTCGACATAGAGTCGGCCCGGGCATCTTTATAATGCTGGCTTATAGACCCATTTGATTCCGACCGAACAAGGGAGCGAACATGGATCGCAGTAAGGTACCTGCCGTTCTATCCATCGCAGGATCCGATTCCAGCGGTGGCGCCGGCATTCAGGCCGACATCAAGACCATCACGGCGCACCGCCTGTATGCCGAGACGGCCATCACCGCTATCACCGCACAGAACACCCTGGGCGTCACCGCCGTGCAGAACATCTCCCCGGATATTGTCGCGGCACAGATCGATGCCGTTTTTGACGATATCCGCCCCAACGCCGTCAAGATTGGCATGGTTTCCTCTGCCGAGATTATCGAGGTTATCGCCGACCGCCTGAGCGCTTGGAACGCGACAAACGTGGTAGTCGACCCCGTCACGGTAGCCACCTCGGGCGCACGGCTGATTGCCGAAGATGCCGCCGAGGCGCTCACCCGCCGCCTGTTCCCGCTAGCGACGGTTATCACGCCCAATATTCCCGAGGCCATGGCCCTGCTCGACTACGAGGTCGACTCCGAGCGCACGCAGCAAAATGCTGCCATGCTCCTCACCCGCCGCTTTGGTTGCGCATCCCTCGTTAAGGGTGGGCATCTTGTCAACGAGGCCAACGATGTACTGGCCGAACCCGCGCCACTCGATGACGAGGGCAACCATCTGGGAGATCCACTCACCACGTGGTTCCGCCACAAGCGCATCGAGACCGACAACACACACGGCACCGGCTGCACGCTCTCGTCCGCCATCGCCTGCGCGCTGGCGCAGGGCATGGATCTTGCCGACGCCGTCAACGCGGGCAAGGCCTACCTAACGGGCGCCCTCGCCGCCGGCTTTGACATGGGCAAAGGTTCCGGCCCCGTCAATCACATGTGGCAGTACTGACCTGTAGGAACGACAAAAACGAACACTCCGTTTACCTGCTGGTTCAAGTACGACAACAACGGCAGAAGCGCATAAAACGGGTTAGCACGCGCACTTGGGATAATTTGGGGATACGCTAGGGTCACCGTCGAACTGACGAATCGTCTTGTTTAATTCAAAAAAAGCTCCCTCCCTGGACAACCAGGGAGGGAGCTTTTTCGTTTGTTGCCAATCAATAATCGAGGGTCATCGGTACAACCCACGGACCAGCGCCTTGCCGATCGCGACGTTGGTGTCACGGCCGTGGTAGCCATCGGCGCCTGACGAGCCGCACGAGATGCCATGTGCGATAAGCCAACGCTGGTGCTGTTTGATGGTTCCGCTGTTCATCTGGCGAGCCTGGACACCGCAGGACTCAGGGTAGATCTTGCAACCCACTTTGCGCTGAAGCGCCAGGACCATATCAGAGCCGCAACCTTTTCCGGCCTTCGCCCACTCGACGCAGCCCGCATCGACGGCCCAGAAATAAGACTTGTTAGTGAGCCACTGACCCGAGATGACCCCGTCGGCGGAGGTCCCAAGCTGGCGCTGAAGCTCACTAATCATCTTGGGACCGAGGTAGCGCGTGTCACCGAGGCTCGAGACGGTGTTGTCCCTGACCTCGGTGTTTGTGCCGCTGAGCGTCTTGCCGTCGCCGAGCCAGTACAAGGTGCCGTCCCACGGATAGCTGTAGTACGGCTTGATGTTGCTCTCGCGCCCCGTCTGATCGCCCTCTGCACCGGTGACGGTGCCTTTTTCCGAGATGGAAAACTGTGCCAGCATGTCGCCGCGTATGGAGCCGTAGGGCGAGATGCACACGGCGGTGTGATGCCTCTCGTTGAGATAGATGTCGCCGCGCCGCGCCGACTTTACGCCCATCTTTCGCCATCCGAAAAGCCCGGTCTTGAGCAACTGCGTGCGCATGTTGCCGGTATAGGTGGCGCCGAACGTGTTCACGCCAACGGCGCGCAGGGCGGTTATCACCGCCGAGCTACAGTCACGGTCGCCGCCCGCGACGGTCACAGTCGTGCCTTCGGAAAGAGTGATGACCTCCGTGGTGCCGTCGCCCATGCGGTTTATCTGGGAATAGCCGTGTCCCGTTCCCCCGTCATGCGAGACGAGGTGCTCAATTACCTGCGCGAAGGCCTCACGCTGAGTGATCGCCACTAGCGTCGCCTCCTCCATCGTGCTTGAAGATGCGCATGAGCGGGGTGTCGCGCAGCTCGGGATAGCCTGAGCAGACGTTCTCCATGCAGCTCGCGACCTCCATGACGGCGATGTAGGTGCAAACGACCGTGACGGTCACGCCGCCCAGGCCAAGGCCCACGACGTGCTGCGTGCCCGCCTCGATGATGATGGAAAGCAGGATAACGCAGAGGAGCTGCGCCTTGTGGCCGAGCCCCTCGCGCATCTTGGAGCTCGAAACGGTACCGTTGATGACGGCGCTGATGAAGCCGGTGACGATGTCCATGAGTATTAGTACGCATGCAAGGCTAATGGCCCAGACCTGAGGCTCGGTCAGCTGGACGAAGAAGATTGACATACGATCCTCCCCTAGCCGTTGCTCACGATGCTCCAGGCGCCGTCAGACCCGACGACGCCGGGCTCGAGCGTGTTGCCGTCAATCAGCGACTCGTAGACGGTGCCGTACTTGGTAACCCGGTCACCCTTGGCGTACGACTTTCCTCCGATCCACTCGGGAACGCCGGCGCCGCCGGCCGTGGACGCTACGACCTTCGCCCAGTGCTGGGGATCGGATACGGGGTCCGCAGCGGTCGCCGTGTGGCCGGAGATAGCCTTGTAGAGCGTGCCCTGCCAGAGCACGCGGTCTCCCTGCGCATAGACGTGACCGCATGCATAGAGCGGATAGAGCGCCGGAACCTTCAACGCATCATGGTCGGAGAGGGTGGCCGCCTGGATCTGGGCGAGCACGAGGGCAGCGTCCTGAGGCGTTCCGGCATCGGGAACGAGAGTCCACACCTGCCAGATGGCGCCGTCATGCTGCTCATAGGCGAGCACCGTGTGGTAACCGGCGTCGGGGTTGGGTTCCGCCGCCTCGCGAATCGGCAGGCCGGAGCCGTCCGTAGTCAGGTAGACAGACCCAGATACAAATTGTCCGTAAAACATTTTTTCTCCTTAATGGTTGATTCTTTCCCAAAGCTCCGGAGCCGTATCGGGCTCAGATCCGATACGGGGTGCATGCGTCTGCAGGCACTTGTACAGGTCGCCTCCATATGCCACGCGCGCGCCAGCGGCATACGAGGCCTCACCCACATACCACGGCCGGATGAGCTGGGGTACCTTCAGCGCATCCACATCACCGAGAGTCTCGGCGGACATGGCAGCAAGCCGCACCGCGTCATCGCGCACCCCGTCTGGCACGACACTCCATACTTGGTAGATGGAACCGCCCCGCTGCTCATACGCCATGTCCGCCTTGAAACCCTCGGGGACCTCAGGCTCATCAGACGCGAGAATCGGGAGACCCCTCCCGTCTGTCGCCAGGCGCACTGCGGGCCCGACAAGGGTCCCGATCAATGCCATTTAGACTCCTTTCTTTCGACCTCTCGTGGCAGAAATCCCACGCGCGTATCCTCTCCTTGAGAGCCCACGCGTCTGGGATTTACGGGATTGGAGACCATGATGAAAGTTGCAGAGGCCGCCTCGAGGTACATGGACGATAAGCGCGGCAGGCTGCGCGCCTGCACCCTGGCCGGATACGAGAGCGCGCTAGCGCTGCACGTCCTACCTCGCTGGGGCGAGCTGGAACTCGAGGCGATAACGCCCGAGGGCGTACAGGGCTGGATTGATTCGTTTGATCTGCCGGGGGCCGCCGAAAAGGCATACAAGACCCTGCGGCAGGTTATCCGCTGGGCCATCCGCCGTCTCGGTGTGCGGATGTACGACCCAACCGCCGCCGGTGTCGAGCTACCGCGCAAGCCGGCGCACTGCCCACGCACGATGGAGGCGAGCCAGGTCCGTGCCTACCTCCGCGCGCTGTGGGGACACGAGTGCGAGGCGGTCGCAATCTGCTCGGTAACCCTCGGGCTGCGGCGCGGCGAGGCGTGCGGCCTCAAGTGGTCGGACATCGACCTGCGCACCGGTGAGGTCCGCATCCGCCGTTCGAGGCAAGTCGTGCGCGGCAATGAGGTCGTCGAGGCGCCGAAGACCGAGCGCTCCGCGCGGTCCTGCTGGCTCCCCCGCTTCGCCGTCAACCGCCTGCGCGCGCTGCGAAAAGGCCGCTCGGGCTGGCTGTGCGAACTGTCGCCCGACGCCATTGCGCGGCACATCAAATCCGCATGTCGCCAAGCCGGAGCCGCCTGGACCTCGATGACGGAATGCCGTCACACGTGGGCGACGCTCGCCGTGGAGGCAGGCGTGGGTATTGAGACCGTGGCCATGATGCTGGGACACACCGATATCGGCACGGCATACGAGCACTACATCGTACCGAGGCCGCGCATCTGCAAGGACGCACAAAGGGTGGTGGAGCGGTTGATACTCGGCGGGTAGGAATTCTGTATCCCGCGAGGTTGGCTATCAGTTCTTATATGGGAAAGACTTCTCGGGTCCCTATGTGGCTTACCGTAAAATAGGCTTCCTGGTAGAGATGTTTTGGAATTTCATTCAGGAATCATCACAGTTATGGAATGCAGGGACGTTGCCCGTTGAATTCCGTCCGACTCAATCATTCCTTGCGCCGGCTGTGCGTACATCTTCAAACGGCATCGTCAACAACAGCACTGCAGAAGTCGAGGTTCAGAAATCTGGCAAAGTTGTCTTTATTAGCGCGGTAGCTGCTAGCCAAGGGCACAACATTGGACACTGCATCTGGATTGCCAAATAGGATACAGAATGCTAGAAACAGCAAAACATCACCGGGATAGTCTCGGCATCGCCCTTATAAGTCTGCACTATCATCCAACGCTGTTTCCCCGCCGACGAGACCGCCGCCTGGCGAATAAATCGCACGCCGGACAGTGGAAAGGCGAGCACGAAATTTCTGGCCTTGATTTCCGTATCGAACTCGTCGTAATAAAACGGGCCGTACTGCTTATTAGCAGAAAAAGTCACGCTGCGCACGACATGGGATACAGAATCCCCGAGGTCTGCCAGGGGAGTCAGTTTGGGGATGAGAAGCTTAGGCTGACCCGTCGTCAGTCCGTCGAATGTCACCGAGCAGATCGGGACCGTCACGTCAGCGTCACCGTCCAGGATAGAGCCTTTCGGCACCGACGGCGCGGCGGCGCTCGAGCCGGGGGTTCCCTGGAGAACCTTCCACTCGACCGTCTCGACAAGGGTCGGGCTGGACCCGCTCACATCGCGGGTGTAATGGACACAAATGTAGTCCATGCGCTTCTTGCCTTGCGAGCCGCTCGCCACCTTGACGTTCTCGGGCGAGGTGACGCCGATATGGCGACCCTGCACGATCATGTCGCCGGTCGCGATACGGACGGTGTTCGCGTCGACGAGAGATGGGGCCAGTTTGCCGCCCGTCTGCAGCACATAGCTGCCAGTGCCGACTTCGCCCGCAATGCGGCGGCCGTCGTCGGCCGAGCTGACGTGTGGCACGCCCGCTTTACCGGTCACTATCTCCATTTAAGCCGTCCTTTCCCATATAAAGCCGTTCTGGCTGTCCCGCATGACCCACGTTCCCCCATAGGTGGCACCTGGGTTTTTGCCCTTGCTTTCCATATAGAGGGAGCCCACAGGGTGTGCAGCGAGGAACGTCTGGGCGGTCGAGGCTGCAGGACCCTGTGGCCCCGTCTCCCCGGCAGGCCCCTTTATGTTGCCCAACTTGATCCAGGCCATTTCGCCGTCACCCGCTAGGCCTTGTAGGTGTACAGGTTGCCCGTGCTCGCGTCGATGTAGACCGAACCGACCACGGCAGTACCTGTCGGTGCGCCAGTCCCAGCGGTCACTGAGGTGCCGTCGGCGCCCTTGGGCCCGATCGGGCCAGTCGGCCCGATCGGGCCGGTCTCCCCTCGCGGCCCCTGGGCCCCTTGCGCTCCCCTGGCGCCGGTATCGCCCTTTTCGCCTTTGGGACCCTTCAGCGATCCGATGTTAGTCCACGCCATATCGCTCCCCCTTCACTAGGCACTCGTACCGTACTGGTAGACCTTAAAGCCGTCTGCCGTATCAATGTAGACGGCTCCCTCCTGCGACGCTGCCGTAGGAGCCCCTTGGCCGAACGTAATGCCTGGGCCAGCCGGCCCCTGTGCGCCCTTGGGGCCGGTGTCGCCCCTGTCACCCTTTTCGCCCGTGGCCCCCTTGTCGCCCTTGGGCCCCTTCATTTCGCCGAGGTCCGTCCACTGCGCATCACCGGTCGCGGCGGTTTTCACCCACATGTGGCCGTTGTCGCTCGTGACGTAGGTGTCGCCGATGGCGGCATCGGACGGCAGCGCGGACGCGCTGCTCACCGCGCCCTTGACCGTTATGGACGTGCCGTCGGCACCTTTGGGGCCAGTGTTGCCCGTTTCGCCTTTGGGCCCCTTGAGGCTCACGCCGTTGATGGCGGAACCGACTCGGGCGGTAGACCTGCCCGGATCCACCGCCGAAATGGGATAGACACTTCCCTTGGCGTCGAGCACGAGGTCGCCGACCTGCACGCCGTCAGACGGGGAAAGCGCCGAGAATGCGACTTCGCCTTCCGACGGGATATTGACGCTCGCCACGCGGACGCTGCCGCCCTTGGGGCCGGCGTTGCCGGTCGCGCCCTTGTCGCCTTTGGGGCCCTTGAGCGTTCCAACTTGGTTCCATGCGTTAGCCATTTGTATCTCCAATCTCGCCGTAGCGATAATAGGTGCCTGTCTCACTGTCGAGATAGAGGTCCCCGACGCGACCACCTATGGCGGGGGTGCCGCCCCCGACATACCACTTCGTGCCGGGCTCGCCTACGGCCCTCAGCTGCTCTCGCACCCAATCTTCGACATCAGCCCAGGTCTTGACCTCGTCATCGGTGTAGATGTAGCCGTCCGGCTTGGCCCTCGGGCGCACCTTGAGCACGGCGCGCGCGTGCGTGTCGCGCCCATCGCTCGCCCAAACGGCCATGTCAACGCCCGCAGTAAGCAGAAGCGAGGGCACCACGGCCTCTCCGCCCACGACCGGGACGACCAATGCGCGTTCCGATCCGGCGACGGCGAAATGTGCCTCCGTCACCCCCTGCAACGCGATGTGAACGCGCCGACCCGTATCCCATTGGTAAAGGGGCGGGCCGATGAGTTCTATCTGCTTCATAGCAGTCTCCTATCTCCCCACCGCACCAGGCGATGCGCCATACGTGGCGCTGTAGCCCGACCCCGCGGCCTTTACGATCTTGCTGCTGATCTCGACCGAGACCGTCACGTTTGGCGAATAGTGCCTGGCCTCGACGATATCGCCGAGGCCGAACTCGACGCCCTCGTTGACCGTCACGGTCACGCTGCCCTCGGACTGTTTGTCCTTGAGTCGGCTGAGTGCCTGATCGCGGAGATCGTCGCCCTCGGTGTTGTTGGCGTCGTAGTACTCCTCGAGCTCGAAGACGCCGGCCATCGCCTTCACGGTGCCTACGCCGCCTTCCCGGTCGGCGTAGACGTCCACGACATCTCTGGCCGCAAGTTCGCCCTTGCCGGCCGCCTTGAGGTGATTGGTGACGAGCAGGTCGCTCTTGAGGTCGAAGTTAACGAGATCGGAGTCGACCCTGCCGCGCCAGTCTGTCACCTTCACCGCCTGGAGCCTGCACGATCCGCCCACCCACCTCGCATCGAGGCGAAGGCCTGCGGAGCGCATCGCCAGCCTAAGGTTGGTCCAAGCGTCGGGTGCGTCCCTGTTGCATCGGTAGCTTACGCTCACCCCGGCGTCGGCATCGGGAACCGTGAAGAGGGAGCCGATGTCGAGCCGTTTAACCGCGGAGCGCAGCACGGCGTTTGCGTCCCCAGAGAGGACAAGGTAGTCCTGGCCCGGATCGGGCCACAGAAGGCGCTTCTCGAGCACTCCAGTCCAGGTCGACCCGGTCCAGTGCAGCTCGGACGAAGTGCGGCCAGTCTTGAGCTCAAAGCCCTCGACGCGCCCGCCGATCTCCAGGCCGTCGGCGAAAACACGCCAAGCGGCCTCCGGCAACGGTACGGACGAGTCGCGCACCACGAGATCGAACGAGTTGTCGACGCCGTCGCCCCAGCCCGAGTCCATATCCAGCTCGAAGTTCGAAATCGGGAAAAGCGTCCTGCCGGCGCTGTCGGAGACTATGAGCTCCAAGGCGGCTCCCCCTCCTCAAGATAATGGGTCATGGTGAAGCCGAACGAGCCGTCCCACGAGACAGAGGACGTGCCCGGCCGCAGCTGCTCGAAGCAGTAGGAGCCGCTTCCCGCGCCCTCTCCGCGCATGCCGTCGGCGAAGCGGTCCTCGGTCTCACCGTACATGCCGACGAGCTTGATCGTCTTGGGGAAGCTCGAGCCGTCGATGATAAGCCTGGAGCCGCCAGGCACTTCAACGTCCGCGGAGTAGACGTTGATGAAGTCCCCCTGCGTCACGGTGATGCGCGGTGACGACGCGGGACCGAAGATCGTGAGCTTAAGGTCGGCAGGCACCAGCCCATCGACGGTGACCGACCGGCTTGCGACCGATCCGCCGTAGTCGAACTCGAAGTCATGGGGGAAGTCCAGGCCGGTCTGGTCCTCGTCCTCCCGGGCGTAGAACTCCTGGGCGACCTCGCGCCGCCAGGATCCGTCGAGCAGCAGCACGGTAAGCGTAGCGGCGATGCCCCGCCTGCCATAAATCTGCGAGGTCTCGGACTTAGCGATATAGGCGCGCTGGTACCAAACACCGTCGACAACGAGGCGACCGGGCTCGCCGACGGAGATATCCCTGTCCGCGAGCCGCCTGAGCCTGTCGGCAGCCGCCGAGGACGCCACGGCATCGACCGTCGCCTCCCTCGCGTCTCGCGAGATGCCGTAGGCGCCGCGCCACGAGAGGTCGTAGCTCCACTCGCGCGAGCGCACGCCCGCAGCGGTGCCGACGAAGACGCCGTTGCCATCAAGGTCGACGCTCTCGCCCGATGACGACACGTAGTGCATTCTATGCATGTGCCACCGCCCTGATGTGTCTGTCGAGGTCGCGCTCGAGCGTGACCGGCGTGTACTCCCGGATGATTGTCGGAAGGTTTCGGTCGAGCCACGCGATGACCGCAGCGCCGTCCGAGCCGCCGCCGACATCCATCGTCTGGGCGACCCCCCTGCCGATCCCGCCCAGCACCTTAGGGCTCAGCGGGATGGCCGCCTCGTCGTATCGCCGGTTGTCGCCGATTCCGATGACGCGCGGCCTGTTCGGTCCGAAGACCGCGCCGCCGGCGTACCAGTTAACGTTGACCGACGGGACCGAACCCGTCTGTGCGTCGAACTTGCCGCTCATCGAGAAGTGCGGCAGCGGTCCCACGTTGATGCGCGGAAGCGTGAGCCGCATCGATCCGACCTCGGCCGACATCTGCCGGCAGGCCCCCATGATCGCAGAGCGGGCGGCACTTGCCGCATCCCTGGCGGAAGCCGAGAAGCGATTGAAGGACGCGCCCGAACGGACGCCGAACGAGACTGCGGACGCCGACGCCGACGCCATGCTCGCCGCGACCATGGAGGCCACTGCTGCCACGGAGACGGAAAGCAGCAGGGCCGACGCCGAAGCCGCCCCGCAGGAGGCGGAGAAAGATGCCAGAGACGGCGGCGCGGCGGCAAGGGCGGGAGCGGCGGCCGCCGCCGCAGCGGCAAGCGCACCAAGGCCGGCTGCGGCACCGGGGGCGCCGGAGGATATCTTGGGAATCGCCTTCCCCATGGTTCCGAGCCCGTCAGCCGAGGTCGAAATGGAAGCGGCTGCGCCCGCCATGGCGACGTCGAGCGCAGCCATTCCAAGAGCGAGGGCGGCGGTCGCAAGTGATGCAGCCGTGGCGCCGACGGCGAGCACCGCCAGACCCGCGCCCGCGACGAGCGAGCCCACGCCGAGCACGATGAGGCCGGCGCCGCCGACCATGGCGGCGGCGCCCAGGGCCGTGGCGGCGACCGCGAGCGGCATGGCGAGCGCGGAGCAGGTCGACAGGCCAGCGCCCGCCAAGAGACCGCCAGCTCCCATGACAATAAGGCCGACGCCCGCGACGATGGCGGCCATGCCGAGGGCCGCGGAGGCGACCGCACATGCCGCTGCCCCGGCGGCGAGCGCCAGCAGCCCTCCCGACGCCGTGAGGGCACCGGGGGCCAGCACGAACAGGGAGGCTCCGAGCGCGGCCATGCCGACGGCGGCCTCGGGGCCGCAGGCGGCGATGGTCGGCAGCGCGAGTGACATAATCGCGAGGCCGGTGGCTGCGAGCAGGATGCCCACGCCGGCGAGCGCGACGGCGGCGCCGAAGGCGACCATGCCGACGGAGCCGGCAGTCAGGGCGGGCCCGAGCGCGGCGGCGCCAAGCGCCAGCCCGGCGATGACCGCCACCATTGCTGCCATGCCGATTGCGGCCTGAGGCCCCGCCTCGCCGAGCTTTATCGCGGAGAGGGCGAGAAGGCCGATGCCGCCGCACGCCAGCAGAACGCCGGCTCCAACCATGAGGACGGCCGCACCGAACGATGTCATCTTACCGGCCGCCGCGCCCGCGGCTGTGCCGGCGGCGGTCTCGCCCGCCGCCGTTGTGGCAAGCCCGGCGCCGGCGGCGGGTGCGGATACCCCGAGGGACAGCAGGGCGCCGCCGATGACCTTCAGGAGCGAGCCCACAGGGCCGCCGGCGACTTTCATGACGAGGAAGGCGCCGCCGACGCCCTTGACGACCGGGGCAACCTCCTCGGAATGCTCGGAAACCCATTGGAATGCGTCGCCCACCGAGCGGATGACCGGCTCGGCGGCCTCGAAGGCGTCGTCAAGGGCGTTTGCGGCATCTGCCGCGCCCTCGGCGGGACTCGACCACCCGGTGATCTGCGATACGGTCGACCATATGGCGTCGCCCGTGGAGGACGCCGTGTAACCGAGCGCGTCAAGTGTTCCCGCGAAAGATGAAGCCGCCTCGTTGTTGAGCAGCGTCTCGCAGAAAGCGGAGGTCATCTCCGCTGCGCCGGCGAACGCGTCCCCGGCCACCGAGACCCCGCCCGCGACAACGCCGGAGAACACGGCGGCGAACGACGACGCCGCGTCCCGGATGCTCGGGTCGGCCATCGCGTCGGTGACGGCTCCGAACGCGCCGTTCACCGTGTCCTTCACGCCGTCGATGACGCCGACGATGTTGGACGAGCCGATGGCGCCGATAATCTTGGCGACGCCCTTTGGGAAGGCGTTGCACATGTTGGAAAACGACGTCTTGATGCCGCCCGTCGCGGCCTTTGCCTGCTCGGAGAAGCTCGTGATGCCGTCCGCGCCGTTCTTGTCGAGGTCGACCACTGCGTCGGCGAAATCCGAGACCGTGACCCTGCCGTCCTTCATGGCCTGGTAGAGGTCGGATGCCGATGCGCTCTGTCCGAGCATGGACTTCGCCACCTGGTCGAGCTGGCCAGGCATCGCCTGCTGGATGCTCATCCAGGTGTCCATTTCCATCTTGTTGGTGGAGACGGCCTTGGTGAGCTGCGTCATGGCGTTGGACTGGATGTCCTCGGACGCGCCGCCGGCGAGGACGGCATCGTTGAATGCGAGGTAGCGGTCGGTCGCCTGGTCGATCGACTTGGACGACGGCGCGAGCTGCTGCACGCCCGTCGCGGCCGCGTCGAGCCTCGTGGGGAGCTCCGACAGCCTGTCGGACAGGGTGTCGACGCTCCTCTGCGACTCGTCGGCCCCGTAGCCGAGCGACTGGAGCACCTTGGGGAAGTTGTTGAGCGTGTCGACGCGCGCGACCGCGGCGTCCACGCTCGAGGACACTGTCGAGACGACCCTCTGCACCACGCCGGCAACGGCGCCGGTGATGACCGCGGCCTTGGCGGAGAAGCCCGATGCGACCCTGCTCGCCATGTTCCCGCCCGCCGTGGTTCCGGCAGACCCGAATGCGCTCGAGAGCGACGACAGCGTGCTCCCCGCCGAGGAGAGGACGCCGCCGCCGATGGTGGCGATCTTCGCCATGAATCGGCCGGTAGCCTTCTCCCCCGCGGACAGCCTGTCGGTGAGCGTCCCGGCGCTTCCGCCGAGCTTTCCGAGTGCAGACACGGGTGCGGAGGTCGCGCTCGCCAGCCGCTTCTGCGCCGAGGCGAGTTTGGACTCGGCCGCCTGGGCACGCTCCGACGCCGTCTGCGCCCTGAGCTTGGCGGTGACGAGGCTGCTCTCGGCGCTTAAGGCCCTTGCGGATGCCGGGCCGTACTTGGCAACGGCATCGTTGTATTTGACCTGGGCCGCCTCCGCCGACAATGAGGCCGACTTCGAGGTCGCCATCGCCGAGCGAAGCTCGAGCGTGGCGGATTTGACCTTGTTCTGGAGCCCCTCGACGGCGTTCGCGCTCGCCGCGCTGGAGAAGGCGGAGGAGAATGCGGCGCCGGTCGCCTTGCCGGTCGCGGAGAATTTACCAGTCGCGCCGGAGAGCGCAGAGGAGACCCTAGCGACCAGGCCGCTGCCGCCAGACTTGCCCGCCGCCGCGGAGAAGACCCTTCCGAAGCGCGACCCCGAGGAGGATCCCGCCCCGGACAGGTCCTTGTCAACCTGGGAGGCGAAGCCAGCCATGGACGGCATTACCTTTACGGATACGGATCCGACGTCTGTGGACATGGCGCCTCCTTATACATCGATTCCGAACGACGAAGATATCTCGTACTTCGCCGCCAGCGCCGAGTCCCTGCGGCGCTCGTTCCTGGCTCGCTCGCCCGGCGATAAGATCCGCTGCGGGGCGTTGACGCGCTTTTTGGCATCCTCGGTGAACCCGTAGTGGAAGCACCTGAGCTCGTGCTCGATCATGTCGAGCAGGCGCGTCTTGTCGTCCCACAGGTTGTCGGGCTCAAGGCGAACGGAGACCCGCGAGCGCGCCGGCAGCTGGGAGTAGAGGACCTGCCAGCGGCAAAGGTCCTCGTCCGTCGCCTCGTCGAACCCGCCGCCGAGGGGAAGGTCGATGCCGTACGTCTGACGGAAGTCGGCGACGACCTCTCCCCTCATGCAGGTCCAGGCGGCGGCGAAGCTGGCTAGTTTTTTGCCGCGGCCTCCATGGCGGCCTGGAAGAACGCGCCCCAGCGCTCCGCCGAGCAGTCCTGCCTGTCTTCGCCGAGCTCGTCCATGTACTCGACGGTCTTGCCGTCGAAGATCTCGTCCATCGCATCCCACACCTCGTGCATCTTCTCGGGGATGCCGTCGTAGGCCATGGCGCGCTGCACCTTCATGGACTGGATGGCCTTCTTGTTGATCTGATACTTCTTGCCGTCGAACTCGAACTCGAGCGCGCCCTCGGGGCGCTTGGCCGCCATTAGGCCGCCACCGTCTCGGTCGACTCGATGTAGTCGTAGCAGGTATTGCCGTTCTCGTCGGTGAGGTACTTCATCGTCAGGGCGCGCTGGCAGAGCTCGGAGCTGGAGATGGTGAGGTCGTCGAGCTCGGAGGACTGGCCGCGCGGCACGACCTTGGTCCACTTGCGGCCGTTCTTCAGGAGGAGGAGCAGCACGTAGGCGAAGGTCGGATGGGAGTCGGAATTGTGCTTGACGGTGATCAGACCGCCCTCGTCGGTGACGTTGCCGTCGCCGTACTGGCGCTTGAGCGTCTCCGCCTTGATCTCGGCGAACGTGAGCTGTGCGGACTCCACTCGGTTGGAATTGCTGGAGTCCATGAGGTCGCCGTTCATGTCGACCGTGTCGTTGGAGTCCTCGGAGACGGACTCGACGTAGCCGTCCTCGGAGATAAAACCGAGGCACTTGAATGCGGGATCGAGCTCGCTCTTGTTCTTGATGACCTTGCCCGGCAGGGTGGTGCCGGTGGGGGCCGAGAAGATGTAGCCGCCCTTCACGCCCTTTCCGGCGCTGACGTTGTTGGAGTCGTTCGCATTGCTGACTTTGGCCATTCGCGCGTTCCTTTCTACTACTCGCAGACCCAGAGCTGGACCTGCACCACGTACCTCGCCCTGCGCGTGTCAGGGTCGGGCATCTTGTATTGGTTCGTGACCTCCGGGTGGAAGACGTTGGGAAGCTCGTCCTCCAGGGACGGGACGGCCGCCTTCACCTTCTCGGCGAGGGCTTTCGCCGGCTTCCTGCCGCCCTTGCCCTCGGTCCCCCAGCAGTCGATATCGAGTTGGACCGGCTCCAGGAAGCCGCCGCCCCCTCCGACCTGCTCGACGGTGACGTACGGCTCCGGGTGCCCGGCGACCGGCTCGAGCGTCGCGTCGGCGCCGGCAAGTTCGCACAGGCACCTCGCGACATCGGCCTCTATATCCATGATCAACCTCCGGACGAGAGCGCCGCCCTCGTCAGTATCTTGTGTTTCGCCTGGGCGTGTTTGGCATGCTCCGAGCATGCGCTGACCCGAAAGCCCTTGGCGAGCGTGCCCTGGCAGCGGCTAACCCTGAAGGCCGGGACGTCGTGGCCGTCCGGCGCGAGCATCGACGTCGCGCGGGCGGCGATGCCCTCGGCCTTGCCCCTGAGCATCCCCTGGAGCGCGGCGTTGCCGTCCATCGCCTCGGCGTACCCGAGGCGGCTCCATTTGAACTTCCCCCAGCTGTACTCCTTAGCCATCGGCCGCCTCCAGCTCGACCGGGTAGCACCAGCGTCCCGGGCACGCCTCGGGGGCGTAGGGCCTCGGGTCGCCCACGACGCGCAGCTCCTCGCCGCGCACGCGGACCGAGCAGCCCTTGAGGCGGATGCCGGCCATGTCCCTCGGGAGATGCACCGTGTATGCCACGGTGGCGCCCTCCGGCCGCGAGGCGTCGAGGTCCGCGGTGGCGCCGGGCGCCACGACGGCGTCGACGTCGCGCTCGGCGACCGCCTCGGAGACGGGCTCGTGAAGGTCGTCGTACACCGTCTTGCGGGAGATGACCGTGACCGTCTCGGTCGGTATCCCAGCCATCGGCATCACGCCTCCTCCCAGCGGTCAGCGGCGGTCATGGGCTGGATACTGCGCACGCGGCACCCGGCCAGACCGAGCCGCTTGAGGTCGGAGCGCCCCAGGTAGAGGTCTCCGGTCGGGTTGGCGAACGTGACGCTCGACGAGTACGGGCCGGTCGTCTGCGACTGCTGGGTGATGCCGGCCATGGCGCCGGGCGCGTTGACCGCCCGGGCGACCATGGCCACGCAGACGGACTTCACGTTCTCATCGAACGTGGGGTTCGAGCCGGCGAGGTACTGGACACCCATACGGCGCCGATATGCCCCGCGCAGGTACGCCGAGGCATCCTCGAGCAGCGCGGCAACCCTGGCCTCGTCCTCGGCGGCACCGCAGCGCGCCTCGTAGTCGGCAACTGTGGCGAAGGCGCCCACTAGAGCGTCTCCAGGATGGCGATGAGCTCCGCCTTGGTCGCCTTGCGCGGGGCGAAGCCGTTGGCGGTCTCGATGGCATCGCGCAGCTGTTGCACGGTCATCTCGGGTGAAGGCTTCTCGTGCGCGGGCGGCTCGGGCTCGTTGTCCACGACGTCCTTGCCCTCGTCCGCCTCGCCCTCGACGGGCTCCTCGGCGGCCTCCGTCTCGGCGGGCGGGAGGTCGACATGGCCGCCGGCGGACAGCTCCGCGAAGCGCTCGTCGGTCAGCTCAACCTCCTCCCCCACGAGATGCACCGCGAGGGTCTCGCGGTCACGGTACGGGTAGGTGACCAAAGCGATCATGGATGCTCCTTAGGGTTGCCTAGGCGGTCGGGGCGATGGTGCCCTTGACCACGAAGTCGATGTACTCGGCGAAGAACACGAGGCCGACGTAGGCCACGGTGTCGTAGGTCAGGCTCTTGAGCTCGGGCGAGTGGGACACGGCAATGTAGCCGCTCTCGTCGGAGTAGAAGCCGAACAGGTCGTCGCCGTCGGTCGGTGCGACGTAGACCTTGATGTTGTCCTTGACGGTGGCGTAGATCGTGCCCGCGGCGACGGAGCCGGTGGACACGAGCGTGCCCAGGCCCGCCCAGTTCTCGATGTAGGAGATGCCGAAGGCGCTGAAGACCTCGGACTCGCCGATCTGCTTGGCGAAGTCGACCGGGTTGGCGAAGTAGACGGTCTCGCCGCTGCCGAAGCCGTACTCCTCGGTGAGGTTGGACAGGGCGGCCCAGGCGTTGGCGGCGGTGGCGACGAGGCTCTTGCCGGTCGCGGCGGTGGTGCCCTCGGCGCCGAGCGCGGCGACGAAGTCTTTCTTGATGTTGCGCTGCATGTCGGAGATCATCGCGGCATCGGTCTTGTCGACGGCGCCGTCGTAGCCGCGCTTCTTGACCTCCTGGAGCGTGGTCTGCTTGCGGTAGGGCTTGAGCGTCACCTCGTAGGTCGTGACGTCCTCGTAGGTGTAGCTGGAAAGCGGGATGTCCTGGCCGGCGGTGTACGCGACCTCGGAGAGCTTGCCGGTGATCTTCTTCTGGTGCAGGGTCTCGCCGACGGCAGCGTGGATGGGCGCGCAGGTGGACAGCATCGCCGTGAGCTTCTCCAGCGACTTGGTGAAGGTGTTCACGAGGTCGACGTTGCGCGCGGCTGCGAGGGTCTTGATATCGGGCATTGGGGCCCCTTTCTCCCCTTACTTGAAGAGGTCGATGTTGGCGGCGATGGCCGCCATGCGTTCCTTCTTGTCCTCGATTCCGAGGATGTCCTTCTTGGAGGGCTTGCCCGGCTTGGGCTTGCCGCCGGCCTCGGGCGCCTTCGGCGCGCCGCCGGTCGGTTTCGTGATGGCCGCCACGGCATTGGCCTGCTCGGTGAGGGCGTCCTCGTCCTCGCCGTTGAGCGTCGCCACGATGGAGCGGTCGAGTCCGGTGGCCTTGGCCACGGAGTCGACGAGCGCGGAGCGGGCGGCGCTCGCCTTGAGGGCGGCGTTCTCGCTCTCGAGCGAGCTCAGGCGCTCCTCCACGGTCGGATCCGTCTTGGGCGTTGCGGCCTTGAGCTCGTCGAGCTCCTTAAGGTTCGCCTTCGAGCGGCTCTCCCACTTGCGCGACTCCTTCAGCGCGTTCTCGTAGAGCGCCTTGTAGTCGGGCGCCGGATCGGTCTCTCCGCCCTGTGCAGGGTCAATCGGATCGGTCTCGGCGGGCGTGGTCTCCTTGGCCATGCTCCCTCCATTTCCGCCCCGTGCGGGGCATCGTCTTGCCCCGTGCGGGGCGCTTTTCGGCATGAAAAAGGCCACCCGTGCGGATGGCCTGGTTCAACGTTTTGGTCGGGGCGGCGGGACTCGAACCCGCACAGGCGATGCCCACGTGCTCCTGAGGCACGCGCGTCTGCCATTCCGCCACGCCCCGATGGCACCTGGCCGAGGAATCGAACCCCGGTAAGCGGTTTTGGAGACCGCCGCACTGCCATTGTGCTAGCCAGGTGTGTATAATCTGATTTGAAAAGCCCTGGGCGTGCTGGATAGCTAACCTGGGGCTTATTTATTTATGTCGTCTATGGCCCCGCCCTTGGTCAACAAGATAACGTGGTCGATGTCATGCCTCGACATCTCAAGCCGCACGCGCTTCAGCGCGTCCTCTCTTGTCACAGGGACCTCCTCGCAGTTAAGCACGACGATAGAGGGCTTTACCGGCCCACCTTCCGCCTTTTCGAACTGCCGCACTGCCTTTCTTATATTGCGCTCGATGAACCTAAGCCCGTTGACGCCAGACGCATCGCTTGTCGGGCTCTTCAGCTCGCATAGCTTGCCGTCGAGCAGCAGGTCGATATTGGAAAAGCCCTCCGGCGCGTCCTCCTTACGGACGACGACCTCGTGACCGGCCGCCCGAAGCGCCTCGTGCGCCGCGAGATCGTAGGAGCCGCCGCGCTCGTGCGCGAAGGTCTCTTTCGGCTTCTTGTACACGATTGGAGGCCCAGGCGAACCGAGCACCGCACGCTTCGCCGCGTCCTTGTCGACGCTCGTCAGACTTTCGTCCTCATCGATGTTCTTGAACTGTGCCCACTGCTCGCGAAGCTCCTCGGGGCGCACGCCCTCCACGAGCTCCGCGTCCGGGTCGTCCTCGAAGCCGGGGACCACCTTGCAGTCGCAGTGTCGGTGGAAGTGTTTGAACTCGCCGGCGGATTTGCGCGTGTGGTAGACCGCGCCGCGGCTCGCGAGCATGATGCAGAAGGTGCAGGTCTCGAAGCCCGTCGGCACGCGCGCGAAGCGCACGCCGGCGCTCCTGTCGCGGCCCACGTTGGAGATGATCGTCTCGTTCAGGCTGCGGAACGCGTCGTTCCTGGCGTACTCGCCGCACGCCCTGGCGAACGCCGCGTCGCCGCCCTTCACGAGCTTCTTCGCCTGGTATCTGGCAACGGTATCGACCGATTCTGGCCTGTAGGTCGTCATGGTGACGGCCTGCTGCAGCCTGGCGCCGTTGCGCTCTGCGAGGTCGTCGTACCACTGCGCCGCGAACTCCGCCGCCACGTCGTCGTAGCCCTGGACGAAGCCCTCCATGATGAGCTTCGCGGCCTCGCGTTTCTCGGCGACGGTCGCGCCCACGTGGGAGCGGCACCAGGCGAGCACGGCGGCCTCCACGTCGGATGCCGCCCTGTCTCCTATCTTCGCCACGGCCCGGTTGTAGGCCGCGAACTCAGGCGCGCTAATCATCGGCGGGCTGCGCAGGTTCTGCCGCCTGGGTGACGCCCGCCATCAGGTCGAGCGCCGCCGAGCGCGTCACGTTGCGTCTGATCTCGGACGAGACGTTACGCACCTCGTCGTCATCGAGGCCGTTGAGGCGCCAGAAGGTCGGCGTGCCGGCGAAACCCTCGACCGCCGAAGCGAGCTTGATGGAGCTGTCAGTCTGCTGGGCCAGCGTCGGCATGGCGGGGTTCAGGAAGTGGACGGACACGCCGCAGGCGTCCTCGGCCTCCTCGTAGGAGCACCCAAGTTCCGTGGCAATCGCTGCGGTCGCGGCATTCGCCAGCGCCGCCTTGGCCTCGCGGATGAAGCTCTTGCACTTGAGGATGAGCGGCTCATTCTCGGCGTAGATCGCCTCGGCGGAGCTGGGGTTGTCGCTCATGATGCCGAACTGCCCCACGTGGATGCCGGTCGCTGCGCTCATGCGCTTGCACAGGTTGCCGAAGTGCTCGGTCATGGGCTGCATGCTCGGCTGAGTGAGCTGGCCGAACTGCGGAATCGTGCCGTCCTCGGTCTTGGTGACCTCGAAGATGGAGCCGATGAAGGCGCTCCATTTGGTCTTGTCGGCGAACGCGTCTCCGTCGGTGCCCAGCAGGTACTTCTGCGTGGACGCGGCGAACGCGGCGGCGATCTCCTCGTTGACGTTGGCGCGCATGGCGCAGTCGATGTTCCAGCGCACCTCGGAGTTGATCCTGGACACGCCGAACGGTCGGTCGTCGTCGGGGTTGTGCGGCATGACGAACATGGGCACGGCGCCCAGGCCGTGCTCCACGTACTCCGCCGCCCACTCGTTGCGGCGAACCTCGCGGATGCGCACCATGCGGTCCGGCAGCATCACGTTGACCCAGTCCGGGCGGTCCGTGGGCCGCCCGCGGTCCTTGGCGAAGGAGACGACGAACATGCCGGAGGACAGGCACTCGTGGACGTCGTCCCAGATGCCCGTGCACAGGGTCGGCGGGTACGCCGAGATGCGGGCGTGCCCGTCCTCGTCCGCCGTCACCACGAGCATGGAGAAGCAGTACTTGAGTGCGGAGTTGACGGCCTTGCCGACGCGCGTGGCCATCTTGTTGCGCTTGGCCACGGAGGTGAGCAGGCCGTCGAAGTCCTCATCGTCGGGGCACGTGAACCCGTCGAAGGCGATGTGGTCGCGCATGACCTCCACGCACTTGTATCCCCAGCCGCACGCGACCTCCAGGTCGCGCAGCGAGTCGGGCACGGCGATGCCGAGGTCCTTGAGCATGTTGCGCGCCTCGTAGTAGTCCGAGCGCAGGAGGTTGCCCTTGTAGTGGGTCTGCCAGCTGTTGAGCAGGCAGCGCACCGTCTCGCGGTCCTCCTCGAGCAGGCCGTCGGCGGACGCCACGGCGTAAGGTATCGAGATCAAGTGACCCTCGCCTTCATTCCGGGTTTTCTCTTCGATGTGTTAAGCGCGAGCAGCGCCAGCCCCGCGGCCTCGATGGGCGCGGCGTTGTCGCCGCCGAAGCCCCAGCCGCCGCCGGAGCCGATTTTGCGCTTGGGGGATGTCTCGGCGGAAAGGTCGAGCGCAGGGCACGCAATGTGCGTGACCGAGCCCGCCTTCGCGCCGGACGAGATGAGACTTGCGGCGGTCACGGCCTGGTCGGTGCTCGGGCGCAGGATGTAGTCCTTGGGCATGCCCATGCCCTCGAGCTTGTCGCACAGGGCGCCGGCGCCTGCCTTGCCGTCGATGGAGACGCAGGCGTACCTGCCCGCCCTCGCGGCGATCCAGTAGGCCAGCCAATCCGTGCTGGGCTCCGGGTCCTTGCAGAAGGGAAGCTCAACATGCACGGTCGGCGAGCCGGGCGGCCGCACGGCGCACGCCACGGCGACGGTCGAGCCGTCGGCGCTGAATCTCACGCCGGCGCAGATCCTGCAGTCGGCGTTCAGCTCGGGGCCGCTCTCCACGAGGCACTCGCCCCATGCGTCGGAGCCGATGATGGGCTTCTCCACCTGGTTCTGTGGGGGCAGCCAGTAGCCCAGGTACTCCTGGGCGGCGCCAAGCTCGTCCATGTCCTTCATGCCGGTTCGGATGGCGCGGATGTCGGCGTGGTAGCCGAGCGAGGGCATGACCTCCGGCCAGCGGCTCTCGTCCCAGATGTCGCCGACCTCCTCGACGCCGTACTCCAGCCAGAGCAGATCGGACGCCTTCTCGCCGCCCTCCCATGCCTGCCGCCGGAGGTTCTTGAACACCTCGGCGGGGTTGCCGGCGCGGGTCGGCGTTCCGGCGTACACGATCATCAGGTTGTGCTTGGCGCCGGACGTCGTCGTCGGGTTGATGACCTGGGTGTGGATGCCCGTGAGCTCCTGGGCCTCGTCGTATATGACGATGTCGAAGGAGAAGCCCAGGCGCGAGGACTTGGTTCTCGTCGAGAACTGGATGACGCCGCCGGAGCTGAACCGCATCCATTCCTGGCCGGTCTGGGAGCAGACCTCGACCAGGAGCTTGCGCCAGCGCGGGATTCCCTCGGACGTGTCGCCGACACGGCGGCCGAAGATCTTGCGGAAGCGGTCGACCATCTCCATGGTCGTCGAGTAGTTGTGCTCGGTCCAGAGCACCTTGTAGCCGGCCAGCGCCGCCATGACCGCGACCCACACGATGATGTCGACGGACTTGCCTTGCTGTCGCGGGATGGAGATGCCGACACGCGGGTGGACCCACTTGCCGCTCGCGTCCACGGCGCCGATGTCATGGGCGAGCTGCTCCTGCCACGGCACGAGCTTGTATCCCATCGTCGGGGCGAGCTCGACCGCGAGGGAGCCGATGGACCTCTCGTAGGGCTGGACGAGGCGAAGCCTCGGCTTAGCCGAGGACGTCGCGCAGGACCGAGACGGCGTTGATGATGACATCGTCGCCACCGTCCTCCCCAGCCCCCTCTATTCGTTCAATCTGCTCGAGCGTCTCGCGGTACTCCTTGGCGAGCCGGGCCGCCTGGCTGGGCTCGGCGTCGTATAGCTGTCGCTCGATGACCTGCCGCACCCACCGGAGCCTCCCGAGCGTGTCCTGGCGGCCGTCCGGGCCGTCCGCGGGGGGCGCCGAGACGCCCGCGCCCACGGACTCCCCCGTGGACTCGCCGGTCGCGATCTCGCCGCTCTCCTTCATTCTCTTGATGAGGGCGCACACGCCCGAGCGCGACCGCTTGAGCTTCTTCGCGATAGCCGCAGGTCCGAGCGCCGGGTACGCGTTTCTGACGAACTCCCGCTCGTCTGCGGTCCAGGGCTTGCCCCTCGGCTTCGTGGACTTCGTGGACATTCCATGCACCTCCCGGTATGGACTCGGTTTCGGGGCCTGCGCAAAAAAGGCGCAATGCCGTGGGGCGAGCCTTCAGCCCCCCGGGGAGGGGCCATCCCCCAGGGTCGCGTCACCACGGCAGCGAGGTCGCGCAGCCGACGTCGCGTGGGCGCGGCGATATAGAGCCGTTGAGCGCGGCGAGGCTCTTGTTGCCGCGCCGCTCGTTGCAGATCCGGTGGGCCGGCGCGACGTTCGCGCGGTCGATGGGCGAGCCGCCCTTGGACACGGGCACGATCTCGTCCACCTCGAAGCTCATCGGGTCGCCCGCGGGCAGGTCGTAGTCGATGGCCATGCCGCAGATGTGGCACGGCAGCCCCTGCGCCTTGAGCCAGGCGCGCACCTGCCGGCGGGCGTGGCCATTGGCGTAGCGGGTCTTGGTCGCCACGCCTAGCGCTCCACGGGAGAGCGACCCCGGTTGGCCATGCACTCCTCGAGCCCCGCGTAGCGCAGACGCTCGACGGCTTTGCCGGCCCCCTTGCACTTGCGCCCGCCCGCGCGGCGGGCGATGCCCAGGGCGCGGCGGAATGCCCACGCCATCACGGTGTCGTACCTGTTGGCGGCACGGACGATAGCCTCGCGTGTGACCACGGACCCACCTCATTACGTTGTCGTTCCATAGAAAGGCCGGGGTCCCTGAACTGCTGAAGGGAACCCCGGCCACTCATCTGTGCTTCCACGCACATCCGACCCGCACACCGCGCGGGCGGCGCTGCGAATCGACACCCTAGTTATATCCCAATCGCAACGCGCAACGGCACGCAATCGCGCGCAATTGTCGGCAATCGTATGCAATCACGCGCAATTGTCGGCAATCACATGCAATAGTTGGCAATCACACGTAATGACACGCAATAGCGAACCAAGAGAAAGGCCCCGACCGCACATGGCGATCGGGGCCGACATGCTGACGCGAACCAGCACTTGTATTATACGGCGACGGGAGCCTCTTTCGGGCGCCCAGCCTTGGGTGAATCGGCGAGTCTGGCCTCGACGGAGGCCTTGGACACCATGCGCTTGGTGCCGTCCCTCCACGAGTCGAGCAACCCCGCGCCTATCAGCTGCGACACCCTCGCCGAGCTGACGCCGAGCATGCGGGCGGCATCTGCGGCAGTGACGGCGGGAATGTCACCGAGCTCACGGCTGACGGCGATGGCGATGATCTTGCCCCCGTTCAGTGGCTCATGGCCGAAGTCGGGCGCGGGAAGGTCGACCCCGCCCATGAGGTGATCGTCGACCATGCAGGCGAGGTAGTCGGCCGCGCTCGCGACGGCATCGTTCAAGTCGGACCCGAACGTGCCGCCTCCTCCGAGCGAACCGCACGGCACGGCATCGACCATGCCTCCAGAATCAAAGAATTCGAATTCCCATACGTAAACCATTCACGTCTCCTTTACGTGGGCGATGCAAGACGTAGCCCAAAGGGGCGGGGCTAACGAAGCCGCGCCTGTCTCAGAATCCTCTTGGCTATCTGGTCCTCGATCTCCCTGTGGCGCTTCACCAGCACGAGCTTGTCGCCCTTGACGAACTTCTCGTGGTTGGTGCCGCCTCTGGAGATAAAACCGGCTTCCTCGAGGATGCGGACCAGTTCGCGTCTCTGCATGTCACCTTCTTTCTATCGACAGCTATATATTAGCATATCCTAATAGTTATTACTATATAAATCTTAGCTATCATTAAGTTATATCTCGGCAGATCCTCGCCCTTGTCGCGCACGGGCGAGGCCGGTTAGGTTCACCCAGTCAAGAGCCGCAGACAGGTCCGCCTGTATGGACCTCACCGACACGCCCAGCGTCCCCGCGATCTCCTGCAGTGTGCGGTCCTCGCAGTAGCGCAGCTCCAGCACGTCGCCCCAGCGCTTGCCGGGGTTGGCCGAGCGTACGCCCGCACAGAGCTCACGGCCCCGCTCCACCTCGCGCCGAAGCTCGGACAGCTCGGCGCCGCTGCGGCGCTCGTAGTCTATGCGATCGTCCGTCGAGCGCATAAAGTCCGTGCCGTGTGCGCCCTTGCCGACGGCGTCGTAGCGCTGGGCGCGCACCCGCTCTCGCGCCTGCATCGACTCGATGACCGCCAGGCGGCGGTCGATGCCGCGCTGGGCGACCCGTACAGTCTCCAGATATTCCCTTGCGTCCATGTGACCTCCCGCGTGGTACCATGCTCTACGCCATATAGAGGATGCCGGGAGGCGTCTTTGCCAAAGGCCGCCGGCGCTCCAACGCCAGCGGCCTTAATTATATATCTACCTGCGGTAACTCAATATTTCATCGCGACCTCGCGGCGCATGGCCATAATCTCGTCGTGCGCCGGCCCAGTGGGCGCCAGATAGCGGTCGACACTGTCGCGCTTCGGCTTGGTACCCTTGCGGCGGGCCTCCTTCGCGCGGTCCTGCTCGTGCCTGCGCCGGCAGCCCTCCGAGCAGTACTTGGCCTTCGGCGCCTGCGGGATGAAGATCCTCCCGCAGACTGCGCAGTTCCTCTCCTGCACGTCCCACATCACGGTCATCTCATCGACCTCCTGCACCTGCGGGCGCGCCGCGCCTCGATACTCTTGCGCACTCGGCGGTTCTCGATGATTATCCGCCACAACCTCTCAAACAACCTCATCGCTTAGCCTTCCTCGACCTCTTGAGCACACGGGCCCGGTCGCGTTCCAGCGCACGCGCCCTCCGCTCCGTCTCCCCGATCTGCGCCGACGTCACCCGCGGCGCGTCGGCCAGTCCATGCACGAGCGCCCGGCGCGCAGGACCCGACACCAGATCGGGCACCGTGCGCCAGGCGGTCGCGCGGAACAAGTCGGTCGCCGAGCGGATCACCGGCTGTTCCAGCTGTGTCTTCGTTTTCACATAGATCTCGTGCACCTAAAGCTCCTCTCCGCAGAACGGGCAGTACTTGATGTCCTCGATGTAGGCGTCCGTCGTCACGTCGGCGCTAACGCAGTCACCGCACGAGCCGTTGACCGAAACGTCGAGCGTCACGCTGGCATCCAGCTCGACCCTGGCGATTGGTTCGCCGTCGTATCGGCGCATCAGGGTCATGGAGCCCACAGACCAGTTCCGGATGTCTCGGTCGGGCGTAGAGTGGATGGAGGCGATGCGAGATCCACCGCAGAAATAGCAGCTCATCAAAAACTACCCCCGTCCCAGCCATCAGGCATGTCCTCCATGCGGCGGCGCGTCCTATACGTGCGCACGGTGGTAATTTCGACCTCGAATGCGCGCCCACATGCCGGGCACTCGATTTCATCCTCGGCCTCCTCGTACTCCCACGGATCACTGATGGAAATCTCGCAGTAGGGGCAGATCAGGCGTTCCTCAGCGAACTGCTCGTTCTCCCACTTGTACGAGATTTGGGCCTTCCTGAAGCACTCATCGCATGTCGAGGACCCCTGTTCGCCTATAATCGCCGCCACCGAAGGCGACCACTCGTGATAGTTCGGCGTCGGCTTCCCGCACACAGAGCAGGTGTACACCTTTGCCTCCTCACTCATTTCTCGCCCCTATCCTTCTCGACAGTACCGACACATAGCTGCTCGATGCGGTCCCTGATATCGTTGACCATCCAACTCGCACCGTACCCCGCGCAGTGAGAACGCCTGCACACATCGTCCTCGGGTATACGTCCACAGCACAGGCCCACGGCGAGGTTGTAGCCGCACTCCAGATGTCCGCCGCGCGCGTCCTGTTGCAAAGCCTCACCGATATCCTTCAGCAGCCTCTCGAAGCTGTCGGGCCTGCGGAGATAGCAGTCGTCGGCGTACGCGTCCCTGCCGGAGCCAAGGTGCACGACCCACCGCTGAGACCAGGTCGAGAACTCGTACGACTCAACTTTAAGGAACCTCCCCTCCGCGTCGAACAGCCTTACGGTGTCCAGCGGAATACGGCCGCCCTCCGCGTCGACTGGGCCCAGCGGCCCCAGCGTCGGCAGCTGAACCACCTCCCCGTCCGCCGTCATAAGGCTGTCGACCGCAAGTCGCTCACTCATTTCCCGCTCCACTCCTTCTCGATCTCCTTCTCCTCCGCGACCATGATCAGCGCCTTGTTGAGGCATCGCCTCGCCTGGCGCAGCTCATCGCAGATGTCGCACCCCTGTCGCAGCCCGTCGCACTCCCTGAGCGACCTCTTGGCGTCCTCGAGCCTGCCAATGGCGAGGTCGATCCAGTCGGCGGGTCCGCACGCGTAGCTCACCGCGACTCACCCCTCACGCCGAAGATGTCGGCCAGGATGTCGCCCGGCGACGCCACGAACGGCTCGGGGCTGATCGGGTCGTAGGTCACCTCGAGGTAGCCCGGGTAGCCGATCGTCACGCCCGTGGCCTCGCGCCCCGGAAGGAGCTGGTAGCCCCAGGCCACGCTCACCCTGTGCTCGTCCAGGATGGTCTCGGTTCGCTCCACGCGAAACCTGTAGCCGCCCACCCGCTCCGTGTCGTACGTGTCATCGGCCCAGGGAATCCGGTGCCTGTCGAGGGCGTCGCGGTAGGCCCTCATCACCGCTGAGATCTCGGTCAAAACCTTCTCACTCTCCTATCTCAAAAGAATTAGGTGTTCTTTGCCGCGGGGGCTTCCCCGACGGCGTCGTTTCCGCCCTCTAGCGGCGGGAACCCCATCGCCTGCTGGCCCAGCTGACCCGCTGCCGTTGGCACGCCTTTGGCATACCTCCAGCTTGGCTCCTTGCCGCGCGCGAGCTTGGCGATGTCCTCGTACAGGTCGGCCTTCTGCTTCCGGCTGGCACGCGCCGCGGCAAGCTTCTGTTTCTTGGCCAGCAGAACGGCCTCCCTGCTCGACATGACGTTCGCCATGTAGATGCGCGTTATGTCGAGCGGCCGGCCGTGGGCGGGGTCGGCCTTCTCGTTCCTGAGCATCTCCATGAGCGTGATCATGACGCCTCCGCTATCTGGCGCTCGAGCTCGGCTATGAGCTCGTCATCGGTCTTCACGGGCTGCCACACCGCCGCGCGCTCGACCTCCTGGGAGGTCTGCCCGCCCCGCGCCTTGCGGTCCGCATCGAAGCCGACCTGCTTGCGGCTCCAGTTGCGGGCGAGCGCCCACACGTCGGTCACGGGCAGGCCGCTCGGCAGCGTCCAGCCCTGCGCGGCGTAGTGGTCGAAGAACTGGCGGGCGTCGCCCCGGAGGCAGTTGGCGGCGAAGTACGCCTCCACGTCCTCCGCCGACGGGGGCTCGAAATCATCGGGCGCTTGGCGGGCCGCGCTATAGCCCGCTAGGGCTATCTCCTTCTCCTTCTCTTTCTGTCGGCTACCCCCTTGGCTACCCCCTTGGCTAGACCCCTGACCGCCGGCATTGGCAGCCCTCCTGAGACCCCCAAGGCTACCGTTGACCATGGCGTCGATACGGCCCCTTGCGAAGGTGAACGCCGCCATGGTCGTCGGCTTCAGCTTGGGCTCGACGCCCTCGTAGCCGTAGCGCAGCATCGCCCAGGCGAGCGCCATGCCCTCCCTGTCGCCCAGGGCACGGCAGCCCTCGTAGAAGTCCCTGTTGAAGTTGAAGTTATTCATCCGTCTCACCTCCGTGTGATATCGAATCGGTAAAGGCCGCGGCGGCGGCCTGGTCGCGGCCCGGCATGACCGAGCCGTAGATGTCGAGCGTCGTCTTGACGCTCGCGTGCCCCAGGCGCTCCTGGATGGTCCTCATGTCGAACCCGTTCATGAGCAGCCACGAGGCGTGCGTGTGCCTCAGGGAATGGAACACCGTCTCCTCCGGCAGCCCCAGGTCCCTCACGAGCGACTTGAAGCGGCTCGTCACGGTGGACGGGCGCGCGATGGCTCCGGCGGGCCCGAAGGTCACCACCAGCGCCGCCGGGCCCTTGCGCGAGAGCCACGTGTCCTGCCACTCCAGGTGGCGCTCCAGCCGCGCCTCCACCGCCGGGGCGAGCGCCACGTTGCGCACGCGCCTGCCCTTGGTGTAGGCCTGCCGGTGCAGCTCGGGGTGCTCGACCGCCTGCCCCACCACGTGCAGGTCGTGCAGGGAGCGGCGCCAGTCTCGGCGCTGCAGCCCGCAGATCTCCCCGCAGCGCAGGCCCGTGTTGAGGGCGAGGTAGACCGCCATGGCCTCGGTGCGCCGCGAGATGTTGGCGGCAGAGGCAGATTGCGAGGACATGGCGGAGGCCAGCGCCCGGGAGAGCTCGTCGGTGTCGAGCTCGGACAGCGCGAACGGCTCCACGGGGTCGGGCGAGGGCGCGGGGACGTCGAGCATGATGTCGCGGCCCAGCGCCGGCCGCCACGAGCGGTAGGCGCCCTTCAGCAGCGCGTGCATCTTGAGCAGCGTCTTGGGCGACAGCCCCTTGCCCGTCCTCGGCGCGAGCAACATACGGTAGGCGGCCGACACGTCCCAGGGCTCAAGCTGGTCGTAGGGAAGCCTACCGATGGTCGGCCCCACCATCGTCCTGACCACGCTGCGGTACGTGGCCACGGAGTTGTCGGACAGGCCGTTGACGGGGTCCGAGATGTACGTCTCGAGCATCGAGGACAGGCGCTTGGAACTGTCGCGCGCGGAGGAAGGGTCGAACGTGGCCGCCCACCTGTCGCACTCGGCCTGTGCCTGCTCGCGCGTCAGCTCCGCGTCCCACGACCTGTACGGCCTGATCCGCCTGCCGGTCACGCGGTCGGTGCCCATGTAGGGGCGCGCGAACCAGCGCCCGTCCGCCCCGCGCTGCACGACCGCCCGGCGCTCGCTAGAAGTCGGCATCGACACCGAGGTCCTCGGCAATGCGGGCGATCTCGTCGCGCGCACCGAAGTCGACGCAGTACGCCTCCTCGGCGGCCGCGGCGATGTCGTCCTCGAGCGCAGGAAGGAGGATGAGCCCCTTCGCGGTATTGGGGTCGACCCCCAACTTGGCGGCGAGCTTCAGGACCATCGCCACCGCGCCGTGGGCGAGGTTCGCGAGGTTCCGGACACCAAAGGAGCCGGACAGCACACCGTCTTCAGACGAGTCATCGAGCGTCACCACGACCATGGCGGACTTTGCCTCCAGCTCGCGGCGGCACCCCTTGTACTCGACCGTTATCTTGGTCATCTGGTCGTCCCTACTCATCCTTCTCCTCCTTGGCAGATTCGTCCGCATCGATGTCGAGGTTGTATCTGATCGCGTCCCGCTCTTCCTCCTCCGTGTATCCGCAGCTTGTCGCTGCGTGGACGAGTTCGATGCGCATGCGGTCCTCGGGAACGCCGGCCCCGATACCGAACGAGAGCAGCTCGGAGACGGCTCTGTCGGCGAGGACCGGGAGCGCGTCGCGGTCGAGGTCGCCGATATGGCACGCGGGGCCGGGAATGTTGTCCGCCCTAGCCGTCACCACCACGGCGGTGCGGCAGTAGAGCGAGTGCTCGCGCCCCCTGGCCTTCACTGTCACCGTGACGTAGTTCTCGTCCTCTTCGCTACTCATCCTTCTCCTCCTTGAAACTCTCCTGAACCCTCGCCCTGAGCCACTCGTCTTCATCGTTCGGCGTAAAGCCTGCGGCGCGGAACACGTTCCAGTGCTCGATCCACCCCTCCGCGTCGTCGCCGCAGTAGCTGGAGTTGAGCTGGGCCATGTTCTTGGCTATGCGCATGAGGCTGCAGCCGGCCTCGTACTTACCGGGATCCGTCGCTCCGAGACGTGCCATGAACCTGTCTCGCGCCTGCTGGAGGCGCTCTTCGCCCATCGTGTCAGACAATCCAACCGGAACTATGCGGTTCTCGAGCACATGCCGCGCAATGCCATCGCACACAACGAAGGCTCCGTCCGCGGTGAAGTCGACCATGCGCCCGTACATGTCCTCGAGCGCGGCTTCCTCGCGCTCGGCCTCCTGCTCGGCTCGGATCTCCTCCTCGGTCTTCTCGGGCTCGGCGTCCTCGCCGCCCTTCGGAGCGAAGAATTCCCAGTAGTAGTCATTCCACACGGCAACGGTGCCGGCGGCAAACTCCTTCGCCTCGAGCTTCGCGGCAACGAGGCCGGGGTGGGCCCAGTCCTTGTAGACGAACCCCTCAGGCTTTTCCTTCGCGACCGGGATGCCCGCATCGCCGAACGCGTCGTAATCCTCGGCCTTGGCCTCCTCGCGCTCGATGCGGCGGCGGATCCGGTCGGCCTTGTCCGCCCAGCCCTCGCCGGCCGCCAGCACGGCCTCAACGTCCTTCTCGTCGTCGAAGGCGCTCGCGGCCTCAAGCTGCTCCAACGTCACCTGCCGGCCCTCGATACTCCCGCGCAGCCTGCGCGCCGCGCGGATCTGCCCGGCGGTGGCGCGGCTCGCGCGCTCGATGCGCTGCTCGTCGATGCCCAGCACGAGCATCTGCTGCACGCCGCGGGCGCGCTCCGCCTCGGTCAGCTGTCGCTTGTCGTCGGTGGCGAGCATGGCCACGAGCTCGTTGGCCTCGTCCATGCTCTCCGCCACCAGCGCGGACACCTCGCGGTCCTCGCCGTAGATGGACGACAGCGCGCGGTAGCGGCGCTCGCCGTCCACGATGCGGTAGACGTTGCCGTCCGCCACGACCACGGGCGGGTTCAGCGGCTCGCCGCCGGTCGCCTCGATGCTGCGGGCCAGGGCGCCGATGTCGCCGAAGTCCTCGCGCGGGTTCTGCTCGCTGGGGCGGATATCGCCCAGGCGCACGGCCCTCTTCTCAAACTGCATGTCATTCCTCCTAGTAGTACATCCCGCTCGGGGCGGTCCCCTCGATGGCGCCGGCGATGGCAAAGAGCGCGAGCATCACGACGGCGCACACGACGCCCTGCGTCCGCTCGGACAACGTTCCCCACCAGGCCGACACCCGGTCGCTAAGCAGCAAAAGAATCTCGCTCATGGGTTCCCTCCTCGATCCACTCGTCGACCCACTCGGGGCGCACCAGGTAGCCGCGGCAGCGGCCGTCGGGCAGGCAGTAGGTGAGCCTGCGCGCGTTGCATTCGTCTCGAAGGGTGTTGTAGGGCACCCCCAGCACGCGCGACACCTCGTCGAGCGTGTACAGCAGCTTGCGCGGCAACGGTTGATTTCCGATCTCAGCCGAACACATTAAGCGAATAGGCCGTTCCCGCAGCTAGCCGAACGCCCCCGAGGTCCTATCCGGGACCCCGGGGCGGCATTTTCCCAGTTGATGGAACGG
>DBGDFS010000055.1:0-1829 GCA_048342015.1 Collinsella sp. | reverse complement strand
ATCAGGTAGACCTCGAGGTCGCGGTCGCCGAACTTGTTCATGAGGTACTCGAGCTGCATGAGCTCGTCCCAGGTGCCGCCGACGCCCATCAGGAACACGGCGTCGTAGCCCTCGTCGGCGACCTTGTCGGCGAGCGCGGTCATCTTCTTGCCGGTCTCATAGACGTTCTTGCCGTCCTCGATGTAGCCCTCCTGGCTAAAGTGCATGATCTCGATCTTCTCGGTTTCCTTCATGGCTTTTCCTTTCTGTCCAGCACGCGAATCTATACATCGCGTTTCTTTTCGATACCAATTATAGACATACACCCAACGTGTTTTTAATACCACTTTTCAATCTGTTCCAATCCTCGGTGAACGGTCGAATTTCTCTGGTGAGTGGTATTAAATTAGAATTGAATGTATAGCTAACACCTCTGGCGCCTCCCTTGTGTGACAAAGAACAGCGTTCCTACCAGCGCAATAATGGTCGATGCCCCAAACAACACCGCCTGGACGCCCAAAACCTCCGCCAAAAATGGAGCCGCCAGCAGCGGCACCACGCCGGCGCTCATCAGGCCAAAACGCACAAAGCCGGTAATGCGCCCCAGGTATTTGATGTCGGCGCGCTCCTGAATCAAGATCATCTGCAGCGGCTCCAGGAACCCCCAGGCCAGACCGTTAATCGCCTGACCGATAATCGCGACCCCCAGCATATCGGTGCCCACGTACACCATGGACCCAATGCCCACGGCCATGAGCGCGCCGAGCAGCAATCGCAGGTTGACATGGCGAGCAGAAAGCTTGGTCAGGATGAACGCGCCCACCGAGGAAGTGAGGCCCACGACCGAGGACAGCCAGCCCAGCCAGACGATATCCACGTTGAGTACATCACGGTAGAACAACGACTCCAGCGAATCGAACGCGCCAAACGCAAAGAAACCCAAAAAGCCCGAGATAAAGATGAGGCGCAGGTCGTGGTCGCGAAACGTAAGTCGCGCGCCCTCGGCCATGCCGCCCAGAATACCGCCCTTCGGCTTCTCCCCTTTTGCGGGAGCAACACACTCGTGACAGCCCAAGGAGAGCACGGCCGCCACACCCATCATGCCCGCCATGAGCAGATAGACCGATTGCGTGGCAAAACAGCTCACGATGGCACCGCCGAGCAGCGGGCCAGCGGTATAGGCAATATTGCTGTAGAACACCATGAGGCCGTTCACGCGGGTACGGCCCTCGGTGGTCGACTCCAGGTATCCCGGAAACGCATGCGTGCAGGTGTTGATAAAGCCGCCCGCAAGTCCCAAGACGCACGCGGCAAACACAAGCCCGGGGACAGACAACGGCGCCAACCCCACGCCAAGCGATAGCACAGCCGTAATCACGCACGTCACAAATGACGTCCGGCGCGGTCCAAAGCGGTCGATGACCGAGCCCGACACCATATTGCCCACCGACGTCATAAGATTGCGCACGAGCGTAATGGCGGCAACCAAAAAGGCCGTGCCGGCCAGATCATACGTGGCCGCACCGATAAGCCCCAAAAAGTAGACCGCGTTGTTGGCACACCACTGCAGGGACTCAATAAGAATCAGCCTGACCTCTGCCGGCGTCAGGCGCATTGCTTCGCGATCCTTCGCGAACATACGAACTCCTTCTATACAAAAAGGGGATGGAGGGCATAGGCCTGCTCCATCCCCTTTCCAGGTTGCAACGAAAATCTATGCAGCCGGGCCCTTACGCCAGCACGCCGAAGAACGCGCCGATGATGCCCACGACCATGGTGGCCACGATCAGCACCATGGGGTTGATCTTCTTGGACAGCAGCCAGTAGTACAGCCAGAAGGCGATCATGCC
>DBGDFS010000054.1:0-45001 GCA_048342015.1 Collinsella sp. | reverse complement strand
TTGGAACGGGGGAAACGGCGGTCGACGAAACTGGAGAGGAGGTATTACGAGCTCCTGTGCGAATTGGAGAGAACGCTCCCGCAAACTGCCTCTTGACAACTTATAGGAGCGTCGGTTTTTTCTTCGCGAAATTTGGCATGGTTGAGGGTAATCGGTTAAACGTAGTAGATAGGCCCATTTCGTGGCGAACGAATCAAGCCGAGATGCAAAAAGGCCCCCGTCTCAGAAAAATCGTCGTCAAGGTAGCGAAATGCCCCGCGGACAGGAGGCTGCTCGCGGGGCAAAGAAGAGGGGCTTATTGGTGGCGGACCGAGGGACTCGGCATGGGGTTTCTGCCGCGGCCGCTCTTAAGGCGTTACAGCTCGACGAGCTGGCCGGTCTCGGCGGCCTCCTTGATGGCGTTGAGAAGCGTGAGCGTCTTAACGTTGTCGGCGGGAGTCACGACGGGCTCGACCTCGCGGCGAACGACCTTCACAAAGTGCTTGAGCTGCATCTTGTGCGGCAGCGCCGGGTCCACGGCCGGGATCTCCATCTGCAGCGGCTTGTGCCAGTTGGAGGCGCCGTCGTAGGAGAACCGGTGCAGGCGGGGCAGCGAAAGGGCGCCCTTAGTGCCGCCGATAAAGTAGGCGTCGGCGTCGAAGGGGCGGTACTGCGGATCCTCGCGAGCGGTGGCCTCCCAGTTCCAGGGGCTGGCGGTGGCGTCAGAGATGGTCATGCTTGCGAGCGCGCCATCGGCAAAACGGACGTTGACCACGGCGGAGTCCTCGGTCTCAAAACCGCGGGCGGCGCTGGACTGCATGCCCTGGACGGCAACGGGCTCGCCCAGCAGGTAGCGGAGCAGGTCGACGTCGTGCACCAGGTTGACCAGGATCGGGCCGGCACCCTTCTTGCGGCGCCACTCGACATCGAAGTACTCGTCATTCTTATAGATCATGTAGTGGAAGCTCGACACGGTGAGCTTGCCCAGCTCGCCGGCCTCGATGATCTCCTTGGCCTTGTTGACGAAGGGATTGTGGCGACGGTGCTGACCCACGAGCACGGGCACGCCAGCGGTCTCGGCCTCGGCGGCGAAGGCCTGGGCGTCCTCCAGGTCGTTGGAGATCGGCTTTTCGACCAACGGCACGATGTTGCGCTTCACAGCCTCGCGGGCAACGCCCAGGTGCAGGTCGTTGGGCGTGGCGATGATGACGGCCTCGGGCTTGACCTCGTCCATCATCTGGGCGGGATCGGTATAAAACGGCACGCCGGCGGCCTCGGCCGTGGCGCGGGCGCCCTCAAAGGCGTCGGCGATGGCGACGAGCTCGGCCTCGGGCTCCTCGGTGACAAAGCGGATGTGGTTGCGGCCCATGGCGCCGGCGCCGATAACGGCAATGCGGACGGGGTTGAGCTCAGACATTTCGACTCCTTAATAATGGTGGCGGTGGAATGCGGCAAGGGGGCGGTCCTTACCGCATCAAGCAAAACTAGGCGGACTTCTTCTTGCTGTCGGAGACCATCATGTAGACGGTGAGCACGACGGCGATGGCGGCGATCACAATGGCGCCGTAGAAGGACTGCTGGTAGGCGGCGCTGCCGGCCTCGGCGTGATACAACACGGCGGTGATGGGCTGGCTGATCCAGGTGGAAGCGGCGTAGCCCAAAAACATGATGCCGTAGTTGACGCCGATGTTGCTGGTGCCAAAGGCGCCTCCGGTGAGCGGCGGGTAGATGACGAGCAGGGCGCCAAAGCTAAAGCCGAGCAGGGCGAGCGCCACAAAGAACATGCTCTGCGTAAAGCTCATCGACATGATGACGAGCGCGACGATGGTGACGACAAGGCTGATGAGCAGCGACTTATAGGCGCCGAGCTTGTCGATGATCTGGCCAAAGGACAGACGACCGACCAGGTTGGCGCAGGTGTTGACGGAGACGACCACACCGCCGAGGGCGACGGCCGCGGCACTCGTGGGGTCGGCGAAGAGCTGGACGGCGGCGATGGAGGCAACCTTGCCCACGAGCAGGGTGCCCGCGGTGGCGGCAAAGGCGAAGGTGACGATGAGGACCCAGAAGCGCGGGGTCTTGACCATCTCGCCCGGGGTGAGGTCACCGAAGGTGCCGGCATGCGCGCCGCCCTTGGGGGCCTCGAAGCCCTCGGGCAGCCAACCGGCCTCGGGGGCCTTCAGGAACAGGGCGGAGGCGGCGATCGTCACAAAGAAGATGACGCCGAGTGCCTTGAGGGCGTCAAAGATGCCCAGGCTCGGGATGAGCAGCGAAGCGAGCACCGGGGACAGCACGGCGGGGCCGGCGGTCGAAGCGGCCAGGGTGATGCCGGAGGCGAGACCCTTCTTGTCGATGAACCACTTTTGGCCGGTGGTGAGCGCCGGGTTGTAGCCCAGGCCGTTGCCGACGGCGGCGACGAGCGAGAACCACAGGTAGAACTGCCACGGCTCGGTGACGGTGCCGGACATGAACCAGCCCACGCCGTAGCACACGGCGGCGGCGATCACGACGTTGCGCGGGCCGATCTTATCGGAGATACGGCCGGCGAAGATGCCCGTCACGGCCATGATGGTCTGAAAGACCGGGAAGGCCCAGGTAAGAGCGCTCGACCACTCGGGGTAGACGGCGAGTAGGTTCTTGCTCACGACGGAATACAGCGCGATGGAGCTGATGAAGAACATGGTGACGCACGCGGCGGAAAGCACGACGGCGCGACCCTTGTTGGAGTTGGTGGAAGCCATTGGACTCTTTCTAATCGATGCGGGGGAGGAGCGGGCGTGTCCGCGGGCCTCCCTGTTAGGTTGGTTTACTGGTCAGTCGGCTTGGCGACGCCGGACTCATCGGACCAAAGCTCGACATCCTTGTTCTTAAGGTAGTTGTCGGCATAGGCGCGACGGCCGCCGGGCTTGGCGGTGAGGTCGCCCATCATGTTGGAGAAGCCGCCGTCGACCTTGATGGCGTCGCCGGTGGTAAAGTCCGAGCGCTTGGACGCCAGGAACATGACGGCGTTGGCGATATCGCTGACCTCGCCGATGCGGCGCGTGGCGATCAGACGGCTGCGGCTCTTTTCGACCTCGGGGTCGGCGTAGAAGTTGGCCGACATCGGGGTCTTAACGAAGCAGGGCTCGACGCAGTTGGAGCGCACGCCGTAGGGACCCCATTCGGCGGCGAGCATCTTGGACATCATGTTGACGCCCGCCTTGGTGGAGCTGTACACGCCCGAGAACGTCTCGGGGGAGTGGCTGGCAACGGTCGAGATGTGCACCAGGCGACCCTGGCCGGCCTTGATCATTTCGCGACCAAAGCGCTGCGAGGTGATGAAGTAGCCGGTGAGGTTGACGTTGAGCACCTGCTCCCAGTCGCTCAGCGGCAGGTCTTCCATAGCGGCAAAGCGCAGGATGCCGGCGGTGTTGACAAGGACGTCGACGCGGCCGAAGTCGGCGATGGTGGCATCGGCGGCGGCCTGAACCTCGGCCTCGTCGGTGGCGTTCATCTTGTAGCCCTCGGCGTGGATGCCAAACTCGGCGGCGAGGTCGGCGGCTGCGGCCTTGACCTTCTCTTCGTCCAGGTCGAGCAGAACGACGTTGGCGCCATTGCGGGCGAACTCGCGGCAAATCTCGACGCCCATACCGCCGAGTGCGCCGGTTACGGCGCAGACATCGCCCTCGAGCTTAAGCCAATTGCTCATAGGAACTTCCCTTCTTGTGCCTCCCGGTGGGTCGCTCCCATTAACCGACCCACGTGGTTTTCGTTGGTTATCGTATGCTTTGCATTTGCGCAGGTGAATTGCATATTTGTTAGAATGGCGTTAACCAATGGTTTATAGCTCGCAAGACAATGCGCCTTTAATTGAGTGTGTGACCTGCCAAAAAGACCCCCTTCGGCAGTGCATGGGCATACGTCTGGAAACAGGAGATTGACGTGTACGATCGACGACTCGAGGCCATATCGGCCGCCGCTGAGTTGGGAAGCTTCTCGCGGGCGGCGGCAAAATTGCGCGTGTCGACCCCGGCGCTCGTCAAGCAGGTGTCGGGCTTCGAGGCCGAGTTTGGCATCACGTTGTTCGAGCGCTCGCATTCTGGTGTTAAGGTGACGCCGGCAGGTGCTCTGCTGGTGGACGATGCACGTTCGATCATGCGGCAGTCCGAGGACGCGCTACGCCGTGCCCGACGCGCGGCGGGCGATGGCGGGGCCGTGCGTCTGGGCGTGTCGATGATGTGCCCGGGGCGCCAAACGCTGTCGATGTGGACGGGCGTACACGAGCTGGAGCCATCGTTGCGCTTCGAGATCGTACCGGTGAGCGACCTCTACGACGAACGCGAATCCGTCATGCGCAGCCTCGGTCGCGAGGTGGATGTGGTGCAGTCGAGTTTTTCGACCCCGCGCTGGGGTGACGTCTGCCAAAAGCTCCGCATCGTTAACGTGCCGTTTTATATCGACGTGCCACGCACGAGCCCGCTGGCGCGCAAGACACGCATTACGGTTGCCGACCTGGAGGGCATGCGCCTGCGCGTGCTCCGTCACGGCAACGACGCAATGGACAGCCTGCGCATCGACCTTCTGGCCGACGGCGGCGTTGACGTGATCGACGTGGACAGCTTTGACTTTGCGCTCTTTAACGAGGCAGAGGAAAAGGGCGACGCGGTGCTCACCTGCGGCGCATGGTCGGGGGTGCACCCGGCCTTTGTGGGCGTGCCGTTCCTGTGCGGGCGAGAGGTGCCGGTCTTTCTGCACTACCCGCTCGAGCCCACCCTCCAAGTCCAAAAATTCGTCAACGCCATGGCCCAACTTCTCAAATAGCTATCGTGTCGATGATTCTTTAATTCCCGTCCTAGAAAAATCATCTGGTAGAGTTGACCTCACGTGAATTCCAGCACGTTGCGTACTACCTGTGCTTTTGTCATTTGGGGAGTGAACTTGTGAATACTTCTGTCGCCAAGAAAGCCAGCCGGGCGGTGCGCCTGCTCATGATGGTGCTCACGGCAGTTCTCATCTTCTTCTTCATCAATGTTATGCTGCTCGTCTCCGATATCCAGGGCACGGCGCGCGTGGTCAATTACGCCGGTCTGGTGCGCGGTACCACGCAGCGAATCGTTAAGCTCGAGGATGCGGGCCAGCCTCAAGATGACCTGCTCAAAGCCGTGGATTCATACATCAACGGTTTGCGTTACGGAAGTGACGACCTCAACCTCGTCCGTCTCGACGACGATGAGTATCAGGCAAAAATGACCGAGCTTGCAAATTTTTTTGATGAGCTTTGCGCCGAGATCATCCGCGTGCGCGAAGTCGGCTATGAGAACACCGACATCATCCCTATGAGCGAGGAGTTCTTTGGCATTTGCGACGATGCTACGCGACTCGCAGAGGACTACTCTCAGGAGAAGGCGTCGGCGCTCAACTATCTCGAGGGCTTGGTGATCATCGACATCATGGGCTTGGTGGCGACCTTTGCGGTCGAACTTGTTCGCGCGGTGCGAACTGCCGCGCTCAATCGCGAACTGCAGAGCAAAGTCTATCTCGACGAAGCCACGGGACTGCCCAACAAGAACAAGTGCGAGGAGGTCTTGGGGCAGGAGCAGCCTGTCTCCGCGGAGGCGCCCGTTGCGATGTGCGTCTTCGACCTTAACAATCTGCATACGGTCAATAACAACTTCGGCCACGAGAAAGGCGACGAATACATCCGTTCTTTTGCCCAGCAGCTGGGGCTCGTGGCGTCCGAGACCTGCTTTGTGGGCCGCGACGGCGGCGATGAGTTTATCGCGGTGCTGCGGGATACCGATCGAGCTGCCGTGGAGTCCTGTCTCGCTCAGGTTCGTGCGAACGTGAACGAGTATTCCGAGGTTCACCCCGACATGCCTATCAGCTATGCGGTGGGCTACGCGCTTTCCAGTGATTTTGATGAACCGCCTACCATGCGTGAACTCTTTTCCCAGGCCGACAAAAACATGTACATCGACAAGAACCGCGTAAAGACAGCCGAGGCAGCCGGGCCGCAACACGAGGAACGGTAAGCCTGTAACAGAAGGTATAGAAAAGCCTCCGCAGCTCGTGTGTGCTGCGGAGGCTTTATTCGTTGCGAAGCATTGTGTTTGGGTCGTTGAGATGAGTCGATTTGCCCCGAAAGAGGAGGGCATTGACCTTAGGGTCATGCCCGACGAATGAGCGACAAATCGGCCATCTCGGCGAGCCGAACTACTCCAGCTCAAACGCTCCGGTATAGAGCTGATAGTAGTATCCGCGCTTGGCGATCAGCTCGTCGTGGTTGCCGCGCTCGATGATGCGGCCGTGGTCCAGACAGATGATTGCGTCGGAGTTACGCACGGTGGACAGGCGGTGCGCGATGACAAACGTCGTGCGGCCTTCCATGAGCTTGTCCATGCCAGCTTGCACGATGGCCTCGGTGCGGGTATCGATGCTCGACGTGGCCTCGTCCAGGATCATCGCCGGCGGATCGGCGACGGCGGCGCGTGCGATCGAGATCAGCTGGCGCTGGCCCTGCGACAGCTGGGCGCCGTTGCCGGTGAGCATCGTGTCGTAGCCGTCGGGCAGGCGGGTGATAAAGTCGTCCGCGCCGGCGAGCTTTGCTGCCGCGATGCACTCCTCGTCGGTGGCATCCAGATTGCCGTAGCGGATGTTATCCATCACGGTGCCGGTGAACAGGTTTACGTCCTGCAACACCACGCCCAGCGAGCGGCGCAGGTCTGCCTTGCGGATCTTGTTGACGTTGATGCCGTCGTAGCGAATCTTGCCGTCGGCAATGTCGTAGAAGCGGTTGATGAGGTTGGTGATGGTCGTCTTACCGGCACCGGTGGCGCCGACAAACGCGACCTTCTGGCCCGGCTTGGCAAACACGGACACGCCGTGCAGCACCTCGTGGTCGGGCGTGTAGCCAAAGTCGACGTTGTCCATGACCAGGTCGCCGCGCAGCGGTACGTACTCGATCTCGCCGGTTGCGCGGTGCGGATGTTTCCACGCCCACATGCCGGTGTGGTGGTCGGCCTCCTCGAGCTGCCAGGTGTCGGGGTTCACCTGAGCGTTGACGAGCGTCACATAGCCTTCGTCGGCTTCGGGCTCCTCGTCGATGAGCTCAAAGATACGGTCGGCGCCGGCGAGTCCCATGACCACGGCGTTGATCTGCTGCGAGATCTGGCCGATCTGTCCGCAGAACTGCTTGGTCATGTTGAGGAACGGCACCACGACGGCGATGGACAGTGCCATGCCCGAGATGCTGAGGTTGGGCACGCCCAGCGCCAGGAAAATGCCGCCTGCCAGTGCGACCAGCACGTAGAGCAGGTTGCCCAGGTTCATAAGGATGGGCATGAGGATGTTGGCGTACATGTTGGCCTTTTGCGAGACCTCGAAGAGCTTTTCGTTGCGCTCGTCAAAATCGGCCTCGGCAGCGGACTCGTGACAGAACGCCTTGACGACTTTCTGGCCGTTCATGACTTCCTCGATATGGCCCTCGACCACGCCGAGCTCGGTCTGCTGCGCAATAAAGAAGCGCGCGGAGTTGGAGCCGAGCAGCTTGGTCATAAAGGTCATAAAGGCGACGCCGGCAATAATGACCAGGCACATCCACACGCTGTAGTACAGCATGATAAAGAACACCGTGGCGATGACGATGACCGTCATGAGCAGGTTGGGCAGCGACTGGCTGATCATCTGGCGCAGTGTGTCGATGTCGTTGGTGTAGTGGCTCATGATGTCGCCGCGCTGGTGCGTGTCGAAGTAGCGGATCGGCAGGTCCTGCATGCGGTTGAACATCTTCTCGCGCAGCTTCTCGAGCGAGCCCTGCGTGACGATGGCCATGGCGCGGTTCCAGAACAGCGAGGACAGGATGCCGACGCCGTAGATGCAGGCGAGGGTGGTCACGAGCTGTGCGATCTTGGGCTGCGCGGCTTCCCAATCGCCCGACTGCCACGATTCGCTAATAATCTGCAGGGCGCTCTGAAGGAAGGTCGCGCCGATGGAGTTGATGATGGCGCAGAGCACCACGCCGACGACGACGAGGGGCAAAAGCACGGGGTAGAAGCCAAAGAGCGTCTTGATGAGGCGCGACATGGTGCCACCCTTGCGGTTGAGCGCGCGCTCGGCGGTCGTTGCCTTACTCATGTGCCTCGCCTCCTTCCTGGGTCTGAGCTTGCGTTGCGGATGCCTCGGTGTCGGCTTCGACGGCCTCTTCGCCCTCGGCAGACATCTTGTTTTGCGAGGTGAAGGTCTCGCGGTAGATCTCGCTCGTCTTGAGTAGCTCGTCATGGCTGCCGATCTGAGCGATACGGCCGCCCTCCATGACGATGATGCGATCTGCATCCTGCACGGAGCTAATGCGCTGGGCGATGATGAGCTTGGTCGTGTTGGGCAGATAGCTTGCCAGCCCTGCGCGGATCTTGGCGTCGGTCTTGGTGTCGACGGCGCTGGTGGAGTCGTCCAGGATCAAGATCTTGGGGCGACGCAGCAGGGCACGCGCAATGCACAGGCGCTGCTTCTGACCGCCCGAGACATTGGAGCCGCCCTGCTCGATCCAGGTGTCATAGCCCTTGGGGAAGCCATCGACAAACTCGTCGGCGCAGGCCAGATGTGCCGCCTCGCGGACCTCTTCGTCGGTGGCGTTCGGGTCGCCCCAACGCAGGTTCTCGGCAATCGTGCCGCTAAACAGCACGTTTTTCTGCAGCACCATGGCCACTTGGTGGCGCAGGGCGTCCAAGTCGTAGTCGCGCACATCCACGCCGCCCACGCGCACGGTGCCTTCGGTGGCGTCGTACAGGCGGGCGATGAGGTTTACAAGCGTGGACTTGGCCGAGCCGGTGCCGCCGATGATGCCGATGGTCTCACCGCTCTTAATGTGCAGGTCGATATCGTCGAGCGCCTGGCGCTTCGCATGCGCGGAATACTTAAAGCTCACGTGGTCAAAGTCGATGGAACCGTCGGCAACCTCGAGCACGGGCTCGGCGGGATCGGCGATCGTGGGCTCGGCGGCCAGCACCTCGGTAATGCGGTGTGCCGATTCGTCGGCCATGGTCACCATGACAAAGATCATCGACAGCTGCATCAGACTCATCAGAATCTGGAAGCCATAGGTAAAGATGGAGGAGAGCTGGCCCACGTCGAACAAGGTGCCCTGGCTCGTGATGATGAGCTCGGAGCCCAGGTAGATGATGACGACGAACGCGCCGTTGACGCAGATGTTCATCATGGGGTTATTGAAGGCGAGCAGCTTTTCGGCGCGGGTGAAGTCCATCTGGACGTCGCGCGCGGCGGTGGCGAACTTCTCTTTCTCGTAGTCCTGGCGCACGTAACTCTTGACCACGCGCATGCCGGTGACGTTTTCCTCGACGGACTCGTTGAGCGCGTCGTACTTGCGGAACACGCGGGCAAAGATCGGGCGCACCTTATAGATGATAAAGAACAGGCCAAAGCCCAGCAGCGGAATGATGACCAGGTAGACCATGGCGACGCTGCCGCCCATGGCGTAGGCCATGGCAAAGGCAAAGACCAACACCAGCGGCGCGCGCACGGCGATGCGGATGAGCATCATAAAGGCCTGCTGCACGTTGTTGATGTCGGTGGTGAGGCGGGTGACGAGCGAGGAGCTCGAGAACTCATCGATGTTGGCAAAGCTGAACGTCTGGATCTTGTAGAACAGGTCGTGACGCAGGTTCTTGGCGAAGCCGCAGCTCGCATGACTGCAGGTGACGCCGGCAGCGGCACCAAAAGCGAGCGACGTCAGTGCGATGAGCACCAAAAAGCCTGCGGTGGGAAGCATCTGGGCGACGGTGGCACCGTCTTTGATGGCGTCGATCATGTCGGCGGTGATAAACGGGATCATCATTTCGCAGAGCACCTCGCCAAGCACCAGCAGCGGCGTGGCGATCGTGACCTTCTTGTAATCGCGGATGCTTCCCATGAGGGTTTTAATCATCCAGTTCCTCCCAGGTTACTCGGATTTTTTCGAGCATCTCGGCGAGCTGTTCGCGCTCGTCGTGCGTAAGGGCGCTAAAGGCCTGTTCCCTAAAGCGAATGCGGGCTGCCTGCTCAACACGGGCCTTTTCCCATCCCGCTTCGGTCAGGCGGATGGTGAGCTGCCGACGGTCTTTGGGATTGCGACTGCGCTCGATAAGACCGCCCAGTTCGAGCTTGGACAGAATCTCGGAAAGGGACCCTGGCTTGAGGTCGAAGTGCATGCCGAGCTCCTGTTGGGACAGCTCGCCGGTCGGCTGCTTGGCGAGTAGGCAGACAATAGGCGCCTTGCCAGATATGCCGCCGCCGTGAAAATGCATGTAATGGCCGCAAAAGCCCAGGCCGCTCAGGATGCGCTTGGCGAGTTTGTCTTCGGCGCTGACCGCTTCGGGTATGTCTACCGGTTGCGACGGGTCACCGCCGGGCTCATGCGGAAGGACGAGTGGTTCAACACACATATCTAAGCTTCGCTCCTTTCTTTAGTTAGGTAGAGTAATTGTTTTGTGCCTAACTAATTTAGGAGCGTGAGAAACCAATGTCAAGGTACCAAACTTATTAAGTTACGGCGTTTTGCCAAACGCCGTAACCGCTCGATGCTGCAAGCGTTCCTAAGCGGCAATCTGACGTTCAATCGTCGGGCATGGCCACAAGGCCTATGCCCTCCTCTTTCACGTCACCTTGCTCGCTTAGGAACGCTTTCGCTGTCCGTCCTCAACCTGCGATAGTCGTTGGGGACGTTCTTAAATGACTAGTCAAACAAGAACGTCCCCAATGACTAACTTCCTCCTTCCCGTAACCTTTCCGCAACAATGTGGCCTCCGCGGCGCCAGCGCCGTTCACAACTTCCCCTGCGCTACACTTAGTTGCACTATGGCGCCATCGTGCCGCGCCCGACCCAAGGGGGACTCTCATGAAGAACACTCAGCTGCTGTTGATCAACGATATGTGCGGCTACGGCAAGGTCGCGCTTTCCGCCATGCTGCCGGTGCTGTCGCACATGGGCTACCGTATCCATAACCTGCCGACGGCACTTGTGTCCGATACGCTCAACTATCCCAAGTTCTACATCCACGACACCACGGAGTACGTGCGCCAAAGCCTCGCTATCTGGGAGGAGCTCGGCTTTGAGTTCGACGCCATCTCGACCGGCTTTATCGTGACCGAGGAAGAGACGCGCATCATCTCGGACTTTTGCCACCGCCGCGCGCAAAAGGGCACCAAGGTGTTCGTCGATCCCATCATGGGCGACAACGGCAAGCTCTATGCCGGTGTGCCCGAGTCCACGATTGACCTTATGCGGCACCTGCTGGAGTGCGCAGACTACGCGGTGCCCAACTACACCGAGGCCTGTCTGCTCGCCGATACGCCTATTGCAGAGCAGATCACGCCCGATGAGGCCCGCGCCCTTGTGGACGCCGTGCGCGAGCTGGGTGCCAAGTCGGTGGTCATTACGAGCGCCGTGGTCAATGGCACGAACGCGGTTATCGGTTACGACCATGTGGCGGGGGAGTACTTCACGATTCCCTTTGAGCTCATTCCGGTCTATTTCCCGGGCACGGGCGACACGTTCTCGGCGGTGCTCGTCGGCCGCGTTATGGCCGGTTGGAGCCTGCAGCGTGCGACGAGCGATGCCATGCGCGTGGTAGCGGAGCTTATCGAGCGCAATGCCGACCAGGAGGATAAGTCCGCCGGCCTTCCCATCGAGGCCTGCCTGGATGTGATTGACCATGAGTAATGCTGATGAGGGCGGCGTCAAGCCTGCGGGCGAGAACAAGCCGCTCGGCGCGCCGCGTGGCAAGCGTCCGCGTATCCGCGTGAGCTGCGTGGACCAGCTGGGTGCGTGCCGCTGCCACCATGGTCACAAGCCGGGCGACGTCTTTGACTTCGACCGAGACCGCGGCAAGATGTGCGCTATGGCCTGCCATGTGGGCTTTCCCTATATCGATATCCTGCGCTATGGCGGAACCGTGCCTGGCAACGAGCCCGGCACGGCAAAGTTCTGCTGCCCCGAGGTCGATACGCTGAACGTCTGGCTTGCCGAGATCGTCGACGAGTAGTCGAGCGCAATGTGACAAAGGGACAGTTCTTTTGTCACATTCGCCGGTGGTGCCCCTTCTACTATGCTTGTAATCTCAAATCTCTGCATTTCATCCGATTTTAGGTTCTAAAAATTCTGCGTTTCATCGATAATCAAGCGTATAAAACTTTGCATTTCATTTGATGGCACTGAGGGGAGAGCCTATGCTGCGCAGGAAAATAGCGGCAGAGCTGGAGCGTTGGCTGAAGTCTGCCGAGCAAAAGGCCTTATTCATTACAGGTTCTCGCCAGATCGGCAAAAGCTATTCGATTCGCGCATTTGGCAAAGCCAACCATGCAACCTACATCGAGCTTAACCTCATGGAAAATCGCCAGGCAAAAGATGCTCTTCTCGAGGCGCGGGATGCCGATGATTTCATCAGCAGGGTGACGCTTCTTTCGGGAAAGTCGATTGCACCAGGCAAAACGCTCGTGTTTATCGATGAGGTCCAAGAGGCCCCCGACATCATGACGATGGCAAAGTTCCTTGTTGAGGACGGGAGGTGCCGCTGGGCGTTTTCGGGGTCAATGCTTGGGACCCAGTTCAAGGGCGTCAGGTCCTATCCCGTGGGGTATGTCCACGAGCTTAGGATGTTCCCGCTCGATTTTGAGGAGTTTTGCTGGGCAACCGGGGTGAGCGAGGGGGCTCTCCAAACGATACGTGACGCGTGTATCAGCGAGAGGCCCATTCCTGATTACATTCATGACGCGATGATGGCAAACTTCAGGACCTATACCGTTGTCGGCGGAATGCCGGAGGTCGTGCAGCGTTTCCTTGACACGCAGGGCGACCTTGCCTCTGTTCGTCAGCTACAGTTAGAGCTCAACGAACAGTACCGGCGGGATATCTTCAAGTATGCAAGCGGGCGAGCCCTTCAGGTACAGAGCATCTACGATCAGCTCCCTATTATGCTCGAGGGCGAAAACAAGCGCTTCGTGCTCAATTCCATTGATCCCAAGGCTCACTACGAGAAGTATCGGCGAGATTTTGTATGGCTTGTCGATGCCGGCGTTGCTCTCAAAGCCGATATCGTAACCGAGCCAAAATCGCCCCTGCTCAAGACGGTGCGGCCATCGCAGTTCAAGCTATATCAATCGGATACGGGCATGTTGATGGCGCGCTACCCCGTTGGAGTCGCCCAAGCGGCGTATCTTGATAGCAAGGAGCCCAACCTGGGCGGCATTTACGAAAACGTGGTGGCCCAGCAGCTGGCTGCCCAAAATCGCCAGCTTTACTACTATCAGACAAAAAAGCGCGGTGAAGTGGACTTTGTGGTCGACGGGCCGGATGGGACGGCTGTTCCGATCGAGGTTAAATCGGGCTCCTATTACCACGCGCACGCTGCGCTCGGTCATGTGCTTGATACGGCTGAATATGGCGTAAGGCTCGGGATTGTTTTCTCGAGAGGCAACGTTGAGCGCAACGGAGCGGTTCTCTATTTGCCGCTATATGCGACCTGGGCCCTTTCGGATGTTTTGGGCGACTCCTGTGCCGAGGGGATAAAGCTGGAGGTCAAGCCGGTCTAGGGCCAGTCCCGGATGTGACAAAGGGACAGTCCCTTTGCCACATTCATGAGCGTGGATTTTCTCCCACCGAGATAACGAGCGTGGATTTTCTCCCGTTTAGAGCGCGCTCGAACGCTCAAAGTGGGAGAAAATCCACGCTCGTTTTATGCCGATGGCGTGGCCCGTGTGCCCGCGCCGCCCGAGCGCCTACAGCTGCTCGAGCATAGCGGTGCAACCGGCGAGTACATCGCGGTAGGTGGCGTCGAAATTGCCGGTGTACCAGGGATCGGCCACGTCGCCGGGGCGATCGGTCCAATCGAGCAGGCGCGAGATCTTGCCATCGGGGTCCTTCCCAAAAATTCGGTACAGGCCGCGGGCGTTCTCGTCGTCCATATAGACAATGTGGTCCCAGTCGCCATACTCCGCGCGACGCACCTGACGTGCACGATGTGCGACGACGGGAATCCCAACCTCGCTCAGCTTGGCAACGGTACCGTGGTGTGGCGGGTTGCCGATCTCCTCGGTCGAGGTCGCAGCGGAATCGATGACAAACTCCGCCTCGCGCCCAGCGCGGCGCACGAGCTCGGTAAACACCGACTCAGCCATCGTCGAGCGACAGATATTTCCATAGCAGATAAAAAGAATGCGTTGCATGAGCGGCTTCCTTTCTAGGCGGTCGCGCAGGGCTTACAGACTGCTCTTGAGGCAGTTTGCTCCAATAAAGCCCGCTGCGTACAAGGGGAGGTGGCGCAGCTCGCGCCCGTCATCGGTTTCGCTGCGGGAAAAATTGTTCTCGGACAAAATGTAGGCATATGGCGATCGGGCTTTGTCCATAAACGACCCGAGGGTTCTCGCGCGCACGTTACGTGCGGACTTTACTTCGACGGGCACAATTTCCATACGGTCGGTCTGAAGTAAAAAATCGAGCTCGCCGGTCGTCTTCCAAGACGACGGCGGCACCCAGTAATACGTCTGCAAGCTATTGCCCGAAAATGCTTGCATGACCGAGTTTTCCGCCAGGGCGCCTCGGAAGTCGGAAGATAGCGCTATGGCGGAATCCTCTTTGAGGTCGAGCCAGAGCTGCGGGTTGATGCCGAGTTTGTAGAACATGAGGCCGGTATCGAGAAGATAGACCTTAAAGAAACTTCCATCTTCGTCGTCGAAGGGAACGAGGGGAGGCTCGATGCCTTCGGTCAGGTTGTTGACCGATATGATGCCGGCGCCTTCGAGCCAGTCGAGCGGCTCGATAAGCTTGGCGCGACGGCCTCCGCGTTCGACCTCGGAGTACTTGAATTTTTTTGTGGACGATCTCAGCAGCTGGGACGGAATGGAGCGCCAGACCTTGCGCGCCGCCACGCCGCTGATCCCGTTTTCGGGGTCGGTCATATCGGCGGTATAGGTCTCGTCGATTTCGCGCTGCTCGACGCGCGCATCCTCGATGGATAACGTCTTGCGATATGCGTTGACGGCGGCGGGCATGCCGCCCACGATCTGGTATCGATGAAACAGGCTGAGCGCGGCTTGGTGCGCGGCGTAGGTCTCGAGCGTGCCGGCGTGGGTACGAATGGCATTGGCCATCTGCTCCTCGTCGAGCGCCCAGAGAAACTCCTCGAACGACATAGGATGCATGGTCTCTTGACGAACGCCGCTGGGAAAAGGCAACTTGCGCTTGCGCGTGGCGACGCCGAGCTGACTGCCGGTCGCGCATATGCGCCAGCCCGAACCCGAAAAAAAGCGAAGCGAGTTGAGCGCCCGTTCGCAGAGCTGCACCTCGTCAAACAGGATGAAGGCGGTTTCTTTGCGAATGGGGGTGCGTTTATAGTCTGAGATTCGCGCCACGATGGCGTCAACGTCGTCGGTGGGACAGTCGAACAGCGGAGCGATCAGCTCAAGATCGGTCTGAAAGTCGAGTTTGACAAACGCATCGCCGGCGATTCGTCTGCCGATTTCCTCGGCAACGTACGTTTTGCCTACGCGTCGCGCACCACGGATGAGGATGGGGCGCGACGCGTCCTTTGTCGCCCATGATTCGATAACGGATTCGATTGATCTGCGCATGGGGCCGCCTTTCCAATTTCGTGTACTTCAGATACATAGTTTAGTACGATTTCATGTACTTGGAATACACGAAATAGTGGAAAAGTGTGTATCTGAAGTACACGAAATTGCACTGCTGGAGCTTGCAGGCGGATAAACACTACTCGTATGGGACGGTTTTCACCGGTTGCTCGCCACCTTGGGCTATGTTCGCCCCTATGCCTGCATCCGGGGCTGTGCTGATTGACGACGGCGCTCCCAGCGAGCAAACTTAATCGTCACCAGCGTGAGCGCCCAGGCCACAAGCGAGAACACGGCACCGACCGCGCCTACATATGCAATGCCAACTCCGCTTACCACGGCGCCGCCCACTGCGGTGCCAAACGAGATGCCGACGTTAAACGCCATGGGTTCAACCGAACTTGCGAGTACCATCGACTTGGGATGGCGGCTGCGTGCCACGTCCATAAAGTGCGTGATGCACGACACCGAGAACAGGTACATGAGCAGCGCCAAGCTAAAGACAAAGACCAGCGCGAGGGGCATGGTGCCGCCCACAGCAAACAGCCCGAGTAACGCCGCAGCCTGCAGCACAAACGTCATAAGCAGCGCCTTCATGCCAAAGCGCGCATCGATCCATCCGCCCAGGATGTTCGAGATCAGGCAGAACACGCCGTAGGCCATAAGCGTGGTACTGGCTTCGACCGTGCCCATGCCCAGCACCTGCTCCAGATAGGGCGTCACGTAGCCGTAGAACACATAGACCGACCCCACGCCAAACAAGAAGATGAGCATGCCGGTGATGATGCTCGGCTCGCGCAGCAGACCCGCCTGCTCGCGAAAGGTGGCAGGCTCGTCGGTTTGCCCAGCGCGCGGCATAAACGTCACGAGCGCTCCGCAGATCAAAACGGCAAAGGCCAGCGTGCCGTACATGGCCACGTGCCAATCGAGCGTGTCGGCCACAAATTTGCCAATCGAGGTCACAAAGACCATCGCCACGGAAAACGCACCGTACACTACCGAGATGGCAAGCGAAGTTTGCTGCGGGGACAGAAGCTCAGGGATGTACGTCACGCCTACGGCGAGCAGCGCGCCTGAGACGGATCCCAAGACAATGCGCGAGATAAAGAGCACTTGGAAGTTGGGTGCTAGCGCCATAACCAAATTGCCGAGCACAAAGACGATGCTGTAGCACACGAGCAGCTGGTAGCGGCGGAACCGCCCCGTGCTGAGCGCAAGCACCGGCGTCGCGATAGCGTAGACAAGTGCGAAAACGCTGATGAGCTGGCCTGCGGTGGCAAGTGATATGCCGAGTTCCGTCGCCAAGTCACTTTCGATGCCGATGACCACGAACTCGGAGCAGCCGAGCGAGAACCCCAACAGCACGAGCAGTGCCAGGCAGAGCTTGGTGCGCGCGGGGGAGAGCGCGGCGGCGGTTGACTTACTTTTAGGCGTGGTTGCGGCGGTCAAGGTTGTCACTCCAATGGCGCATGAATAAGCGGGATTCAATCCCTGCAACTCTAACAGAATGTGACAAAGGGACAGTCCCTTTGTCAGGTCGGGACCTTGCTTGTATAGTCGCAATACAGGTGAAGATGGTCTCGGGTACATTGCGGGCGACAGGAGATCCCATGGGTATGCACACGACAAAGGTTGCAGTGGGCGAGGGCAAGTTTGCGCTCGAGGCCCAGCTGACGGTGACGCCGCGAGGCATGGCGGTGTACGCCTGCTCGCCGGAGTATGCGCACCTGGGCGCCACGGCGCAGGCCATTCCGCGCCCCGAGCCCGGCCGTACGGCGACGGTGAGCATCCTGGCCGTTCCGTGCCATCGAGACGAGATTCCGGCGCACGATATCGCAGCGGCGCTGGCCACGCGCTTTGACGTGCCGGTCGTTGCAAGCACCGGTTTTCATGTTGAGCAGGCGAGCGGGGACGACCTGCAGCGCGTGCTCGACACCACCAAGGAGCTCATCGCCGCGCTCGAGGAGGCCGCCGCGCGCATCCTGCGCGCCGGCTGGGATGAGGGCGGCGCAGGCGCCGAGGTTGTGGGGGTCGATGCCGCGACCGGCGAGGCGCTTGGCCCCGTCGACCGCATTGAGGCCCATACCGGCGAGGGCATTTTGCATCAAGCATTTCTGACGCTTTTGGTCGAGGGCCGGGGCGAAGACGCGCGCCTGCTGCTCTGTCGCCGCAGTCCGCTCAAGCGACTGTGGGGCGGGGTGCTGGCCGATAGCTGTGCCGGCCATCCGTTCCCCGGGGAAGACGTCGCGGCCGCCGCGGCGCGCCGCATCAACGAAGAGCTCGGCATTACGCGCGAGCCCGATCAGCTCGAGCACCTCGGACACGTGGTGTACCGCGAGGATCACGGCGACGGCCGCTGCGAGTGCGAGTGGTGCGAGGTCTACCTTGCCCATGTTGAGCCGGGCGAGCTGCATATCAACCAAGAGGAGATCTCGGAGGTGCGCCGCGTGGCCCCGTCCGAGCTCGACGGCTACCTGCAGGGTCATCCCGAGCAGCTGGCCCCCTGGCTCCGCGAGGCCCTCAGCGACCCATCCATCCGTACGGTCCTCGCTATGTAAAAAAGACAGTCCCTTTGTCGCATCCAAACCATCACAACATTCGATGAAAATCTCGAAATCGAGGAAAAGCGTCGAATGTTGTGACGGTTTTTGTGTCCGGCGCGGGTGAGCTTCGGTGTCGTCTGGGGGTATAAAACTAGCGAGTGTTTATTTGCGAGGCCTAAGGGGCGCCCCGTATGGATATCGATAACTTTGAATGGTGGTATAGCGAGGGTGAGGCTCCGGACGAGGGGTGGGACGAGCCCACGCCGCGTGACGTGTCGAGCGACGAGGACGAGACCGGCACCGTCGTCGCCGCCGACTCGGACGCCGCCCTCGACCCTGTCGAGCCCTTGACCTTCGAACAAGCTTGGGCCCAAGCTGAGGCAGACGAGGCCAAGGCCGACGCTACGGCCACGCTCAGCGAGCCAGCCGACATGTCCATCTCGCCGGCAAAGACCCCGCAGCCGCGTCACACCATCGACCCCGACAGCACGGCATCCTTCAGTATTCTCGACGTGCCCTCGCAGGGTGCTCAGGCGCCCGCGCCCACACGTCGTCCCAATCTGTCTCGCGAGGAAGATGCAGGACGTCGCTCTCCGCTCGGCCCCATCCTTATCGCCTTTATGGCCGGCGTTATCGCATGCTCGGTAATTGGAAACGTCTGGAGCCATGTCGAACAACAGCGAAAAGACGCCGCCAAGGTCGAGATGTCTGTCGAGCAATCGCTCGGTCGCACGCGCTCGGTACATGTGTCGGTCGAGGTCAAGGACGGCGCGACGTGGGACACCGCGCGCGGCGACAGCCAAATGCTCATCCACATCGTGGGGCGCACGCTCAAAGGGCAGACGATTGACGAGTGTCAATACGTCAATTCCGCTGGTGACGGCATCGAACTTAAGCCCGGCGACTACGAGCTCACCGTCGATGAACCGCCCGTCGCCACCGACGGCACGCGCTTCCGCGCCTCAAAGCGCATGGTTCCCGTGAGCTTTAACTCGCAGGCGCCCGATACGGTCGACACCACACCGCAGGGCGGGTTCGACCTTTACGTAGATACCCAGTAGGCGCTCGCCGCTCATTCCGCTATGGCTACTCAATAATCGCCTGCCGTCCCGTCCCGCCGCCAAGAGTGGGACAATAGCCCTCGACACTATTGTTTACTTTTGGAGGAAGTAGCATGTCTACCGTCACTACCATCAAGCGCGGCGGCCTCACCGCGGCCATCGATTCCATGGGCGCCCAGCTCACGAGCCTTGCCCTCAACGGCAACGAGTATCTGTGGCAGGGCGACCCCGCCTTTTGGGGCAAGCACGCGCCCATCCTGTTCCCCATTGTGGGCTCGCTGCGCAACAACACGGCAACGTCTGCGGCCGGCACCTGCGAGATGCCGCGCCACGGACTCGCGCGCATCGTCGAGCACGAGCTGGTTGAGGTTTCGGAGGACGGCTCCTCGGTAACGTACGAGATCACCGATACGCCCGAGTCGCTCAAGGCCTTTCCGTTCTACTTCAAGCTCAACATGACCTATGCTTTGACCGGCGACGCCACCCTCACGCAGACCTTTGCCGTCACCAACACCGGCGACGTGGACCTGCCGTTCTCGGTGGGCGGCCACCCCGCATTTAACGTGCCCGCCCCCGGTGCCGAGGACGAGGCGTTCGAGGATTACGAGTTGGCGTTTACCGAGGCTTGGACCAACGAGGCTCCCATCATCACGCCCGACGGTCTTATGACGTTCGAGGGTAGCTACAAGGCTCCCGATAACTCGGACGTGCTGCCCATCACGCACCGCAGCTTCGATAACGACGCCATCATGTTCACCGATACTCCGGGCTCCACGCTCACGCTGCGCGGCCGCAAGTCGGGCCACGGCGTCAAGATCGACTTTGAGGGCTTTAAGTACATTGGCGTGTGGTCTGCCGCCAACGACGCTCCGTTTGTGGCGCTCGAGCCCTGGACCGGTCATACCACCATGGACACCGAGGACGACGTCTTTGAGCACAAGGTCAACACCATCACCTTGGCTCCTGGCGCCACCGATAAACGTAGCTTTAGCGTCACACTGCTCTAGAGGTTCCGCCGTTCTGACGAACGGCGGGCCGGTCGACGCTGCGCGCTACCCAGAGCGACAATTTGTCATTCAAAAGGCAAGGCATAGACCTTCTGGTCATGCCTTGCCTTTTTCATGCCACTTGTTCGCTCTGGACGTCGCTCGCCGGCATTGCCAAAACATCGGCGTCCCCAATGACTACCGCGTGTCTATTAATTTTTCGAGCTTGTGCTGCGCTGCTAGTTGCTGGCGTATATCCTGTTAAGTCGTCAGCATACGATTCAACAGGGAAGGCAGATTATGCATTCTCCCCATCAACGCGACGCGCATCCACAGCCGGTGTGCAGCCGTCGTATCTTCTTAGGCAGTGCGTTTGCTGCGAGCGCTTCCGTCGTCGCCGGCGCACTTGCCGGTTGCCAGCGCCCCTCCACGCTGGAAGTGGCCCAGCCCACGACGGGCGGCGGTCGCGACGACCTGTCCGATTCCGTGATCGGCAAGGACAAGATCCGCATCGGCATGGAGGCGGCCTACGCCCCGTACAACTGGCAGGTCTCCGAAGCCAGCAAGTACACTATCCCCATCGACAACGTGCAGGGCGCCTATGCCGATGGTTACGACGTGCAGATCGCCAAGATCGTCTGCAAGGCCCTCGGTGGCGAGCCCGTCGCCGTCAAGCAGGGCTTCTCGGGTCTTATCGATTCGCTCAACAACGGCCAGATCGACCTCATCATTGCCGGCATGAGCGCCACGCCCGAGCGCGAGGAGTCCGTCGGCTTTTCCGACCCGTACTTCATTGGCTACTTTGGCCTGTTCGTAAAAGAGGGCTCGCCCTACCAAAATGCGACCAAGCTCAGCGACTTTAGCGGCGCAACGGTCCTCGGCCAAAAGGACACCATGCTCGATACCGTCATCGACGAGATCCCGGGCGTTGTCCACAAGAACCCGGTCGATTCGGTCCCCACGGTGTTTTCGAACCTGCTGCAGGGCACCTGCGACGCCGTGACCTACAATACCGAGAACGAGAAGGGCTATATGGCCCAAAACCCGGGTATCGTGCCGATTCGATTTGCCGAGGGCGAGGGCTTTAAGCAGGAAGTCACGGCAAACGTCGGCTGCCGCAAGGGCTCGGACAAGCTGCTTAAGCTCATCGACAAGACACTCAAGGGCATTAGCCAAGAGGAGCGCGACCAAATGTGGGACGCGTGCCTCGACCGTCAGCCGGCATAGGGAGGCAGCATGAAAACCATCAATCGCCTGGCCTCCTTTATCAAGGCCGACCACCGTTATGTATACCTGGGCACGAGCGTCATCGCGGCGCTCGGCCTGGCGTTTAGCCAGCGCAACCCCACGCCGATGAGTTTCTTGGCGCCTACGGGCGTGTTCCAAGACTGCCTCTGGGCAATCCTTTGGGCCTGGCTCGTCGTGTCGGCGGCGGCGCTGGTCACCAAACTCATGCACTGGAACGACTATCGCGAAACGTCGCCGTTTGCTTCCGAGCGCTTCCGTCGCGGCGCGCGCCTGGGCAGCTATGTCGTCGTTGCTATTGCGGCGATCTTCTTTGTCGACCGCTGCGTCATGTCGTTTATCGACCTGGTACAGGTGAGCATCGTCTCGGACTCCAACCCCAGCGACTTTTTGTCGAGCCTGGTCTACATGACCTACAAGAGCGGGGACTTCTTCATCCGCGGTATCGAGATCACCATCGCGCTTGCCACCTTCGGCACCGTCATCGCATTCTTCCTGGCGCTGCTTTTTGTGTTCCTGCGTATTCAGACCTTCGATCGCGTGGACAACGACCTGGTGCGCTTCTTTAAGAGTATCGGCCGCGGCTTTGCGACCATCTACTCCACCATCGTGCGCGGCACGCCCATGATGGTCCAGGGCTTGCTCATCTATTACGCGGGCTTCACCGTTTTGCGCGGCATGGGCTTCGAGACCGCCCAGGCCAACCAGATTTGGAGTACCTTCACCGCCGGTCTCGTCACCATCTCGCTCAACTCCACCGCCTACATGATGGAGGTCCTGCGCGGCGGTATCGAGTCCATCGATCCCGGCCAGGCCGAGGCGGCGCGCTCGCTGGGTCTGTCGCAGTGGCAGGCCATGCGCAAAGTCGTGTTCCCCCAGGGCATTAAAAACGCGATTCCGGCGCTCACCAACGAGCTCATCATCAACATCAAGGACTCGTCGGTGCTTTCGGTCATCGGCGTGTTCGACCTCATGTACGCCACCACCACCGTCGCCGGCGTGTACTACCGCCAGATGGAGGTCTACTGCGTGGCGCTCGTGGTCTACCTGATCCTGACGCTCGTGGCGAGCCGCCTGCTCGAGGCCTTTGGCAAAAAGCTCGGCGCCGAGGCCCCGGCAACGCTGCCCAGCTCCAACTAGGCTCAAGACGAGGAGAATCATCATGGCAGATACCGCCACTACCGGCACCGCGGCCGCCGCACAGACCAATGAGCCGCTCATCCGTGTCGAGGGCCTGCGCAAGAGCTTCGGCTCGCTCGAGGTGCTCAAGGGCATCGACCTGTCCGTTAACCCCGGCGAGGTCGTTACCGTTATCGGCGCCTCGGGCTCGGGCAAGTCGACCTTCCTGCGCTGCCTCAACCTGCTCGAGACCCCGGACGCGGGCCAAATCTGGTTCCACGGCCAGGACCTTACGGCCGAGCGCTGCAATATCAATAAACTCCGCGAGGACATCGGCATGGTGTTCCAGGGCTTTAACCTGTTCAACAACATGGACGTGCTCGACAACTGCACGCTCGCGCCCGTCACGCTCAAAAAGATGAGCAAGGCCGAGGCCGAGAAGGTCGCGATGGAGCATCTGACGAGCGTGGGGCTCGAAAAGTTCGCGCACGCCGCCGTGGGTCGCCTGTCCGGTGGTCAAAAGCAGCGCGTGGCCATCGCGCGCGCCCTGTGCATGAATCCGCAGATCATGCTGTTCGACGAGCCGACCTCCGCACTCGACCCCGAGATTGTGGGAGAGGTGCTCGAGGTCATGCGCAAGCTTGCGGCCGACGGCATGACCATGGTCGTCGTCACGCACGAGATGGCCTTTGCCCGAACCGTGTCCGACCGCGTGGTCTTTATGGACAAGGGCGTGGTGCTCGAGGACGCCGCGCCGGCCGAGCTCTTCGGCAACCCCAAACACCAGCGCACTCGCGAGTTCCTCTCGCGTTATCTCGAGGACAAATAACCGACCGCAAACGCTTATGTGGCAGGGCCGCTCCGGTGGGGCGGCCCTCGTCATCACAATCGAAAGGATGTCATGGCCGAGGTTTGGCGCTTCTTTGCGCATGAGGACGATTTTGCCGATATAGACGAGGCAGGCGCGTGCGAGCGCTTGGGCCGTGTGCTGTCGTTTCCGACTATCTCGAGCATGGATGCCGAGGCGGTGGACTGGCGGCCCTTCGACGACCTGCGCGCCTATATGCAGCAGGCCTGGCCGCATGTATTTGCGGCGGGCGAGGTCGAGCTTATCGACCATTCGTTGCTGGTGACGCTTTCCGGCTCCGACCCCGCACTCAAACCCGTTATGCTCATGGGTCACATGGATGTGGTTCCCGTGGTGCCGGGTACCGAGGCCGACTGGACGCACGCCCCCTTTAGCGGGCACGTGGACGACACCTACATCTGGGGCCGCGGCGCGATCGATATGAAGGACCAGGTCGCAGGTATTCTCGAGGCTGTCGAGTATGCGCTGGCGCACGGTTGGCAGCACGAGCGCACACTGCTGCTGGCCTTTGGCCAGGACGAGGAGACTACGCAGTACGGTGCAGGCGCCATCGGCCGCGTGCTCGAGGAGCGCGGCATTGAGCTTGAGTACCTGATCGACGAGGGCGACTACCGCATCGTTCCGGCTGCCGAGTACAGCGCGGGCGAGGGTTGGCTCATGCACGCCGACCTGGCTGAGAAAGGTTATGCCGACATTGTGCTCAAGACAAAGAGCGCGGGTGGACATTCTTCCAACCCCTACGGCGGCACGTCGCTCGAGGTGCTCAGTCGTGCCATCACCGCAATCTGCGATATCGAGTGGCCGACGCGCGTGACCGACTTGCTTGCCGCCCAGCTCGTCGAGTTGGGGCTCTACACGACCGATGAAATTGCCGCCAACGGGAACGCCATTGTCCGCGATTGCCTCGCCAGCAAGAAGCTCTATCCGCTGGTGACGACCACCTGCGCACCCACGCAGATCGAGGGTGGCAGCACCGGCGCCAACGTAATGCCGCAGGATATGTGGGCCAACATCAACTTCCGCATGCTCGAGGGCACGAGCGTGGCCGACGTTGTGGCGCGCTGCCGTGAGGCGGTTGCCGCGGCGGACCTTGCCGGTCGTGTCGAAGTGGAGCTGGGCCCCGGCAGCTCCGAACCCTCGCCGTCCCCGCGCATCGGTGGTCCCGGCCTCGAGGCGGTTCGCTCCATCGCCGCCCGCTATTTCCGTGATCCAAAGGAGACGGAGGAAAATGGATCATTCGAGCCAGTGGCAATTGTGCCCTCGACCGTGATCGGTGCGACCGACGCTGCCAACTACCAGCACATTTGCCCTGAGTGCATTCGCTTTTCGGCCTTTGTGGTGGACGATGACGAGTGCGACCGCGGCGTCCACGGCACCGACGAGCGCATCACCCGCCGCGCCTACCTCCAGGGCATCCGCTTTCTCGTTGCTCTACTCCAAACGCTCTAGCCAAAAAGCAAGCTCTTGGTGCAATGGGGTCAGGTTTGTTTGCACCAATCATTCCGTGCGGGTTATATGCAGGTTTGCCTGGGCACGCTATCATGTTTGGGTTAGACCGCAACTATGTACCCCATACGCGAAGGGATGCGCATGTATCTGAAGATCGACATGTTCTAGCCGGGCTTACCCCCGCAGCGGCGCCGTGCGCCCCATCAATTCTGCCGATTTTCACCTTCACGCATATAAAGGAGTCCCGCCATGCGCGACAAGCTCGAAAAGATCATCAAGGCCTACGAGGAGCTCGAGAAGAAGCTCTCCGACCCGGCCGTCGCCTCCGATATTAAGGAGTTCACGCGTCTCAACAAGGAGTACGCGCACCAGTCCGACCTCATCGCCGCCTCGCGCGAGTACATCGGCGCGCTCGATGACATCGAGGCTGCCAAGGAAATGCTGCACGATACCACCGATGCCGATGAGAAGGAGATGCTCCAGATGGACATCTCCGAAAACGAGGCCAAGCTTCCCCAGCTCGAGGAAGACATTAAGTACATGCTCATCCCGAGCGATCCCAACGACGACAAGAACACCATCGTCGAGATCCGCTCCGCCGCCGGTGGCGACGAGGCGGCCATCTTTGCCGGCGATCTGTACAAGATGTACCAGCGCTTCTGCGAGTCGCGCGGCTGGAAGACCACCGTACTCGACTCCAGCCCCAGCGAGGCCGGCGGCTTTAAGTCCATCGAGTTCAAGGTCGAGGGCGACCGCGTCTACTCCGTCATGAAGTACGAGTCCGGCGTGCATCGCGTCCAGCGCGTCCCCAAGACCGAGTCCCAGGGTCGCATCCAGACCTCCACGGCAACCGTCGCCGTGCTTCCCGAGGCCGAGGAGATCGACGTTCAGATCAACCAGTCCGACCTGCGCATCGATACCTACTGTGCCTCCGGCCCTGGCGGTCAGTGCGTTAACACCACCTACTCTGCCGTGCGCATCACCCACCTGCCCACCAACACCGTGGTGCAGTCGCAGGAGCAGCGTTCCCAGATCCAGAACCGTGAGGTCTGCATGCAGATGCTGCGTGCCCGTCTGTACGAGATGGAACTCGAGAAGCAGCAGGCCGAGCTCGGCGCCGAGCGCCAGAGCCAGATCGGTCACGGCAACCGTTCCGAGAAGATCCGTACCTACAACCAGCCCCAGGACCGCGTGACCGATCACCGTATCGGCTTCAACTCCACCTACAACGGCGTCCTTCTGGGCGATCAGCTCGGCACCGTCATCGAGGCGCTTGCCGCCGCCGAGCGAGCCGAGAAGCTGGCACAGGCTGTGTAGTGGGTTACGCGGTTTTACCAAACCGCGTAACAGCTCGACGCTGCAAACGCCCCCAAGCGGCAATCTGACGTTCAATCGTCGGTCGCGTACCAAAGTACGCTTCCCTCCTCTTTCACGTCACCTTGCTCGCTTAGGGGCGTTTTCGCTGTCCGCCCTCTACCTGCGGCGTTGCCTTGCTCCGGATGCGGGGTAGTCATTGGGGACGTTCTTAAATGACTAGGTTGGGTAAATTACTTTTCAAGTTTATTTAATCTGCTTTGTTAGAAATTAAGCTGTCTAACTGCTTAAAGTAATCAGCAGCCTTCATCTGCAATTGAAAATATTGCTCGAAAAATCGTTCAAGAAGTCGCGGGGTGATTTTTACCGCGTCGCGCGTCAAGTGATTTGGCAAGTTCTTGGTTAGATATTGGTCAGTTTTGGGGCAACTTTGCCAAAAGCTTGACGAATGCAGATTTAGACGTCGATGAATGAACATTTCAGGCAGGTTCCAAGCAAAAATCTGGGCTGATTCTCGATAATCGCCTTCAATCGTCCCTTGCCAAGCGCTGGCCTCGCGTACAATCTGCTCCGACATTCGCGCGCCGTCCGGCGCTTAAGAGGGGAGGGCCCCATGGCAAACGAGATTTGGACCATCAAGCGTTGTCTCGAGTGGACCAAGGAGTACCTGGCCGAGCGCGGCGAGGAGCACCCCCGTCTTTCTGCCGAGTGGCTGCTCTGCGCTGCCACGGGTTTGGCACGCATCGACTTATATATGCGCATGGACGAGACGCTTAACGCGGCTCAGCTCGAGACCATGCACGCGGCCGTTGTTCGTCGCGCTAAAGGTGAACCGCTGCAGTACATCACCGGCGGCACGCAGTTTCGCATGATCGACGTCGCGTGCGCCCCCGGCGTGCTCATTCCGCGCCCCGAGACCGAGATGCTCGTCGAGGAAGTCCTCAATTATCTGGATGCCGAGGTGCTGAGCCCCGAGGCTGCTGCCCGTCAGCGCGTGGAGCTGCCTTGGAACGATGAGGTCGAGGAGGCACGCAAGGCCGAGGCCGCGCTGGCAGACGAACGCGCGGCCGCCGAGCGCCGTGCCGCTAACCTGACGGCTGCCGATGAGGCGGCGCTAGGCGGCGACGTATTGGGCAGCCGCGCCTATGCCGAGGAGCTGGCCGACCGCGAGGCCGAGGAAGCCGCCGCGCAGGCAGCAGAAGCCGAAGCCGCGGAAGCCGCCGAGCCCGAGCTCGACGAATACGGCATCGCCATCGAGGGTGCCGGCCAGGAGACGGCTTCGGCTCAGGATGCCGCTGCGCCTGCCCCAGCCGAGCCCCGTATCGCCCGCGTTCTCGAGGTCGGCTGCGGCACGGGTTGCATCTCGCTCTCCCTTGCCTGGGAGCGCCGCGGCCACGTTACCTGCACCGCCACCGATATCGAGCCGCGCGCCATCGATCTGGCCACCAAAAACCGCGACGCGCTCGGCCTCACGGCAGATGAGGTTGCCTTTAGTCTCACCAACCTGGTGAGCTCCATTCCCCGCGAAGAGTGGGGCACCTTCGACGTGCTCGTTTCCAACCCGCCCTACATCCCGACCGGCGTCATGCGCTCGCTGCCGCACGAGGTCAAGGACTTTGAGCCCGACTTGGCGCTCGAGGGCGGTGCCGACGGCCTGGACATCTTCCGCCGCCTGCTCAATGCGGCGCCTTACATGCTGCGCGCCGGCGGCCTGTTTGCCTGCGAGCTCTACGAGGGCGCCCTCGATGCCGCGGCCGAGCTCTGTCGCCAGGCAGGCCTTTCGGACGTGCGTATCGTCCACGACCTCACCGATCGTCCCCGCATCGTTCGAGCCATCGTCACCGAGCCCAAACAGCGTATTTAAGCTGAATAAATAGACATTTGCGCAAGTTTGTCCTTGCAATATACCGTAAAACTTCTACTATAGAAGGAGAAAGGTATGTCAAATCAGCTGCATCGGTACCGTATCGTGCTTGATTACATTGAACCTTGGCTTGATGAGCAGGATGAAGCTACGCTGAAGCAGATTTATGCAGACCTTTTGGTGCTCGAGAAGGAAGGTCCCAGCCTTGGTCGTCCGCTGGTTGACCGCGTAAAGGGCTCGAAGCTTCATCATTTAAAGGAGCTGAGAGTGACGTCGTGTGGTGGGCAGGTGATTCGCATCCTCTTCGCCTTTGACCCCAAGCGCCAGGCGGTATTGCTATTGGCGGGTGATAAGTCGCGAGCGGGATCGTCAAGGGCAAAATGGAACGGTTGGTATGCGATCAACATTCCAAGGGCCGAGCAAATATACCGTCGCCACGTAAGGAGGCTCGATCGAGATGGAACTGCATGAGTATATGGAATCTCGCGGGATAACACGCGACTCCATTACCGCCGAGCAGGAGAGGACTCGCGATCGTATCGAAGCCTATAAGCTTGCTCAGATTCGCAGGTTAAAAGATCTAACACAGGCGTCGGTCGCCCAGTCGATGGGCGTTTCTCAAAAACGTGTATCCGAGCTCGAGCGTGGGGAGTTGGGTTCGATGAGGCTCGACACGCTGAGCAGGTACGCAGAGAGCCTCGGCGGAAAACTGGTTGCAAGCATCGAGTTTCCCGATCGTACCGTTACGCTTGCGCGCTAAAAATCTTCAATTAACCCCCTCACTTTCACCGACTACTAGAGCCGCTCACCAAACCAACATGCGCTCTGGGCAAATAGGTTGAACGTTTCGTGCGAGAATGCCCCACAGTAAACAAACTTGCACCAGAGCGTAAGGGGCTGGCATACACATGCAGACGGTCTACCGGGTATACGAGGGAGCGCGCGAGCCGCATCGGCTCGCCGTCAAGCGTACGGCCGAGGTGCTCGGCTGTGGCGGCCTGGCGCTGATCCCGACCGAGACGGTCTACGGTGTCGCCGTGGCAGTCAACGCCTTCTCGGACGCCGTGCCCCAAGATACAGGCGAATTCCCATCGTGGCCGCGCGATTCGCAGGCTGCCGTCAATGGCGCCGCGGTCCCTGCGCTCGGTACCGGCTACCGCCGTATCTTCACTCTCAAGCAACGTGAACTCACCCAAACGGTCGCCTGGCTGGTCGATGGCGTCGAGGCACTCGACCGCTATGGCGTGGATATCCCGGAAGATGCCCGCGTACTTGCGCGACGATGCTGGCCGGGAGCCCTGACTATCGTGGTCAAGGCGGCTCCCTGCGTGCCGACCTTTATGCGTGCTGCCGACGACACCGTGGCCCTGCGCGCTTCGGCCTCTCCCGTGGTCCAAGCTCTCATCCGCGCCTGCGGCAGTCCCCTCGCCTGCACGAGCGCCAACACACACGGCGCGCCCTCGCCGGCAAGCTTTGTCGCCGTCGAAGGTCGCATCCTGGAGGGGGTCGATGTTGCCGTCGACGCCGGCGAGACCCCGTGTCGCGACGCCTCGACCATCGTGTCGTTCCAGCACGGCGGGCTCCAGATCCTGCGCCAAGGCGCACTTCCCGCATCAGAGATCGAACGGGTCCTGTCCGACCCGATGCAATAGAAAGGTGTAAGCGATGTCGTTGAATCTGGGCAGCCTGGGCATGGAAGATGCCTCGTTTAACTTTGGCGGTTCCTACATCATGGCGCTCGACTGCGGCACCACCTCGGTACTTGCGACCATCGTCGACGAGTACGGCTGCATCGTCGCGCAGGCACGTCGTAGCGTCAAAACCAGCTTCCCGCGTCCCGGTTGGATAGAGCAAGACCCCATGGAGGTGCTTGCCAGCCAGATCGGTGTGATGATGGAGGTCCAGTTTAAGAGCGGCATCCATTCTGACCGCATCGCCGCCATCGGTATCTCCAACCAGCGCGAGACCACGGTGGTGTGGGACCGCATAAGCGGCCAACCCATCTATAACGCCATCGTGTGGCAATGCCGTCGCACCGCACCTCTGATCGACGAGCTGGTCGAGCGGGGCGCAGAAGAGCTGGTGTGCTCCCGCACGGGACTTACGCTTGACCCGTATTTCTCGGCCTCCAAGGTGCAGTGGATTCTCGACAACGTCGACGGCGCACGCGAGAGCGCGGCGGCGGGCGACCTCATGTTCGGCACCATCGACACCTGGCTCATCTACAACCTCACCGGCAGTCAGGTCTTTGCCACCGACTACACCAATGCCAGCCGCACGGCGCTCTTTAATATCCATACGCTCGATTGGGACGACGACCTGCTGGCGCTCTTTGACGTTCCACGTTCCATGATGCCCGAGGTTCGTTGGAGCTCGGGCGACTACGGCCGCGTCGCGAGCGACATCATGACCAACATGCCGCCCATCATGGGCGTGGCGGGAGATCAGCAGGCGTCGCTGTTCGGCCACTGCTGCTTCCATCCCGGCCAGACCAAAAACACCTATGGCACGGGTTGCTTTATGCTCATGAACACCGGCGACGAGGTCGTCGAATCCAAGAACGGTCTGGTCTCCACGATCGGTATCGCCGCAGACGGCAAGATCAGCTATGCGCTCGAGGGTTCTATCTTTGCCGCCGGCTCAACCATGAACTGGCTGCGCAACAACATGGGCATCATCTCGAGTGTGAGCGAGTCCGCGCAACTCGCCGCTTCGATCAACGACAACGAGGGCTGCTACTTCGTCCCCGCCTTCGCTGGCCTGGGCGCTCCCTGGTGGGACCCGCGTGCCCGCGGTATCGTGTGCGGCCTGACCGGTGCCTCGAGTCGCGCGACCATTGTGCGTGCGGCCTGCGAGTCCATGGCCTACCAGAGTTATGACGTGCTGCGCGCCATGGAGCAGGACGTGGGACTTTCGATTGAGCGCCTGTCCGTCGATGGCGGCGCCTCACGCAACGAGTTCATCATGCAATTCCAGGCCGACCTGCTGGATATCCCCGTGCTGCAATGCGAGACGGTGGAGACCACGGCAATCGGTGCCGCGTACTTGGCGGGTCTTGCCGTCGGCTATTGGGAAGACCTGGAAGAACTGGAGCAAAATGCCCAGATCGTTAGGACCTTCCTTCCCCACATGTCCGCCGAGCGCCGCGAGCAAAACCTTGCGGGCTGGCGTGATGCAGTCAGGCGCTCGCTCAGCACCGCACAGTAGGGCTGTGATGGGCTGCTCGATATAACAAACCGCTAAACTAATGCATGGCGTGCGGCGGCAACATTGCTCCGCGCCTTGTCAGCAAGGCCATCTTCCGGCCGCAACGAAAGGGGCAATCAACCCATGACCGTCACCTACGATACGTCCCGTGTGACCCTTGTCGATCACCCGCTCGTCCAGCACAAGCTGTCGATCCTGCGCGACAAAAACACCGGCACCAACCAATTCCGCCAGCTTGTGCGCGAGCTTGCACTTTTTGACGGCTACGAGGCCATGCGCGACCTGCCCATGGAAGACGTCGAAGTCGAGACCCCCATCACCACCGCAACGTTTAAGCAGCTCGCCGGCAAGAAACTCGCCATCGTGCCCATCCTGCGTGCGGGCCTTGGCATGGTCGACGGTATCCTCGACCTGGTGCCCTCCGCTCGCGTGGGCCACATCGGCATGGAGCGCGACGAGGTCACCCACGAGCCGCACGAGTATTACTGCAAGATGCCCAAGGATATCGACCAGCGCATCTGCCTGGTCGTCGACCCCATGCTCGCCACGGGCGGTTCGGCCGAGATGGCCATCAGCTACCTGCGCGGGCGCGGTGTCAAGGACATCCGCATGCTGTGCATCGTCGCGGCCCCCGAGGGCCTCAAGTCGCTGACTGAGAAGGATCCCGATGTGCATATCTATACCTGCGCCATCGACGACCATCTCAACGAGGCTGCCTACATCGTTCCCGGTCTCGGCGACGCCGGCGACCGCATCTACGGCACGCTCTAGTCGCTGGGCTAAGACGGCCGCGGCTGCAAATACGAAGAAACGGTGCGCGCGGTCGAACAAAAGGCGACCGCGCGCACTCCTGTTAACGGACGTTTTGCCCTGCAGGGTTCGAGAAAAACGTATTACCGTACCTGCGGCATAAAGAAGGTCTTAAGAAAACGAACAGGTGCGTATTAACCGATGCTTTTTCGGTTGTACTTTAGCGATTGGCTCGTACAATAGTCACCAATGTTTGGCGGGAACTGTTCTGTGAGGCGTTAAAAAGGAAAGTGAGGACGCCAGTGTTTCAGATAGCCGATCTGCTCGCTATCGTTGCAGGTGCCATCGCGGGCGCGATTGCCTTCCTTCCCTTTGTCTTTACGCTCAAGCCGGTTCTTGACGATAAGCAGAATGCGGACATGCTCAAGGGTATGGTGAGTCTCGCGGTCTCGGCAATCGCGTTGCTTGTCTTTACCTTGGTTGTGTTTGTGTTGTTCGGAGAGGCATTTCGCATGTTCCTCCTGGGCGAGGCGATCGGCTTCGTGGCCTTTATGGCCGCCTGCGCGGTTCGCGTCGCCAAGGCGCTGCGAGATCCTCATGAGGTCGAAAGGTAAGTCGTGGAAATTTTTGAAAAGCTGCCTGATGAGATTAATCATCTGGTCAGCGAGTTCAGCTCCACCCCTGTCGTGGGCGATCTGAGCTGCGGCATCACGCAGTACTCGTTTTGGCTGATCGTCTCCACGATCGTGCTCCTGATCGTCCTGGCCGTGTTCAAGAAGAAGCAGACTTTGGTTCCCAAGGGCTTCTTCGTCAACGGTTTCGAGTACATCATCGAGTACGTCGAGAACGATATCGGCAAGGGTGTCGTGGGTGAGAACTGGAAGAAGCACTTCCCGTTCCTGTGCTCGCTTTTCCTGTTCATCCTGATCAACAACATGATCGGCCTGATCCCGGGAATGAAGCCCGGCACCGGTGCAATCGGCTCCACCGCCGCGCTCGCCATCTTCGCCTTCGTGTACTTCATCTACTACGGATGCAAGGCTCACGGCGTGATCGGCTACATCAAGAGCCTCGCCCCGCAGGGCGTGAGCTTCCCGATGAACGTGCTCGTGTGGGTCGTCGAGCTTTTCTCGACCTTCCTGCGCCTCATCACGCTCGCCGTCCGTCTGTTCTGCAACATGTTCGCAGGACACGTGGTCATGGGCTCGTTCGCCATCATGGCGAGCATGTTCATGCAGCCGCTGCTTCAGCAGGTTTCCGCGGCCCACGCCGTCGGCGCCCTGCCTTCGCTGGCCTGGCTTGCCATCCTCATCCTGATCTATGCGATCGAGCTTGTGGTCGGCGCCATCCAGGCTTACGTCTTCACGGTCCTTACCGCCGTGTATGTCTCTGAGGCAGAGGAGGTCGCGGAGGAGGAGTAGTCTTCCGTTCGCGCCTTAAAGGTAAGGCAATTCGTTAAACCGCCGGTGCCCGTACCCATGGAGCCCGGCAGTTATAAAAAGGTTATCCTGCGTGAAATAAGACACGCACGACAAAGGAGGAATCGTGGGAGTTATCGGTTACGGTCTCGGTGTTATCGGCGCTGGTCTTGCTATCGGCCTGTCTGCTCTGGGTGCTACGGGTGCTATGGCCCGTCAGCCTGAGGTCCAGGGCCGCGTGTTCACCGTCTTCATCATGGGCTCCGCCTTCGGCGAGGCTCTGGCTCTGATCGGCTTCGTTGTCGCGCTGATCGTTAAATAGCACGGAGCGTCAAGTATGAATCTTTCATCCCAGAAGAGCGCGATCGCACTCTCCGCGTCCGCGGCCGCGCTGCTCATGCCGGTTTCCGCGTTCGCCGAGGACGGCGCCGCCGGTGCGGACATCCTCATCCCTAAGATGGCGGAGTTCATCCCGGCGCTTATCGCCTTCCTGATTATCTGGATCGTGCTGGCCAAGGTCGCCCTGCCGGGCATCATGAAAACCATGGAGGAGCGCGGCAAGAAGATCGAGGAGAGCCTCGACGAGGCCGAGAAGACCAAGCAGGAGGCTATCGCCAAGCGCGCTGAGTCCGACTCGATCGTCACCGACGCCCGTCGTCAGGCTGCCGACATCGTTCTCGAGGCCCGTAAGGACGCCGAGTCCGAGCGCGCCCGTATCATCGAGGCTGCTCACAAGGAGGCCGAGGAGATCATCGCCAAGGCCCATACGACCGTCGAGGACGAGCGCAAGTCCATCTACGCCGGTGCCGCGAACTCCATCGCCGACCTGTCCGTTGCCGTCGCCACCAAGATCGTGGGCGAGGCACTCGAGAACGAGGCCGAGCAGAAGAAGCTCATCGAGCGCTACATCCAGGAAGCAGGTAGCCTGAATGCCGACTAGCCGCTATCAGGACAAAGTGCTCGAGACCTACGCGCGCTCCCTTCTGGAAGCCGCCAAGGCCGAGAACCATGTGTTCGAGGACCTCGAGATGATCGAGCGCTTGGCTTCTGCCAACCCCGAGATCATCGCCGTGCTCGACACCATGTCCAAGCGCGACCAGCTCGACCTTCTTCCCAAGGTGGCAGCTGCCTTTAAGTATGTTGCCGAGGAAGACGAGGATGTAGTGGGCGTGACCGTCACCACGGCGATCCCGCTCGACGACGAGCTGCGTCAAACCATCACTAAGAAATGCGAGCAGGACTTCGGCCGCAAAGTATTCCTTATCGAGCAGGTCGACCCGTCTATCGTGGGCGGCCTGGTGCTCGAGGCCCGCGGCGAGCGTCGTGACATTACCGTCAAGACGCAGCTGCGCATCGCGCAGGAGACCCTCGCAAACTCTGCTAATTCGTACGGAGGTGAAGCCTAATGTCCGAAACCCTCAATGCCCAGGATATCGCCAAGAAACTGCAGGAGCAGCTCACGAGCCTCTCCGCGACGGTCGATACGCATGAGGTTTCAACGGTCGACGAGGTAGGCGACGGCATCGCGCGCGTCTCCGGCCTCAAGAGCGCCATGGCAGGCGAGCTTCTGGAGTTCAAGAGCTCCGATACCGGTGAGACCGTCTTCGGCCTTGCCCAGAACCTTGACCGTGACGAGGTCGGCGCCGTTCTGTTTGGTGCCGTCGACTCCATCAAGGAAGGCGACGAGTGCCGCACCACTGGCCGCATTATGGATATCCCTGTGAGCCGCGCCATGCTCGGCCGCGTCGTCAATCCGCTCGGCCAGCCCATCGACGGCCTGGGCGACATCGTCGCCACGCACCGTCGTCCCATTGAGTTCAAGGCCCCCGGCGTCATCGACCGTACCCCGGTGTGCGAGCCGGTTCAGACCGGCCTGTTGGCCATCGACTCCATGGTGCCTATTGGTCGCGGTCAGCGAGAGCTCATCATCGGCGACCGTAAGACCGGTAAGACCGCCATTGCCATCGACGCTATCCTCAACCAGCGCGGCAAGGGCATGGTCTGCATCTATGTCGCCATCGGCCAGAAGGCCTCCACGGTTGCCAACATCCGCGAGACCCTCGCTCAGCACGGTGCGCTCGACTACACCATCATCGTTTCGGCCACCGCTGCCGATTCCGCCCCTATGCAGTACATCGCGCCTATGGCCGGTGCCGCTATCGGCGAGTTCTTCATGTACAACGGCGAGGACGGCAAGCCCGCCAGCGAGACCAACCCCGGCGGTCACGTGCTCGTCATCTACGATGACCTGTCCAAGCAGGCTGTGGCCTACCGTCAGATGTCGCTGACGCTGCATCGTCCGCCCGGACGCGAGGCCTATCCTGGTGACATCTTCTACCTGCACTCTCGTCTGCTCGAGCGTGCTGTCAAGATGTCCAAGAAGAACGGTTACGGCTCCATGACAGCTCTGCCGATCATCGAGACCCAGGACGGCGACGTCTCGGCCTACATTCCGACCAACGTCATTTCCATTACCGATGGTCAGATCTACCTGCAGTCCGAGCTCTTCTTCCAGGGCCAGCGCCCGGCAGTCGACGTGGGCATTTCCGTGTCCCGCGTCGGTGGCGATGCGCAGACCAAGGCCATGAAGCAGGTCGCCGGCAACCTCCGTCTGGACCTCGCTTCCTATCAGGAGCTCGCTGGCTTTACGCAGTTTGGCTCCGACCTTGACGAGGCTACTCAGAAGCAGCTGACCCATGGTGCCCGCATGACCGAGCTCCTTAAGCAGCCGCGCTACAAGCCGTTTGAGGTTGGCGAGCAGATCGTTACGCTGTTCGCTGGCAACGAGGGCTTCCTGGATGACCTGGAGATTGCCGACGTGCTGCCTTTCCGTGCCGAGCTCATCGAGTACATGGACAATGGCTTTGGCTCGCTGCTCGACAAGGTTCGCGCCAAGAAGATCGATGATGACACCAAGGCTGAGCTCTTGCGCGTCATCGGCGACTTCAAGCAGCAGTTCATGGCCAAGCACCATTCGGATGTTTCTGGATCAGAGGAGAACTAAGCCCCATGGCCAACCTTCGCGACATTAAGAAGCGAATCTCCTCGGTTACCACGACCAAGCAGATCACGCGCACGATGGAGATGGTCTCTACGGCCAAGATCCGTCGTGCTCTCGATCGCTCCAAGCAGGCCGAGCCCTATAAGGAGGCGCTGACCGACGTCATGTTGACGGTCGCCGGCGACGCCTCCTGTTCGGGCACCGATCCCATGCTGCAGAAGCATGAGAGCGTCAAGCATGGCCTGATTGTCGTTATTGCCTCGGACCGCGGCCTTGCCGGCGGTTTCAATACGACGGTGGAGCGCACGGCCGAAAAGCTCGCCGCTTCTTGGGCGAACGACGGCATCGAGTGCGAGATCATCACGTGTGGGCGCAAACCGGCCACGTATTTCCGTGACCGCGAAAACGTCGTCATGCACTTTGAGGGCAACTCCTCTGAGCCCGATTTCAATCAGGCCCGCATGATCTCCTCTCATATCTGCGATGCGTATCGTGCCGGTGAGCTTGACCGTGTCGAGCTTGTCTACCACCACGCCAAGAACCGCGTGGATCAGGAGCTTCGCGTCGAGCATCTGTTGCCGCTCGACCCCGAGATGATCGCTATGGCCCACGGTCCGCGTAAGAACGAGACCGACGCCCCTAAGCGCATCTCGTCCACGTTCGAGTTCGTGCCCTCTCCCGAGCATGTTCTCGGCAAGCTTGTGCCGTCTTATATCCTGACGGTCATCTACCAGGCCCTGATCGATTCGGCGGCTGCCGAGCAGGGTGCACGCCGCAAGGCCATGCACTCCGCGACGGAAAACGCCACCGCGATCATCTCGACCCTTACCCGCACGTATAGTCGCGTGCGCCAGGCTTCGATCACGACCGAGATTAACGAGATCGTCGGCGGAGCCTCAGCATTGGAGGAACAGTAATGGCTAATAACACCGTAAAGCTTGCGGTCGAGGAAGCCACCAAGAAGACGACTGCCGGTGATGGTCGCATCGTGCGAATCATCGGTCCTGTCGTCGACGTCAAGTTTGACGGCGCGGTGCCCCCGATCTACAACGCGCTCACGGTCGAGGCCGAGACCCCGATCGGTCATCTGAGCACGATCCTCGAGGTCGAGAGCCAGCTTCCGGGCGGCGTCGTCCGCACGGTCGCCATGTCCTCGACCGACGGCCTGCAGCGCGGCCTCTTCGCCACCGATACCGGTGAGCCCATGAAGATGCCCGTTGGCCCCAAGACGCTCGGCCGCATTTGGAACGTCATGGGCAAGCCCGTCGACGGCAAGCCCATGCCCGAGGTGGAGGAGTTCTACCCCATCCACCATGCAGCGCCCCGTTTCGACGAGCTCACCACCAAGACCGAGATCTTCGAGACCGGCATCAAGGCCGTCGACCTGCTCGAGCCCTACATCCGTGGCGGCAAGACAGGCCTGTTCGGCGGCGCCGGCGTCGGCAAGACCGTTCTGATTCAGGAGCTCATCAACAACCTCGCCCAGGAGCACGGCGGCACCTCGGTGTTCACCGGCGTCGGCGAGCGTACCCGCGAGGGCACCGACCTGTTCCTCGAGATGAGCGAGTCTGGCGTTATCGACAAGACCTGCTTGGTCTATGGTCAGATGAACGAGCCGCCCGGAGCGCGTCTGCGCATCGGTCTGGCCGGCCTTACCACCGCTGAGTATTTCCGTGATCGTGGCCAGGACGTTCTGCTGTTCATCGACAACATCTTCCGCTTCTCCCAGGCAGGTTCCGAGGTTTCCGCACTGCTGGGCCGTATGCCGTCCGCCGTTGGTTACCAGCCCACGCTGGCAACCGAGATGGGCGACCTCCAGGAGCGCATTACCTCGACCAAGACGGGCTCCATTACCTCCGTCCAGGCTGTCTACGTCCCCGCAGACGACCTGACCGACCCGGCGCCTGCCACGACGTTTACGCACCTCGACGCCACCACGGTTCTTTCGCGTAGCATTTCGTCGCTCGGCCTGTTCCCGGCTATCGACCCGCTCGCGTCTTCCTCCGACGCTCTCGATCCCTCGATCGTCGGCGAGGAGCACTACCGTGTCGCCGTCAAGGTCCAGGAGCTCCTGCAGGAGTACTCCGACCTTCAGGACATCATCGCCATTCTGGGTATGGACGAGCTGTCCGAGGAGCAGCGCCTTACGGTCAACCGTGCCCGTAAGATTCAGCAGTTCCTCTCGCAGTCCTTCCACGTCGCCGAGAAGTTCACCGGCAACCCCGGTGTCTACGTCCGCGTCGAGGATACCGTCCGCTCTTTCGCCGAGATTGTCGACGGCAAGGCCGATGACCTGCCCGAGCAGGCTTTCCGCTATGCTTCCACGATTGAGGACGTGCGCGAGCGCGCCCGCAAGATGGGGGAGAAGTAGGTTATGCGTATCCGCATCGTGTGCCCCGTGAGCTGCGCCTATGAGGGCGACGCTGCGTTTGTGTCGATTCCGTCCACGGATGGCGAGTTTGGCGTTCTGCCTGCTCACTCCAGCGAGATCTGCACGATCGACCGCGGTTACGTTCGCGTTTCCGATAAGGCCATGGGCACTGTCGACCACACGTTTGCCGTGGCCGGCGGCTATGCCCAGGTTGCGGACGATGTCGTGACCGTTCTCGCCGAGCGCGCTTGCGATTTGGCGACCGTCGATGCCGACAAGCTTAAAGCTGATATTCAAGGTTTTGAAGAGAAGCTGGGTAATTTGTCGGAGGATGATGCACGCCGCGCCTACCTCTATAATGAAATCGCATGGTGTAAGCTCAAGCTTGCCCAATAGTCAAACGATTTAGCGTTCGACCATTTGCGAACACATCATGCCCGGGATGGCCCAGCCACCCCGGGCATGCTTTTTGAAAGGGTAGACCTTGGATATTATCCGCGTTGAGGGTGGCCACGCCATCGGAGGCTCCGTGCCCGTCTCGGGTGCCAAGAACTCCGCGCTCAAACTCATGGCGGCAACGCTTCTGGCGCCGGGCAAGACGACGCTGCAGAACGTGCCCGATATTTCCGATGTTCACGTGATGGGCAAGGTGCTCAAGGGCATGGGCGCTACGATCGATGTTCTCGACGAGCACACGCTCGAGATTGATACCTCTCAGGTCGATTCTTGGGAGGCCCCCTACGAGCTCGTTGCCAAGATGCGTGCTTCCACCGCCGTCATGGGACCCCTGCTGGGCCGCTTCCATCGCGCCAAGATTGCCATGCCGGGCGGCTGCAACCTGGGTGCTCGCAAGATCGATATGCACATTCTGGGTCTCGAGGCCCTGGGCGTTGAGTTCGATACCGCCCACGGCTACATCAACGCTAATGCGCCCCAAGGTCTGCGCGGTACCACCGTCACGCTCGAGTTCGCCAGCGTCGGTGCGACCGAGAACCTCATCATGGCCTCTGTGCGCGCACAGGGCGCCACGGTTATCGACAATGCCGCCCGCGAGCCCGAGATTGTCGATCTCGCCAACATGCTCAACGAGATGGGCGCCAAGATTGTTGGCGCCGGCACGCCCGTCGTGACTATCGAAGGCGTGGAAGAGCTCCATCCTGTTACCCATCGCGTAGTGGGCGATCGCATCGAGGCCGGTACCTTTATCGTTGCCGGTGCGTTGATGGCCGACGATCGCGGTGTCGATGTCATGGGCTTTTGCCCCATTCACTTGGGCATGGTGCTCAAGAAGATGGAGCTCATGGGTATCGACTGCGAGCGCGTCGAGGATGGCGTCCATGTAAACCGTGCCGAGCGTATCAAGCCGGTCGACATCCAGACGCTTCCGTTCCCCGGCTTCCCGACGGACATGCAGGCGCAGATTATGGTGCTCTCCGCCCTTGCCGACGGCAGTTCCGTTATTACCGAGAACATCTTCGAGAATCGCTTTATGTTTGCCTCTGAGCTGGTGCGCATGGGTGCCGACATTCGTATCGAGAGCCATCATGCCATGATTCATGGCGTCAAGGGCTTCTCGGGTGCACAGGTTACCTCGCCCGATCTGCGTGGCGGAGCGGCCCTCGTCGTAGCGGGCTTGATCGCCGACGGGACGACCGAGGTTTCGGCTATCCATCACATCAAGCGCGGCTACGAGCAGTTTGTCGAAAAGCTGCAGGCGCTCGGCGCGCATGTCGAGCATGCTACCGTCCCCGATCCCGTCATCTACTAATACAGGTTGCCTATGTTTAATAAAAAGCCCCTCGCGGATACTAGCACCCGAAGACCCTCAACTGGTGCGCAGGCCAAGATCTACAGTCGCGATAACGTGGCTCGCTATTCCGAGCGCGCTCGCCAACGTCGTCGTAGCCACACGATTCGTCACGTCGCGCTCATTGTCGTGCTTGGCGTGCTGCTGAGTGCCACTACCGCTGCCGGCCTGTGGTTTGCCACCATTATGGGCAAGCTCGGCGATTCTAATGTCATTACCGACAATCTGCGTCGGGTTCTGGTTGACACCGATGAGGCAAAGGATCCGTTCTACGTGCTGCTTCTTGGCACCGACGGCCGTCCGGGCGAGGATACGTATCGTGCCGACTCGATTATCCTGGCACGCATCGACCCCACGCAAAAGCAGGCGACGCTCATTTCCGTTCCGCGCGACACTAAGGTCGAGTACAAGGGCGAGACCATGAAGATCAACGCCTGCCATACCGTTGGCGGCGCCGAGGCCATGGTCGAGGCGGTCAACGAGCTGTGCGGTGTTCAGATTTCCCACTATGCCGAGGTCAGCTTCGACGGTATGCAGGCGCTGATTGATTCGGTTGGCGGTATCGACATTAACGCAACCGATGATGTTGACGACCCCGAGCACCTGGATATTAAGATTACCGCTGGCCAGCAGCATATGGACGGTGCCACCGCCCTTACCTATGCCCGCTGCCGCTACACCTATGCCGACGGCGATTACACACGCATGCGCCACCAGCGTCAGGTGCTTGGCGCCCTTGCCAACCAGATTCTCAATAACTTCGATGCCACGAAGATTTTTGGCCTGGTTAATTCGCTGTCCGATATGCTCGTAACCGATATGAGCGTTCAGGATATCGTGGCTACGGTCAACGCCATGCGCGGTATGGATGTCGACGGTATCTACTCGGCCAACCTGCCCTCGTACGCCGACGACAGCACCATGATCGACGGTGTGAGCTACGTCTTTGTCTACGAGGACGAGCTCAAGGAAATGATGGAGCGCGTCGATGCCGGCAAGGATCCCAAGGGTCCCAACACCATGGGTCTTTCCGACGGTTCCAGCTCTACAATCGGCGACCTGAACAACAACACGTCTGACGACTACGCAAACGGTACCGCAACCTCATCGGTCAGCTCTGACGATTCCGATGACTCAAGCGATTCGAGCGATTCGGACTACTACGAAGAGCCCACCGGCGACGGCAACGGCTACGAAGCCAACTACTAAGTTACGCGGTTTTACCAAACCGCGTAACCGCTTGACGCTGCAAACCCGCCAGAGCGGCAATCTGCCTTTCAACTTCGGCGGCATGATCAAAAAAGTTACGGCGTTTTACCAAACGCCGTAACGGCTCGACGCTGCGCGCCGCCCAAGGCGGCAATTTGTCATTCAAAAGGCAGGGCATGACCAGAAGGTCAATGCCCTGCCTTTTTCATGCCAACTTGTTCGCCTTGGACGTCGCTCGCTGACGTTGGCTCAACCTGCGGTGCTGACTACTCCCCTTGCACCAAAAACCGCCCCGTTCTCGGTTTTTGAGGACGGGGCGGTTTTGCTTACCTAGATTGTTCGAGTTCCTTATGCAAAGCGGGCGACGAGCTCCTGGAGCACGTCGGTCATCTTGACGAGCGAACTGACCGGGACGAACTCGTTGACGCCGTGGTAGCAATAGCCGCCGGTGGAAAGGTTGGGGCAGGGCAGACCGCGGAACGACAGCTGCGCGCCGTCGGTGCCGCCACGAATCGGCAGCACTTGGGGCTCAACACCGCAGGCAAGGTAGGCTTCCTTGGCAACATCAATAAGCTCGGGATAGTCACGAACGATCTCGGCCATATTTCGATACTGCTGCTTAATCTCGACCGTCACACGCTCCTCACCCAGACGCTGGTTGAGCATCGAGGCGGCGGCATCAATAAGGTCGAGTTTCTGCTGGAACTTGGCGGCGTCATGGTCGCGGACGATATAGCGCGCTGTGGCGTGATCGACGGTTGCAGATACACCCTCAAGGTGATAAAAGCCCTCGTAGCCTTCCGTATACTCCGGGCGCTGCACGTAGGGGAGCAACGCGTTGAAGTCGCAGAACAGATTGCCTGCGTTGACCATACGGCCTTTAGCGTCGCCCGGGTGGATGGACTGGCCCTCAAAGCGGACGGTCACCTCGGCGGCGTTAAAGCACTCCCACTCCAGCTCGCCGATGGGGCCGCCGTCGACCGTGTAGGCGTACTTGCAGCCAAAGGTATCGATATCCAACAGCTCGGCTCCGTGGCCGATCTCCTCGTCAGGGCAGAAGCAAATGCCGAGTGCGGGATGGGGCAGAGAAGGGTCCTGAGCGATACGCGCGACAAGCGACATGATCTCGGCGACGCCTGCCTTGTCGTCCGCGCCCAGCAGCGTGGTGCCATCGCTGCAGACCAGGTCCTCACCCGCGAGGTCGTTCAGGGCGGGAAGCTTGGCGGTACTCATGGCAACGGGCTTACCGTCAACCGTGCCGCAGACCAGGTCGCCGCCTTCGTAGTGTACGATGTGCGGCTTCACGCCGGCGCCCGGTGCAACTTCGGTGGTGTCGAGATGGGCGATCAGGCCCAGGGCGGGCTTGTCCTCAGCGCCCGCACTTGCGGGGATATGCGCGCAGACATAGGCGTGCTCGGTCACGTGGGCATCTTCCGCACCAAGCTCGCGCAGCTCTTCAGCCAGCACGTTGGCAAGGTCAAACTGAACGGCGCTCGAGGGTACCTGGTCGCAGTTTGCATCCTCGGACTGCGTGTTGATCTGGACGTAGCGCAAAAAGCGCTCGAGGACATCGGGGTTCGTGGTGGTGTTTTCCATAAAGACCGCTCCAATCTTGGTCGTCGTGTGCAACAAGAACTCTAGCACGGTATGCCACGGCATACCACGACGCTTGGATGGGGTAGAATCAGCCATTGAATGCAGAAGGGACGGAAGATCATGGATACGACAAATAGCTCGCGCGAACTACATCTGACGGTGGCGAACGAAGACTACTTGGAGTGCATGGTTCGCATTGAAAGCGAAGAGGGGGAAACCAACGGCGTGCGATCGGTCGACATCGCGCAGCGCCTTGGCGTCTCCAAGGCATCGGTCAATAAAGCGGTTTCGGCGCTCAAGGCATCCGAGCTTGTCGAGCAATCGCACTACGGCAAGGTAATCCTGACCGATCGCGGTCGCGAGGTTGGCACGGCTATCTGGTACCGTCATCGCCTCATCCGCACGTTTTTGGTTCAGGAGCTCGGTGTCGAATTTGAGCGAGCCGATTCCGAGGCCTGCATGATGGAGCATGCGCTATCCGAGGACACGATGAGCCGCTGGCTCGCCTATCTCGAAAAGCAGGGAATCAGCGTCGAGGAATAGCGGGATATATATGGATACGAGTTATTACAACCGCTTTGGTGCCGAGGAACTTACGCGCCGCTTGTCGAGCGAGACCTTGTTGGCGCAGGGCCCCATGGGCAGTGTTCTGTTGAGTGAGTACGATGCCGCCGACATTCCACCGGCGTTTTGGAATCTGGCAGAGCCGCAGACCGTTTCTCGTATCCATCGCTTGTATGTCGCCGCCGGCGCACAGGTGCTCATTACCAACACCTTTCAGGCATCGAGCTATGCCCTCAAGCACGACCAGATTGCGCCGTCGGTGGCGGAGGTCAATCGCGGGGCCGTCGACGATGCCCGCCAGGCGCACCCTCAGCTGCTGCTGGGCTCGATGGGCCCGATCGGTATTGAATGGTTTGCCGAGGACTCTGCCGAGTATCGTGAAATCCGAGGCATTGCGCGCGAACAGGCGCACGCCTTGCTCAATGCCGGCATTGACGGTCTGCTGATCGAGACGGTGACGTCTATCCGTAATTTGCAGCCCATGCTTGCCGGCGCTCGAGATGCCGCCGACGGCATGCCTGTTCTGGTGAGTTTTGTCGTTGACGATAAAGGCGACCTGTTGGGCGATGGCCTCAACATCGAGGCGGCCGTTTTGTACGCCGAAAAACACGGCGCAAACTCGGTTGGTGTTAATTGCTGTTCGCTTGCGGCCGCGAACGCGGCGGTGCCCAGGATGGTTGCATCGGCGACTACTCCCGTCACGGTGCGTCCCAACGTGGGCGATCCGGTCCAGACTCAGGATGGCCCCGTATGGCACGAGAACCCCGAAGCTTTCGCGCGCGCATGCATCGAATGGAGGCATGCCGGCGCCGCAATGGTGGGCAGTTGCTGTGGAACCACGGCAATCACTACGGCAGCGATGGCCGAGGCGCTCGATATATAAAGGGTAAAACCGCTCCATACGGGGCGGTTTTTTTATTCAAGACTTTAGTCCGCTGGCCGCGCAGCGGCCAGCTTTAAACCACCCGCTACGCGGGTGGAGACAAACGGCTTTACAAAGCCACCCCTCCGACCGATCTTGACGATTGGTCAGGCCGTCAAGAATTCGAGTCG
>DBGDFS010000053.1:0-1959 GCA_048342015.1 Collinsella sp. | reverse complement strand
TAGAAATGCAAGTTAATAATCTATGTGGTCAATATAATACCGTTGAACCCGCATATCGATACCGCTCAGCCATTCGCCTCGCCCCCGTCGCACGTATCTTCATCCGGTCTGTTACTTTTAATCTAACGATTCTTTGAGGAACGTAGGTGCTTCTGAATGTGCTGTCGACTTCTTCTCAAACTAATCCTAAGAGACAAGGCCGTATGGATTTGTACGCTCGTTCTCGCTGCAGCCTTTTCCGTCCCCATTGCGTTCAATTCACCCATCTACGGGCCCTTCTTTATGAAACAGGGCATGCAGAGCTTTGTCGACGCATTCAATACGCGCGCGCCCCAGGCCGGCGGCACAGACCTATCGCCAGAGCAGCAAGATGACGCTGAGCTTGCAAGATACGCGAACGCCGCCCTCGCCGCTCAAACCGACGCCGCCTTTCTCGACTCTGCCGAGAGCTACTACGCGCTCATGGGCGAAGGCTTCCAATCCGGGTCCATCGTGGGAGACCGAGAGACCAATGACGCAGACCTCGCGTATTGCCGCGCCCTGAGCAGCTCCGGCATCACGGATATCCCGGCCTCCGCAAACGACCTGCCGTTCCTTTCCTTCCTGCCTTACGCCATTGCCACGGCGCCGTCTTTCCTCCCCTTCATCCCCTTCCTTCTCTCGTCGATACTCGTGCTCGGCGCCACAAGGCCTGCGACCCTGGCGGCGAAGGCGCCCGTGCCCAAATTCCGGCGCCTTATCCAAATCGTGTTTTCGATAATCGTCGCGGGGACCGCGATGCTCCTCGCCGGCCTCGCACCCGGGGGCATTTGCGCCTTGGCCCTAAACGGCTTCGGGCAAATTGGGTACCCGATCGCCTTCTTCCATAACGGCGCGCTTGCCACCACGACCGCGGGAGACGTCTTCACAGCCCTGCTTCTCGCGCTGCTTGCGGGCGGAACCTTGATATCCGTTTGCTCCGCCGTCCTATCGACCGCAACGAGGCGCGTCCTCGCGGGCCCCCTTGCCTCCGCGCTGCTTGTCGCGGCCCCGGCATTCCCGTTGCTGTCCGATTCGGCGCTGGAGCATAACGCCGCGCTCAATCTCCTGCCGCTGGCCGTGTTCTCGCCTATCGAGGCAACGGGTTACGTGGGATGCTTCCCGACAGAATTCATTGGCTCCGGTTCAGGCAGCGCATCGATGCTTGCCGTGGCCCTGATATACGTCGCGGTCCTTTTTGCGGTCGGCGCCGTTGCGGCACGTTCGCCCAAACAGGCTGGACCCGCTAAAAAGCACCATGGGCTCGAGCTTCTGGACGCGAGCGTGGGATACGGAAGCACGACGATACTTTCAATCGGGTCGCTTTTCCTGAGCCCGGGAACGGCGGTTGGGCTCGTCGCCCCCAACGGCTCGGGGAAAACCACCCTTCTTGAAGCGCTGTCGGGCCAATTTCCCACCCGCATCCGCTCGGGAAGCCTGGTGGCAGACGGAATCTGCCAACGCCGATCGGCCGAATTCGCAGAACTCGTCTACCTGAGCTCTTCGGGCAGCGCGGATCTCTACCCCACGCTATCGGCCATCGAGCACCTTGCTTTCGCTAGGGAGGCGTGGAAATCGGCCGCCGACATCGACTCGCTCTGCGACTCCCTCGGAATCTCCCCATATCTCGACAAGCCGACCCGTAAACTCTCGACAGGAATGAAGCAGCAGGTAAAGCTTGCCATGGCGATAGCGACCGATTGCCCGTACCTCATCCTCGATGAACCGCTGAACGGCCTCGATCCGGGAAAGCGGAAAACCTCCTGCGACGCGATGCGCAGCGAGGTGGCGCGGGGACGCAGCGTGCTCATCTCAAGCCATCTGCTCGACGACCTGGCAGACCTCACCAACTCGTTCTACTTCATCGAGGCCGGCACGCTCGTGGAAAAGATCAAGTCGTCCTCGCAGACGCTCAAGCAGGAATACCTCGATACATACGAG
>DBGDFS010000052.1:0-1338 GCA_048342015.1 Collinsella sp. | reverse complement strand
GGCTTATAGGACAAATAATGTGTCTGATTTTGGGCGTTGGCGCAGGCCAGCGCCCATTTTTTATGGGAAAAGTCATCCGAATCGACTTTCCCACTCGGACAAAAAGTGTGTCCCGTTATTGACGTTTTCCCAGGTCGCATGAGGAAATTCACGGTAAAAAGTCACCGATTCCGGGAGGATGCCGTGGATAATATGAAATGCCCGTCCTGCGGAGGGCCCATGAAGCGGAACGGGAGGGCCCCGTCGGGCGCCCAGAGATGGCGCTGCCGGTCGTGCGGCGCCAGCGCCACGCATTCCAACGACGTGGCGGCCAGGGAGCTCGCGGCCTTCGTCGGCTGGCTGCTCTCGCGCGGGACGCAGGCCGATATGCCGGGGCGCGGCCGAACCTTCAGGCGGAGGGCCGCCCTCTTCTGGCCGATATGGCCGATGCCGGAGGTGGTGGACGAGGTCTTCCGCGTCGTCTACGTCGACGGCATCTGGATCGCGCGCGACTGCGTGGTGCTCATAGCCTGCAGCGACGAGCACGTGCTGTCGTGGCACCTCGCGCGCGCCGAGACGACCGCCGCGTGGCGCTCGCTGCTCTCGCGCATCGCCCCGCCCGACATGGTGGTCACCGACGGCGGCAGCGGCTTCGCCTCGGCGGTCGCGGCCGAATGGCCGAGGACGAGGGTCCAGAGATGCGTGTTCCACGCGTTCTGCCAGGTCAAGAGGCATACGACGTCGAGGCCCAAGCTGCAGGCGGGCGTCGAGCTCTACGCGCTGGCCAGGGAGTTGCTGCATGTTGAGACGCTCCAGCAGGCCGACTGGTGGGTCGAGCGCTTCATGCAGTGGTGCGAGTTCTGGTCCGACTTCCTCGAGCAGAAAAGCCTGGTCGAAGGCCGCATGGCCTACACCCACCGCAGGCTGCGCGAGGCGAGGTCGGGGCTCGTCCGGCTCGTCAATGCGGGGACGCTGTTCACGTACCTCGACCCGGCGCTGTGCGCAGAGGGGCCGATGCCCGCCACCAACAACAGGATCGAAGGGGGCGTGAACTCCCAGCTCCGCGAGGTCCTGAGGAGCCACCGCGGCCTCACGAAGCTCAAGCGCGTCAAGGCCGTGTTCTGGTGGTGCTACCTGCATGTCGAATGCCCGAAGACGATGGCGGACACGCTGCGCGAGATGCCCACCGACGCCGACGTCGACCTGCTGAGGGAGCGATACGGCATGAGGGCCGAGGACGCCTCCCGTCCAGAGAAGTGGGGAGAGGGCCTCGTGTGGGAGGAGCTCCACCACAAGACGAGATACCCGTTCCGAAACGAATGAATAATAGGCCCAGACACACTTTTTATCCTATAGGCC
>DBGDFS010000051.1:0-20291 GCA_048342015.1 Collinsella sp. | reverse complement strand
GCGCCAGGGAGATAGTGGACGAGATAGTCGAGAAGCGCGGTCTCAAGAAGGAGTAACATCGGGACTTGCAGCGACGGACCTCAGGACACTCTTACACCACGTCTGCGCGCGCGACCTATCTTCTATGAGAGATTCGCAGTGCTGACACCACGATGCCCAGAACATCAAGATGTTTTCCTCATTAGGTTTTAGCTTGTCAAAATAATTGACGTTTCGGCCGAGGCTGAAATCTTGGCCCTTTTTAATGGACAAAGATGAGGGATAAGCATCGTGTTGCGGTTTGATATTGACGGCGATTAAGGCGGCGAAACACGTCAGAGTCGCCAAAGTCAGTAAGGCGATAACGCATTTTCTCGGTTTCCAGCTCATGACAGATCCCTCTCTCATGGTGAAACGCATACGTTTTGAGACCGGCAAGCTGATGCCGGCTCGAGGACAGCGGCCCGGTGCACCGGGCCGATCGATAGCGGTCTCAGGTTCACAGCGCAGTTTCTCAGGGTTCGCATATATAGGAAGACTTGATTGGCAATCGATTTTAATGAAGTCGGCAGCGCATGTCAGAGTTTTCAACAAATTTAACATGCCAACATTTATATCCGCACGCGCGTAATTCGACTCATAAGGACCGGCTATCCCTTACCTGTGACACAATCTCAAACGCAAAGAACAGAATCATCAGTCCAATCATCGCATAAGAGGCAGCCGAACCTTCAAGCACTATTCCACAAAGAACAATCTCCGCGCCGCCAATAAGAACTGTTATCAGGCGCTCTGCCTTTTTGCTCTCGCCGCTCGCATAAAAAGGCGGCAAAGCGCACAAGATCACATATAGCCCGGGAAGGGAATACAGGATCGATAGCCCAAGCCCACCATCAACCGCAGTGTTTTGCGTAAGAATCAACTGAACCCAAACGGCAATTATCACTGAGCAGGTTGTCGATAAAAGAAGGCTAGAAATATAGCACGCAACAAAGTCCCGTCGCATTCGAACAGAGAAATCCGCGAACTCTCTTCGCCGCGTGGAAACAATAAGGTACACAGAAATTGCAATAGAACCAATCAGAGAAAACAGCGGAACAACCAGCAATTCAAGCTTATTACCCCATCGATCAACCACACCCCCACTCCAATGAGCGGGAATTGTATCAGGGAGGACTGACCAAGCCGCCCATAGAATCAGAAATGGAAGAATAGAGAGGATGAAAGATGATAACACTGCAGTAATTTTTTTTGAGGCTCTCATCGATTCCGCATCTCCTTGCGCGCCCACATTCCACTCCGCCTTAAATCAAGTATACGTTTTGGAACGGGATGTCACTCCGAACGCCTTACCCTCTTAGTGTGAATGCCGCTGCGGCATTGTTGACTCATCCTTAGTAATCGCGTCTATCCTCTGCAGCATCAGCCAAAGCAATCCGAGAGGAGCCGCACATGCATGCAGCGGAAATTCCTTTCGGGGGGTGTCTCCTAGGAATACCCGCCTCCGAGGCCAAGGAGCCATCGAGTACGTTCTGGTCATCGCGATTATCGTCCTGGTTGTGATGATAGCCGGCCCTTGGGTCTCGTCGGCAATCAGGAACCAGTTCAACACGGTGGCGGGAGTATTGGTAAACGGGACAGCAGGTGGGACTTGGGAACCGAGCGGTTCCGGCAGCGGAAACGGCGCGGGTTCCGCGACCGTCCAGGCGGCGCTCGCCAAGGACGCGAAGGACTGGACCCTCGGTAAGCAGAAGGCAGTTGCCGAGGACATCGCCGCGAAGGACGAGGCGTCGCCGGCGTACGCAAAGGCCGAGGCCGCTATGAATGCGGGGACGAAATGGTCCGTCAAGCTGACGAACAGCAAGACGCTCGAATACCGCATCGTCGGCATCAACCACGATGATCTGGCCGACGGTTCCGGCAAGGCGGGCTTGACGTTCGAGGTAACCAACACTGTCTTGGGCGCTCAGAGAATGAACGCAACCGGCACCAATGCTGGCGGTTGGGAGAAGTCGGAGCTTCGCAGCCGCCTCAACAGCGGCGACCTCTGGTCGCTCCTGCCCAGCGGGCTCCAGTCCAAGGTGAAGTCTGTCAAGAAGATGACCGACAACAAGGGCGGCGGTACCGCCGGCACGCCTTCGGCCACGACCGACAAGGTTTTCCTGCTCTCTACGACCGAGATTTACGGGGACATGCAGTCCGATGGCACCCAGTACGAGTTCTACAAGTCCAAGGGCGTGACGACGTCGAACTACTCCGGAGCTTCGTCGAGTTACCATCACTGGACTCGCTCCGTGACTCCGAGCGCCTCCACGGGCTTCCGCTTTGTCGTTGGCAACGGCGACTGGGACTACAGCAACGCGACTGGCGTCCCCTATGTGTTCCCCGCTTTCTCCTTCTAATTCATCTTTCTGTCTTTAGATTCATCTGTTAAGCCCGCACAGGCTGCGCGGGCTTTTCTTTTGGCAAGTGTACGAACGGTTTAGGTTCGCGGCACAGGTATTCGGGTTCCGGAAAAATGGGGCCATACAGAGGCTCTCAGAGTGCCCGCCGCACTCCCCCGCCATTACCTCTGCGGCGTCCTCGTATAGAGCCCATCCTGGTTTGCGTTTCGTCGCGACAGCCCACTTGTCCACCGATCAAGTGAACTACTGGAATAAATACAGCGACACGCTTGTTCGTTACAGTCGCTATATCTGTGTAAATCGCCGTGATAAATACAGCCCGTACTCAGCTTTATACCAGCTACGCGTATGTAGATTCATATCGCGTTAATAAATCGGCTCAAGCGCGTGCAAAACGCGCAAGTAGCCGCAAAAGGCGAATATCGCGTAGGTAGATTTTTAGCACCCTGTTGCTTAATCAAAATTAAGCAATTGCTTAAAACAAAAAAGGTCAGGCACTAAGTGCCTGACCTGCAAACTTCTGGTCGGGACGACTGGATTCGAACCAGCGACCCCTTGACCCCCAGTCAAGTGCGCTACCAAGCTGCGCCACGTCCCGAAGCTTTTGTCTGTTGCTCTGCTCTCGCTCGCAACAGGAAGTATATTAACCCGAAACTTTAGACTTGTGCAAGAACTTTTTTACAAATTTTGAAGCAAGTCCAAAATTGTATCTGCGAGCTGGGGCTTTGTTAGCACGGGAAGTTCTTGCGTGCCCGCTGTGCTCACGATCCAGGCCTTGTTAGTGTCGGTTCCAAAGCCCGAATCGGCGCGCGAGACATCGTTGGCGATAATGGCGTCACAACCCTTGCGGGCGAGCTTACGCTGCGCGTACTCCACGACGTTATCGGTCTCGGCCGCAAAGCCGATCACGCGCCGCTCTCCCTTTTGACGCGAAAGCTCGGCCAAGATGTCAACGGTCTCGACCAGTTCAACTCGATCCAAGGGCTCGTTGGACTTTTTGAGCTTATGGTCCGCTGGGGCCGCTGGAGTGTAGTCGGCGACGGCGGCGGCGCAAATGGCCACGTCGGCCGTCTGGAAGGCGCTCGTCGCCGCCTGCAGCATCTCTGCGGCGGTCTGCACGCGTACGCACGCCACGCCGCGGGGAACATCGAGCGATGCCGGTCCCAGCACGAGCGTGACCGCAGCACCGCGGCGAGCAGCCTCCCCCGCCAGGGCGATGCCCATCTTGCCCGACGACCGGTTACCGATGAAGCGCACGGGGTCTATCGGTTCGTGCGTGGGGCCGGCGGTAATCACGATGTGCTTACCTACCAGGTCCTGAGGCGCGGGGTTGAGCACCTCACAGACAGCCTCGACGATGTCCTCGGGCTCGCTCATGCGTCCCGTGTCCACGTCGCCGCAGGCAAGGTAGCCACTGCCCGGACCCACCACATGCACGCCGCGGTCGCGCAGCGTGGCCATGTTGGCCTGCGTCGTCGGCGCCTTCCACATGCCGTTGTTCATAGCGGGTGCGATCACGATGGGTTGCGGCGTTGCAAGCAGCGTGGTGGAGATAAGGTCATCGGCGATGCCGGTGGCCATCTTGGCGATGATATTGGCCGTCGCGGGCGCCACGACCACCAGGTCGGGTTCCTGCGCCAGCGAAATGTGGTGGATGGGGTCGGAGGGATCGTCGAATAGGCCCACGGCAACGGGCTCGTTGGTGAGCGCACGGAAGGTGAGCGGGCCCACAAACTCCGTGGCATGCTCGCTCATAACGACCTTGACGCGCGCACCGCGCTTTTGCAGCAGGCGCACGATATTGCACGACTTATAGGCGGCGATCCCGCCGGTAATGCCCAGCAGGATCGTTTTTCCCTCAAGTTGCATTGAATTGTTGGATGCCGCCATCGTTTAAGCTTCCTTGCTCGGGAGTACCAGGAGGCGGTGGCAGTACGGGCAGTGCGTAATCTCGCTACCGTCGTGGTTGAGGTCGCTCATGGACGATGCCTGCAGCGCGGTGTGGCAGACTGTGGGGATGTTGCCCTGGATGGTCTCGACGGCCAGGCCGCGGAACTGCTTGAGCAGACGCTCGTAGTCGGTGAGAACGTCGGCTGGCAGCGTGGCAGCAAGCGCGGTGCGCTCCTTAGCGGCGGCGTCAATCTGAGCCTGCAGGTCGGCAGCCTTGGCGCGGGCGGCCTTGGTATCGGCCTTCACGCCCTCCTCGAACTTGGCGATAATTGCCTGTGCGCGGGCCTCGCGGTCGAGCGCCTCCTTATGGGCGACAACGACGTCCTTGCGGGTGTGCTCAATCTTGTCCAGACGCTTGGCCAGGGTGGCGAGCTCGTTCTCCAGGTCCTGAACCTCGCGGTAGTCGGAGCCGTCGACGTGACGCTTTTTGGCAGCCTCGATGGCATTGTTGGTCTGAATCTCGGTGGTGTTGAGATCGTCGAGCTCAATGTCCAGATCCTTGCGCTGGGCGTAGAGCTTGGTCATCTCGGACTTGAGCTTCACATAGGTCTTGCGCTTGGAAGCGAGCTCCTTGAGCTCCGGCATATTGGCAAGTTCGCTCTTGTTGCGGGCGAGCTCCAAATCGATCTGTTGCAGCTTGAGTAGCGTAGCGCCGGCGCTCATAAGTTCTCTCCTTTTGTCACAGTCCACCATTGGCAAGGGTTCAGTATTTTAATCGCATGACGGGGGTTGACCCCGGCGTCAACTGCAGAGTTCATCAATATATCAACGAACGGCTCCTCGGAGCGGTCGTGGCCGAGCAAGATGACGCCCAGACCGCGCAGAGCGAGGTCCTGCGCCACGTGATAGCCCGCCTCGCCCGTCACGACGACATCCGCACCCGCGGCGATGGCGAGCTCGCCAAAGTCGCCCAGGGAGCCGCCCAGAATGGCGACGGTGCGGCACGGGCGCTCGGCATTGCCCCATACGCGCGGGTCGCTTCCGAAGGCCGTGGCAGCACGGGCGGCAAGATCGCGCAGCGCATACGGGTCGTTGAGCGTTGCAAGCGCGCCCAGGCCGGTGGCTTCGGGGTCGTCCACGTGCTCTAGTGAGCTTACGGGTGCAGCACCCAGCAGCTTGCTCAGGCGGACACGGGCTTCGTGCGAGCGGTCCAGGTTGGTGTGGAGCGATATGATGCTCACGCCGCAACGCGCTGCCTCGTAGAGCGCCGCGCTGCATTGGGGACGTGTGGCATCCGCCGGACAAAAGGCCTCGGGTGCCTTGATGTATATGGGATGATGCGTCAGCAGCACGTTGGCGCTTGCTTCTTGGGCGCGGCGAACATTAGCCTCAGTCGCATCGAGTGCGCAGGCAACGCCGGTGATCTCCGCGGACGGATCGCCAACGGAGAGTCCTACGTGGTCCCAGGGTTCGGTGTCCGTCTTGGGATAGCGTGCCAGTAGCGCGCGCTCGAGCTCGGCGACGATCATGCGGCACCTGCGATCGAGAGCAGCGTCTGGGCAAACTCGTCCAGATCGTCCGGATTCACGCGGTCGTCAAAGGAAATGCGCAGTGCACCTAGTGCCTGCTCGCGACCAATGCCCATGGCGCTGAGCACATGGCTCGGGTCCATGCTGCCGCTCGAGCACGCCGAGCCGGCCGAAACCTCAAAGCCGGCGGCATCGAGCTTGACGATGAGCTCCTCGGAGTCCATGCCATCAACGTAGATCGACACCATGCCCGGCAGGCGATCGGCCTGTGCGTAGTCGCCCATGGTGGCGTGAATGCGCTGGTGGGCCGTAAGCGTGGCGTAGAGCTTGTCGGAAAGGGCTTGCAGCTTCGCGCGCTCCTGAGCCACATGGGGCGCCAGCGTGCGGGCGGCAGCGGCAAAAGCCAGCTGCGTGCGCAGATCCTGTGTACCGGCGCGACGGCCGGCTTCCTGTCCACCGCCAAAGATGCGCGGACGCAGCGGCGTGCGGTTCTTAAGGTAGAGCGCGCCGGATGCCACGGGGCCACCGATCTTGTGCGCGGCAACGGTCATGGCATCGACACCCAGTTCGGTGACATCGAGCGGAATATGCAAGTAGCCCTGGATGGCATCAGTGTGAAACAAAGCGCCGGCAGCATGTGCGGCGGCAGCCAGCTCGCGGATGGGCTGTACCACGCCGGTTTCGTTGTTGGCGACCATAATGCTCACGAGCGCCACGTCGTCGCCGAGCATCTCGACAAGCGTGGCAGGCTCAATGTAGCCTGCACGGCAGGGCTGCACCAGGTCGACGGTAAAGCCGGCGGCGCGCAGCAGCGGTAGGTTGTCCAGAATTGAATCGTGCTCGATGGCCGAAACGATGACACGATCGCGCTTTCGATCGCGCTGACGAGCGCCCTCGGCAAGACCGAGCAGCGCCAGCTGGTTGGCCTCGGTGCCGCCGTTGGTAAGGATGATCTCGGACGGGCGAACGCGCGCGCCAAAGCTACGGGCGATCTCGCGACGTGCCACCTCCAGGCGCGCGGCGGCCTTGCGGCCGAGCGAATGCAGCGAGTTGGGGTTGACGCCGGCAAGCTCGCTGTCGTCATATTCGCGCTGCGCAAGGAGCGCCTCGGCGCGCATGGGCGTCGAGGCGGCATAGTCAAGATTCACGGGTATGCGGTTTTGACCTGCGGTCATAAGGGTTTATGCCTCCTGTGCGGCCTCGTTGCCCAGCTTCTGCAGCAGCGCAACCTCGGCGGCGGGATCTTCGGACTTAAATACGGCGGAGCCGGCCACGAGCACGTTGGCGCCGGCCTTGACGACCTCGGCGATGTTCTTGGAAGAAATGCCGCCGTCGACCTCGATGAGGGGCGAAACGCCGTGACGCTCGCACATGGCCGTAAGCTCGTGCAGTTTTGCAATGGTGCCCGGGATAAAGCTCTGGCCGCCAAAGCCAGGGTTCACGCTCATCAACAGCACCATATCCACGACGTCGATGATGCTCTCGAGTACGCACACGGGCGTGGCGGGATTGAGCACCACACCGGCCTTGACGCCGCGCTGCTGCAGATGGGTGAGCGTGCGGTGCAGGTGCGTGGAGGCCTCGTAGTGCACGGTGATCATGTCGGCACCGGCGTCTGCGTACCAATCGACCGTCTCGTCGGGGTTCGACACCATCAGGTGCGCGTCGACCGGTACATTTGTGGAGCGCTTGACGGCCTTAAGGATGTCAACGCCAAAGGTCAGGTTGCCGGTAAAGTGACCGTCCATGACGTCGAAGTGCACGTAGTCGGCACCGGCGATCTTGTCGAGCTCGCCCTTGAGGTTGGCCATGTCGGCCGAAAGGACGGACGGAGCGATTTTGATGGAACCCATGGTAGTAGCCTTTCTGCGCTAGTCGGTGAGTCCGTAGAACTCTTGAGAGGGGACGCGATCGGTGAGAATCTCGAGCGCCCTATCCAAAGTAACACCGTTGTAGAGCGTTTGCTCCACGGCAAAGGTGAGCGGAATGTCTACGCCCAGTGAACGGGCGAGCTCGCTGACGCTGCGGGCCGCGACGGCGCCCTCGACCACCATATGCGTGCGTGCCTGGTACTCGTCGAGCGACACGCCATGAGCGAACTCGTAGCCAAAGGTGCGGTTGCGCGAATGCTCCGAGGTGCAGGTGGCGATAAGGTCGCCCATGCCGGCAAGCCCCATGCAGGTCATGGCCTGGCCACCGCGGGCGTGCACCAGGCGGCTGATCTCGGCCAGACCGCGCGTCATGATGAGGGCGAGCGTGTTATCACCCGCACCCGAGCCGGCAGAGATGCCGCATACGATAGCGATTACGTTTTTCATGGCACCGCAGACCTCGACGCCGGTCATATCCTGCGACAGGTAGATGCGGAAGGCCGTGGAAAGCAGCAGCTCCTTAAAGGTCTCCCCTATCTGCTGGCCTTTACTGGCGATGACGGCGGCCGAAAGCCCGCCGCGGCAGATCTCCTCGGCATGGTTGGGGCCCGAGAGCGCCGCCACGCGCGACTCGTTGCCGATCTCGCTGGCGATGACCTCGCTCATGAGCAGGCCGGACTCGGGCTCGATGCCCTTGGTGAGGCACAGAACCGGCGTCTCGTCCGCGATGAACGGCTCCGCCTGGTGGCAGACGTCGCGCAGGTGCGTCGAAGGCACGGCAAAGATGATGGCTTCGGCGCCGTCGAGCGCCTGGGCGAGCTCGGTCGTGGCGACAACGTTTTCCGGCAGCACGTAGTCCACCAGATAGCGGGGGTTGCGATGCTCACCGTTAATGCCGGCGGCCGTCTGCTCGCTATGGGCCCACATGGTCACGCGCTCGGCTCGCGCAGCGGCAAGGCCGGCGACGGCGGTTCCCCAGGAGCCGGAGCCAATCAGCGCAACATTCATGACTCTCTCCTACTTATCGTCGGGCTCGGTGACGCGCTTGGTAAACGAGAGCTTGGACTCCTTACCGGTCATGAGCTTTTTGATGTTCGCGCGATGGGCCCACACCACGGTGATGCCGATTAGCGCCATGCAAAACTTGAGGCCCAGGCTGCTGTACGGAAAGACCGCGCAGGCAGCGATGGGAAGTCCGATGGCAGCGGCGAGCGAGCCCACCGACACAAACTTGGTGATGGCGACGACCACGATAAACATGCCCAGCAGCGACAGGCCAATGGGCCAGTACCAGGCGAGGATGACGCCCAGGCCCACGGCGATACCCTTACCGCCGTGGAAGTTAAGGTAGGGCGAGAAGATGTGTCCCCATACGGCAGCCAGGCAAATGACGCCGAGCATCCAGTCACCGGCGGCACCGGGAGCCATGATGCTCACGGGGATGCCATAGCCCACGCTCGCGATGAGTGGACGGGCGATAAGGACACAGATGGCGCCCTTAAGGCAGTCGAGCAGTAGCGTGAGCGCGGCCACCTTGGGGCCGGCCACGCGCAGCGCGTTGGTGGTGCCGATGTTGCCGGAGCCCGCCTTGCGAATGTCCGTGTGGTTGAACACGCGGCCCAGGATCAGGCCAAACGGAATCGCCCCGATAAAGAACGAGACCACGGCGCAGATGGCGGTCAGCAGGATCGGATTAAGCATCCTTTTGCTCCTTCTTCCTAAAGAAGAGTCGAATGGGCGTACCGGCGAAGTCGAAGGTCGAGCGCATGCGGTTCTCTACGTAACGCTGGTAGGTGTCGTTGACCAGGTCGCTGTGGTTGACGAAGAACGTGAACGTCGGCGGGTTGACGCCCGTCTGGGTCACGTAGTGCATGCGCAGGCGGCGCTTGCCGTCCACCACGGTGTGGCCAAACTCGCGCAGGTCGGTGAGGAATGTGTTAAGGCGCGAAGTGCTGATCTTTTGCGAACGCGTCTTCTCGGCGGCATCGACCATGCCCCAGATCTTTTCGATGCTGCGGCCGGTCAGAGCAGAGATGCGCAGGTACTGGGCCCAGGGAGCCATGACGCCCAGACGGCGGTCGACGGTCTCCATGCAGGCCTCGCGCTTGCGGTCGTCGTCGAGCAGGTCCCACTTGTTGAGCAGCACGACGATGGCACAGCCGCGCTCGATGGCCAAGCCCATGACCTTCTGGTCCTGCTCGGTGACGCCCACGGAGGCATCGACGACGAGCAGTGCCACGTCGGCGCGGTCGATGGCACGCAGGCCGCGGACCATGGAGTAGTACTCGATGTTCTCATACACGGTGCTCTTCTTGCGAATGCCCGCGGTGTCGACCATGCGGTAGTGCTTGCCGTTGCGTTCGACGACGGTGTCGATGGCGTCGCGCGTCGTGCCGGCAATGTTGGACACGATAGAGCGGTCGGCGCCCAGGATGCGGTTGAACAGCGAGGACTTACCAGCGTTGGGGCGGCCGATGATGGCGACGTTGAGCGCGTCGGGGAACTCGTCGGCGACCTCGTCCTCTTCCTCCGGAAGCAGGGCCACGATATCGTCGAGCAGGTCGCCCGTGCCATGCCCATGCAGGGCCGAGAGCGGCGTGGGCTCACCGATGCCGAGCGAATAGAACTCCCAGATGTTATCGTTCTCGCGATCGGGGTTGTCGAGCTTGTTCACCAGCAGAAAGACCGGCTTGTCGGTGCGCTTGAGCATGCGAGCGACCGACTCGTCCTCCTCGGTGACGCCGGTGCGGCCGTCGACCACAAACAGGATGACGGCAGCTTCCTCGGCTGCGGCAAGGGCCTGGTCGCGGATGGATGTGGCAAAGACGTCATCGCTCTTGAGCGGCTCGATACCGCCCGTGTCGACGATGGTGAACTCGCGGCCGTTCCAATCGGCCGTGTGATACGAGCGGTCGCGCGTGACGCCGCGGGACTCGTGGACGATGGCGTCCGAGGTCTGGGCCAGGCGGTTAACGAGCGTGGACTTGCCCACGTTGGGGCGTCCGACGACGGCGACGATAGGTTTCATCTGCTCTCCTTTAATGGGTAGGGTCAGCGGAATTAGTAGAGTCGGCAGGCACAATGCCAAGGATGTGCTCCAGGGTATCGAGCAGCTCATGCGGCATGGTCGACACCACATGAACCTCGGCGCCGCGGTGGTTAAGGCTTGCGAGTAAATCGTCACGATGATACTCGTCAAGCGTCATGCCGTCAGCGTTGAACATGAGCTTAGGCACAAAGAGCATAACCCCCGACAGGTCCTGCGGTAGCTGCTCCAGGATGTCGCTCGCGACGATGAGGCCGGTCACGTCCACGTTGCCGCCAAAGTAGCGGTTCTTGATGGCCGTGACGGTGCCGGAAAGGCCCTGTGGAGATTCCACGAAGCGGGCGACGGTATCGCGTGCGCTGGCGCCCGAAAGACATACCAGGCGCTGGTCGCGGGCAGTCATAGCCTTGCGAACGCGGGCAAGGCGCTCGGCGTCGGCGGCAAGCACGTCGTCGGTCTCGTCCAGATACGAGCGGATCATGCCGATGCCGTCGTAGTACTGAGGGTAGCCGTCGTAGAAATCGGCCTCGGGCGGCTCGATGCCGGCGTCCAGATAGAACTCGTCGCTCATCTGGAACGTGTGGCGGCCAAAGCGCTCGTACGCGCGATCCTGGAAGGGCCGGATCATGGCGATGGTCTCGCGCGCCAGCTCGGGCTTGTCGCTGTAGGACCAGCTAAAGCGATTTTGGTGCTTGGTAAAGCCGAGCGGCACGATGCCCAGGCTGGTGATTTGCTCGTGCTCCTCGCAAAAGCGCAGGGTCTTTTCCAGCTCCTCGCCGTCGTTCATGCCGGGGCACAAAACGATCTGCGCGTGAATCTCGATGCCGGCGGCCATGATGGCCTCGAGCACGTCCATGCCGCGCTGGGCGTTTCGGCCCATCATGCGGCGGCGGACATCGGGGCTCACGGCGTGGACCGACACGTTCATGGGGCTCATGTTGCGTTGAATGACGTTTTGAACATCATCGTCGGTGAGGTTCGTGAGCGTGACAAAGTTGCCCTGCAAAAAGCTCAGGCGGTAGTCGTCGTCGCGGATGTAGAGCGTGGAGCGGCCGCCCTTGGGCAGCATGGTCATAAAGCAGAACACGCAGGCGTTTACGCAGGTACGCATGCCATCGAAGATGGGGCCATCGAACTCCAGACCCCAGTCCTCGCCGGGAAAGCGGTCAAGCTCGACGGGGGTGACGGTGTCGTCGCGCGGGTCGAATACCTCCAGCTCGACGGTGTCGTCATCGGCCTCCCAGAGCCACACGATCATGTCGGTGAGTGCCTCACCGTTGACCGTGAGCACGCGCATGCCCGGCTCGATACCCACATCCCACGCGGGCGATTCGGGACGCACGTTCTTAACGAGCGCGCCCTCACCCGGCTCGGGGTCGCGGCTGCGCCCGTAATCGGCCACCTCGGCGGCGTATGCGGGTACGGTCTGGTCCATGATTAGCGGCAAAGCTCCTTGATGCGCTCGACGGCGCGTTCGATGTGTTCTTGCGGGGTGGAGGCTCCGGCAGTGATGCCGATATGGCGCGCGTCGGTAAACCATGCGGCCTCAAGCTCGGAAGCTTCCTCGATGTGATGTGTATGCTCGCAGACGTCAGCGCAGATCTGTGCCAGGCGGCGGGTGTTGCCTGAGTTCTTACCGCCCACGACGACCATGCAATCACAGCGGTTGGCGAGGGTTGCCGCCGCCTGCTGGCGCTCGCTCGTAGCAGCACAGATGGTGTTGATCACGCGCAGTTCCTGCACACGTGGGGTGATGGAGGCCACAACCTCGGCCAGGTTCTGCGCGGTTTGGGTGGTCTGCACAACCAGGCCCACCTTGCCCTTGAGCGACAGCTCGTCGGCGTCGGCGGCACAACTCACGACCTGCGCGTCATCGCCGGCATGGCCCAGAATGCCCTCGACCTCGGGGTGGCCCGGCTCGCCCACGACGATCACGCGGTAGCCCTCGCGCACCAGGCGCTCGGCCGCCACATGGACCTTCTTCACGTAGGGGCAGGTTGCATCGACCACGGTAAGGCCACGCCCGCGAGCGGCATCGATGACCTGCGGCACCACGCCGTGGGCGCGGATGATAACGGTGCCCGATGCGGCGTCGTCCAAGGTGTCTGCCAGACCAACGCCTGCCTCGGCGAGCTCGCGTACCACGATGGGGTTATGGATGAGCGGGCCCAGCGTGTGGACCTGAGTTTTCTCCCCCGCCTGCGGCGCGGCGGCCAACGCCATATCGAGCGCGCGTTGCACGCCGTAGCAGGTGCCGGCGTGGGCAGCGATTTCGATGGTGGGGACGAACCCCTCAGCGGCGGCCGCGGCGGTATACATGACGTTCTCACCCATGGCTAGAACCTGCCCGGATGCTCGTCGCACAGCTCGTCGCGCATGGCGTAGACGCGGTTCATGGCCTCGGACTCAAACCATGCCAGGCGCTCCTTGCGCTTAAGCTCGGCCGGTGCGTCGGATAGCGAGATGGCCTTGCCGGCGCGGATCCAGCACTTCTTGGGGCGCATGAGCTTTTTGCCCGCAGGCGTAATGTCGGACCAACCGCAGATAGCGAGCGGGTTGACGGGTGCCTTGCCCATCTGGGCGATGAGCGCAAAGCCGCCGTGGACCTCGGGCTTGATCTCGCGCGAGCGGATGCGCGTGCCCTCGGGGAAGATCAGAACGTCCTCGCCGCGCTGCAGCGCATGCTGGGCGGCGCGCAGGCACTTCATGTCGGCAGTGCCGCGCTCGACGGGAATGCCGCCCACGCGGCTAAAGGCCCAGCGTACGATCTTGCTCTTGGCAAACTCGGACTTAAAAATGGGGCGAATGCGGCGGCCGCCAAAGAACAGCGCCGTCTCTACAGCCAGGAGCTCGGCCATCGAGGTGTGGTTGCAGATAACCACACTGCCGCGGCCTTCCTGGCGCTCAAACAGTAGGTCGGCGTCCTCGACCTTCCAGCGCCACATGATTTTGGAGAAGGCCCACAGGATGCCCATGACCACGACGACAGTGCCGCGGATGAGCGCCGGGAACTCGGCGTAGGGGGCGTTGTAGTAATCCTCGGGCGTCTGCTTAAACAGGCGCATGGGCTACCTCCTTTGGTTGATGAGGTCCTCGATAATGCGGACGACCTCGTCGATGGTGTGGGCGGTGGAGTCGACGTGCATCGCGTCCTCGGCGGGAACGAGCGGCGCGACCTCGCGGCTGCTATCGAGCTTGTCGCGCTGCTTGAGGGCGTCGAGGGTCTCGTCGACCTCGGCCTCGAGCTGCTCTTCGGTAAGCGGCTGCGCATCGTTCTGGTGGCGCTGCAGCACGCGGCGACGGGCGCGCTCGCGCGGGTCGGCGGTCAGAAAGACCTTGACCTGCGCGTTGGGGAACACGACGGTTCCGATGTCGCGACCCTCGGCAACGATATCGCGGTCCTCGGCGGCGCGGCGCTGATGGATGAGCATGGCGGCGCGCACGCCCGGGTAGGCCGAGACCTTGGAGACGTTGGCGTCCACCTGCGGGGTGCGGATGGCAGCCGAGGCGTCCTGGCCGTCAATGGTCAGGCGCGTGTCCTCGCCGGTGCCGTTGGTAAAGCGGATCTCGATCTGTTCGGCGAGGGCGTCGATGGCCGCCTCGTCGTTCAGATCGATGCCGCGGTCGAGCGCGGCGAAGGTGACGGCGCGATACATGGCGCCCGTGTCGAGCTTGTTAAAGCCCAGCTGGCGGGCGATCTCCTTGGCGATGGTAGACTTGCCGGAACCGGCGGGGCCGTCGATGGCGACGATCATGCAATGCTTCCTTTCGGTGGTTGACGTGCTGGTATGGGACGCGGACGTTGCTTGCTGGCGGAATGGCTAGCCCGTGTAGCGCTCGCGGTAGGTGTTGCGCTTGGGTGCGGAGCCGTGGCTGCCGTGGTGGCGCGTGCGACTCGCGGTATTGGTCGCCGGCGCGGCGGCGCGCTTGGAGCTGGCCTGCTTAGGCGGGATGCCGCCGGCCTTGAGGATTTGCACCTCGCGGTCGGTGAGCTCGCGCCACGAGCCCTTGGCCACGTCCTTGAGCTCCAGTCCGGCAAAGTTGCAGCGGTGCAGGCGGATCACCGGGTGGTGTATCTTGCTCAGCATGCGCTTGACCTGGTTCTTTCGGCCCTCGCGGATGATGACCTCCACGGCAGTGGTGCCGGGCTTGACACCTTGCGGGGCCACCGCCTCGGCTTCGCGCGCGTTGATGACCCGGCAGATCGCCGGCTGGCACAAGCCGTCGTCGAGCTCGATGCCGCGACGGAGCGGTTCCAAGTCGCGATCGGTCAGGTGGCCGTCCACCAAAGCCTGGTAGGTCTTGTAGACGTGCTTACTGGGGTGCAGCAGGTCCTGCGACAGGTCGCCGTCGGTGGTAAAGAGCAAAAGGCCCGTGGTGTCACGGTCCAGGCGACCCACCGGGAAGAGTCCCGGAAAGCGGTCGCGGGGGACCAGCTCGGCCACGCAGGGGCGCTCCTGCGGATCGCTCATGGTGGTGAGGTAGCCGGTCGGCTTGTAAAGCATCAGGTACACGGCGCCCTGGTTAAGCTTGACGGGCATGCCGTCGACCTCGATATGGTCCCGGTCGACGTCGACCTTGGTGCCCAGTTCGGTCGCGACCTCGCCGTTAACAGTCACGCGGCCTGCGGTCATCAGGTCCTCCGAGCCGCGGCGGCTCGCCACGCCCGCGCGCGCCAAAAAGCGCTGTAGGCGCATGGTGTGCGGGTAGATGGGCTGCGCGTCGCCTGCGGGCGTTGTGGCGCCCGTGGCACTTGCGGTGCACGTCTCCCCTACTTCGTTAATCCTCATCATGCATGTCCTCCGAGGCATCGTCGACAACCAGGGTATCCTCGTCCTCGACTGCCTCAACATCTTCAACATCGGTATCGAGCAGTTCGCGCTCTTCGTCCAGGTCCTCGACCTGCTCCTCGAGCGTTGACTGAATACTGCGGCCGCTCAGGCGCTCGCGGATAAACTGGCGCGACTGCTCGTCGGGGGCAAACTGCTCCAGGTCGGGCAGGTCGCGGGTGGAGCGCAGGCCGAACTTTTCCAAGAAGGCGTTGGTCGTGCCGTAAATGATGGCCTGACCGCGCTGGGGGTCGCGGCCGAGCTCGCGCACCAGACCCTTGTCCACGAGCGACGCGATGACGCCGTCTGAGTTGACGCCGCGGATGCCCTTGACCACCTCGCGCGTTACGGGCTGGTGGTATGCGATAACGGCCAGGGTTTCGAGCGCCGCCTGGGACAGCTTTTGCGTGTCCCAGCTCAACACATAGGCCTCGACCACGTCGTGGTAAGCGGGGTGCGTGAACAGGCGCCAGCCGCCGGCGACCTCGCGCAGCTGAAAGCCGCGGTTGGCCTCCTCGTACTCAACCTTGAGCTCGGCGAGCAGCGACGCGCACTCGCCGGGGGCGATATCCAGTGCGCCGGCCAGCGCGGGCGCACTCACCGGGTCGCTCGACACCAGCAGCAGCGCCTCGAGGGCGCCTTTGAGGCTGTTTGCCTCCAGCGTGGAAAGGGTTGACATGGTTGCGACTCCTATTCGGTGAGCTCGGGGCCCTCGCCGGGCACATAGGCCTCGGCGCCCTCGACGCGGTTGATGCGGATGGTTCCAAAGATCTCGTCCTGGCTCAGGGTGAGCGAGCCGCGCTTGGCGAGCTCAAGCATAGCTAGGAAGGTGACGACGAGCTGCTCGGTGGTGGCATCGCCGTCCAGTAGCTCGCGGAAGGTGCAGGTTTGGTGCGCCATGGTAAAGCGGTCGACTGAGGCCACGGTCAGGTCGAGCGGCACGCGATGCGGCGCCACATGCTCGGCCTCCAGCAAGAAGGTCTGTCGCTTGCCGTCGAGGTCGGCGCAAATGACGGCGAGACCGCGCAAGGTAATGCCAGCAAGATAGTCGGGCATGAGGCCCAAGAACTCGGGGTCGGGACCGGCCACACGCGGGTGCATGCGGCTTTCGGCCTGCATGCGAGCACCGAGAGCTGCCGCCGCGCCTTTAAACTGCTTGTAGGCAATCAGGCGCTGGATTAGGACCTCGCGCAGGGCGTCGCCGTCGAGCGCGCTGAGCTCCTCGAGGTCTTCGTCGAACTCGTCATCGTCGTCATCGACTTTGCGCGGGGCCTCCTGCGGCACCAGAGAGGCGGCCTTGATGTCCAAAAGGGTTGCCGCGACCAGCAAAAAGTCGCTCGCCACGTCCAGGTCCAGCGCCTCGATGCGTTCGGCCTCGGCAAGGTACTGCTCGGCCACCTCGCTGATGGAGATGGCGCCGATATCTACTTTTTGGCGGGTTACCAGCTGCAGCAGCAGGTCGAACGGTCCGCTGTAGACCTGCGTCGACACGCGATACGACATCTTCGACCTCCTTTGACGGCGCCTTCGCGGCGCGGTTTGGGTGCATGTTGCGACCGTTTTGCACGGTCGACCTGTAAGTTTACCTTAGATGCCGGCGATTGCGAAGTTGAGCAGCTGCTCAGCAAGCGGATACACGGTAACGTCGAAATAGCGGCCGATCACGTCGATGCCGGTCCACATGGGCAGCAGATACAAAACCAGGATGAGGATGGGCATAGCGTATTGCTGCAGGCGGTAGTAGTTGGCGAGCGCCTTGCCCTTGAGGAAGGGCACGATGATCGACGAGCCGTCGAGCGGTGGGATCGGGATGAGGTTAAAGAACGCGAGCGATAAGTTGACCACGATAAAGGTGGCGCCGAAGTTCATGATCTGTGACGCCAGGGCAAATGACATGCTGGTGTAGAGGCTGCCATAGGTCAGGCGCATGAGGGCGGCGGCAAGACAGGCGAGCGCGATGTTCGATGTGGGGCCGGCCACGCTCACCAGGACCTCGTCGCGCTTGGGGTGCTTGAGGTTGTTGAGGTAGACGGGAACGGGCTTGGCGAAGGCGAACACCGGGCCTCCGGCGGCGAGCATCAGCAGCGGCAGGAGGATGGTGCCAAACGGGTCGACATGGTTGAGCGGGTTGAGCGAGACGCGTCCGCGCGAACGGGCCGTCATATCGCCGAGTGCCCAGGCCGCGGCGGCGTGCGCGCTCTCGTGGATCACGATGCCCAAGATGACGGCGACCGCGCTGGCGAGCAGGTTCATGAAGTAGCTGCTGGACATAACGATCCCCTAGCGGACGCGGCGCGAGGCGCGCGTGAGCAGGTAATCGGCCACAAATAGAATCACGGCCACGATGGCGTAATCCAGGCGGAACACGCCGCCAAAGGGAGAAGTGATGACGCCGTAGCCGGCGATGGCGCTCGGCAGTGCGCGCGAAAGCTCGACGACAAAGCCCACAATCTGCAACTTGGCGGTGAGGCCGCTAAAGCACAGCAGCACGGTCATCGCGCTCATAAAGATGCCGCAGATGCGACAGGCAATGGCGATGATGCTCATCGCCACGGCAGCGGCCTTACGAGAGTTCACGCGCGGTCTCCTCTTCGATCTGGGTGGAAAGCTCCAGCCATTCATCCTCGAGCTTGGGTAGCTCTTGCTTAAGGCCGTTATATTCCCCCAGCGCGGCGTTGAACTTATCCTGATCGGCATAAAGCTCTTCGCTTGCCATCAATTCCATAAGCTCGTCATAGCGGGCACGCTTTTTGTCGAGCTCCGTCTCGATCTTCTTAAGCTGGTTGCGCACGCCTTTGAGCTTTTTATTGAGCGCTGCGCGGGCTTGGGCCTCAGCGCGCTTTTGCTCCTTGGTCTTTTTGCCCTCGGCAGGCTTGGGGGCAGCTGCGGGGGTGTCGGCCTGGGCGGCGCAGGCTTTGGTGGACTTGGCCGTGGCCGGTGCACTCTCCCCTGCCGCCTCGGCGGCGGCGCGGGCTGCGAGGTCCTCGCGCTTGTAGAGGTAGTAGTCGTAGTCGCCGTCGTAGACCGTGACCTTGCCATCGCGGATGTCTATGACGCGGTTGGCAACGGCGCGTACCAGGTGCTCGTCGTGGCTGATCAGCACGATGGTGCCGGGGAAGTTTTGCAGGGCGTTCTCGAGCATGTCCACCGAGTCGATGTCCAGGTGGTTGGTGGGCTCGTCCAGGCACAGGAGCGCCTCGGGGGCCACGAGCATCTTGGCCAGGGCCAGGCGCGCCTTTTCGCCACCGGAGAGGACGCGAACCTGCTTCTCGATGGAATCGTTGTCGCTAAACAGGAAGGCGCCCAGCAGGCTGCGCTGCTGCGGCACGGTCCACTTGGGCGTGACGGTGTCGATCTCTTGCAGGACGGTATTGGACTCGGTCATGCCCTCGAGCGCGTGCTGGGCGTAATAGGCCACACCCACGTTGGTGCCCAGGTCGCGCGTGCCGGTAGTGGGCGGCTCCAGGCCGGCGAGAATCTTCATGAGCGTGGACTTGCCGGCGCCGTTGGGGCCGACGAGTGCCACGTGCTCGCCGCGGTAGAGCTTGAGGTCGATGTCGCTGTAGATGTGCTTGTTGCCGTAGGACTTGGACACGCCCTCCAGGCCGACGACCATGTCGCCGGAGCGCGGCGGGTCAGGGAACTTAAAGTCGATGTGCTTGTGGCCCTCGGGCAGGATGACAAGTTCCTTTTTAATCTGCTCGATCTTACGGATGCGCTCCTGCGCCTGGGCGGCCTTGGTGGGCTTATAGCGGAATTTGTCAACGAAGACCTGCATGTGGGCGATGTCGCGCTCCTGGGCGGCTCGCTTGGCGCGCATCTGTTCCAGGTTGTCCTCGCGCTGCTTGAGGTAGCTGCTGTAGTTGCCGGTGTAGGTGGTCACGCGACGGTTTTCGAGAGCGGCGACGTGGTCGACGCAGGCGTCCATGAAGGCACGGTCGTGACTGACGATGAGGACGGCGCCGTCGTAGTTGGCGATAAAGCCGCGCAGCCACTGGACGCTTTCGAGGTCCAGGTGGTTAGTAGGCTCGTCCAGAAGCAGCAGGTCGGGGTGGCGCAGGAAGAGCTTGGCAAGCGCGATGCGCATCTGCCAGCCGCCCGAGAACTCGGAGCACGGGCGCTCAAAGTCGGTGACCTTAAAGCCCAGGCCGGACAGGATTTTGCGGGCGTTGCTTTCGAGCTCGTAGCCGCCTAGGTGCTCAAAGCGGTCCTGGACCTGGCCGTATTCGTTCAGGAGTGCGTCGACGTCCTTGCCCTGCTCGGAGAGCTCGGTGATTTGTGCCTGAAGCTCGTTGGCGCGCTCGCCCATGCGGCGGATTTCCTTAGCGGCCGCCATGACCTCGGCGAGGATGGTGGTGTCCTTGTGCTCCAGGTTGGTTTCCTGCTCTAGGTAGCCCACCTGGCAGTCCTTGGCGTACTGGACCTGGCCGGCGTCGGGGCTGTCGATGCCCATGATGATCTTGAGCATGGTGGTTTTACCGGCGCCGTTGGGACCCACGAGGGCGAAACGCTCGCCGGGGTTGATCTGGAAGGACGCGCCGCTAAAGAGGACGCGTGCGCCGAAGCTTTTTTCGATCTTGTCGACCAGAAGGATCATGGTGCCGCCTTTGACCTTGTGTGCCTATATGAAAAAAGGCCCCAACTTGCGTTGGAGCCTCATTCAATGCTCGGGTGGAGACGAGGGGGATCGAACCCCTGACCTCTTGACTGCCAGTCAAGCGCTCTCCCAGCTGAGCTACGCC
>DBGDFS010000050.1:0-196450 GCA_048342015.1 Collinsella sp. | reverse complement strand
CGTGTTGGCACCACCAGCGTAGTGGCGGCGGGGAGGCACGGTGGCCATTATTCGGTGACCGGGATTGGTCAAAAAAGTTTGACTATTAGCGGCTAAAATCGCCCGGCGCTAACATGGGGTTGGGGTGTCGGTTGCGGCGGCGGCATTGGTGGCGTCGGCGCTTTCCGTATTGACGGCGCTTGTGTCAGTGGATGTTGCGGTGCCATCCTCTGCGGTATCTGCTGCCGCATTTGTGTTGGTGTCGTCTGCAGCCTTGCCTGTGTCGCTGTTCGTGTCGGCGGCTTGCGCCTGCTGCTCGGCTATTGCCCGAGGCTGTTTGGCTTCCGCAATGGCTGCCATGGGCATCGTCGCGCTGACCATGGACGTGCACGCGATCGCACAGAGCAGGTAGTAAAGGGGTCGTTTCATAGCGGAGCCTCTCGGTGAACAGCCAATAGGGTCCGAAGGCAGCTCCAGGCCAGTACTCCGCACATATTTTGTTGCGGTTTATTTTACGGGAACCCCAGTCAACATCAGCGAACTTTCTGGGGGATGTTGGGGAGGGGAGGGAGCGGGCTGGTTGTCCGGTGACGTTGTGGATCGCGTTGGGTTGATTATGCCTGATGCGGCAAATCCAGCATGAGGCCGTCTCGCGCTTCTTCGGGATTCGACGCCAAGACCTTCCAGGTAAAGACTGTGAGGCTGCCGCCTAGTTTATTGCGGCTTACGACCGGGCAATAAGCGGGCGTCTCAACATGTTGGTCAAGCAAAATCTTTTGTTAATTTCGAACAGGTATTCGATGTTGATGACTTTGTACCGGGCGAAAGCGATTGAGTCTAATTATGTTTTCATGCAGGTCAAGGGTGCTGTCTACAAGGGAATGAACTGACTCGTAATTTCGCGTGAATAAGTTCCGCATTTTTTTAGCTGCGTTTACCTGTTAAAACACAACATCTTGTGCTCATTATCAAAAAAGAATACAGGATATGGAACTGGCGAAGGCCTACAATTGAAACAACGAGAAGCGTCGTTTCCCCATTACAACCTAATTGTTCGGAAGGAGTCGGATGGAATAGCTGTCAAAATCGAGGCCATATTGATGGTCCATTAAATTTCTTTAGGGGCGTGTGCGCTTATTGGTCAACAGCAGTATGCGCCCCCGTTTGTTCAAATCATTTCCAAATAGCTCTTCTTCAAGAACCTGACACTTGCGTGGCGGGGTGGGTTAGTTTGTAAAAAATGCGAAGGATGGCTTTTGGATTCTTGGAGGTGCGTAATTATTGGCCAATAACTATCTGGATGATTTGCTTGGGAAAATCTCTGCTTACGATCTGTTCAATGTGCTCATACCGGGTGCACTCGTAACATATTCCGTCAGTCAGATGCCGTTGGGCAGTTGTATCGACTACTCTAACTGGCTGGCACTATTTGTGATGAGTTATGTTCTCGGTCTTATTGCGTCGCGGATTGGCTCTCTTTGCATTGAACCTTTGGTCCGCAAACTAAAACCGACCGGAAAGCGGGACTATTCTGCCTTTGCGTATGCTCAGAAACGCGATCCAAAGGTCGAGCAACTCTTAATGATTTCAAATATGTATCGCAGCCTGGCGGGGGCTGGTGCCCTGCTCGTAATTATTCTGCTTGCATCATTGTTGCCGGAATCTCATCGGCTTCCAGCGGCGCTGTGCTCTTTTATCGCCTTATTTGTTGCCTCCTGGATCAAGCAGGAACGGTATGTAGAAAAACGAATCAACTTCAATCTTGAGGAGCGTGATAACCATGAGCGAGATTAAGTCTCTGTCCGTTGATAACGGCGACATGTTTTATATCAATCACAATACTGATAACTTCAGCATGATTGACTGTAATATTACCGATGAGCGTAAGTCAGAAATCCTTGATGAGGTCAAAAACCTTGCAGGGAAAAAGGGCATCGTTCGTTTTATCAGTACGCATCCGGACCAAGATCATATTCAGGGCATTGAGTATCTTGATGAGCTTGGGCTTATCAAGAATTTTTATTACGTTGACAATAATGTCTCCAAGTCCACGGAGACTGAGAGTTTCAAAAAGTATAAAGATCTGAAGGGGTCGTCGTGCGCTTACAAAAAATACAAGGGGTGTAAGCGTAAATGGATGAACGTTTCTGATGGTGAGCGCGGCTCTGCTGGGATTAGCGTCCTCTGGCCCGATGCGAATAATGAGACCTTCCAGGATGCTTTGCGGGATGCCGAAAGCTCTGATAAGCCTAATAATATTAGTCCTGCGATTGTCTACTCTCTTGAGGAAGGGGTCCGTGCGCTTTGGCTTGGTGACATGGAGAATGACTACATGGTGGCGATCGAAGACGACATCGCACTTTCGCCTGTGGACATTCTTTTTGCACCGCATCATGGACGGAAGTCTGGTCGCGTCCCTAAGACATGGCTGGATAAGTTGGAGCCTCGGTTGATTGTTGTAGGAGAAACCCCGTCAGACGAGCTTGATTATTACTCGAATTACAACACTCTGACACAGAACAGCGCTGGCGATATTTTGTTCTGTTGCGAGGCCGGTAAGACTCACGTTTACGTTGGTTCTCCTTCTTACAGCGTCAATTTCTTAGACCGAGACCCTAATGCTTCGGTTGTGAAGGGTTCGCTGTAATATTTGGGCTCTTTTGATTGCGGTGATCGCTAGTCGTCCGCCGTCCGGCTTATCCGATTTTGTTGCGTTCGGGCCTGTCTGTGCTTTTGTATGGCAGGCCCCTTGCTCATTGCTATGTTGCTTCCGGTAATTGTGGCGAGGCATTGGCGCGATGAACCCAGTTGATTGCTTGCTCAGTCACTCTGGCATGTAAGGGGTGCGGACTGTGAATATGGAGTGACTCTCCCAACTAAACACATTAATTATGGAGACTCGAGCCAATCATTGAGAACGGAGATCTGATGACCGACGCCAATAGAAAGCCGTGGCTTACGGCGTCCGAGCAGATTGATCATCTCAAATCGAGGGGTGTCCATTTCTCGCTGATGAGCGAAGACGATGCGAGAGCTTACTTGGAGAAGAACAGCAACTATTTTCGCCTGCGTGCCTATCGGCTTGGGTTTCCTAAAGTTGAAGAAGGAGCCCGCAAGGGAGAGTATGCAAATCTAGACTTTAAGATGCTGGTCGATTTGTCGATTGTCGACATGCTCCTTCGTTATGAAATGCTGCCGCTTACGCTTGATGTGGAGCATTTCGCAAAGGTAAAACTATTAAAGCGCATCGAGATTGAGGGGGAGGACGGCTATGCGGTCGTCTCGGAGTTCATTTCTTCCTACGACGGCACGAAGCCAGATGGAACGCCGTGCAATTCGCTCAAAGACGAGATTCTCAGATGCAAGAACAGTCCCTACACTGGTGGGTTGATTGCCAGGTATGCTGATTTCTACTTCCCCGCGTGGGCATTTATCGAAGTCGTCTCCTTCGGCTCTTTTCTCTATTTTTCAAGTTTTGCGCCAATAGGTTTGACGACCGCGAGATGCTTAAGGAGTTCTATATTCTTCAAGCAGTCAAGTCATTAAGAAATGCATGCGCTCATAATAGCTGCATTTTGAATAACCTGCGTGCTGATAGACCGCAATTTAAGCCTAGCTACGTTGTAACGCGGGAGTTGTCGACCATAGCCGGTATCGGTCTCGACCAGCGTAAGTCAAAGATGAGCAATGACCGTATACAGCAGATTGTCACTACGCTATACGCGCACAGGAAACTTGCTTCGCAAGGCGTTTTGGAACATCGCGCAAAGAGCCTATCTGTGTTTGTTCAAAGAATGAATAAGCACGTCGATTATTATCAGGGCAATCTTCAGGTCTCTACTGGATTTGAATTTCTCACGAAGGTGATTAGTGCGTGGTTTCCTGTGGACGCTGATTAACGATGAATCTGTGACGAGCTTTGCCGCAACGCCTTGGATACCAAAAAAGAGCTATGCTTTCTTCACAACAAAAAACAGAAGCCTTTCTTTGGCCGAAGTTTTGCAAGGGGGTTCCTTCCCTAGGGAGGGCATCCCCTATTTTTTATGATGCTGTGATTGGTGGTTCCACCTATGGCCGGCCTATCGACAAGCAATTGTCTCTGACTAAAACATGGTCAATTACGGTGGAAGCCTTCGGGCGACACCTGAAGAGCGTTGATGCGTCGGCCCTCTTTTTTGTTTGTATGTAAGATTCGGCCTGTCAAAACTTACATCTCAATTGAGAAAAGACGAAATTGCGTGTGGTTTTCTGTTCGCACGTAACTTTACTGACGCGTTGTTGCTTTGCCTTAATTCGCTATGGTTTTCCCGGTAAAGGATTGACTAGGATTGGGTTTTTTTTCTTAAAGATCCAACTCTGAAGAGGCCTTGCGACGGTACGTCCGGCTTGGTACGTTGGAACCGCCGAAAGGCGGTTTTTGCGTTTAAGGGACTGTTTTGCTAAAGACTTCGTTGCGCTTTCCTGCTTAGAGCGCTCGGTTTTATCATAGCTTTCGAAAGAATGAGGCAAATTCCGGACCCCCCGAGCACACCACCTTTATCGCACAAAGAAGCCGCAGGTAAACGCATTGGCGCCACTTGGCGTGGTCGACCTGTCCTGATTTTGCCGCATACTTCTGGTTTTAGCCATCGTTGTAGTCGATCGACCGTCAAAACAATTCGATTAGCAAGACTTTCGAGGATAATCATTTCTAGATTTCGGAATAATTTATAACTAATTCGCAAAAATATATCGATATCTAGTATGATTATCAGCAACTTCCACGCTAGGAGACTGCTGATGGTTCGTATTGTTCAGATCGCGTTGCATGATTTTAAGAATATTGCCTTTGGCGAGATTGCCTTTACGAAATCGAAGCCCGGCTCTGCCTTTGTGCCCGGGGCGGACGTTATAGGCATTTATGGCCAAAATGGCTCCGGCAAGACTTCTGTAATTGAGGCGATTGACCTGGTCAAAACCCTGATGACGGGTGCCGCTTATGACGGGCAGAAAGTTCTCGATTACTTTTATCCTGGCAAAGACTCTTTTTCAATTGACATTGAGTTTAACATTGATACCGCGGATGAATTGTTTCTTACGTTCTACACCGTCACTTTTTCGCGTAGAGCAGCCTCTGTCTGGATTTCGCACGAAAAAATGGCTGTAAAACAATTTAATGTCGATATAGACAAATGGGGGTCTAAGAGGACTCTCGTGGAGCTTGTTCAAGAGGCCCCCGAGTCTGCCGCGGCTGTTCTGCCCAATAATCGCTGGTTCCATCTTTTGAACGCGGATCAACAGCTTAAGATGTCGATGTTGGTTTCGTTAGGTGTTCTTCAGCGGGGCAACATGTCCCCCATGCTTTCCATACAAACTGTTAAATATCTGATCTCGCTTTTCGTCTGCGATTTCAATCTTTATATGCAGGAGGAACCTCCGGAGCAATTGCAGATTAATGAGGCTGTGTACGAGCTGCAATCGGCTTCTTTCAAGAGTGCCCATCAAGAGATTCTCACTCCGCTGTATTACCTGCTCGCCGAGCTTGGGCTTTTTTTCCGTTACCGAGTCAATGTGTTTACGACACTGGCAAATGCAACTTGCAGCTTAAACGTACTTTCGATGGATATTATCGATGACCGCGTGTTTGGCCAGAAGGGTCACCTTTCTGTCAATCTTTTTAAGCCCGCTGTTATTAAGGACGATGATTTCCCAGCCGTTTTGTCTGCGATTAAGCGTGTGAGCGGATTAATTGGCACGCTTGTACCGGGTCTTTCCATCGAGGTTAAAGTCATTGGCTCTCAGCTTTTGGATAAGGGCGATTCACCCGCTAAGCAAGTCGAGTTTCTTTCTTGCCGCAATGGGGTCGAGATTCCACTGCGCTGTGAATCTGAGGGCGTAAGAAAACTCATCTCTTTCTCGCTCTGCCTTATGGAAGTCCATTCGTACTCCGACGCATTCCTTGCAATTGACGAGCTCGACTCGGGCGTATTCGAATTCCTCTTGGGGCAGCTTCTTTCCGTGCTTGAGTCGTTTGGCAAGGGGCAGCTCTTGTTTACTGCCCACAACCTACGTGTTCTTGAATTGCTGCCGGCATCAGAGATTCTTCTGACCACTGCAGATCCTGATAACAGGTTTGTTCGCTTTAAAGGCGTTAAGCCCACCAATAACATGCGTGACCAGTATTTGCGCGCGATTAGCCTTGGCGATAGCGGACAGCGTTTGTACGATTCTACGGACAGGTACTCGATCGATGCCGCGCTTTGCTTGGATGGTGACGAGTAGTGGGTGCCACCGAGTTCGTTCTTTTTATCGTCGAAGGCGAAACTGATGAGCTGGCATTGGGTCGTGCTCTTACAAGTTTGTTTGCAAGCGGGGAGCATCCTGGTCCTCGTTTTGGGATTGTGCGCGGCGACATCACATCGGTACATGCTCTCGGTGCAGGAAATCCCGCTTCGACTATTAAGAGGCGGTTGGTTGATACCGTGAAGGAATTTCTCGCTAAGGACAAGTTGCGTGCCACCGATTTAGACGCCATTGTGCTGTTGTCCGATACCGATGGCGCATTTATCGATGAGTCGCTGGTTGTCTATGATGAAGATGGGCCTCATTGTTCCTATTTTGAAGATAGGATCGAAACGTCGAACGTCGCCTCGCTGCGTCAGAGAAATCAATGTAAATCTTCGTGTCTTAAGACGTTATCTAGGATGCATGAGCTGACCTGTAACAAAAGGAAGATTCCTTTTAAAGCTGCATATATGTCACGCAACCTTGAGCATGCTTTGTCCGATTTTTCAGGTAGGGCAACACAGCAGAAAAAGTATGATCTGGCGCGCAAGTTTTCTAAAAAATACGGCACGGACGTTATTGGTTTCTTGGAGCTCCTTACGTTCCTTGCTCCCGTTGGCTCATATCAGGATAGTTGGGTTTATATCGCCCAGGACAATAACTCTCTTTTGAGGGGCTCTAACATGAAACAGGCGCTCGAGGCTTTGCCCTCTAGTCCAATCAAAGCTGCCTCCTCCCTCTAAAAAAGTTCTTAAAACAGCCTTAAAGGCGTTTCAACTCGCGTTGACAGCGTAAAATACGCATGTTTGACTATGAACGAAGTGGATTTTAGGGGAGGGGTGCGCCATGGAGGTGCTGGTTGTTGGCAACACCGCATATGTTGACGATGACTTTTGTGCCAAGGCGTTCCCCGGGGACCATGTCCAGGTCGTCGCTGCCGCGGAAGCGCGCCGCGACGAGTCATCGCCCCATGCCTCGTGGAAAGAGCTTCTGCAACACCTGGATCAGGCCTACGAGTTCGACCGCGTGGTCTACCTATCCAATTACCTTACCCCGCATACCGATACCGTGGGCGATGTCGAGACGCTGCGCTCGGTCTTTCGTGCGTGCGCGGGTCGCCGGATCCAACTGCTGTATGTAGCGGGGCCCGCGGGTGCCGAGGGCGCCGCCGATGCCGCGGGGCGAACGGGCAAGGGCATTATCGCGCACGCAGCCAACGACTTGTGCCGCTACTACGCTGCTCGCGAGGGCGTTCAGACCAAGATTCTGCGCGTGCCGTTCCTGTATACCGCGTCTGCCGCGCTGGAGGACCCGTTTTTGGTGCCGCTGTTCGACGCGTGCTCAACCGGATCGGTCGCTCTGCAGGGCGCGCAGGATGCGGCTTTTCCCCTGCTGTGCGCCGAGGAGCTCGCGGTGCTGGTGTGCCGCATCTTTGACAGCTGGGACGCCTCCTTTGAGACGCTCGACGTTGCCGATACCTTCCATCACGCGGCGGGTGAGGTGGGCGACGCCCTCAAGGCGCTGTTCCCCGGCCTTGCCGTTGCCTATGGCGATTCTGCCGGCTACGCCCTGCCCGCCAGCGACGTCGCTCGCGTGCGCTATGGCTGGTTTCAGCGCTATGACTTGCTGCGCGATCTCTCGACCATTCAAGCTCGCTGGGGCGCTGGACGCATCAAAAAGATCAACCCGCTGCGTGCCGCCATGGACCGCATCCAGATGCGCTCGCTGCCCATCAAATGCCTGGAGACGGGCGTTGCCTGGGTTCTGTTCGAGGTGCTGGAGCATCTGTTCTCACAATCGGCCCAGCTCAACGTGCTCGATTATCGCCTGCTCTACGTGGTGTTGATCGGCACGCTGTATGGCTTGGACTTTGGCCTGGTTGCGGCGCTGCTGGCGTCGGTGGGTTTGGCCGCGAGCTACTTTACTCAGTACGGCTATACCTTCCAGGGCCTGTTCTACGAGCCGTCCAACTGGCTGCCGTTTATTGCGTACTTTGTGGTGGGTGCCGTGTGCGGCTATGTGCAGCTGCGCAACAGCGAGGCCATTAGGGCGGAGCGCGATCAAAACGAGCTCGTGCGCAACCGCAATACGTTCCTCACACAGCTCTACCACGACGCGATCGAGGACAAGCGTGCGTACAGGCGCCAGATCGTTGGTCGCCACGACAGCTTTGGCAAGATCTTTGCCGTGACGCAGGAGCTCGACGTGCTCAACCCACGCGACATCTATCGCAAGTGCTGCGAGCTTCTGGGCGAGATCCTCGAGAACGATTCGGTGGCGATCTACCATGTTTCGGGCGGGGCATTTGCACGTTTGGTGGCAGCAAGTCCCGCGATTGCCGAAGATGCCGCACGCTCGCTCACGCTTGAGCAGCTTGCACCTCTTTTAGGCGACGGGGGTCGTTCGAACCTGTGGGTGAACCGCGAGCTGACGCCGGGGCTTCCCATGTTTGGATACACGATCGAACGCGACGGGGCACCCGCCGTGTTGATCTTTGTGCGTTGTGCGGCCGAAAACCAAATGACCCTCTATTATCAAAACCTGTTCCGTATCTTGTGCGGGTTGGTCGAAAGCGCGCTGGGCCGTGCCTTTGACTATGAGGCGGTGGCGCAGGATAAACGCTGCGTTGACGGCACTTGCGTGCTCAAGCAGGCTGCCTTTGGCCAAGAGCTCGCGGCGGAGCAGGAGCTGGCAGATAGCAAGATGGGGAGTTTTTTGCTCCTGCGCGTGGTACCGGGCGTGGAGCCTGTCGGCGAGCTGGTGGGCGCAATTGGGTCGGCAATCCGCGAGAGCGACGCGGCGGGCTTGGTCGACGGCGACGTGCTCTATCTGCTTATGCGCCAGGCAAAGGCGTGCGATCTGCCCATTATCCGCGAGCGCCTGAGCGCCAAGCAGATTGCGGTGGAGCCCGTCGACGGCGAGGACATCGTGGCGCTGCTGCAGCACATCTCTTACACCGGTGACGGCGAGGGGAGTGTCGCTTGATCTCGCTTGTCGTTGCTGCCGTCTTGTTGCTGATTCATGCGCTGGTTTGCCTGATGCTGTGGACGCTCATGAAGTTGGGCCTGCTGCCGGTGCGCGGGCACATGCTGGCTGTGATAGTGCTGGTACCGCTGTGGGGCCCGTTGCTGGTGGTTCTGCTATCGGTCCGCAGCGCGGTGTTTGGCGAGGGGCTGAAAGAGTCTGCGCTGGAGTCGCTGCGCTTCAACGACGAGCTCCATCGCAGTATGTCGGTACCGAGTGGTGAGGACGATGCAGGCGTAGTGCCGCTCGAGGAGGCGCTCATCGTCAACGACCCGGCATACCGGCGCCGCCTAATGCTCTCCATGCTCACCGAGGAGCCCGACGCGTACCTGGCGCAGCTGCAGGCGGCTAAGCTTAACGACGACGTTGAGGTGGCGCACTATGCCGCGACGGCGGTGGCGCAGATTTCCAAGGAGTCCGACCTTAAACTGCAGCAGCTGGAGCGTGCCTTTAAGACGGACCCGAGCGCGCAAAACCTCAACGAATACTGTGATTTTCTTGGTGAATATTTGGGCTCGGGCTTGGCCGAGGGGCGCGTGGCTCAGATTCAGCGCCAACAGTACGCGCGCCTGCTTGCGCGTCGCTGCGAGCGCGAGGACACCTTTGAGCTGCGCATTCGATATGCGACGGCGCTGGCCGATGTCGGACAGATCGACGAGGCGCAGGCCGTGACCGACCAGCTGGTGATCGACGTGCCCGAGGAGCAGGAGGTTTGGATGCTTTGCCTGCGCCTGGCCGTGATGCGCCGCGACGGTGACGAGGTCCACCGTGTGATCGATGCGATTGACAAGCAACACGTGTATTTGGGCGCCGACAACCGCGAAAAGTTGGCGTTTTGGCGCAACGGGGAGGAGGCCAGATGAGCGTGGTGCAACATATCCGCGACCGTGCAGGCCGCTTTCGTTGGATGGGACTCCTCGTGGTGTGGGCGGTCTTTATTGCCATGGCCGCCGTGCTGCTGGTGGAGCGTACCGGAGTGCAGTACAGCGCTGGACAGCACAAGCTGGGTATGCTCGCCGCCACCGACGCTACGCCTGCAAGCTCGGCAATCTTTGGCCAAAAGCCCACGTGCCTGGTTATTACCGATTCCGATCAAGCTGGCGTCGAGGACGTAAAGGAGCAGTTCGACCAGATCCTGCTCGACATGAAGATCGCGCACCGCGACGTGGACCTTGCCCTGGATGGTGCGGATGCCATTCCATCGCTGACCTCCTTCGATCGCGTGATTTTGCTCATGCCGTCGCTCGATGGGCTCGGTACGCACCTGAGCGACATTATGAGTTGGGTGAGTGCCGGCGGTTCGCTTATGCTCGCCATGCCGTCGGATAACTCGAGCTATCTGCAAGTGATTGCCTCCAAGCTTGGCATTGAATCGGCCGGATATGACTATGTAAAAGCCGAAAGCATTGTGCCGAGTGAGGACTTTATGCTGGGCGGGGGAGAGCGCTACGAGCTCTCGGATCCCTTTGATTCGTCGCTTTCGGTATCGCTGCGCGAGACGGCTCGTGTGTGGGCTGTGACCGGCGATGCGGGCGCCCCGCTCATTTGGTCGAATGACTGCGGTATCGGGCGCACCGTGGTATGCAATATCGGTATCTATGACAAGGTCATGCGTGGCTTTTACGCCGCGGCGATCAGTCTGCTGGGTGATGCCACGGCCTATCCGGTCATCAACAGCGCCGTGTTCTATTTGGACGACTTTCCTAGCCCCGTGCCCTCGGGCGATGGCACCTACATCAAGCGCGACTACGGGCTTTCTATCGCCGATTTTTACACCAAGGTCTGGTGGCCCGATCTGCAAAAGCTCGCGCAAAAATACGGCATTCGCTATACCGGCGTGATGATCGAAAACTACGAGGACGCGGTCAACCAGATCGAGCCCGCGCGCCAACCCGATACCACGCAGTTCCGCTATTTTGGCGGCATGCTGCTGCAGATGGGCGGCGAGCTGGGCTTTCACGGCTACAACCATCAGCCTCTGGCGCTCTGGGACACCGACTACGGCACGCTGTACGACTACAAGACCTGGAAGAACAAAGAGACGCTCGTCGCTTCGCTCAACGAACTTATCGCGTTTCAGGACGAGGTCCTGCCCAATGCTCATGGCTCGGTTTACGTGCCGCCGTCGAATATTCTTTCGGCTCGCGCGCGCAAGCTTATCGGTACCGATGTTCCGCGAATTAAGACCATTGCCAGTACGTATTTTGAGGATGGCACCGACCTGCCCTACGTGCAGGAGTTTGGCGTGGCGAGCGATGGCATTGTGGAGCAGCCGCGCATTGTCTCGGGCGGCATGGTCGACGATTCCTATATGCGCCTGGCCGCCGTGTCCGAGCTCAACATGCACTACGTGAGTACGCACTTTATGCACCCGGACGACCTGCTCGATCCGGATCGCGGCGCCAAAGAGGGCTGGGAGGTCTACAAGGGCGGCCTGACCGACTACCTGGACTGGCTTACCAAATCCGCGCCCGATCTGCGGCACCAGACGGCGTCGGAGTGCTCCGGTGCCATCCAGCGCTTTTCGTCGGTTACGGTGAACGTGGATACAAGTGCAGATGCCTGGACGCTCAACCTGGGCAATTTCCACGACGAGGCGTGGCTCATGTTCCGCGCCAACAATGGCGAGCCGGGTGCAGTCACGGGTGGCGAACTGACGCACCTTACGGGCAATCTGTATCTGCTCAAGGCAAATGATAAGACCGTGACGATCGAGCGCAAGGAGGGTGGCGACAAATGAGAATCTGCTTGGTGCTCGAGGGTTGCTACCCCTATGTGCACGGCGGCGTATCTACCTGGATGCATGGTTACATTACGGCCATGCCCGAGCACGAGTTTGTGCTGTGGGTGATCGGCGCGCATGCTGCCGACCGTGGCAAGTTTGTCTACGAGCTGCCCGGCAACGTGGTCGAGGTGCACGAGGTGTTCCTGGACGATGCCCTGCGGCTTTCGGGCGAGCAACATGAAGCCAGTTTTAACGACCGTGAGCGCGAGGCGTTACGCCGTCTGGTGTCGCTCTCCAATCCGGACTGGGACGTGTTATTCGATATCTTCTACCGCCGTCGCGTGCATCCGCTCTCGTTTTTGCAGAGCCGCACGTTTATGGATATCTTTCGCGACGTGTGCCTGGCCGAGTATCCCTACACGCCCTTTGCCGATGCATTCCACACCATGCGCTCCATGTTGCTGCCCGTGCTCTACCTGTTGGGCAGCGAGGTGCCGGTGGCCGATGTGTACCATGCCATCTCGACCGGCTACGGTGGCCTGCTCGCCTGCCTGGGCTCAAGCGTTTCCCATGCGCCGGTACTGCTGACCGAGCATGGCATCTATACCCGTGAGCGCGAGGAAGAGATCATTCGCGCCGATTGGGTGGTGCCGTCATTTAAGGACCGCTGGATTCGCTTTTTCTACCTGCTTTCGGAGGAGATCTATCGCCGCGCCTTCCGTGTGACGAGTTTGTTCCATAACGCCCGCAAGACGCAGATCGATATGGGCTGCGATGCGGACAAATGCCTGGTCATCCCCAACGGCATCCAGTTCGATCGCTTTAAGGATATTCCCTTAAAGACCGATGACGGCTGGGTGGACATTGGCGCGGTGGTGCGCCTGGCGCCCATCAAGGATGTCAAGACCATGATTTATGCCTTCTTTGAGCTGCACGAGCGCCTGCCCAAGGTGCGCCTGCACATCATGGGCGGCGTGGACGACGAGGAGTACGGCGCCGAGTGCCACGCGCTGGTCGAAACCCTGGGCGTGCGCGACCTGATCTTTACCGGCCGCGTCAACGTGGTCGAGTACATGGAAAAGCTCGACTTTACCATTTTGACGAGCATCTCCGAGGGCCAGCCGCTCAGCGTGCTGGAGTCGCTTGCAGCGCGCCGTCCCTGCGTGACGACTGAGGTGGGCTGCTGTCGCGAGCTTCTCGAAGGCGCCCCGGGCGACGACTTTGGCGTGGCGGGTTTTGTGACGCCGCCCATGTATCGCAAGGGCTTGGCCGATGCCATGGAACGCATGTGCACAAGCCGCGCCCGGCGTATCGAGATGGGGGAGCGCGGCCAGCGTCGCGTTGCCACGTACTTCTTGCACGAGCAGATGCTCGCCAACTATCGCGCGCTGTACGACGAGACGGCGCAAGCGTTTGACCTGCCCAGAGAGGGGGAGTAGCCGGTGGCCGGAATCGGTTTTGAGCTCAAGCGCCTGTTTAGGCGCAAGGGTCTGTTTGCCACGATGCGCGCCTATGGCTACGCCGGCATTGTGTGTACGGGCCCCATGCTGCTGGGCGTGCTGCTCCAGGTGGGTATCTTGGTGCTGTGCGGTCTGTGGGGTGTGGGCCGTGCCAACCAAGATCTGCTGGTGTGCATGGTGACCTATACGCTGCTGGCGTCGCTCACGCTCACGAGTTTTTTCTCTATGCCGGTCACGCGCTTTTTGGCCGATATGCTTTTTGCCGAGCGCGAGGACGAGATCCTACCTTCGTTTTGGGGCTCCAACGCCATTATGCTCGTTGCGGGCACGGTGCTCTACGGCGTCTTTTTGCTGTTCTCGGGCGCCACGCTGCTGCAGGGGCTGCTGTGCCTGTGGCTGTTCAACATTATGATCGTCAACTGGAACGGCATGAGTTACCTCACGGCCATCAAGGATTACCGCGGTATCCTGTGCAGCTTTGCGGCTGCCATTGGCGTGGCGTGCCTGTGCGCCCTGGCCGCGCTGGCGCTGGGACTGCCGCCGGTCGAGGGCCTGTTGGCGTCAATTGCTCTGGGCTACGGCGTCATGCTCGCCTGGGACGTGGTGCTGCTATACCGGTATTTTCCTCAGAGCGACCGCAGCCCCTGGCTCTTTTTGCAGTGGCTCGATCAGTTTATGCCGCTGGCGCTCACGGGTCTGTTAACCAATCTGGGACTCTTTGCGCACCTGGTGATTATTTGGGCCGGTCCTATTGGCGTGCAGGTCAAGGGCTTGTTTTATGGTGCGCCCTACTACGATGTGCCGGCGCTCATCGCGTTTTTGACGATCCTGGTCACGACCGTCAACTTTGTGGTCTCGGTCGAGGTCAACTTCTATCCGCGCTACCGCGACTACTACAGCCTGTTCAATGACGGCGGCGTGGTAGGCGACATTGTGGTGGCCGAGGAGGAGATGCTCTCCACGCTTAACAGCGAACTGCGCTTTTGTGCGCTCAAGCAGCTGTTTGTGACCGCGGCGGTCATCTCGCTCGAGACCACGGTGCTGTCGGCCCTACCGTTGGGCTTTAACAACCTTATGCACGGGTATTTTCGCACGCTGTGCGTGGGCTATGGCCTGTATGCCGTGGGCAATACGGTGATGCTCATCTTGCTTTACTTTACCGACTACAAGGGAGCCGTGCTGGCTTCGGGCCTGTTTGCCGGTGTGGCCGGGCTGGCGACTGCCGTGTCGTTGCTTTTGCCGCAGCAGTTTTACGGCTTTGGCTTTTTGTTGGGTTCGGCGGTGTTTTTTATCGTGGCGCTGCTGCGGCTCGATACCTATACCGCCAACTTGCCGTATCGTATCCTGAGCCAGCAGCCCATTGTGGCGACCGACAAAACGGGTCGCTTTACACAGCTGGGCCGCTTGCTCGACCGTGCCGAGCAGCGCTATGAGGAAGGTCGCCATAAGGGTGAGCCACATGGCGCGTTTGAGCGCGCAGTAGTCCGCGTGTATCGCAAGCATTGGGGAGGTTCTGATGACCGATAGGATGATGTCTCGCCGTCGCCTGTTTGAGGCGGCTGCCGGTGCGCTGTTGCTTTCGGGCTGCTCGGTGCAGGAAGACTCCTCGACCAAAAAAGTCAAAAAGCAGGACGAGATCAAAAAGGCCGAGGCCTCGGACGGGACTAAGCACCTGCGCGATAAGGACGAGCTGTACGAGGTCTACGACGACTCGGGTATTGTGACCATGTACCTGACGGTCTCGCGCGGTAACAGCTCCGAGAACACCGACCACAGCTGGGCCGAGATCAACACGTACTCGGTGTATGACTATGCCGACATGGGCGTGACGCGCTATCAGGTTATGGGCCTGCTGCAGGCGGGCGACGAAGACGGCCCGGTGGCCGGCGAGGTTGGCTATGGCGAGGAAGCGCCCAATGCCACCGTGCAGGTGCGCGGCCAGACGTCGAGCGGCTACGCGCAGAAGAATTACAAGGTTGAGCTCAAGAAGGGTAAGGGCACCTGGCGTCAGCAGCGCGCGATTGCGCTCAACAAGCATATGGGCGAGGGCATGCGCTTTCGCAACAAGATGGCCTACGACCTGATTTGTGGGATTCCCCAGATGATGGGCCTGCGCACGCAGTTTGTGCACCTGTGGGTGTGCGACCAGACCGAAAAATCTAACGACACCTTTGAGGACTATGGACTGTTTACGCAGGTGGAGCAGCTCAACAAGACGGCGCTCAAGGCGCACGGCTTGGATAAGAACGGGCATCTGTACAAGGTGAACAGCTTCGATTTCCATCGCTACGAGGACACTATTAAGCTGGCGGATAACCCCGACTATAACCAGGCGGCGTTTGAGGGCATGCTCGAGATTAAGGGCGATTCGGACCATACCAAGCTCATCGAGATGCTCGATGCGCTCAACGATGAGTCGCAAAAGATCGATGATGTGCTCGATACCTACTTTGATACCGAGAATCTGGTCTATTGGCTGGCGTTTCAGATCCTGACGGGCAACTGCGATACGCAGAACCGTAACTGCTATCTGTACAGCCCGCTCAACTCAAACACCTGGTACTTTTTGGATTGGGATAACGACGGCATGCTGCGTAAGCTGGAGCTTTCTCTTACCGGGTTTTCGGACTACGCGAGCTGGGAGCGCGGTGCAAGCAACTACTGGGGCAACGTGCTGTTTAACCGCGCGTTGCGCAGCAAGTCGTTCCGCAGCGAACTCGACCGTGCCGTCAAGGACTTGCGCTCGTATTTGACCGAGACTCGCCTGGCCAAGATGATCAAGCACTACTGCGAGGTGACTGAATCTCTGGTCTTTGCTTCGCCCGATATCGACAATCTGCCTGTCACCAAGGACCAATACGAGCAGATCGCCGCGGCGATTCCCTCCGAGATCGAGGAGAACTACAAGAGCTACCTCGAGAGCTTTAAAAAACCCATGCCGTTCTACATCGGCGTACCGCAGGTCGATAACGGTAAGCTGCGCATTAACTGGGATGCGTCTTACGACTTTGAGGCGCGCGACATTCGCTACACTGTAGAGCTTGCGCGCGACTATGCCATAAGCGATGTGGTCTTTAAGGCCGAGGACGTGCTGCTTCCCGAGGTGACCTGCGATGCGCCCGATGCCGGCCAGTATTTTGTGCGCGTGCGTGCCACCAACTCCGACGGCTATACGCAAGATGCGTTTGACTACTATGTGACCGACGACGGCAAGAACTACGGCATGAAGTGCTTTTACGTGCAAGACGGCGGTAAGGTCGTGGAGGACACGTATGAGGAGGGCTAGCGCGCTGCTTGAGCGCTTGGCGGCCCCGCCTGTGCGTGCCACACAGGAACGTTACCGCCACGAGCTCAAATATCTCATTAACGAGGGCGAGCACGCTGCGCTTGCCTGTCGCATGGCGCCGGTGTTTAAGCTGGACAAGCATGCGCGGGCGGGCGGTTACACCATTCGCAGCCTGTATTTTGACGACTACTGCAACTCGGCCTACGAGGAAAAAGACGCCGGCATTCTCATGCGCAAAAAGTATCGCGTTCGCATCTATAACGGCAGCGACAAGGTGATTAAGCTCGAGCGCAAAAAGAAGTACGGTAGCTGGATCTATAAGGAGGACGCGCCGCTCACACGTGGTGAGTTTGAGCAGATTCTGGCTGGCGACTACGGCTTTTTGCTAAGGAGTCCCTATCCGCTCTGTCGCGAGTTCTACATCGAGTGCATCTGCAACATGATGCGCCCGCGGACCATCGTGGACTACGAGCGCGAGCCGTGGGTGATGGATGAGGGCACCGTGCGCATTACGTTTGACATGAACGTGCGTGCCGCGGTGGGAAGCTTCGATATCTTTGACGCGACGCTGCCCGCGCTGCCGGTCCTGGAGCCCGGCAAGCTGGTGATGGAGGTCAAGTTTACGGAGTTTTGCCCGCAGCTCGTGCGCGATATGGTGCCGCCGGGCGCGGCCGAGCTTACGGCGGTCTCCAAGTACTGCCTGTGTTACGAAAAGACCGCCTACCTGCGCGGTTTTAACTACTGGGAATCGGATTTTGAGAACCGAGGGGATATTTAGACCATGAGCACCAGGGACTTTTTTAAGAACTCCGTCTTGGAGGCGTTTGGCCAGGTCGACCCTGCCAAGATCGGCCTTTCGCTGCTCGTGGCGCTCGCCATGGGCATCCTGATCTATTACGTGTACAAGCGCTTTTTTACCGGCGTGGTGTATTCGCGTAGCTTTGCCGTGACGCTCGTGGGCATGTGCGTGCTTACCTGCATGGTCACGCTCGCGATCTCGACGAACGTGGTCATCTCGCTCGGTATGGTCGGTGCTCTGTCCATCGTCCGCTACCGTACGGCGGTCAAGGACCCGCTCGACCTGCTGTATCTGTTTTGGGCCATTACCACGGGCATTACGGCGGGAGCCGGCATGTATGCGCTCGTGGCGCTCACGGCGGTGGTGATCGTGGTGATGATCGCCGGCTTTGCGAGCCACCAGGACAAGGCGCGCGTGTACATGATGGTCATCCACTACACGGGCCAGACCACCGGCGACGATATCGTGCGTGCATTTGGGCGCACCAAGTTCACCGTCAAATCTAAGACCATGCGCGGCGACAAGGTCGAGATGGCCGTCGAGGTGTTCTCTGACGGTGTGGATATGCCCTATGCCGACGCCATCCGCGCGCTCGACGGCGTTGAAGACCTGACGCTCATCCAGTACAACGGCGAGTACCACGGCTAACTATGTTCCGGCGTTCTAACGAACGCCGGACCGCTCGACGCTGCGCGGGCATCTGCCGGGCGATCTGCCGCTCAAACCGTCGCTCGCGTACATATAGTACGCTTCGCTCCTCTTTCGCGGCACCTCGCCACGGCAGCTGCCCGCTCGCTGACGTATGCTCGACCTGGGTGATATTGATTTATCCGAAGCGCCGTCACGGGTATCATGGTGAAAGCGATTTCAATGACAGGGGTGCTCGTGGTAAAGATGAAAGATGTGGCCGAGTTGGCTGGCGTTTCGAGTGCCGCCGTCTCGCGCTACCTCAACGGTGGATATATCTCGGTGGACAAGGCCGAGCGCATTAAACAGGCGATTGAGCTGACCGGATACGTGCGGTCCAGTCAGGCTCGTGCGCTGCGCACCGGCTCCACCAAGCTCATCGGCGTCATCGTGCCCAAGATCAACTCGGAATCCGTGAGCCGCATTACCGCCGGCATTGGCCAGGTGCTCGGTCGCCGTGGCTACCAGATGCTGCTTGCCAACACCGACAACGCGGCCGATCGTGAGCTCGAATACCTCGATTTATTCCAAAACCACCCGGTTGACGGCATTGTGTTGGTGGCAACCATGATTACCGACGAGCACCGTCGGGCGATTGAGTCGTGCCGCGTGCCCATTGTGCTGATCGGTCAACATGTCGAGGGCGCGGCGTGCGTGTATCACGACGATTACGAAGCCGCTTTTGAGCTGGGCCGTGCGCTTGCGGGTCGCGTGGACGGCAAGATCGCCTACATTGGAGTTACCGAAGAGGACCGCGCGGCCGGTTTCGACCGTCGTCGCGGTTTTGAGGCCGGCTTGCGCACCGCGGGCGTGGTGCTTGATCCGAGCCTGATTCGGCAGGGATCCTTTACGCTTGACTCGGGCTATCGCGCTGCGCGCGAGCTGCTTGCCGATGTCCCCGATGTTTCGTTTATCGCGTGCGCGACCGACACTATGGCGGCCGGCGCCCTGCGCGCTCTTGACGAGGTGCGCGGCATGGGCGAGGGCGTGCGTCGCGTGAGCGGTTTCGGCGACAACGCATTTTTGCGCGCGCTGACGGGCGGCATTCCCACCGTGCATTACGGCTACCTGACCAGCGGCGTCGAGGCGACCAATATGCTGCTCGACGCGCTCGATTGCGAGGAGGGGGAGAGCGGCCTGCGGACGCTCAAACTTGGGCATCAGCTCATGAATGTCTAGTCCTTGGACGCGTCTGCCTGCCTTTGAGTTCCCCGTTTTTTGTCCCAAAACTACCATTCGCCGGCTAATTCCTACCGTTTACCCTACTATGAAAACGATTACAGATATATGAAACTGAAAACGATTACAGTGTAAGTGTCAAAGATGGCCGGGTGCAAATGCGCCCGTTGGAGGAAAGGGAAGTCATGGACTACCGCAAATCAGCCCAAGAGGTGCTCGACAACATCGGTGGCGCCGGCAACGTTGTTTCGGCCGCACACTGCGCCACGCGTCTGCGCCTGGTGATTGCCGATAACGCCAAGGTCGACAAGGAGGCCCTCGAGAATATCCACGGCGCCAAGGGCGTCTTTGAGGCCCAGGGCCAGCTCCAGATTATTTTTGGTACCGGCACCGTCAACAAGGTCTACGACGAGTTCATTGCGCTTAGCGGCGTCGAGGCTGCCACCAAGGCCGAGGTCAAGGAGGCCGCGGCGCAGCAGCAGAACATCTTTATGCGTGCCATTAAGGTGCTCGGCGACGTCTTTGTTCCCATCATCCCCGCCATCGTGGCTTCGGGCCTGCTGCTGGGCATTATGAGCGCCCTCAACTTTATGGCCTCCAACGGCTTTATCGCGCTCGACACCAATAACTTTATCTACAAGATCGCCGACCTGGTCTCGGGCACGTCCTTTGGCATTCTGCAGATCCTGATCGGCTACTCCGCCGCTAAGGCCTTTGGTGCCAACCCGTATCTGGGCGCCGTCGTCGGTGGTGCGTTCATCAACTCCTCGCTGCAGAGCGCCTACACGGTTGCCTCCGAGGGCGTGCAGACCATGGTCACCGTCATCCCCGGCGTGTACGGCTTTGAGTGGGTCGGCTATCAGGGCCACGTGATCCCCATCGTTATCGCCTGCGCCATTCTGGCCTTTTTGGAGAAGCGTCTCCACAAGGTTGTCCCCGAGATGTTCGACCTCTTTGTGACTCCGCTCGTCTCGGTGTTCGTGACCGTGCTCGTGACGCTCGTTGCCGTCGGCCCCATCTTTGTCTGGGCCGAGAACGCCATCCTCGGTCTGATTCAGGCCCTGCTGACCCTGCCCTTCGGCATCGGTTCCTTTATCGTCGGCCTGTTCTATGCCCCCACGGTCGTCACGGGTATCCACCAGATGTACACCGCTATCGACCTGGGCCAGCTCGCCCAGTACGGCGTGACCTATTGGCTGCCCATTGCTAGCGCTGCCAATATCGCCCAGGGTGGCGCCGCGCTCGCCGTTGCCTTTAAGACCCGCGATGCCAAGATCAAGGGCCTTGCGCTTCCTTCGGCTCTGTCCGCCTTCATGGGTATTACCGAGCCGGCCATTTTTGGTGTGAACCTGCGTTTCTTTAAGCCCTTCATCGCCGGCTGCATCGGCGGCGGTTGCGGTGCCCTGGTCTGCGCGCTCACTTCGCTGGCTGCCTCCGGCACGGGCGTTACCGGTATCTTCGGTATCCTGCTGTGCCTGGCCCAGCCCGTGCAGTACGCGATCATGTTTGCGGTCGCCGCGCTGGTTTCCTTTGCCATCTCGTTTGTCCTGTACAAGGACGAGCCCAAGGCTTCCGAGCAGGCCTAAGAGCTTTTGATTGAGGGGCGCCCGCGGGTTGTATGCTCGCGGGCGTTTCCCGTATCTGGTGTCGATCTCTGGCGCCTTGTTACTTTCGATCCGTTAGGACTTTGATATGTCTAATGCACTTGGCCGCGACCTTGCAAAGCTGGTTGCCGCTGTTGACACCGCCGCCTCTGAGTGCGGTCATGGCGCATATGGCCAGCGCTTCCATATTATGCCGCCGGCGGGCTGGCTCAACGACCCCAATGGTCTTTGCCAAGCGGGCGGCGTGTTCCATGCCTATTTTCAGTATGCGCCGTTTGATGTCGAGGGTGGCGTCAAGATGTGGGGCCATGCCACAAGCCGCGATCTTATGACGTGGGACTACGTTGGCGCCCCGCTGCTGCCCGACGAGCCGTTCGATTGCCATGGCGTGTATTCGGGCTCCGCGCTTGCCGAGGACGGCCGCATTCGCGTACTGTACACAGGCAACGTTAAACTCTCCGATGCAGACGGCACGTACGACTACGTCAATACCGGCCGCCGCGCCGATACTGTTTATGTGGAGAGCGTTGATGGCCTTGCCGGTCGGGAGTTCAGCCAAAAGCGTGTGGTGCTGGCTTCCGAGGATTATCCCGAGGATTTGACCTGCCATGTGCGCGATCCCAAGGTGTGGCGTGACGCGGACGGGCGCTATCACATGGTGCTGGGCGCGCGTCGTCGCGTGGATGGGCCGCATATCGAGAGCCGTTTTTGTGCGATGCACGGCGAGGGTGCCGGGCGCGATGTGGGCGAGATCCTGGTGTATGGCTCGGCCGATATGCTGAGCTGGGAGCTCGAGACCCGCGTTTGCACGCCCGAACGCTTTGGGTTTATGTGGGAATGCCCGGGGTATCTGGAGCTTGAGGCGGATGGCGGTGTGCCGGCGAAGTGGTTGTCCTTCTCGCCCCAGGGGCTTGAGGGCGGTCGTTGGGACCGCGGCAATGTGTATGCAGCGGGCTACATGCCTGTAACGGGCGACATTACGGGCGGCAATGACGCTTATGAGCTGGGCGAGTTCCGCCTGTGGGATGCCGGTTTTGACTTCTATGCTCCGCAGGAGTTTACGGCCGAGGATGGTCGCCACATTTTGATCGGCTGGATGGGCATGCCGGATGAGCCGACCTATGGCAACTACCCCACCGTGGCGTGCGGCTGGCAGCACTGCATGACGGTGCCGCGTGAGCTTACAGCCGGTGCCGGTGGCGTGGTGCTGCAGCAGCCGGCGCGCGAGATCGAGCTCCATTATGCCTCTGTGCGTGTGGGGGAGGGCTCGTTGGAGGTTGCTGGCGATACTTGCTTTGACGTTGTTGCCGACGGTGTCGACGGCGCGTTTGCCGCAACCGTTGATGGCGAGCTGAAGCTGGCGTTTGTGCCCGCTGGGGACGAACTGCCCTCGCGCTTTGAGATGCGATTTACCGATGAGGGTCGCGCTTCTGCCGGCTGTGGTCGCACCGTGCGCTGGGAGCCCGTCGACGAGGTGCGCAACGTGCGCATTGTCGGTGATGTTTCGTCGGTCGAGGTGTTTGTGAACGATGGCGCGCTCGTGTTCTCGACGCGCATCTATCCCGAGGCCTATGGCGTGACCGTTGACGCTCCGGGTGCGTGCGTGACCTATCACACGCTCAACATCTAGGTGATTCATCGCATATCGGCGCTATACTGCAGCCGTTGCCCACGATGCGGGGAACACCCGCATCGTGGGTTTTTGTTTTGAAGGGACGGTACCGCATGGGCGTACAGCAGCTAGAAGAGGCCTGGGCTTTGAGGACCGGCGCGCGTGAAGCGCGGTTGCTCGCGGCCTCGCATGTGCCAGCAGCGTTGTCGCAATTGGGGATTGTGCGCCCCGGTGACCGCCTGGTTGCGTTTGCCGATGACTTTGCCGATGCGTTTGCGCACGGCTTTGATGCCTGCGACGTGGCTATGGTGGGCGAGCCGTCGGTTGCGGCGTTTGCTGCTGCGTCCGAGGGCTTTGATGCTTCGTTTGATGCCGAGTGGCCGCACCTGTGGTGGTTCGTTAACTCTATCGGCGGGTTTGGTCTTCGTGTGCCCGGCCTTCGCGCTCTGGGCCGCGCTTCTCGTGAGGCCCACGCGCTGTTTGTAGTGGATAACACGGTGGCGTCGGCTTTTGGCTGCGATTCGCTGCGGCTGGGTGCTGTGCTGTCGCTTGAAGCACTCGATCGCGTGTGCGCCGGCAAGGCTCCGCGCAAACTCGTTGCCGCTTCGGTGGCGCGCTCGCAGCTCAAACGCCATCATGTGGATGCTGCTGCCGAGTGCGCGCATGCCCTGCTTGAGGGCTGTGGCTTGGTCAAGCTTGATATGCCTGCTGACGAGGCCGGTGCGCTGGAGCGCGGGTTGGACTCGCTCGATGTCCGCATGCAGGCACATTTCGACCGCGCACGTGCGCTGGCCGAGTATCTGGCCGCCAACGAGATGGTGCGCAACGTGCGCTTTCCCGGACTGAGCTCGCATCCCGACCATGCGGTTGCAACGGGAATCCTCGAGCATGGTTTTGGCCCGGCAGTTGAATTTGACCTTATCGAGCGTAGCGCGGGAGAGCTGTTCGACGCTTTGCCGGGGGAGTTTCGCATATCGCCTGCCGGCGGCGCAACGACGCGCCTTTCGTCCCCACGCGGCAAGCAAGGGAGCACCATCCGCCTCTTCGCCGGCACTGACGACCCTCTGGTCGTAGCGTCCGCCCTAGACAACGCCCTTCGTAAATTAGCTACTCTTTAATGCTGGCGATGAGGTCGTTTGCTTTGGTGGCGATGACGTTGTTGATGTCGGCCTGCAGCTCCTCGTAGACCGCTATGGCTCGCTCGCCGGCGGGGGTGAGGGTGGATCCGCGGGCGCCGTCGCGCTCGATGAGCTTGCAGCCCAGCTGGCCTTCGGCTTCGTTCACGATGCGCCAGGCCTTTGAATACGCCATGCCCATGCTCTTGGCGGCACGGTTGAGCGAGTGCTCTCGGGCGATACCCTGCAGCAGCAAGACACAGCCGTGGCCGAAGACGCCCGGCAAATCCTTGTCGCACGCTTGAATGACCAACTTTGCCGTCGTCTTGTACTTCATACGCTCCACGTCTCCCCGCTAAAGTGTTTGCTGGGCAAACGCAAAGCCTGCGTCAAACCCTCGTGTGCTCTTCTTAAATCATGCATTGTAGCAGTCAAAGTGCGTTAAGATACTTCCCCAGTATTGGGCGCCCAAGGTTGGGCTGGGTCCTACGAGGCCTGCAGCCGACCGGTCGCATGGAAAAAAGGAGAAACATGGCTACGTTCTTTCCCGGTGAGTCCCACACGTTTTCGGAGTATCTGCTGGTCCCTGGTTACTCGTCCTCGCAGTGCATCCCCAACAACGTCTCTCTTAAGACGCCGCTGACCCGCTTTAAGCGCGGTGAGAAGCCGGCAATCACCCTGAACATCCCCATGGTTTCCGCCATCATGCAGTCCGTCTCGGGCGTCGACATGGGTGTCGCGCTCGCTACCGAGGGTGGCCTGTCCTTCATTTACGGTTCCCAGAGCGCCGAGTCCGAGGCCGCTATGGTCAAGGCCGTCAAGGATCACAAGGCCGGTTTCGTTCAGTCCGATTCCACGCTGACCCCCGACATGACCATGGAACAGGTCATCGAGCTCAAGGAGAAGACCGGCCACTCCACCATGCCGGTTACCGACGACGGCACTCCCAAGGGCAAGCTCCTGGGCATCGTCACCAGCCGTGACTATCGCCCCAGCCGCGATGACCACCAGACGAAGGTCTCCGAGTTCATGACCCCGCGTGAGCAGCTCATCGTGGGCGACAAGAACATCAGCCTCAAGGTTGCCAACGACGTCATCTGGGACAACAAGCTCAACGCCCTGCCCATCGTCGACGACAACGATCACCTCATGGGCATTGTCTTCCGCAAGGACTACGACAGCCACAAGACCAACCCCAACGAGCTGCTCGATAACGACAAGCGCTACATGGTCGGCGCCGGTATCAACACCCGCGACTATGCCGAGCGCGTGCCGCTGCTCATCGAGGCCGGTGCCGATGTTCTGTGCATCGATTCCTCCGAGGGCTTCAGCGAGTGGCAGAAGCGCACCATCGAGTGGATCCGCGCCAACTACGGCGAGGACGTCAAGGTCGGCGCCGGTAACGTCGTCGACGCCGAGGGCTTCCGCTTCCTTGCCGACTGCGGTGCCGACTTCATCAAGGTCGGTATCGGCGGCGGTTCCATCTGCATCACCCGCGAGACCAAGGGCATCGGCCGTGGCCAGGCCACCGCGCTGATCGACGTCTGCCGCGCCCGTGACGAGTACTACGAGGAGACCGGCGTCTACGTGCCCGTGTGCTCCGACGGCGGTATCGTCTACGACTACCACATGACGCTCGCCCTTGCGATGGGTGCCGACTTTATGATGCTGGGCCGCTACTTCGCTCGCTTCGACGAGAGCCCGACCGAGCGCGTCAACGTGAACGGTCAGTACATGAAGGAGTACTGGGGCGAGGGTTCTGCGCGTGCCCGCAACTGGCAGCGCTACGACCTGGGCGGCGCCGCGAAGCTCAGCTTCGTCGAGGGCGTCGACTCCTACGTTCCCTACGCCGGTTCCCTCAAGGACGGCGTGGGCGGCACGCTCTACAAGGTCAAGTCCACGATGTGCAACTGCGGTGCCCTCTCGATCCCCGAGCTCCAGGAAAAGGCACGCCTAACGCTGGTCAGCTCCACCTCCATCGTCGAAGGCGGCGCCCACGACGTAGTCGTCAAGGACTCCCAGCAAAGCGTCAGCTACCGCTAAGCGGCTTTCCCAAGCACCGCACCTTGCCGTTCAAACCGTCGCTTGCGTACCTAAGTACGCGGCGCTCCTCTTTCACGGCAATCTGCGGCACTTGGAAAACCCGATCATGCTTGGGCGGGTAACAATTAGCGGTTGATTCACAACCACGTTATTTAGATAAAGCGAGATGCCTACAAGTCGCAGGCATCTCGCTTGTCGTATTTGCTAGAATCATCCAAGTTAACCCTAGGGCCGGTCGGCTAGGCTTTGCTCGCTGCAAGTTCCGCACGAGCCGAAGGCCACTTAATGTGGCCTTCGTGCGAGCAGGACTGTCCGCAGCAGCGAGTAAAGCCTAGCCGACCGGCCCCAATCAAGTTAAAAGGAGCTGATATGTGCGATTGCACAGATCATAAGGACGAGATTCCTGTCTACGACGCGCAGGCCATTGAGTCCAGGTGGATGAAGGCCTGGGAGGACTCCAACCTCTTTGCCGTCGACACCGACGACAGCAAGCCCAAGAAGTACGTGCTCGAGATGTTCCCGTATCCGTCGGGCGACCTGCACATGGGCCACGCGCGCAACTATACTATCGGCGATGCCATGGCCCGTCAGGCCCGCATGCGCGGCTACGACGTGCTGCATCCCATCGGCTTCGATGCCTTTGGCCTGCCTGCCGAGAACGCCGCTATTAAGCACAACACGCAGGCTGCCGCCTGGACGTATAAGAACATGGACCAGGCGCTCGCCACGATGAAGCGCATGGGCTTCTCCTACGATCTGGATCGCATGGTCAAGACCTGCAGCCCCGACTACTACCGCTGGGGCCAGTGGATCTTTGAGAAGATGTGGGAAAAGGGCCTGGTCTACCGTAAGAAGAACCCGGTCAACTGGTGCCCCACCTGTAAGACCGTTCTGGCTAACGAGCAGGTTACCGAGGGCAAGTGCTGGCGCTGCGGCACCGAGCCCGAGAAGCGCGACCTTGAGCAGTGGTACTACAAGATTACCGAGTACTCTCAGGAGCTGCTCGACGACTTGGAGAAGCTCCCCGGCTGGCCCGAGCGCGTCAAGCAGATGCAGGCCAACTGGATCGGTCGCTCCGAGGGCGCCGAGGTCGACTTTACCCTGTGCGACCAGGATGGCGAGCCCATCGAGGGCGATGAGGGCAAGATCACCGTCTTCACCACGCGTGCCGATACGCTTTTTGGCGTTTCCTTCTTTGTCCTGGCTCCCGAGTACGCCGGCCTGCACGAGCTCGTCGAGGGTACGGAGTACGAGGAGGCCGTCACCAAGATTGTCGAGGACTCCAAGCATATCTCTGCCGTCGAGCGTGCCCAGGGCACCCTCGAGAAGCACGGTGCCTTCACGGGCCGCTATGTGGTAAACCCCGTCAACGGCGAGAAGGTCCCCGTGTGGGTTGCCGATTATGTCGTTGCCGACTACGGTACCGGTGCCGTCATGGCCGTTCCCTGTGGCGACCAGCGCGACTTTGAGTTCGCCCGCAAGTACGACCTGCCGATCGTACCGATCATCCTGGACGATGGCGATCGCGCTGCCGTCGAGGACAGCGGCGAGACCATCGATACCTTCCATGCCGAGACCGTCGACTGGGATTGCGCTCACGCTGCCGAGGGCACGCTCGTCCAGTCCGGCAAGTACACTGGCATGCGCGGTGGCAAGCACTCCGAGGGCGAGGCTGCGATCGTGGCTGACCTCGAGGCCATGGGCTGCGGTCGTCGCAAGGTCGAGTTCCGTCTGCGCGACTGGCTCATCAGCCGCCAGCGCTATTGGGGCAACCCCATCCCGGCCATCCACTGCGAGCACTGCGGCATCGTGCCCGTGCCCGAGGATCAGCTGCCGGTGACGCTGCCCGAGAACCTGGACCTGGGCGCCGGCGAGACCCTCGCCGAGTGCAAGGAGTTCTACGAGACCACCTGCCCGGTCTGCGGTCGCCCGGCCAAGCGCGAGACCGATACCATGGACACCTTCACCTGCTCCAGCTGGTATTACCTGCGCTATACCGATCCGCACAACACCGAGCTGCCCTTCTCCCGTGAGGCCGCCGACCGTTGGATGCCCGTCGATAACTACATCGGCGGCATCGAGCACGCCATTCTGCACCTGCTCTACAGCCGATTCTTTACCAAGGCCCTGCGCGACCTGGGCCTGCTGAGCGTGGACGAGCCCTTCACCAACCTGCTGTGCCAGGGCATGGTCAAGGACGAGAACGGCGACACCATGTCCAAGTCCAAGGGCAACGTCGTGCCCCCGAGCTCGGTCATCGAACCCTACGGCGCCGACACCATGCGTTTGGCGATCCTGTTTATCGCCCCGCCCGAGAAGGACTTCGACTGGGATCCCAAGGCCGTTGAGGGCGCCAACCGCTTCATCAAGCGCGCCTGGCGTATCGTTTGGCAGCTCGTCCAGTCCGGCGACGCCAACGTGGCCTTCGACAAGTCCGCGCTCGACGAGGTCGCGATGAAGCTCTATCGCGAGCGTCACCGCACCATCGCCAAGTGCACCGAGGACTTCGATCGCGGCCAGTTCAACACCGCCATCTCGGCCGTCATGGAGCTCGTCAACGCGGCGAGCGCCTACCTCAACGCCACCGAGGATACCGCCCGCGACAAGGCGCTGTGCTACGGCGTGGCTAAGGATATCGTGAGCGTCCTTGCCCCCATCTGCCCGTTCTGGGCCGACGAGCTGTGGCACGAGGCCCTCGGCTGCGAGGGCAACGCCTACACCGCCGCCTGGCCCGAGTTCGACCTGGCCGAGTCCGTTGAGGACACGGTACAGATTGTGGTCCAGGTGCTCGGCAAGGTCCGCGGCCGCATCGATGTGGCCCGCGACGCCTCCAACGAGGAGATGCAGACTGCCGCCGAGGAAGCCGTTGCCAAGTGGCTTGAGGGCAAGACGGTCGTCAAGGCCATCTGCGTGCCCGGCAAGCTGGTCAACCTGGTGGTCAAGTAAGCATTGCGCGCTTAACTGACGCATAAAAGACGAGGGGCGATCCGATTGGGTCGTCCCTCGTTTTTCATGTACCTGCCCTGATGTCTGCGGTCAATTGTCCTATTCTTGTGGAGAAGCTGTGCGCACGCTGACCTGCAGATTCGTACTGTGCTTGCACGTTTCCGCAGCTATTGGTATAGTTTGCTTGCAAATGAAGTTGTAATTGAAAGAAGTGGGGTTTCGGCCCCGCTTCTTTTTTGTATGGATGGAGGTGCCGCAATGGTCAAGACCAAGACCGAGCAGGCGATCATCGACGCGCTCGAGGCCGTCGCTCCCCAGCACGATGTCGACATCGTCGATGTTGAGCTCGTGGGTGCCACCAAGGCCCCCTGCGTGCGCGTGCGTATCGAGGGTGCCGAGGGTCAGAGCCTGTCGCTCAACGACGTCACGGCCAACACCAAGTGGGTCGGCGACGTGATTGAGGAGCTCGACCCCATCTCTTCTAGCTATACGCTCGAGGTGTCGAGCCCGGGCATGGCGCGCCCGCTGCGCCGCCCGCGTGACTTTGCCCGCTTTGTGGGCGAGAACTGTGAGCTCACCTCTACCGCCACCGAGGGCCGTCGCAAGTACGCCGGCAAGATTGCCGCCGCCACCGAGACGAACGTGACTCTCGAGCTCGAGGACGGCGAGTCCGTCACCCTTGATTTCTCTGATGTTAAAAAGTGCAAGTTGAAGCCCACCTACGACTTCAAGCCCGCGAAGGAAGGAAAGTAAGATGGCAGCATCCGACATGATGTCCGCCCTGATGGAGCTTTGCCAGGAGAAGCACATCGACCAGCTCTACCTGATCGACCGCCTGGAGCAGTCGCTCGCCAAGAGCTATGCCGAGATCCTGCATCTTGAGTGGGGCGCCAAGGTGACCATCGACCGCACCACCGGCAAGATCTACGTCTACCGCCTGGAGCCGATCGACGATTCCATGGACGAGGAGGGCAACTTCACCGAGTTCGAGGAGATCGACGTCACCCCCAAGAATACGAGCCGCATCGCTGCCCAGCACGCCAAGGCCGAGATCAACGCCATCGTGCGCAACTCCGCCCGCGAGCAGATCTACGAGGAGTTCTCCGGCCGCATCGGTGACCTCATCAGCGGTACCGTGCTGCAGTCCACGCCCGACTTCACGATCGTCAAGATCCGCGAGGGCGTCGAGGCCGAGCTTCCGCACTTCGATCAGCGCCGTTACGAGAACGAGCGCAACGAGCGTCCGATGGGCGAGCGCTACCTGCACAACCAGCACATCAAGGCCGTGATCATCGACGTTCGCGACCCTAACTCCAACCTGCAGCCGGTTCGCGGCGAGCACAGCCGTCCGCCGATTGTCATCTCCCGTACCCACCCCGAGCTCATGCGTCGTCTGTTTGAGCAGGAGGTGCCCGAGATCTATGAGGGCACCGTCCAGATCAAGTCGATCGCCCGCGAGCCCGGCCAGCGCTCCAAGGTCGCCGTCCACTCGCTCGACGACCGTCTGGATCCCGTGGGCGCCTGCGTCGGCCCCAAGGGCAGCCGTGTTCGCGCTGTCGTGGGCGAGCTCCGCGGCGAGCGCGTCGACGTCATCCTGTGGGATGCCGATCCTGCCGTCTACGTCGCCAACGCCCTGTCACCCGCTAAGGTCACCCGCGTCCTCATCGACGAGGAGAAGGCCTACGCCGGCGTCATCGTGCCCGACGACCAGCTGTCCCTCGCCATCGGCAAGGAGGGTCAGAACGCCCGCCTCGCCGCGCGCCTGACCGGCTGGCACATCGATATCAAGTCCGAGACCCTTGCCGCCGACATCCTCAAGAACGTTCCCGTTCACGAGGAGCCCGCCGCCGACCTGATCGGTGACGAGGAGGACGAGGACGTCCACCGCTGCGAGTACGTGTCCGAGGACGGCATCCAGTGCCGCAACCAGGCTCGTCCCGGCTCCCGTTTCTGCGGTGTCCACGATACCGACGCCTTCGATGATGCGGAGGACCTGATCTAGCGCGCGGTCGCGTCGGGCGGGTCCCGGCGCATCTCCCACGCTCGTTCAGTCTCTAGGCACCCAAGGTGCCAGAAAGGGTAGGTGAAGTCATATGGCAAAAGTCCGTGTGTCCACCCTGGCCAAAGAGTTCGGCATGACCTCCAAGGAACTGATGGGTCATCTCGCCGATATGAAGATTCCCGCTAAGTCCGCTTCCTCCACCTTGGAGGACGCCTATGTCGCTATGGTCCGCAAGCAGCTCGCCTCGGTGATCGAGGCCCGCGCTCAGGAAGTCGAGGCCGCCAAGCAGGCCGAGGAGCAGGCAGCTGCCGCGGAGGAGGCCGCACGCGCCGCCGAGGCCGAGCGCGAGCGCATCGCCGCCGAGAAGGCCCGCGAGGAGGAACGTCGCCAGTTTGCCGCAGCCCAGGCTGCCGAGGAGGCTGCCCGCGCCGAGGCCGAGGCCAAGAAGAAGGCCGAGCAGGAGCGCCTTGCCCGCGAGAAGGAGGAGGCTGCCCGCGAGGCCCAGCGCCGCGCCGTTCCCGCTTCCGACTCCGGTTCGCGCTTCCGTTCGCTGCTCGACCAGATCGCCGCACAGGAGACCGTGCTCAAGGAGAAGAAGGACGCCGAGGACAAGGCCAAGGCCGAGCGCGCCGCCGAGCGCGGTAACCGTCGTGGCGGCAACAACGACCGCCGCGGTGGCCGTCGTAACGATCGCAACGCCTCCGACAACAACTCCGAGCGCAACGCTTCCGAGAGCCGTCCGCACAGCCATCGCACTAACGCCAGCAACAACGTCGCTGCCGGCATGGACTTCCCCAACCCCGATAAGCAGGGCAAGGGCAAGAAGCGCAAGGGCGGTCATAACAACGAAGAGGACCACTACAGTCGCATGGCTCGCGAGGCCGAGGAGTACAGCCGCGAGAAGGTGCTCGAGGAGGCCCGCGCCGCCGTCGAGGAGGCCTCTCGCGAGTCCACCGGTCGCCGCAAGAAGCGCAAGGAGAAGCGCGAGCGCGAGGCTGCCAAGGCTCAGGAGGAGCGCAAGATAGAGGAGGCGCTGGCCCAGGGCGTGAATCCCGAGGACCTCGACGCCATCAAGGTCTCCCAGGGCGTTACCGTCCAGGAGCTTGCCGAGGCGCTCGACGTTCCGGCCAACGATATCATCAAGCGCCTGTTCCTGCTGGGTACGCCGCTCACCATGACGCAGTCCATGTCCGACGACCTCGTCGAGCTCGTTGCCGACGACCTGGGCCGTCAGATCAAGATCATCACCCCCGAGGAGGAGAACACCTTCTCGTTCTACGACGATCCCGCCGACCTTAAGCCGCGCGCCCCGGTCGTCACCGTCATGGGTCACGTCGACCACGGCAAGACGTCGCTGCTCGACGCCATCCGTCACACCGGCGTTGCTGCCGGCGAGGCGGGCGGCATTACGCAGGCCATCGGCGCTTCGCAGGTCATGATCAACGACCGCAAGATCACCTTCATCGATACCCCGGGTCACGCTACCTTTACGGCCATGCGTGCCCGTGGCGCCAAGGTGACCGACATCGTCATCCTGATCGTCGCCGCCGACGACGGCGTCATGCCCCAGACGGTCGAGTCGATCAACCACGCCAAGGCTGCCGGCGTTCCCATCGTCGTTGCCGTCAACAAGATCGATAAGCCGGGCGCCAACCCCGATCGTGTGCGTCAGGAGCTCACCGAGTACGGCGTCATCCCCGAGGAGTGGGGCGGACAGAACATGTTCGTCAACATCTCGGCCAAGCAGAAGATCGGTATCGACGACCTTCTGGAGACCGTGCTGCTCCAGGCAGACGTGCTCGAGCTTAAGGCCAACCCGGACACCTTTGCCTCCGGCAATGTCCTCGAGGCCAAGCTCGACAAGGGCCGCGGCTCGGTCGCTACCGTGCTCGTGACCCGCGGTACCCTGCACGTGGGCGATACGCTGGTCGCTGGCCTTACCTACGGCCGCGTTCGCGCCATGCTCGACCCCAAGGGCCGCGCCGTCACCGAGGCCGGTCCCTCCGACGCCGTCGAGATTCTGGGCCTGCAGTCCGTGCCCAACGCCGGTGACGAGTTCCGCGTGTTCGAGGACGAGCGCGAGGCTCGCGCCCTTGCCGACGAGCGTTCGCTCAAGGCCCGTATCGAGGAGCAGAGCCGCGTCAAGCACGTCACGCTCGAGAACCTCTTCGAGACCATTGCCGATGCCGAGGTCAAGGAGCTCAACCTGATCATCAAGGCCGACGTCCAAGGTTCCATCGAGGCCCTTCAGGACTCGCTCGACAAGATGGATCAGTCCGAGGTTCGCATCAACACGATCCACTCCGCCGTTGGCGCCATCAACGAGACCGACGTCGTCCTGGCCGACGCCTCCAACGCCATCATCATCGGATTTGGCGTCCGTCCCGACGGTAAGGCCCGCTCCGCCGCCGAGCGCGAGGGCGTCGAGATCCGTTGCTACGACGTCATCTACAAGTGCCTCGAGGAGCTCGACGCCGCCCGTATCGGCATGCTCAAGCCCACCGAGGTCGAGGTCGCCACGGGTACCGCGACTGTCCTGGACACCTTCAAGGTGCCCAAAGTCGGTATCGCCGCCGGTGTCCGCGTCGAAGAGGGCGAGATCGCCGCGACCGATTCCGTGCGCCTGGTGCGCGACGGTATCGTGGTCTTCAACGGCAAGATCGCCTCGATGCGCCACTATAAGGACGAGGCCAAGAGCCTCAAGAGCGGTTCCGAGGGCGGCATTGGCCTGGAGAACTTCCAGGACATCAAGCCCGGCGACCAGATCGAGGGTTACCGCATCGACCAGGTTGCCCGTACCGAGTAGGGGGTAGCGCTATGAAGCAAACGCAGGCAACCCGCCGTCTGGGCGAGCAGCTTCGCGAGAAGCTCGGTTATATCCTGCTCTTTGAGGTTTCCGATCCGCGTCTCGACCTGGTTACTTTGACCGCGGTCGAGGTCGCGGTGGACCGTTCGTTCGCGCGCGTGTACGTGTCGTGCGATGCGAGTCGCTACGATGAGGTCATGGAGGCGCTCGCTAGCGCCAAGGGCCGTATTCGCAGCCTGTTGGCTCGCTCGCTCGATTGGCGTGTCACGCCCGAGCTCGATTTTCGCATCGATCGCTCGACCGATGAGGCCGAGCGCATCACGCGTGCGCTGGAAAACGTTCCCGCCACGCTTGCGATCGAAAAGGACGAGGACGGCTATCCGATAGCGGATGCCGCCCAGGAGGCAGCTTTAGATGACTAATTCCGCCGACCTCGCCTCGTGCGAGTCTGCAGATATTCAGCGACGCATCCTCGAGCTCATCGAGGGTGCGTCCTCCATTGCGATTTCGGGACATACTTCTCCCGATGGCGATGCCTTGGGCTCCGTATTGGGTCTGGGCCTTTCGCTCATGAAGTTTTTCCCCAACAAGGACATTGCGCTGCTGCTGGCAGACGATGACCCGGTTCCGCGCATTTACCGCTTTATGGAAGGCTCCGACCGTCTGGTGCCGGCATCTGCGTACGCCGGCAATCCTGACCTGTTCATCTCGGTGGACGTACCGGTCGTCGAGCGCCTCAATAATTCCGCCGAGGTGCTTCGTCGCTCCAAGCATGTGGTGTGCTTCGATCATCATCCGGCGCGCGAGGAGTTTGCCGAGCTGAGTCTGAGGCGCGTCGATGCCGCGGCCTGCGCCATGATCATCGACCGTTTCTTGGACAATTGCGGCATTGTCGCACGTGATGGCGTTGCGACCTGCCTGCTGTGTGGCTTGGTTACCGATACCGGCCGTTTTCAGTACCAAAACGCCGATGCCGCTGCGTTCCATGCGGCTTCGCGACTGGTTGCCCACGGTGCCGATCCGGCGCGCGTTGCACTCGAGGTATATCAGAGCATGCGCGTCGAGTTCTTGCACCTCAAGTCCATCGTTATGGGCCGCATCAAGACGGTGGCACACGGGCGCGTCGCGTACAGCTATGCGTATCAGAGCGACCTTGAGGCCTGCGGCGTCACCTCGGATGAGTGTGACGGCCTGGTCGATGTGGTGCGCTCGGTGATGGGCGTGGAGGTCTGCCTGTTCCTGAAGGGCATTGAGGGCGATACCAAGGTGCGCGGCAATCTGCGCTCCAAGGGCGACCTCAACGTGTCCGAGATCGCTGCTGCTTTTGGCGGAGGCGGACATCCCGCTGCCGCCGGTTTCTCCAACAACGGAACGATTCTCGAGACGCTCACCGTGGCACTTCCCATGCTGGCCGAACTGGTAGGGGAGGATCCCGCTTCGGTGACCGTCGAGCTTTAACTTTTTGGATGGTACATGGCTCGTCGTACGCCTTCACAATTGAATATGCTGCTCGCCGTCGATAAGCCGGTGGGCTGCACGTCCCACGACGTGGTCTCGCAGTGCCGGCGCGCCCTCCATGAGCGGCGCGTCGGTCATGCTGGCACGCTCGACCCCATGGCATCGGGTGTCATGGTGGTGGGCGTGGGCCAGGCCACTCGTCTGCTGGGCATGCTAACCCTCGACACCAAAAGTTATGTCGCCGACATCTCGTTTGGCGTCGAGACCAATACCGATGACGCGGAGGGTGAGGCTGTCCGTGCGGTGGCTGTTGCTCCTGAGCTGCGCGATCCCGCTTATGCCCGTGAGCAACTGGCCGCCATGCTGGGTCCGCAGATGCAGGTGCCGCCGGCGTTTTCGGCCATCTCGGTTAACGGCGTTCGCGCTTACAAGTCTGCACGCGAGGGCAATGCGGTGGATCTGCCTCCTCGTCCCGTCGAGGTCTATGCCGCCAACCTGATCGCCATGAGCGGCGAGGGCGATACGTGCGTGTGGACCGTGGCGTTTTCGGTAAGCAAAGGCACCTACATCCGTGCGCTCGCTCGCGACCTGGGCCGCGCTTGCGATAGCGCCGCGCATATTTCCGCGCTTCGCCGCACGGCCTCTGGCGTTGTTTCCATTGGCGCCTGCCATGCGGTCGAGGAGCTTTCTCCCGAGTCCGCTGCTGGATTTGCCCTAGATCCCATCGCGGCCTTAGGCGCCACTCGCGTTGATTTGCCGGGCGATCTTGCCGACGACCTGCTTTGTGGCCGCCGCATTCCCGTTGAGCGTGCGCTCGCGGCTTTCGATGCGTCGAAGGCGCCGTTTGCGCTCGTGCTCGATGGGGGGCTCAAGGCGCTTGCCCGTATTGAGGGCGGCCGCTTTGTTATGGAGCACGTGTTTCCGCAGGCGATCGGCGGTGTTCGATGATGCTGGCCTCCCGCGAGCTCGCGCGTATCTTTTTCGCGGGCGAGTCGGATGAGGCCCGTATCGTTTCTGCCGATGCGTTTGATGGATGCGCGAGCTTGGGTGCGGCGTCGATCGCCATCGGCGTGTTCGATGGCGTTCACCGTGGACACCAGGAACTCATCGAAGCGCTTGTCCGTGATGCCCGTGCCCATGGCTGTAAGGCGGTCGTGGTTACCTTCGATCCCGACCCGGACGTTGTGGTGAGCCCTTCGCCCGCTCAACAATTGATGACGACGGCCGACCGTCTGCATGCCTTGGCTCAGACTGGGGTCGATACAGTGGTGGCCGTTCCCTTTACGCCTGAGGTTGCGGCACTCGACCATGTCGGTTTTCTCGCACTGCTGTCACGCGTAGTCGACATTCGCTCGATTCGCGTTGGCAGTGACTTTAGGCTGGGTCGTGGCGGTGCTTCTGGTGTTGCCGAGATGCGCTCCTGGGGTTCCGAGCACGGCGTTGACGTGTATGGTCACGACCTGCTTTGCGAGGGCGGTGAGGCCATTTGCGCTACCCGCATTCGTCATGAGCTGGGACAGGGCCATGTGGAGCTTGCTGCTGAGTTACTCGGCCGTCCGTATATGGTGCGCGGCGGTGTTATTCGCGGCCGTCACGAGGGTTCTGGCATGGGCTTTCCCACGGCAAACTTGCAGGTTCCCGACGGCATTCAGGTGCCAGCCGATGGCGTGTATGAGGGTCTGGTGCTGGTCGATGAGACCGTGTGGCCCGCTGCCGTTAACGTCGGACTGCCGCCGACGTATGCCGACGATGCCGCTTCGGCGCATCTCGAGGCCAACTTAATTGGTTATACGGGCGACCTGTACGGCGCTTTCGTTTCGCTGGCGTTTACGCGCTGGCTGCGTCCCTCGCGCGTGTTCGATTCGCTGGATGAGTTGATCGCGACCGTCGAGGGTAATATCGAGGACATTCGTCACAACTTGGGCAAGCAGGGGGTGAGCATTCGTGATTAGCGATGAGGAAAAAGATCAGGTACGCGCTGCGTCCGACCTGGTTGCTATCGTGCAGGAAACGGTCGAGCTCAAGCCCCGCGGCCATGAGTTTTGGGGATGCTGCCCCTTCCATGGCGAAAAGACGCCGTCCTTCCACATTATCCCCGCCACGCAGGTGTGGCATTGCTTTGGCTGCGGCGAGGGTGGCGACGTTTTCACGTATATCATGAAGCGCGAGAACCTGAGCTTTCCCGAGTCAATCCGTTACTTGGCCGACCGTGCCGGCATTGAGCTGCACGATACCGGCGCTTATCGCGAGCGCGGTACCAAGCGTGCCCGCATCTACGATTTGTGCGCCGAGACCGCCCAGTTCTATCACACCATGCTTATGCGCGGTAAGGACGGCCGTCCGCGCGAGTACTTTGCCAGCCGCGGCATGGGCGGCGACGTCTGCCGCCGCTACTGTCTGGGCTTTGCGCCGGGCCGTAACGCGCTGGTGTCACACCTGTCCCAGGCGGGTTTTACTCCGCAGGAGATGATCGATGCCAACGTTGCCGTGAGCCGCGGGCGCGGACAGCTCGCCGACCGCTTTTACGATCGCGTGATGTTTCCCATCTTTGACGAGCAGGGTCACAACATTGCCTTTGGCGGTCGCATTATGGGCGACGGCCAGCCTAAGTATCTCAACACCTCCGAGACGAGTGTGTTCCATAAAAAACGAAACCTCTACGGTTTTAATTGGGCCAAGGAGTTTATCGTCGCGCAGGATACCGCCATTGTGGTGGAGGGATATACCGACTGCATCGCCTGTTGGGAGGCGGGGATTAAAAACGTTGTCGCCACGCTGGGCACCGCGCTCACGGAGCATCACGTTAAGACGCTCACTCGCTTTGCCAAGCGCATCGTGTATATGTTTGATGGCGATGCCGCCGGTCAAAAGGCCGCTCGCCGCGCGATTCAGTTTATCGAGCAGGATTCTATGGACCTGCGCTGCGTGGTGCTGCCCGACGGCAACGACCCTATGGAGTTTATTACGGCACATGGTGGTCAGGAGCTGCAGACGCGCATCGACGCGGCCGAGCCGCTCATGGATTTCGTCTACCGTTCGCTGCAGGAGTCGAGCGACATCACCACGCCGGGCGGTCGTGCCAAGGCGCTGGAAGATGCGCTGACGCTTATCTATCCGCTGCGCGATAGCTATATGATCGACACGTACTTTATCCAGATTGCCGACCTGTTGGGTTTGGATCTGGAGACCGTGCGCGCGAGCTCGGGCCGTGTGTTTCGCGATGTCGCCAAGCGCGAAGATGCGGAACGACGTCGTGAGCAGAACTATGAACGCCAGCGGGCGCAAGCCGAGCGCTCTGGTAGCGCGGGCGGTCGGTCGTCTGGTTCGCAGGGGACATCTCGTGGTGCTTGGGCGTCGGGCGCGACGCCGCCGGTGTCCGCGCCGGTCGAAGAAGAGCCGTACGACTACGTCCCGCTCGATGCCTACGGTGCCGCGCCCGTGGAGGTCGTCGACGATCTGCCGCCAATCGATGTCCCTGATGGTATGGGCGCTGTGCCTGTGGCTGACGGTTCGGGCGCACCGGCTGCGGCTGCGCCGATGGTTCTTACCGATCTTGAGCGCAAGTCCTTGGCAGGGGAGCGCGAGCTGCTGACCATGCTCACGAGCTACCCCGACCTGTTCCGCACGTATGCCGACCGCATCTGCTCCATCGAGTGGGTTGACCCACGTCACGAGTCCATCGCGTGGGCCGTTCTGGCAACGCCGCCGGGAACCGATCCTGCAGCCTGCATGGATGCGGCGCGCTCGGTGTGTCCCGATGCGGCAACGCTTGTGAGTGCCGGGCGCATCTCGGCGACGAGCAAGCACCCCACCGAGACGAACATCGTGTTTATGCTCGATACGCTCGAGCTCTACACCATCAAGCGCCGCATGCGTGCCGCACAGGCCAAGCTGCGCCAGGACCGTTCGCTCGATGATGAGGGCCGTCGTTCGCTGACCGTGCAGGCCGCGCGGGACTCGCAGCGTCAGCGCGAACTGCAAAAGTCGATCGGCGGCGTGGCGGACCCGTTCCGTTTGATCGGCCTGGAGGCCGCAGGCACCGAACAGGCCTAGATGTTGTGGTCAACCAGCGTATTCTCGCCTATATCCAGTCCTCTTTTTGGGTATAGACGTCAATGTGTGTGCTAAAGTATTGAGTCCTGTGGACTATGAAGGGAGAATCTGTGCCAAAAAAGACTGAGAGCACGGGTACTGGGCTGGAATCCTACGTTGCAAAGCTCATGGGCAACGGCTCAAACAGGACTTCGGTAACCGAGGACGAGATTCAGGTCGCCCTGAAGGATATCGATGTTTCTGACGAGCAGCTCACCGCGGTGTATTCCGCGCTGCGCAACAGCGGCATCCAGATTATCTCCGCGAGCGGTAACGACGACGCCCCCATGGACGTCGACGATGACGATAACGATACCGATACCGACGATTTCGATGACGACGACGAGCACGATTCCGGCTCGCTTGACGATCATGAGCTCAAGATGGCCCGTCAGGCCGATGCCGAGATGGGTTCTTCCAAGAGCAAGAAGAAGCGCACCGTGCGCACGTCCCGTTCACGCTCCCGCGTGCGTGGCATCGATGCCTCCACGGTGATGCTGACCGGCGATCCTGTTCGTATGTACCTCAAGGAGATCGGCAAGGTCGACCTGTTGACCGCCTCCGAAGAGGTCGATCTGGCTATGAAGATCGAGGCCGGTCTTGAGGCCACCGAGAAGCTCGAGGCTGCTGATGCTGGTGAGCTCGAACTCACGCGTGCCGAGATGCGTCGTCTTACGCGCATTGAGAACGTGGGCCTCGAAGCCAAGCAGGCGCTCATCAGCGCAAACCTGCGTCTGGTCGTCTCCATCGCTAAGCGCTATGTCGGACGCGGCATGCTGTTCCTGGACTTGATCCAGGAGGGCAACCTCGGTCTGATCCGCGCCGTCGAGAAGTTCGACTACCAGAAGGGCTTCAAGTTCTCCACGTACGCCACGTGGTGGATCCGTCAGGCCATCACGCGCGCTATCGCCGACCAGGCCCGTACCATCCGTATTCCCGTGCACATGGTCGAGACCATCAACAAACTCGTCCGCGTGCAGCGCCAGCTTCTTCAGGACCTTGGTCGCGACCCGACCCCCGAGGAGATCGGTGCCGAAATGGACATGAGCGCCGACCGCGTCCGCGAGATCCAGAAGATCTCGCAGGAGCCCGTGTCGCTCGAGACCCCCATCGGCGAGGAAGAGGATTCCCAGCTGGGCGACTTTATCGAGGACTCCCAGGCTATCGTTCCGCCCGATGCCGCCAGCTTCTCCATGCTGCAGGAGCAGCTCACCCAGGTGCTCGACTCGCTTGCCGATCGTGAGCGCAAGGTTATTGAGCTGCGCTTTGGCCTTGTCGACGGACATCCCCGTACGCTCGAGGAAGTCGGTCGTGAGTTTGGCGTCACGCGCGAGCGCATCCGCCAGATCGAGTCCAAGACCCTGGCCAAGCTTCGCCACCCGAGCCGCTCGAGCAAACTCAAGGACTACATCGAGTCTTAACCTCGCAAGCAAGAAGCGCCCTCAAGCACATCCGCTTGGGGGCGCTTTCATGTAGTCATTGGGGACGTTCTTGAATGACTAGTCGTTTAAGAACGTCCCCAACGACAATGACTAGGTCGGAAAAATTCTTAAAAAAGTTCTTGCCCTGAGCTGATTCGTCCGTATAATAAACTTCGTTGCTTGAGAGCACGCACCTATTCCTCGGTAGCTCAATGGTAGAGCACGCGGCTGTTAACCGCGCTGTTGTAGGTTCGAGTCCTACCCGGGGAGCCAGGTTGTAAAACCCGTCGCTTATGCGGCGGGTTTTTTCATGCCGCGATCGCCTGGCGCGAACGTTGCCATATCAACATTTCGTGTCGAGGATGTAATCCCGCGACCCACCACCTCAACATGGCGCGGTCGTTGTAGAATATTGCAATGATTGCTCCCACGAGATGGTGCCGCGAGCACCAGATAAGGAGATTCTTGTGTCTGAGACCATTAACGGCAGCCTGAGCGTCTCGAACGACGTTATTGCCGATATTGCCGGTTATGCCGCGATGACGTGCTATGGCGTCGTCGGTATGGCTGAGCAGCTCCAGGGCGCCGAGAGCGTGCGCCTGCTTGCCGGTCAGCGCCTCCGCAAGGGCGTGCTTGTCTCCGCCGACGAGAACGGCCTTACGGTCGATCTTCACGTCGTGCTCGAGAACGGCGTCAACATGAAGTCCGTCTGCCACAATCTTTCGAGCTCCGTTGCCTTCACTCTGCAGGAGATCGCCCAGATCGATCCCGCCAGCCTTAAGATCGGCATCCATATCGACGCGCTCAAGAGCCGTCTGAACTAGCATCCGAAAACGGAGATTCAAATACCCATGATTGCAAAGACCATTCGCACCTGTTTTCCGATCGCTGCGGCTGCCGTTTCCGACAAGGCCGAGGAGATCAACAAGCTCAACGTCTTCCCCGTACCCGACGGTGACACCGGCACCAACATGTCGCTCACGCTCGCCTCGGTGACCAAGGAGCTTTCTGCTCTTCCTGCCGACGCCGACATGGAAGCCATCGCCGGCGCCATCACCCACGGCTCCCTCATGGGTGCCCGCGGCAACTCCGGCGTCATCACCTCGCAGATTCTGCGCGGTGTGGCCGAGGGCCTCGTCTCTGCCGATGAGCCCATCACGTCCGCCAACATCGCCTTCGCCTTCCGTCGCGCCGTCAAGGTTGCCTTCCAGGCTGTTCGTAAGCCCATCGAGGGCACGATCCTCACGGTCCTGCGCGATGTCTCGACCAAGGCAGACGAGTGCGAGAAGAAGAAGTTCTCTGCCGAGGATGCGCTCGACGCCATCGTCGTCGAGGCCTACCAGTCCGTCGCCCGTACGCCCGACCTGCTGCCCGTTCTGAAGGAGAACGGCGTGGTCGACTCCGGCGCCTTTGGCTTTGCCATCTTCCTTGAGAACTTCGTGGCCGCAGCACTTGGCCGCAGCACCGTTGTCGAGGATTTCTCCGCTACGTTTGATTCCGCTGGCTCTGCCCGCGACGCGGCCCTCGGTCGCGTTGAGATCGAGGCGAACGACGACTGGGAGGGCTCGGAGTTCCGCTACTGCAACGAGTTCCTCTTTAAGGCCGACGCTCCCTTTGACGAGGACGAGTGCCTTAAGTTCCTGGGCTCCATGGGCGACTGCGAGCTGCTTGTGGGTGCCTACCCCGACTACAAGATCCATGTGCACTCCAACACCCCCAACCTGGTGCTCGAGCACATGCTGCAGCTCGGTCAGATCTACGAGGTCTTTATCCACAACATGGAGATGGAGGCCCACGACCGTACCGCTAAGATTCACGAGGACCAGGAGAAGGCCGCCGAGCCCGCGAAGGCCCTGGGCTTTGTCGCCGTTGCCGCTGGGTCCGGCGAGGCAGACATCCTCAAGTCTCTCGGCGTCGACGTGATCGTGTCGGGTGGTCAGACCATGAACCCCTCGACTGCAGACCTGCTGGGCGCGGTTGACCAGGTCAACGCGACCTCGGTCATCATCCTGCCCAACAACGGCAACATCCGCATGGCCGCCGAGGCCGCTGCCTCAGCCTGCACCGACAAGAAGGTCGCCGTCGTTCCCACCAAGACCGTTCCCCAGGCGTTTTCCGCGCTGTTCGCCGTCCTGCCCGATTCCGAGCTCGAGGACGCCGTCGCCGCTATGGTCGACGCCATCAGCGAGGTTCGCGATGGCGAGGTCACCCGCGCCGTGCGCGACTCCAGCGCCTCCGACGGCTCGCCGATTCACTCCGGTGACGTCATGGGCATCATTGCCGGCTCCATCGATGTGGTCGGCTCCGACGTGAAGCAGGTCACGCTCGATTGCATCAACCGCATGCAGGAGGAAGAGGAGGGTGACGCGCTGACGATTCTGGCCGGCGAGGAACTGTCCGATGAGGCCTTCCAGGAGATCGTCGACGCTATCGAGGAGGCTCAGCCCGATCTGGAGATCGACGCCCATCGTGGCGAGCAGCCGCTCTATCCCGTGATTTTCTCGATCGAGTAGGCAACTGCCCATGTCCGAGCTGTGCTCCGTGCCGCGCGTCTCGGAGCGCTTTGCCCAGAGCAATGCGCTCGACGAGGATATCGCGCGACTCAAATATGTTTCGGGTAAACGTGAGGAGGCCCTTCGCCGTCTGGGAATTCGGACGGTGGGGGACCTCCTTCTCCATATTCCTCATCGATACCTCGACTTTACCCGTTCGTGGTCCATCGAGATGGCGCCCATCGGGACCGTGTGCACGATTGTCGCCACGGTCGATCGTGTCGTCCAAAAGCAGCCCCGCCCGCGTATGCAGGTGACCGAGGTCTCGCTGGTGGACGAGACAGGCGTGCTGCAAGTCGCCTTTTTCCGTCAGCCCTGGATTGCCCAGCAGCTTAAGCAGGGCGACCGCCTGGCCGTGATGGGCAAGGTTGAATTTGCCTACGGTTTTAAGCAGATGGCCTCGCCGCACTTTGAAAAGCTCGATGACGGGCGTGCTGCGGGCACTATTTTGCCGGTCCATTATGTGAGTGACGGCGTGAGCCAGGCATGGATGCGCCGCATCGTAAGCGGCGCGCTCGAGGTCGTCGGCAATCCCTTTGATCCTGTTCCGGCTCCGCTGCGCGTTAAGCGTCGCCTGATGAGCAATGCTCGTGCGCTTCGATCGATCCACTTTCCCTCGAGCATGGCTGAGCGCGATATCGCTCGCCGTCGCCTTGCTTATGAGGAGTGCCTTTACCTTCAGCTGGCGCTGCGCCTGCGCAACGATGGCGGCCTGGTCGATGTGGTGCCCTATGCCCACACCGCGGGCGAGCACCTGGTCGCGCTCAGGGAAGCCCTGCCGTTTTCGCTGAGCGAAGAGCAGGAGGCCGCGTTCCAGGATATCCTGCGCGATATGTGCGATGGCGGGCGCGTGATGAACCGCCTGCTGCTGGGCGATGTCGGTACCGGTAAGACCGCCGTTGCCGCCTGCGCGCTGGCTGTGGCTGCCGATAGCGGTACGCAGGCCTGCGTTATGGCGCCCACGGGCGTTTTGGCGCGCCAATATGCCGATAAGACCGGCCCTCTGCTCTCGCAGGCCGGCATGTCCTGGGCGCTTCTGACGGGTGCCACGCCGGCGGCCGAGCGCGAGCGGATCCATGCCCAGCTGGAATCGGGCGAGCTCGACGTCCTCTTTGGTACCCATGCGGTGCTTTCGGATAACGTTGCGTTCAAGCATCTGTCGCTTGTCGTCATCGACGAGCAGCACCGGTTTGGCGTCGGCCAACGCAACGCCCTGCGTGCGAAGGGCCCCGGTGCCGATCTGCTCGTTATGACGGCAACGCCCATCCCACGTACGCTGGCGCTTTCGGTCTACGGCGATCTGGACACGAGTATCATCCGCCATCGGCCCGTCCCTGGCGCTGGCGTGACGACACGTGTGCTCACCGAGTCGAGCCGCGACCTCGCCTATGGCGCCATCCGCGAGGCGCATGAAAAGGGTCAGCAGGCCTACGTGATTTGCCCGCTCGTGGAGCCGAGTGACTCGGCCGATGAGCTGGAGGACGTGCCCGGTATCGCCCGCGACGACGAGGGCCGCGTGACGGTCCCCGTGCCGCTGCACGATACGGCGACCGAGCTCGATCGCCTGCGTCTGGCGTTGCCTGGTCTTGCCATCGAGCGCCTTCACGGCCGTATGCCGGCGGGGGAGAAGGACCAGGTTATCGATGCCTTTAAGCGTGGCGAGATCGACGTGCTCGTCTCGACTACGGTGGTCGAGGTGGGCGTCGACGTGCCTAACGCCACCGTCATGGTCATCGAGAACGGCGAGCGCTTTGGTTTGGCTGCCCTGCACCAGCTGCGCGGTCGCGTTGGCCGTGGCAGCGTGTCGGGTACGTGCCTGGTCATGACGCACTCCAAGGGCAACGGCGGCGCATCGGCGGCGCAAGACCGTCTCCAGTCGCTCGAAAAAACCTCGGACGGTTTTACGCTTGCCCAGATGGACCTGCGTTTGCGCTACGAGGGCGAAATCCTGGGGTACCGCCAGCATGGCGGTGTGACCCTGCGCTTTGTGGACCTGGACGCCGATGAGGACCTTATCGAATGGGCCCATTTGGACGCGGTCGAGCTCTTGCGGTATGCTTGCAACCTTGATTCTGTGGCGACGCGTCCCTTGCGCGACGCGGTCGCCATGCGTTATCGACATATCTTTAAGGAGGTCAGCGGAGGATGAGAATCATCGGCGGCGAATGGCGCGGTCGTAAGATCGAGGAGCCCCGTGGTCGCGATGTCACCCGCCCCACGACTGATCGCGTGCGCGAGTCGTGCGCATCTATGGTCATGTCGGCATTCGACTTCGATCTGGACGAGGTCCGCGTGCTGGACGCCTTTGGCGGCTCCGGTGCCTTAGGGTTAGAGATGCTCTCTCGTGGGGCCCGCTCGCTCACGACGTTTGAGATCGATCGCAACGCCGCGCGGCTCATTACCAAGAATATCGAGTCGCTCTGCCGTGACCGTGCGCGTTGGCGCGTGGTCACGGGTGACGTGCTGGCGAGCGCCTCGCGCGGCCGGGTGCCGGGCGGCCCCTTTGATCTGGTCCTGCTCGACCCGCCCTATGCTTTTGGTGCCGAGCCGGTCGAGGAACTGCTGCAGAACCTGGCCCAGCAGGGTTTACTTGCACCTGGCGCTTATGCCCTGTTTGAGCATGCCGCCGCCGATGCGGGCGCGCATCCGGCAGACTTTGAGACTGTACGTGAGAAGCGCTACGGCATTACCTCGGTCGACCTGCTTCTTTGGGTCGGCGATGACGATGGTGAGGGCGATAGCGCCGGCACCGATGCTGACAACAACGATGCCACGACGTTTCAGGAGGATGCTCATGAGTGACACCATCAATCGCGTGATTGTCCCGGGCACCTTCGATCCCATCACGTTTGGCCATATCGATGTGATCCGCCGCGCCCGCCGCATCTTTCCCAGCGTGATCGTCGCTGTTGCCGAGTCGCAGGGTAAAAACGGTGTGGGCACCACGTTTACGCTCGATGAGCGCGTGGCGCTGGCCCGCGAGGCGCTTGGTGATATCGACGGCGTCGAGGTCCTGCCCTTTACCGGCCTCTTGGTCGACTTCGCTCGCGAGCAGGGGGCGGGGGCCGTGGTCAAGGGCCTGCGCGCCATGACCGACTTTGAGTACGAGCTGCAGCAGGCCGACCTCAACTATCGCTTGGATAACGAGCTGGAGTCCATCTTTGTCATGAGCGCGCCGCAGTACGGCTATATCTCGAGCTCGGTTGTTCGCCAGATCGCCTCGCTCGGTAGTGACGTATCGACGTTTGTCCCGCCCAACGTGGTCGAAGCGCTCAAACATCGCTTTTCGTGACGTTTCTTATTGCCTGGTGGCATGTGGTAAACTAGCACGATGATATGTTACCTATGAAAGGAGACCGGATGCCGGGCGAGAATTTTCCTGGCGATAGGATCGTCAGCTTGGTCGATGAGCTCGAAGGGCTGATCGAGGAAGCCAAGCCGCCTTTCGGCAAGAACGCTCAGTTCAAGGTCATCGACGCCGACGTGTTCTTCAACATCCTCGACGAGATCCGCATGAGCTATCCCGAGGAGTGGCAGAAGTCCCGCCGTATCCTTAAGGAGCGCGAGGAGCTCATGGCTTCCGCCGCCGCTCAGGCCGATTCCATCATCGCTGACGCTCAGCAGCAGGCCCTCACCATTGCCGGTGAGCAGGAGATCGTCCGCCTTGCGCAGCAGCAGGCCGACGACATCCGCGATCGTGCCCAGCAGTACGAGCGCGAGACGCGTTATGCTGCCGAGGACTACGCAGAGCAGGTCTTTACGCACCTGGAGGAGAACCTCAAGAGTCTGACCGGCACCGTTACCCGTTGCCGTCAGCAGCTCAACGAGGGTGCCGCCCAGCAGAATGGTCAGTGGTAATGGCTGAGTTCCCGAGCGTTACCGTCGATCTTTCCGAGCAGCTCGAGTTTCCTGGAGATTCGTATCCGCTGACCGGTAAGGTCGATGTCGCCACCTACACGGTGGGCGAGAAAGAGTACCAGCTACAGGATGGCATCGACTACGACGTTGTCTTTACCAATGCCGGTACCGGTGTCTTGCTCACGGGCATGGTCCGCGCGCACGCCACCGGCGAGTGCGACCGTTGCCTGGAGCCCGCCTCGTTTGATATCGCCGGCGAGATCGAGGAGTTCTACCTCTTTGAGGAGCCCGAGGATCCCGAGGCTTACGAGGACGGCTACGAGCTCCTGGGTGAGGACCGTCTCGTCGATCTGGGCGAGCCCATCAATGACGCGGTCGTTATGGACACGCCGTTTGTGGTGCTCTGCAAGCCCGATTGTCGTGGTCTGTGCCCCACATGCGGTTGCAATCTCAACGTCGAGCAATGCGATTGCGCCGCCCAGGCAGAGGCGGAATGGGCCGCTGCCACGGAAAATCCATTTGCAGCATTGAAGAATCTCAAGCTCGATGAGTAAAACTGTGGTAGTATCGCTACTTGCGCGTAATCGCCACACTGGATAGTTCATAAGGAAGGTCACTATGCCCGTACCTAAACAAAAGCAGGGTCGTATCCGCACTCACACCCGTCGTTCCGCCAACATGAAGATTTCGGCTGCGGCTCAGTCCACTTGCCCCCGTTGCGGCGCTGTCAAGCTTCCGCACCACGTGTGCCCCAGCTGCGGTTTCTACAAGGACCGCGAGGTTATCGTTACCGAGTAACGATATACTCTGGATGCGATGCCGTTCCAAATGGAACCACAATGGCCGGCTCAATGAGTCGGCCATTTTTGTATAAGGAGCATGTATATGAGTAACGTTCGCGTTTGTGTAGACGTTGTGGGCGGAGATGAGAAACCTCAGGTTGTTCTCGATGGTATCGAGGCTGCGCTTGCCGCCGATCCCGATATCGATGTCTTGGCAGCTGGCCCCGCCGAAATCGTCAATCCCTTTGCCGCCTCCCATGCGCGCGTCGAGGCTCTGGAGGCACCCGACGTTATCGCCATGGATGACGATCCCATTCGCGCCGTGATGACTAAACGCAAGTCGTCGATCGTGCTGTCGTGTCGCGCCATTAAGAAGGGCAACGCGGATGCGTTCTTCTCCGCCGGTTCCACCGGTGCCATGACCGCCGCTGCCACCGCCTATGTGACGCCGTTTAGGTATCAGGCCGAAGGCAAGAAGCAGCCGGTGCGCCCCTGTCTGACCAATGCACTGCCCAATCGTGCCGGCGGTCTGACGGTGCTGTGCGATATGGGCGCCAACCCCGATGTCGAGGTCGATGACATGGTGCGTTTTGCCCAGATGGGTAGCGCCTATGCCCGCGTCGTCCTGGGCATCGAGCATCCCCGCGTGGGCCTGCTTGCCAACGGCACCGAGGACGAGAAGGGCTCCAACTTTACCAAGGCTTGCTTCCCGGCTATGAAAGCCGCCGTTCCCGGCTTTGTTGGTAACTGCGAGGGAACGGACATCACCTCGGGTAACTTCGATGTCGTCGTTGCCGATGGCATGTCGGGCAATATTGCGCTCAAGGCCACCGAGGGCGCTGCCAAGTTTTTGCTGCAGGAGCTCAAGGGCGTCTTTATGTCTTCGCTTGGCACCAAGATCGCCGCGCTGCTCATTAAAAAGCAGATGCGCGAGATAAAGGCCAAGCTTTCGGGCGACGCCAAGGGCGGCGCGATTCTTTTGGGCCTGCGCGGCGTGGTCCTGATCGGCCATGGCGCCACCTCGGTCGAGGCTGTCAAAAACGGTACGCTCGCGGCGGCCGAAGCCGTGCGCGCGGGGCTGGTCGAGAATGTCGCCAACTCTATGGACGGTATCGTTTTATAACAGCGGCGTTATGCGCCTCGGGGCGTGCGTCGTGGGGTAGAATCAGAACCGTGTCTTGGTACCGCCCGGGCGGTACCATTCTTTTGGTATTCATGCACTATGAGAGGAAGCGCTATGGACCGCTCCGAAATCTTCGACAAGATCGCCGAGGTCGCTGCTGACGTTCTGGGCGTCGATGTTGCCGAAATTAGCGATGAGACCACCTTTGACGACCTCGATGCCAACTCGCTCGAGCGCCTGCAGCTGGTTACGGCTATCGAGGACGAGTTCAACCTCGAGATCGATGACGAGACCCTGCTCTCGCTCAACTCTGTCGCCGACGCCGTCGACGCTATCGAAAACGCCAGGGAGGCCTAGGTCTTGGCTTTGTCTGAACGACTTACGCGCGCCCAGGAAATTCTGGGCCACGAGTTCAATAATAAGGTGCTGCTGCGCGCGGCCCTTACGCATCCCTCGGCAGTCGAGGGCCAGCCGGTTTCTGCCAGCTATGAGCGCCTTGAGTTCTTGGGCGATTCCATTTTGGGCGCTGTGGTCGCACGCTCCCTGTTTGAGTCCTATCCGGAGTTTGACGAGGGCAAGCTCACGCGCCTGAAGGTGTCGCTTGTCTCGGGCGCTACGCTGTCCGAGGTTTCTCACGAGCTGGGCATCGACGACATCATCATCTTTGGTGCCTCCGAGACCGGTACCGGTGCGCGCGGCCTGCATTCGGCCCTCGAGAACGTCTATGAGTCGCTCGTGGGCGCGCTGTACCTGGATGCCGGCTGGGATGCCGCGGCAGAGTTCATTCACCGTACGCTTAAGCCGCATTTGGCTTCCGAGCGTGCCGAGCATCCTGCGAACCCCAAGTCGTTTTTGCAGGAGTGCGTGCAAGCCGACGGTCACGAACCCCCGGCGTACAAGCTCGTTGGCTCCGAGGGCCCGGCGCATGCGCCCACCTTTACCGCCGTGGTTTTGATCGATGGTATTCGCCAGGGTCGCGGCTCCGGCTCCTCAAAGAAGGAAGCCGAGGGAGCCGCCGCGCTCGAAGCGCTCGACCGCATGGGTTACACCACCAACGGCGTGATTCTGAACAAGAAGCACTTGTAAGCGAGGAACCGTGTATCTCAAGTCCCTCACGCTCAAAGGGTTCAAGTCGTTTGCCGACCGCGCCCATATGACGTTTGAGCCGGGCCTGACCGTCATCGTCGGTCCCAACGGCTCGGGAAAATCGAACATCTCCGACTCGATTCTGTGGGTCCTGGGCGAGCAGAGCGCCAAGCAGCTGCGCGGTCAGGCCATGGAGGATGTCATCTTCTCGGGCTCGTCAGCGCGCAAGCCGGTGGGTGTCGCCGAGGTCACGTTGGTGCTCGATAACTCGGACCATATGCTGCCCGTCGATTTTGACGAAGTCGCCATCACCCGTCGCATGTACCGCTCGGGCGAAAGCGAGTACCTCATCAACTCGAGTCCGTGCCGCCTGATGGACATTCAGGACATCCTGCACGATTCGGGCCTGGGCAAGGATACGCATTCCATTATTAGCCAAGGCAAGCTCGACGCCATTTTGCAGAGCCGCCCCGAGGAGCGCCGCGCCCTCATCGAGGAGGCCGCCGGCATCTCCAAGCACAAGCGCCGCAAAGAGCGTGCGCTCAAAAAGATTAAGTCGATGGACGAGCACCTGACGCGTGCCCGCGACATCAATAAGGAAATCGCCCGTCAACTGCGACCGCTGGAGCGTCAGGTCGATCGCGCGCGCAAGTACAAAGAGCTGTCCTCGCGCGCGAACGAGCTTACGCAGATGCTGGCCGTTGACGAGCTGCGTTCGCTGCAGTCGCAGTGGAACGACCTGGAGAGCCGCTCCAAAGAGGGCGCGGCCGAGCTTGAGCTTGCGCAGTACCGCTTGGGCGAAAAGGAGCGCGAGCTCGAGAAGCTCCAGGTTATGCTCGAGGAAAAGGGCCTGTTTGTGGGCGATCTGGGCGAGCAGCGCCGCCATATGCAAGATGTGGTCGGCCGCATTAACTCCGACATGCGCCTGCTCGAGGAAAAGGGCCACAACATGGTGTCGCGCCTGTCTGACATGCGCGGTCAGATCTCGAGCTCCGAGCATCAGCGTCGTCGCGTGGTCGAGGAGCTCGAGGACGCACGTGCGCAGCTTGAGGAAGTGACCGGCGCGCATATGCAGGCCCAGGAGGACGTTGACGCCGCCGGTCCTGCCGCCGCCGAGCTCCACGAGCGCCGCGTGGCGCTCGATAATCAGATTTCGCAGCTCACGCGCGAGCAGCGCGATGTGCAGCGTGTAGCCGATAACGCCGCGCTCGAGCTCGCCAAGGTGAAGGACTCGCTGAGCAATGCCGAGGTCGAGGATAACATGTATGCCTCGCGCCTGGAGCAGATTGACGAGCAGCTCAAGGAGGTCACGGCCTCGCTCGAGAGCCGTCGCGACCGCGCCGAGGAGCTTGAGGGCGCTCTTGAGGAAGCGCGCCAGGCTCAGGTCGATGCGCGTGAGGCCACCGAGACCGCACGCGCGGCCCTGAAGGACCTGCGTGCCCGCGAGAGTGAAGCGCGCAACAAGTTATCCGAGGTGCGCTCGGAGCTTGCCAGCCAAAAGAAACTCGATGCCCGCATGGCCGACAGCTCGCCGCTGGTGAGCCGTCTGGTGGGTGCGCTGGGTGATGATGTCTCTGGTCGTCTGGGCGACGTGCTCGAGGCCCCGCGCGAGCTTGAGGGCTTGGTTGAGCAATTGCTCGCCGGCGATATCGATGCACTGCTGTTCGACGATACGTCCGCGCTTGAGCGTGCCGGTCGTGCCGCTCTGGACCAGAAGAAGGCCTCGGGCGAGGCGCTGCTGGTGGCGCGCGGCGTGAGCGGCTCTACCGCCGCTGAGGGCGCTGCCGGTACCCGTCTGGTTGATCGTCTGTCCGTGCGCGCAGGCTACGGTCCCGTCGTCGAGGCGTTGCTCGGCGGATATTACGTAGTGGACGATCTTGCTGCCGCGCTGTCGGCGCCGGTCGTTGACGGCGTGACTTACGTGACCCCCGATGGCGCCCGCGTCTCCTGCGGCGGCCTGGTGCGCGTTGGCCTCGATGCCGGCGAGGCGTCGGGTGCCTTGGAGCGCAAGCGCCGTATCCGCGAGCTGGAGGGGCTTGAGCCCGATTTGGCCGCTGTGTTTGAACATGTGTCAGGCCAGGTCGTTGAGGCCAATGCGGCCGTTGAGGAAGCGCGTGCCGCCGAGGGCGATGCCGCCGGTGAGATTGCCCGCCTTGAGGGCGAGCGCCGCTCGCTGCTTTCCGAGATCGGCCGTCTGGAGCAAAGCGCCAACAATGCCGAGGTCGAGCGCGTGCGCATCTCCAAGCGCCGCGAGCAGGCCTCCGAGGCCGTTCGCGCTGCGCGCCCGCGTGTTGACGAGCTTACCCGTTCGCGTGACGAGGCCCGTGCGCAGGCAAGCGATCTGGGCTTGCAGATTGCCGAGGCCAACGACGAACTCGACCGCGTTCGCCGTGACGATTCCGAGGCTGCCGGCAAGCTCGCCGACGCCAAGGTTCGCCTAGCCCAGACGAGCGAACGCCTGCGTTCGCTGAAGGGCCGCGTGCCCGACCTGGAGCATCGTCTTGAGGGTATCGACCGTCGTATCCGCGGAACACGCCAGGCCTCGCGCTCACTCGAGCTGCTGCGTCTGCGCGTCGACCCCATGCATGAGCGCTATTCGGCCCTGCTGGAGCGCGCGTCGGATTGGGCCGCGCGCCTGCGTGATCAGGCTTCACTCGAGGAGGCGGACTCGGCCTCGCTCAAGAAGACCATCGAGGATGCCAAGGCAGAAGTTGCCCGCGCTAAGGAGCGAGTCGATACCGCCTCCGCCACGCAAAACGAGTTCAAGGTCGCGCGTGGCAAGCTCGAGGTGCAGGTAGAGGCGGTCATCAAGGCCATTACCGCCGATGGCACCACGGTGCTCGAGGAAGCGCTCATGCTTCCTGCTCCCACCGACCGCGACGCCGCCGAGCGCGAGCTCAACCAGCTCGTGCGTCAGATTAACAATCTGGGCCCCGTGAACCAGGTTGCCATGGAGGAATACGAGCAGCTCAAGCGCCGCGCCGACTACATCGAGGAGCAGTTGGCCGATCTGGAGAGTGCGCGCAAGGCGCTCACCAAGATCACGGTGGCCATTGATCGCAAGATGCGCAAGGCGTTCCTGGTGACGTTTGAGAAGGTCGACGCGAACTTCCGCGAGATCTTCGCTATGCTCTTCCCGGGCGGTCAGGCTCATCTGGAGATGACCGATCCCGAGCATCCTGCCGAGACGGGTATCGAGGTTGTGGCGCAGCCGCGCGGCAAGCGCATCACCAAGATGATGCTCATGTCGGGCGGCGAGAAGAGCCTGACGGCGCTCGCCCTGCTCTTTGCCGTGTACCGCACGCGCACGGTGCCGTTCTATGTACTGGACGAGGTCGAGGCGGCACTCGATGACGCCAACCTGTCCAAGCTCATCGGCGCGCTCGATGTGTTGCGTTCCGATACGCAGCTCTTGGTTATCTCGCATCAGCGCCGTACTATGGAGGATGCTGACGTCCTCTACGGCGTCTCGATGCAAGCCGACGGCGTCAGTCGCGTCGTCTCGCAAAAACTCGATCGCGAAACCGGAAAGGTCGTGAATGCATAATGGGATTCTTCGATGCTCTCTCGCGCGGACTTGAGCGCAGTCGCGAGGCCCTCAACGAGGTCTTTTATTTTGGCGGCGAGGTCGACGAGGATTTTTGGGAGGACCTGGAGGACACCCTCGTCATGGGTGACATGGGCGCCGAGGTCGCCATCAAGGTCTCCGATGACCTGCGCGATGCCGCGGCCAAGAAGAACCTCAAGACCGCCCCGCAACTCCGTCGCGCCCTGGCCGAGCAGCTTGAGCAGCACTTTGTGCCCGCCGAGCGCGATCCGTTCTCCGATACGCCGAGCTGCGTGCTGTTTGTGGGCATTAACGGTGCCGGCAAGACCACGACGGTCGGTAAGATCGCGAGCGCCATGGCCGCCCGCGGCAAGAATGTCGTGATCGGCTCTGCCGATACGTTCCGCGCCGCCGCCATCGAGCAGCTCGATGTGTGGGGCCAGCGCGCTGGCGTCCCCGTCATCAAGCGCGAACGCGGCTCCGACCCGGCAAGTGTTTGCTACGACGTGCTCGACGAGGCCGACAAGCGCGGCAGCGACCTGGTGCTTATCGACACTGCCGGTCGTCTGCACACGAGCCCCGAGCTCATGCGCGAGCTTGCCAAGGTGGTTAACGTGACGCGTAAGCGCGCCGCCAATATGGCCGCCGGCCCCATGCCCGTCTCAGTCGTGCTCGTGATCGATGCCGCCACCGGCCAGAACGGTCTGAACCAGGCGCTCGAGTTTAACGAGGCGCTGGGTCTGGACGGTATTATCATGACTAAGCTCGACGGCACGGCTAAGGGCGGTATCGCCATGGCCGTGGCCGAGAAGCTCAAGCTCCCGATCCTGCGCGTGGGCGTGGGCGAGCAGGTCGATGACCTGCAGGAGTTCAATGCCAAAGATTTCTGCCGCGCCCTGGTGGGCGAGTCCAATTAAGGAGTGACTAGTGTTTGATTCCCTGAGCGATCGCCTCAACGACACATTTGACCGCCTGCGCGGCAAGGGCAAGCTGACCGAGGCCGATATCACCTCGGCCATGCGCGACATTCGCATGGCGCTGCTCGAGGCCGACGTCAACTTCAAGGTCGTCAAGGAGTTCGTCGCCAAGACCAAGGAGCGCTGCATGACCGCCGAGGTCATGGAGTCGCTGTCGCCAGCGCAAAACGTCGTCAAGATCGTGCTCGACGAGCTCACCGAGATGCTCGGCTCCACAGAGAGCAAGCTCGTCTTTAGTAACCGCATTCCCAATGTCATCATGCTCGTGGGCCTGCAGGGCTCCGGTAAGACCACGGCGGCCGTAAAGCTGGCCTACCTGCTCAAGAAGCAGGGCCGCTCGCCGCTGCTCGCCGCGTGCGACGTCTACCGTCCCGCCGCTGCCGACCAGCTGGCCACGCTTGGCGGAGAGATCGGCGTGCCGGTCTTCCGTGGCGATGGTGCGCATCCGGTTGACATCGCCAAGGGCGCCATCCAGGAGGCCGTTGACCACCTGCGCGACGTGGTCATCGTCGATACCGCCGGTCGTTTGCAGATCGACGAGCAGATGATGCAGGAGGCCGTGGACATCAAGAAGGCCGTCAAGCCCGATCAGGTGCTGATGGTCGTCGATGCCATGACCGGCCAGGATATCGTCAACGTCGTCTCGACCTTCGCTGAGCGCACCGACTTTGACGGCGTGATCATCTCCAAGCTCGACGGCGACGCCCGTGGCGGCGGCGCGCTTTCCGTGCGCCAGGTGACCGGCAAGCCTATCAAGTTCGTGAGCATGGGCGAGAAACCCGATTCGCTGGAGCCGTTCTATCCCGATCGTATGGCCAAGCGAATCTTGGGCATGGGCGATGTTGTCGGCATCATCGAGAAGGCCCAAGAGGCGGCTGACGCCGAGCAGCTCGAGGCCGCCGAGCGCATGCTGCGCGAGGGCTTTACCATGAACGACATGCTCGACCAGATGAAGGCCGTCAAGAAGATGGGCGGCATGAAGGGCATTCTGGGCATGCTCCCCGGTGGCCAGCGTGCGCTCAACCAGATGGGCGGCAACCTGGACGAGGGCATCTTCGACAAGAACGAGGCCATCATCATGTCGATGACCAAGGAGGAGCGCCTTCGCCCCTCCATCATCAACGGTCAGCGCCGTGCCCGCATTGCCAAGGGCGCCGGCGTGACCCCCACCGAGGTCAATAGCCTTATGAAGCAGTGGGGCGAGATGAACAAGATGATGGGCCGCATGCGCACGATGGCCAATCAGGCGCAGGCCGGCGGCAAGAAGGGCAAGAAGGGTAAGAAGGGCAAAAAGATGCGCATGCCCAATATTCCCGGTCTGGATGCCATGGGGCTGGGCGGCATGGGCGGCCTGGGAACGGGCGGCCCCAAGTCCGATATGGACCTGCTGCGCCAGATGGAAGCGCAGATGCGCAACAAGAAGTAACGACTAGTTGAGTCGTGTATGGCGAAGGCCGCCTGGATGGTATTCCAGGCGGCCTTCGCCGTTTGTTCGCTGGTTGTCGCACGCGTGGAAGCGCGTTCTCGACGAGGTGCTTGCCGCTAGTGGCAGCCGCAGCCTTCGTGCCCGTCATGGTCGTGGTGACCGTGGCAGCCGCAGGACTCGCCATGCTCGTGGATGTGCTCGTGATCATGTCCATGGCAGTCGCAGGTGGCCTCGCCGTTCTGTGCGAGCGTGCCGGCAATGAGGGCCTCGACGCAGGCATCGCAGCTGCCCTGGGCGCCCGCATAGACCGTGATGCTGGCTTGGGCAAGCGCGTTGATAGCGCCGCCGCCGATACCGCCGCAAATGAGCGTGTCAACGCCACCGTTGGCAAGCAGGCCCGCCAAGGCGCCGTGGCCGGTGCCGCCGGTGCCTACGACCTGCTCGTTGAGCACCTTGCCATCCTGGATGTCGTAGATCTTGAACTGCTCGCTGCGGCCAAAGTGCATAAAGATGTTGCCGTTGTCGTACGTCGTTGCCACCCTCATGGTGCCGACCTCCTTTGCTGGCCATGCGGCCGTCGTCGTGGCGATGGGGGAGTACGCGATATTGCCGCCCTCGATGACGAGCGCTCGTCCGTTGACCAGCGCGTTTGCCACCTTGCGATGCGCGCGACTGCTGATTGCCGCCACCGTGGCGCGGGCGATGCCCATGTGCAGGGCGACGGCCTCCTGATTGAGGCCCTCCAGATCGCACAGGCGCAGCACCTCAAGCTCGTCGACGGTCATGTCGATGGCATCACCGCTGGCCAGGCCATCGGGGGTAAAGCCGCGGTATTCGGGGATGATCCCGACGCGGCGCAGTTTTTCGCGTCTTCCTGCCATGCACACTCCAAATCTGACATATGTCAACAATAGAATAGCGAACGTGCGGATTTGCGCAAGGAATTTCTGGCATATGTCAGAAAATGAGGGCTTATGTTTGGGCTGTGGGGCCGCGTGCGCCTGGGCTACAATGAATCTCGCTTGTAGGCGACTGACAGGAGGGTCAATGAGCAAAGCTGATCAACAGTTTGTAACCATGTGCCGCGACATTCTGGACCATGGCACCACCACCGAGGGCCAAAAGGTCCGTCCGGTGTGGGAGGACGGCACCCCTGCCTATACCATTAAAAACTTTGGCGTTACGGCGCGCTACGACCTGCGCGAGGAGTTCCCTGCGCTCACCCTGCGCCGCACGGCGCTTAAGTCTGCGATGGACGAGATTTTGTGGATCTATCAAAAGAAGTCCAATAACGTCCATGACCTCAACAGCCATATTTGGGATGAGTGGGCCGACGAGACCGGCTCCATCGGCAAGGCCTACGGGTACCAGATTGGCCAGAAGAGCCATTATGCCGAGGGCGATTTCGACCAGATGGACCGAGTGCTGTACGATCTTAAGCACACACCGTACAGTCGCCGCATCATGACCAACACGTATGTGTTTAGCGACCTGTCCGAGATGCACCTGTATCCGTGCGCGTACAGCGTGACCTATAACGTCACGCAGCGCCCGCAGGACGACAAGCCGACGCTCAACATGATTCTCAACCAGCGCAGCCAGGACATTTTGGCCGCGAACAACTGGAATGTGTGCCAGTACGCCATTTTGCTGATGATGGTCGCGCAGTCGGTCGATATGATTCCCGGTGAGCTGCTGCACGTGATCGCCGACGCCCATATCTATGATCGTCATGTCGATATCGTCCGCGAGCTTATCGAGCGTCCGCAGTTTGCGGCACCCAAGGTAACGCTCAACCCCGATGTGCATGACTTCTATGCGTTTACGACCGATGACCTGATCGTCGAGGGCTATGAGCACGGCCCGCAGGTCAAGAACATTCCCATTGCGGTGTAGGTGGTGCTCATGACGTGTAAGCTATCTGCTATCGTCGCCGTGTGTGACGATTGGGGCATTGGGTGCGAGGGCGACATGGTGGTGTCCAATCGCGCCGATATGCGCCATTTTGTTGCCTGCACCAAGGGCTGCCCGGTTATCATGGGACGCAAGACGCTGCTGAGTTTTCCCGGCGGGCGTCCTCTCAAGAACCGCCACAATATCGTGCTTACGCGCGATATGGGCTTTACCCACGAGGGCGTCGACGTGGTGCATAGCGTTGACGAAGCGCTCTCTGCGGTTGCCGATGAGCTCGTTGCCTGGGTGATCGGTGGCGGCGATGTCTATCGGCAGTTTTTGCCGTACTGCGTGGAGGCCGAGGTCACTCATAACCACTGCGTCCATCCCGTGGACACGTACTTTCCCGACTTGGACGCCGATCCCGCGTGGGAGATTGCGCAGCGTAGCGGGGTCGCGACGATTGCCGCCGGTGAGGGTGACGAGGGCGTCAATTATGAGTTCGTGACGTATCGTCGCGTTGATGCGTAAACCCGATTATCCCTTCGGTATTATCGGGTTGGAATGAGTGGCGGGGCAGCGCATGGCGTTGCCCCGATATTTGTATAGGTGCTGCAAAGAAAGGTGCGGGCTGGCTGCTATGACTGATGCCGTTGAGGTGCTGCGAATCGATTCGCTCGAGGACGAGCGGCTCGATGCCTACGTGCGACTGACCGAGCGCGAGCTGCGCTGCGTGCTGGAGCCGCAAAAGGGCATCTTTATCGCCGAGAGTGCCAAGGTTATCGAGCGCGCGGTGCGCGCCGGATACCAGCCGGTGAGCTTTCTTTTGGGCGAACGCTGGCTCGACCAGATGAGGCCGCTGTTCGAGCGCCTGGTTGTGCGCGAGGGCGCGGGTCCTGTTCCTGTGTTCGTGGGCTCCATGGAGCTCATGGAGCAGCTGACGGGCTTCAATGTGACGCGCGGCGCGCTCGCGGCGTTCCGTCGCCCGCGTCAGATTCCGGTTGATGAGTTCTTGGGCGGCGTCGTCGAGGCGGCGGGGGAGCGCCCGGTGCGCGTATGCGTCCTCGAGGGCATTGTCGACCACACCAACGTCGGCGCGATTTTCCGCTCGGCGGCTGCGCTGAACGTCGATGGCATTATGGTGAGCCCTACTTGCTGTGACCCGCTGTATCGTCGCTCGGCCCGCGTGAGCATGGGCACGGTTTTCCAGGTGCCCTGGACGCGCATTGGCAGCGAGGCGCGCGTATGGCCGCATGATGGGCTGGCGGCGCTGCACGATGCCGGCTTTTCGTGTGCCGCCATGGCGTTGACGGATGATTCGGTGTCATTGGACGATCCCGCGCTGCAGGAGATTGACCGCCTGGCAATCTTTATGGGCACCGAGGGTGCTGGCTTGGGCGCCAAGACCATTGCGGGCTGTGACCGAGCCGTGCGAATTCCGATGGCGCACGGGGTCGATTCGCTCAACGTGGCCGCGGCAAGTGCCGTCGCCTTTTGGCAGCTGTGTCCGCATGTGAGCAATGAGTATCACTACCAGCCGGGTTTGTATCACTAGGCAGATATTTCGCTCCGGGCTCTGGTTCGGGGCGTTTCGGCCGACGCTGGTCGGTGTTAAGCTGGTATTGGCTTTGGTCTTAAATTGCCGTTTTGTTGTATGACGTACGCTAGTGGGGAGGGCGTGTGGCTAAGAAATCTACGGCTATCGATGTAACGCAGGGTGTCATTTGGCAACAGCTGCTGTCGCTGTGCGTCCCTATCTTCTTTAGCTCGTTTTTTCAGCAGGCCTACACGCTTATCGGCACCTATATCGTCGGTCAGTTTGGCGGTAAGCTCGCGCTGGGTGGCATTCAGGCCACGATGGTGCTTACCGAGCTCTGCATCGGTTTTTGCGTCGGTGTGGGTGCTGGATGTGCCGTTATCACGGGTCAGTTTTTTGGCCAGCACGATGACGAGCGTCTGAGCCGTTCGGTCCATACCGCCATGACGCTCGCGCTGGTGGGCGGTATCGTTTTCTCGATTCTTGGCATAGTGTTCGTTGAGCCCATGCTGGTGCTTATGAACACGCCGCATGAACTATTGGCCGAGGGCGTGGCCTATGCTCGCTGTTATTTTGCCGCGATGGTTGCGGCACTGCTGCTTAATATGGGAACCGCACTGCTGCGTGCCGTGGGCGACACACGCGGGCCCGCCGTGATCATTGCCTCTGGCTGCCTGGTTAACGTGGTGCTGGATATCATCTTTGTCGCTGTGTTGCATATGGAGGCGCTCGGCTGCGGCATCGCAGTGGCGCTGACCATTTGCTCCAATGCAACGATGATCGTGTTTCGCATGATGCGCGCTCCGGGTGCATGGCGTCTTTCGCTGTCTAAGCTCGGCATCGATCGCGGTATTTGCAAGAGTATGATCTCGTGTGGTCTGCCACTCGGTTTTCAATCGGCTGCCTATTCGATCTCGAATGTGCTGATCCAGGTGTCGGTTAATTCGTTTGGCGCCGATGTCACAACTGCTTGGGGTCTATCTGGGCGCCTGGATGGCATTATCTGGATGGTGACCGAGGCGCTTGGCGTGTCGATCACCACGTTCTCGGCGCAGAACTTTGGCGCGCGAAACTACGAGCGCATGCGCAAGGGCTACCATACGTCGCTCGTGCTGTCGTTTATGCTCATTGGTGGCCTGTCTGCCGTTCTGCTGGTGTATTCGGGTCCGTTGTCGCGTCTGTTTGTCGACGATGCTTCGATATCGTCGTACACCACGACGATCCTTCATTTCATCGCGCCGTTCTACGCGATCTTCTCGATTATCGAGAACGCGTCGGGCTCCATTCGCGGCGCCGGCGTGAGTCTGCAGCCTATGATGCTCACCATCTTTGGCACCGTTGTCTTGAGGGTGATCTGGGTGTTTGCGATCATGCCCTTCGATCCGTCGCTCGAGCATCTACTACTGGTCTACCCCGTAACCTGGCTCATTACGGCCACGATGTTCACCATCTACCACCACAGCGGCAACTGGCTAGGCCGCGCCACCGCCTAATGATCCCTTGGGGCGGAGGAAAACGGATCATTGCTCTCCGTCGTGATGTCGATGATCCGTTTTCCTCCGTCCCCTTCGGATCAATTAGTATTCGATGCCTTGGCGGGCCAGGAGGCCTTCGTCGAAGTAGTGTTTGATGGGGCGCATTTCAGTTACTAGGTCCGCGAGGTCGGCGAGGGGCAGTAATCCGCGGCCGGTGAGCACGAGCTCCGTGGTGGCGGGCTTTATCGCGATCAACGCTTCGACATCCTCGCGCGTCACAAAGCCGCGGCGCATGGCTTCTCCCAGTTCATCCAAGATAAGCATGTCGACCTGCGAGATCTGTTCGCGTGCGAGCTCCATGATCTGTGCGGCGCAAGCCTCGGGCGTGTCACGGTCTGCCTGTACAATGCGCAGTCCCAGGCGCGGCGCGGCATCGTGTTCGGCGCAGTGTAGCTTCTTGGCAAACTGAAGCATGAGCACGTTGAGTCCATAGCCCGTGGCGCGCAGCGCGAGACCCAGCGCAGCCGTCGTCTTGCCCTTGCCGTCGCCCGTATAGATTTGAACCTTGCCGACTTCCAGTGATGCCATCTCTGTCCTTTCGTGCCCGGCGTCGGTTTATCGCCGTCCGGGTTGGGTATTCTAGATAGCATTATCAACCCCAGTAGATGGAGTTCAAGCAGATGGAGATGGATGACAACAAACGTAGACGGAATATGATCCTCTACGTGCTCATCGCCTTCGTCGTCTACCTCGTGCTCTCGACCGTTCTGTTCCCCAACATCGGTCACACGCAGCAGATTACGAAGACCGATTACTCAACGTTTGTCAAAGCGCTCGATAAGAAGAGCGTCGACAAGGTCGAGTACAACACGGACGATTACACGATTTATTACACCAAGAAGGGCGAGGACGAGAACATCGCCTACAAGACGACCGGTGTGCCGAATGATGCGGGCTTTACCGATCGCGTGCTTGAATCCGGTGCGTCCCTGGAGTCGGTCGTTCCCGATAAAAACTCGGGTCTGATGACCTACTACCTGCTCACGCTCATTCTTCCCATGGCGATTTTCTTCCTGATTGGCTGGTGGCTCAACCGCCGCATGAAGAAGGCCATGGGTGATGACGGCCCGTCGATGAACTTTGGCGGCGGTGGTTTTGGCGGCGGTGGACTGGGCAAGTCCGGTGCGCGCGTGATCGCCTCCAAGGATGTGGGCGTGACCTTTAAGGACGTCGCCGGCCAGGAAGAGGCCAAGGAGTCTCTCAAGGAGGTCGTCGACTTTCTGGAGAAGCCGCAGCGCTACGAGGAGATCGGCGCCAAGCTGCCGCGCGGTGCCCTCCTTGTCGGCCCTCCGGGTACCGGTAAGACCCTGCTTGCCAAGGCTGTGGCCGGCGAGGCGGGTGTGCCGTTCTTTAGTATTTCTGGTTCTGAGTTCGTCGAGATGTTCGTCGGCCGTGGCGCCGCTAAGGTTCGTGACCTGTTTAAGCAGGCCAAGGAAAAGGCCCCGTGTATCGTCTTTATCGATGAGATCGATACCATCGGTAAGAAGCGCGATGGCGGCGGCTTTAGCGGCAACGACGAGCGCGAGCAGACGCTCAATCAGTTGCTGACCGAGATGGATGGTTTCGATAACCACAAGGGTATCGTTGTCCTTGCCGCAACCAACCGCCCCGACAGTCTCGATCCCGCTCTACTGCGCCCCGGTCGTTTTGACCGCCGCATCCCCGTCGAGTTGCCCGATCTGACCGGCCGTAAGAACATCCTCGAGCTCCACGCCAAGAGTGTGAAGACCGAGCCGCCGATCGATCTGACCGCGATTGCCCGTGCCACGCCCGGTGCCTCGGGCGCCGACCTGGCCAATATCATCAACGAGGGCGCCCTGCGCGCCGTTCGCGAGGGTCGCAAGCGTGCAACCCAGGACGACTTCGAGGAGTCGGTGGAGGTCGTCATTGCCGGCCAACAGCGTAAGTCCACGGTGCTGTCCGACCACGAGAAGCAGGTCGTTTCTTATCACGAGATCGGCCATGCCATCGTTGCCGCTCGCCAGAAGGGCTCTGCGCCGGTCACGAAGATCACCATCGTGCCGCGCACGAGCGGTGCTCTTGGTTATACCATGCAGGTCGAGGAGGACGAGCGCTTCCTGACGACGCGCCAGGAGGTCTTGGACAAGCTCGCCGTCTACTGCGGCGGCCGTGCGGCCGAGGAGCTCATCTTTGGCGAGATGACGACCGGTGCCGCCAACGATATCGAGCAGGCCACCAAGCTTGCCCGTAACATGGTGACGCGCTTTGGTATGTCCGATGAGTTTGGCATGATGGCGCTTGGTACCGTTCAGAATGCGTACCTCAACCAGGACACGTCGCTCACCTGCGCCCCCGGTACGGCCGAGCGTGTGGACGCGATTGTCGCTAAGCTGATCGAGGACGCGCACGATCGCGCTCTGCAGATCCTCAAGGAGAACAAGTTCAAGCTCCATGAGCTGGCTCGTTATCTGTACAAGAAGGAGACCATCACGGGTGAGGAGTTCATGAACCTCCTCACGCGCGAGAATCCGCTGATGCCCAAGCAACAGTAAAGCCGCGGTCGAGCCAGTAAACGCCGACGCCCCATTTGAGCAGCTTTCTCAAATGGGGCGTTTTGCTTGAGAGGGATGGAAATGAAGATCGTGGTGAGTGCCTGCTTGATGGGCGAGAGCTGCAAGTATAACGGGCTCGACAACTATCATCGCGAGTTGGTCGAGGCCTGCGAGCGTACGGGGACCGAGGTCCTCTTGGTGTGTCCTGAGGTTTTTGGCGGTCTGCCCACCCCGCGCAAGCCGTCCGAGATTGTGAATGGCGAGGTCCGTACCTGCGGGGGTACCTCGGTCGATCGCGAGTTTCGTCTAGGCGCTCAACGTGCGCTCGATATGTGCGAGCAAGCGGGCGGCCCGTCCGAGATTGCTGCGTGCGTCTTGCAGGATCGCAGTCCGTCGTGCGGCGTGGGCCATATCTACGACGGATCCTTCAGCGGCACGCTCACAACGGGTAACGGTGTCTTCGTTGACCTGCTCCTGCGCCACGGCTACCGCGTGATCCCGGCAAGCGAATTCGACTCGAGCATGTTACAGCAATAAAAAACCGCCACAAAGGTGCTGTCCCCTTTGTGGCGGTTTTGGTCGGTTAGGCCAGGATAGAGTGGCCGTAGGCGTTGGCGGCCTTGATGGCAGCGGCGAACTTTTCGTCGGTGAAGGGCTCCGGGTTTCCCTGCTTCCACTCGTTGGTGGCGTGCGCGTATTCGCACAGGGCAGGGATATCGGCCTCGGAAAGCCCGACCTGCTCAAGCGTCACGGGCAGGCTCATCTGCTTGTTAAAGGCGGCGTAGCGCTCAAGGTTCTCGGTATCGCCCGTATAGGCAAACAGCACGAGCACGCCCAAGCTCACGACCTCGCCGTGCAGATAGGTTCCCTCGCGCGGAATGCTGCACGTCGCATTGTAGAACGCGTGCGCCACGCTCGAGTTGTAGTAGTAATCGTTCTGGTTGGTCAGGTTGGAGACGTAGCCCGTGTTGACCACGATGTCGAGCGCGATTTGTTTGACGGCCTCGCTTGACAGGTTCTGGCGCACGTCCTCAAGACCCTGAACGCCGTAGGTAAACAGCGGCTCGGAGCAGGTGTGGGCGAGTGCCAGGCCAAGGCCTGCCGTGTGCTCCAAGTTGCCGGCGCTCGTGGCGTACTCGACCTCGGGCTGTTTGGACAGGGCATCGCCCACGCCGGCCCAGAAGTACTCCGCCGGAGCTTCGGCGATGATCTTGGGGTTGATGAAGATGTGCGCCGGTCGGTTGGGGTACGAATAGCCCTCGAGCGAGCCGTCGTCGTTGTAGACAACGGCAATGGCGGTAGCGGCGGAGCAGTTGGAGCAGATCGTCGGCACCGTAAAGACGATCTTCTTGAGCTCGATGGCCGCTGTCTTGACGGTGTCGAGCGCCTTGCCGCCGCCACAGGCGATAAGCACGTCTGCCTGCTGGCAAGCGGGGGAGTTCACGACCTTGGCGATATTGGCGCGCGTGCTGTTGGTGCCGTAGACGCGCGTCTCCAGAATCTCGACATCGGTACCTTCAAGTGCCGCCTCGATGCCCGGCAGTGCTGCGGCCAGTGCCCGCTTGCCACCGATGATTGCGACCTTGGTCGCGCCGTATTCGGCCAGCGCGCCGGGCAGCTCGTCAAAGCAATCCTCGCCAACGGTGTAGTCGCTCATTCCAATCGTGCGCATAGGTGCCTTCTTTCGTTCGATAAAGTGCTTTCAGGTATTTTGCTCCAAGAGAAGGTCCACAGCCGCGAGAAATTTCGAACGTACAAAACCAATGTTGAGGGTTTTTCGCTGGCGCGGAACGTGCTAGCATACTCCGCATAAGCGTTGATGGGGACGAGTAGTCGGCCATCCGCATGCCACAGAGAGCGGGGAGTGCTGAGAGCCCGTGCATGCGACCGATGAAAATCACCCCGGAGCTGCGGTCCCAACGGATATGCCGCACAGGCACGTCTTAGTAGACATCGCCGAGATGGTCGTCGATACAGGCCAGCCGAGTAACGGATGCGAGCGCGCGGCGACGCGGGCGAGGGCATCTAAGCTGGGTGGTTAAGCGAAGAGCTTTTGCGGGCACTTGCCCGTTTTGTGGCGCTTCGTCCCAGCTTGTAGGGACGGGCGCTTTTTTGGTGCCCAACGGGCGTGCGCGCCCACGACATGAAAGGGGTACCGTGGCAAACGAGTACAAGCAGACGATGAATCTGCCCAAGACCGGTTTTCCCATGCGTGCCGGTCTTTCCAAGTCCGAGCCCAAGCGACTCAAGGACTGGCAGGACAACAAGGTCTACGAGCAGGTTCTGAAGAAGAACGCGGGTCACAAGAAGTTCGTGCTGCACGACGGCCCTCCGTACGCCAACGGTCCGATCCACATCGGCCACGCCATGAACAAGATCTCCAAGGACATGATCAACCGTTACTGGATGATGCAGGGTTGCGAAGTCCCCTATGTCCCCGGTTGGGACTGCCACGGCCAGCCGATCGAGCATAAGGTCGAGGAGAAGCTCGGCACCGAGAAGTTCAACCAGACTTCCACGGCTAAGATCCGTGAGCTGTGTAATGAGTTCGCTGTCGAGAACATCGAGCTGCAGAAGGCCGGCTTCCGTCGTCTGGGCGTGCTTGGCGACTGGGACAACCCCTACCTGACGCTCTATCACCAGCACGATGCCGCCGATATCGAGGTCTTCAAGGCCATGTTCGATAAGGGCATGATTTATCGCGGCCACAAGCCGGTTCACTGGTGCAAGCACTGCCACACCGCGCTGGCCGAGGCCGAGATCGAGTACTCCGACGAAACGAGCCCGTCCATCTTCGTGCGCTTTGAGATGACCTCCAAGCCCGCCGGCCTCGAGAACTTCGACGGCCCGGTTGACTTCATCATCTGGACGACTACGCCGTGGACCATCCCCTCCGACCAGGCAGTTTCCCTCAAGCCCGGCGCCGCTTACGTCGCCGTTGAGCACGACGGTCGCGCCGAGGTCATGCTCGAGGACCTGGCTCCCAAGTGCTGCGAGGAGTTTGGCTGGGAGTACACCCCGGTCATGGTCGACGGCAAGCCCTACGTGGTTCCCGCCGAGACCTTCCACCACATCCACTACAAGCAGCCGATCTTTGACGGTGTTGAGGGCGTGGCGCTGCTGGCCGATTACGTCGGTGTCGATGACGGTACCGGTATCGTCCACAACTCGCCCGGCCACGGCGTCGACGACTACTTTGCCTGCCTCAAGGAGGGCATCACCGACATCTGCATGCCGGTCGATGACGACGGCAAGTTCTACACCGGCGAGGAGTTTGGCACCGGTGGCCCCTTCAGCGGCATGGATACCGACGAGGCAAACCCGCACATCATCGAGTTCCTGCGCGAGCGCGGCACCCTGGTCCTCGAGAAGAAGATCACGCACAGCTATCCGCACTGCTGGCGCTGCAAGCATCCGGTGCTCTTCCGTGCTACCGACCAGTGGTTTGTCTCGATGGACAAGACCGGTTTGCGTGAGCAGGCTGGCAAAGAGGTTCGCGAGAACGTCAAGTGGTATCCGGCCCACGCGGCCAACCGCATCGGTGCCATGGTCGAGCAGCGTCCCGACTGGTGCATCAGCCGCCAGCGCAACTGGGGCGTGCCCATCCCGAGCTACACCTGCGCCGACTGCGGCGAGAAGGTCATGAACGACGCCACGCTCGACGCCGTCATCAAGCTCTTCCACGAGAAGGGCTCCGACGCCTGGTTCACCGACGCTCCCGAGAGCTACCTGGGCGAGGCCTGCGTCTGCCCCAAGTGCGGCGGCCATCACCTCAAGGCCGATAAGGACATCCTCGACGTGTGGTGGGATTCCGGCGTCTCCTGGAAGGCCGTCTGCGAGTACCGTCCCGAGCTAGAGTATCCGGCGGACGTGTATCTCGAGGGATCCGACCAGCATCGCGGTTGGTTCCAGAGCTCGCTGCTCACTTCGGTGGGCGCCAACGGCCATGCTCCTTACAAGGCGGTCGTCTCGCAGGGCTTCACGCTCGATGGCCAGGGCCGCAAGATGTCCAAGTCGCTCGGCAACGTCATCGACCCCAATAAGGTCTGTGACGAGATGGGCGCCGACATCATCCGCCTGTGGGTTGCCTCCGTCGACACCAGCTCCGACGTTTCCATCGACCACGAGATTCTCGCTCGTACGTCCGATGCCTACCGTCGTTTCCGCAACACGCTGCGCTTCCTGCTCTCCGAGCTCGAGGGTCAGTTTGAGCCCGAGACCGACGGCGTCGCCTTTGCCGACCTGCTGCCGCTCGACAAGCTCATGGTTGCCCGCCTGACTCAGGTTCAGGCCGAGGTCGACGACGCTTACTCTTGCTACGAGTTCCCGCGCGCTTACCGTGCGCTTTATGACTTCGTGGTTACCGAGCTTTCCAACGTGTACCTCGACGCCCTGAAGGACCGTCTGTACTGCGATAAGCCCGGCTCGCTCGAGCGCCGCAGCGCCCAGACCGTGCTGGCCGAGCTCTTCTCGATGCTCATGCGCGACCTGCAGCCGATCCTGTCCTACACGGTTGACGAGGCCATGGCATATGCGCCCGCTGGCTGCGTCGATCACCAGAAGTACGCCGCGCTGCTCGATTGGTACAAGTCGCCCATCACGGTCGACGAGGCCAATGAGTTCGAGGGCGTGCTCGAGGCTTCGCTCGAGCTCCGTAGCGCCGTGACCAAGGCCCTTGAGGATGCCCGTTCTGCCGGCACCTTCACCAAGAGCCAGCAGGTCCGCGTCAAGGCGGTCGTTCCCGCCGAGATGTACGCGCTGCTGACCGGTGATAAGGCCGTCGACCTGGCCGAGTTCTACATCGTCTCCGATGTTGAGCTGACCCAGGGCGAGGAACTCTCCGTTGCCATTGAAGCTGCCGAGGGCGAGTGCTGCGACCGTTGCTGGAACTACCGCACCACCGTTGGCGAGTACAACGGCCACGCTCATATCTGCGAGAGGTGTGCGAATGCCCTTTAAGGCACGGTAACTCGGCATTTTAGTTATAGGTAGAATTTGGGCGCCTTCGGCCCATTTGCTCCGCTGAATAAAAGCGGCATTCTGTTTTTCGGAACGCCGCTTTCTTTTTATGCTGGTTATTTCGCTTGTGTTGGTGGATATGTCGTGCGCTCTGCGTGTGGCAATATAAGATGGTTAATTGCGTTAAACGGAATTCGATGTTCTTGAGGGTAGGGGATTGAGTTGGGTCGTACTGGGGATATGACGCCGCCTTTGCGTTGGCGGTTGTGTGTTGCTGGTGGGGTGGCGCTGGTTGTGCTGCTTGTTGACCAGTTGACCAAGCTTGCGGTTCGTGCCGTGGGCGATGCACTGCATGTGACCGTCATACCCGGCGTGATCGACTTCCTGTTTGTCCGCAATATCGGCGCTGCGTTTAGCATGGGCGAGGGGCATGGCATCGCATTTGCCGTGCTGGCGCTGGCGGTCATTGTCGCTATTGCCGTGTACCTCGTTCGTGCATCCCAGCTCGCCCATCTTGAGGTTGTGGGCATGGCGATGGTTGCGGGCGGTGCTATCGGCAACGCTATCGATCGTTTCGCCTTTGGCTTCGTGACCGATTTTATTGCCACCACCTTCATCGACTTTCCCGTCTTCAATGTGGCCGATATCGGCATTACCGTGGGCGTTGTGCTCGCCCTCTTCGGCTACATGTTCTTGAGTCCCGCCGCTCGTGAGGTCGATGCGACTGCTGAGCTCAATGCCCGTGATGAGGCCCGCGCTAAGCGCAAAGCCAAGCAGCGTGGGGAGCGTGCCCGCAAGATTCGCGAAAGGAATGAGCGTTAATGGCCGACATCCATATTCTTGTTGCCGACGATTGCTCTGGCCAGCGTCTCGACGCCTTTCTGGGTGCCAACGACGGCTGCCCCACGCGCTCTGCCTGCGCGCATCTGATCGAGGGCGGCGCCGTAATCGTGAACGGCGAGACCTGTCTGTCAAAAAAGTATGCCGTACGCGCCGGTGACCGCATCTCGGTCGACCTGCCCGAGCCGCACGATCCCACCGATGTGATTCCCGAGGCCATCCCGCTCGATATTCGCTATGAGGACGACTATCTCATTGTGCTCTCCAAGCAGCGCGGGCTGGTGTGCCATCCCGCCCATGGCCACGAGAGCGGCACCCTTGCGAACGCTCTGGTCTACCACTGCGGCATCGACCATCTTGGTACCGTACAGGGTGAGGACCGCCCCGGGATCGTGCATCGCCTGGATCGCGATACCTCGGGCCTTATGCTCGCGGCAAAAGACGACGACACCCAGCGCGCGCTTCAAAATCTCATTCGCACGCGTACGCTCGACCGCCGCTATATCACGCTTGTCCACGGGCACATCGCCATGGACGAGGGCACCATCAATACCGGTATCGCCCGTTCTACGCGCGACCGCGTCAAGATGGCGGTTTCGGACGACCCCTTTGCCCGTCAGGCCATTACGACCTTTAAAGTCCTCGAGCGCTTTGATTCCACGCGCTTTGACGATGGTTATACGCTCGTTGAGTGCCATCTGTTTACCGGTCGCACGCACCAGATTCGCGTGCATATGCGTCATATCAACCACGCCTGCGTGGGCGATCCACTCTACGGCAAGTGCGATGCGCGCGCCGACCAGGGCCTGACCAGGCAGTTCCTTCATTCCTGGCGCGTGGCGTTCGACCATCCCGTGACGGGGGAGCGCATTGAGTGCCGCGACGAGTTGCCGTGGGATCTCGCTGCGGTTCTCGACGATCTGGCTCCGCGCTCGCTCGGTCGCACGGCCGTTGGAGATGAAATTGTTCCGCAGCTCGGTCTTCTCGAAGCCTAGCCAGTATTAGGTGGTTTCTTGAACTCGGTAAGCCTGCGGTAAGATATACGATTGTTTACGTAACGCGTTGCTGGGAGCCTGCATGCTCGCCTTTTTACAAACCAACACACCCATCGTGATCTTCAACCAGATTGTCGTCACGCTGCTCACGGTCTGCTTTCTGTACCAGGTGGTCTTCTTTGTCATTGGCGCTCTTCGTGGCGAGGTCGCGCCTCCCAAGGCCAAAAAACTCCATCGCTATGCCTTTTTTATCGCGGCGCATAATGAGGAGGCCGTGATCGCCAACCTCGTTCGCTCCATCAAGGACCAGGATTATCCGTCCGAGCTCATCGAGGTTTTCGTGGTCGCCGATGCCTGCACCGACAACACGGCGCAGCTCGCGCGCGAGGCCGGTGCCATTGTTTACGAGCGCAATGACCTGGCCCGCAAGGGCAAGAGCTGGGTCATGGACTTTGGCTTCGACCGCATTCTCAACGAGTATCCCGACACGTTTGAGGGCTACTTTATCTTCGATGCCGATAACGTTATCTCCCGCGATTACGTTTCCAAGATGAATGATGCCTTTGACCAGGGCTTCCATGTGGTCACGAGCTATCGCAATTCCAAGAACTTCGGCAGCTCGTGGATCTCGGCTGCTAATGCCACGTGGTATCTACGCGAGGCGCGCTTCCTCAACAACGCGCGTAATATCTGCAAGACGTCCTGCGCTGTTTCGGGTTCGGGTTACCTTATCTCGTCAAGCGTTATCGAGGGCATGCACGGTTGGCAGTTCCACACGCTGACCGAGGACATTCAGTTCACTACGTTCTGCGCTATTCACGGTATTCGCATTGGCTATGCGCCGGCGGAGTTCTTTGACGAGCAACCCGTGACGTTCAAGGCATCCTGGAAGCAGCGTATGCGCTGGACCAAGGGCTTTTACCAGGTGTTCTTTACCTACGGTAAGCATCTGGTCAAGTCGACGTTCCGCTATCATCGCTTTGCCGCCTACGACATGTTCATGACGATCGCCCCGGGTATGCTGCTATCGCTGATCTCGATGCTCGCTAATGCGACGTTCTTGATTGTGGGTGGCCTTTCGCATGGTTTCTTGGCTACCGAAGTCGAGATGCGGGCGTGCGCCGCTTCGCTCATTATGACCTTCGCCATGATGTATCAGACCTTCTTTATCCTGGCGCTGCTCACGACTATCTTTGAGTACAAGCACATTCACTGCGCGCAAAAGTGGCGTCTGGTGACTAACCTGTTTACCTTCCCGATCTTTATGTTCAGCTATATCCCCATCACGGTGGCCGCGCTGTTCCTGAACGTCGACTGGGTGCCGACGCAGCACGCCGTCAACGTTACCCTTGACGAGGTCATGCAAGGCGCCAAATAACCACCACCAAAACCACCGCAAAGGTGCACCTTTGTGGTGGTTTTTGCTTTTGCGATGCAGCTCGAGGAGGAGTTCGATGTTCTATATCCCGTTTTGGATTTGCATCTTTGCCGGCGCGGCGATTGATGCCCGTGAGCGACGGTTTCCCAATCAGCTTGCCGGCGCGTGTGCCGTGGCTGCGCTTGCAGGCGTTTGGCTCGACAGGGGCGTTAACACAGCCCTTGACCACGCTGGTCTTGCGGTTATCGTCTACCTTGCCCTTGTGCTTACTGAGTCGCTCTGGCGTCGTGTTCGCCACGCCCCTGGCATTGGCATGGGGGACGCCAAGGCGCTCTTTGCCCTTTGCACCCTCGATCCCCTGGGTGGTGTCGTCGCGTTTGCGGTTGCGCTCCTGACCCTTGCCGCCGCTTGTCTCATTGCAAAATCGCGCTCCCTGCCTTTGCTGCCGTTTTTGGTGCCTATATTTGCCATAATCGAGGTCGTGGGCTGCACTTTGTAACCGATTGCGCATCCTTTTTAAGGAGCATGCCATGGAATCTAATCAAGAAACGGCCGTCATTAAGGCGCGCATGGACCGTATTCCCTCGGCGTTGTCGCCCGAGCTTGTCGAGCGCATTGCCGCCGATCGTGCTTCGGGCTATGTCAACCCGTATCGTTGCAACGACGATCAGGTCATTCGTCGTATTGATCGCGCTGCCGACAAAGGCACGCTTATGCGTCCGGCGTTTATGCGCGATACCGAAAAGATACTTCATCTTCCGGCGTACACCCGTTATGCAGGTAAAACGCAGGTCTTTAGCTTCCGTAGCAATGACGATCTGTCACGCCGCGGTTTGCACGTGCAGCTTGTCTCGCGCATTGCGCGCGATATCGGTCGCGCCCTGGGGCTCAATTGCGATCTGATCGAGGCGATTGGCCTGGGTCACGACTTGGGACACACGCCTTTCGGCCATGCCGGCGAGCGCTTCCTCAACGATATCTATCATGAGCGTACGGGGCGTTATTTTTTCCATAACGTGCAGTCGGTCCGCGTGCTCGACGCACTGTACGGCCGCAACGTGTCGCTTCAGACGCTCGATGGCGTGCTATGCCATAACGGCGAGTACGAGCAGCGTGTGTTTGAGCTCTCGGACATGGGCTCCTTTGACCAGTTTGACCAGACGGTTGAGGATTGCATTGCCACGGGCTATAGCGCAATTGAGCATCTGCGTCCCATGACGCTCGAGGGCTGCGTCGTTCGCATCTCGGATATTCTTGCCTACGTCGGTCGTGACCGTCAGGATGCGATCGCGGCGGGCCTGCTTTCGCCCGACGCTTTTGATGATGGCCGGGGCGGTGCCTACAACAGTTGGATCCTCACGCATGCCTCCATCGATATCGTTGAGCACAGCTATGGTAAGCCGCGCATCGAGATGAGCGAGGACCTGTTTGAGGAAATTCGCCGAGCCAAGCGCGAGAACTACGAGAAGATCTATAGCAAGGGCGGTATCGAAGGCGATTCCGAGGCGGAGCTGCGCGAGGCGTTCGTAAAGCTCTACGACCGTTGCCTGCGGGATCTAAACAGTGGCGACGAGTCCTCTTACATCTTTAAGCACCATATTTCGCGCATTGAGCAGCAGCTTTCCTACTATGATCGCACTTATGCCTGGCAGGACGACAAGGATCAAGCCGTGGTGGATTATATCGCGAGCATGACGGACGGTTATTTCTGCGAGCTGACGAGCAAGCTGTTCCCTGGTCTGGAGTTTCCGCACCGTACCTATATTAACGAACGGTAGTTCGTATTAATTCGGTATACTGTTAGTGGAAAACGTTTTTGATTGATACACGGGATGGCTATGGACGACCTTTTTTCTGCTTCGACGCGCGAGCGTTCCTTTCAGAATGCGCCGCTTGCGGTGCGCATGCGCCCCAATTCGCTCGACGAGTACGTGGGCCAGCAAAAGGCCGTCGGTAAGGGTTCATGGCTGCGTGCCGCGATCGAGCACGACGTGCTTTCGAGCGTGATTCTGTACGGGCCTGCCGGTACGGGCAAGACGACGCTGGCCCACATTATCGCCAACCATACCAAGAGCGAGTTTGTCGAGGTCAGCGCCGTCACGGGTACCGTGAAGGACCTGCGTCGTGTGATTGATGAGGCCAAGACGCGCCTGAATACGTACGACCGCCGCACCATTCTATTCATCGATGAGATTCACCGCTTCTCTAAGTCGCAGCAGGATGCCCTGCTGCATGCAGTTGAGAACCGTACCGTCATTATGATTGGCGCTACGACAGAGAACCCGTACTTTGAGGTCAACTCGGCACTGTTGTCGCGCGGGCGCGTGGTGGAGCTTGAACATCTGAAGGATGAGGATATCGCCACGCTTATTGAGCGTGCGCTCGAGGCACCACAGGGCTTGAACGGAAAGTTCTCGGCCGATGAGGATACGGTCAAGACCATTTGCACGCTGGCAGCGGGTGACGCTCGCTCGGCGCTCACGACGCTCGAGCTTGCGAGCGAGATTGCCGTCACGCGTCCCGATACCGAGGGAACGCCAGCGCCTGCGGCGGGGGAGCGCTATCCCATCACCGTGGATGACGTGAAGATTGCCAACCCGCGTCGCGGCTTTACGTATGACAAAAACGGCGACATGCACTACGACATCATCAGTGCGTTCATCAAGTCCATGCGCGGTAGTGACCCCGATGCCACGATCTATTGGCTCGCGCGCATGATCGATGCTGGGGAGGATCCTAAGTTTATCGCCCGCCGCATTATGATTCACGCTTCTGAGGATGTTGGCAACGCCGACCCGCAGGCGCTTTTGGTGGCGCATGCCGCGTTTAAGTCTGCCGAGGTCATTGGCTATCCCGAGTGCCGCATTAACCTGGCTCAGGCTGCACTCTATGTGTGCTTGGCGCCAAAATCCAACGCGTGTGAGGCTTCGATCGATGCGGCGCTGGCCGATATCCATTCTAGTGGGCTTCGCGAGGTGCCGAGTTATCTGCGCGATCGCCATCGCCCGGGCAGCGACGACTACGGTGTGTATAAATACCCGCACGATTATCCCGAAGGCTGGGTCGATCAGCGCTATTTGCCCGAAGGCTTGGAACGCGGTGCATTTTGGCAGCCTGCCGGGCGCGGCTGGGAAGAGTGGCGCGTAGAGCAAAGCGAACGCGACCGCAGCGGGAATGCACCGAAGTAAGGCGTTGAAGCGGGGGCGTGGGACAAAATAATCAGTAGTGTTTGTCCCATGTTCGAACGTCATAACAAGCTCGACAATCGCGTCTGCCATGGGACAAACACTACTGATTATTTTGTCCCACGCTGCTGCTCTTGGCATGTTCGGTCCCCTTTGGGGTACCATGAAGAGCGTCTGTATTTCGATTCCTTCGGGAGGCTTGTATGAGTCCCATTCAAATCGCCCTGCTGCTGCTCGCCGTTGCCGGCGTGTGGGCCATCGCTGAGCTCGCGCTTACCCTGCGCAAGACCCGCAATGTTGTCGACTCGCTCGATAAGACCGTGAACGACCTCAACAACACCATCGCCGAGGCTCAGCCTGTGGTGGCAAAGCTCGATGGCGCTGTCGATGAGCTTACGCCGGCGCTTGCCCAGATGGAGCCGCTGCTTAAGTCGAGCAAGACGGCAGTTGATGCCCTTACCTCCAATCTCGTAGAGGTCGAAGCCGTGGTTCGCGACATTTCCGAGGTTACGGGCAGCATGGCCGAGGCCAGCAATGCTGTGTCGAGCGTGACCGACTCTGCCGCCGGTGCTGTGCAGAAGCTCTTCAATAAGGTGAAGGCTCCTGCAGCCGACGCCGATCGCAAGCTCGCCGCTGCCGCTGCGGAGGCCGAGCAGCCTACCGAGCGCGTCCTAATTGGCGAGGACGAGGCCGCCGCGGGCGACGATGATGGTCAGAAGTCTGTATCCAAGCCGGCTCAGTATTACACCTATACGCCCGCCGAGACCTCTGAGGAGTCCTGCGATGAGTAGCGAAGCAAACTGCCCTATCACGCTGACCGTTGCCGGTGACCCGCGTCTCGCTCGCCTTGTGCGCATGACGGCAGCCAACGTTGGTGCCCTGTGCTCTATGTCTGTCGATCGCATCGAGGACATCCGCATGGCTGCTGAGGAGGCTTTCATCTTTGGTTGCACCGCGGTCGACTGCGATGACATCACCATCAAATTCGATGTCGATGAGACCCACGTTGGCATGACTATTACCTTTGGCGACCAGGCTACGGTCGATGAAGACGACCAGGCTGCGGTGTATGCCGAGCTCATCCTCGCGAGCGTGTGCGACTCCTACGAAAAGACTACGGCGCCCCTGACGCTTTCCCTCGACCTCAAGGCGGATATCTAATATGACCGAACGTTCCCGGAGCGGTAAGACCGCTTGGGACAAGGAGAAAACCCGCGAGCTGTTTCGTCGCTATAAAGAGACCGGTGACCCGGACGCACGCGAGCAGCTCGTCATGTCCCACATGAACCTGGTAAGGTTTCTTGCCAACAAGTTTAAGAACCGCGGCGAGCCGCTCGATGACCTGATGCAGGTTGGTTATTTGGGCCTGCTCAAGGCTATCGACCGCTTTGACCCTGAGCGCGGACTCGAGTTCACCACGTTTGCCACGCCTACCATCTTGGGCGAGATTAAGCGTCACTTCCGCGACAAGGGCTGGAGCGTGCGCGTGCCCCGTCGCTTGCAGGAGCTCTCGGCCAAGGTCAACCAGGCTACCGATAAGCTCACCAACGAGCTACAGCGCTCGCCTAAGGTTGAGGAAATCGCTGAGTACTTGGACGTGACGGTCGATGAGGTCCTCGAGGCTATGGAATCGTCTTCGGCCTATACCTCGGTGCCCATCGAGGCTCCTGGTGCGTCCGATTCCGACGATGCCCCTTCGATTCTCGACCGTTACGCCGACGACGACAACGAGCTCGACTTTACCGATGACCGCCTAGTGATCGAGGAAGCCATCCGTGATTTCTCGCCGCGCGAGCGCGAGGTGATCGAGCTGCGCTTTGTGAAGGGCATGACCCAGATCGAGATCGCCAAGAAGCTGGGTATTTCTCAGGTGCAGGTTTCGCGTCTGCTGCGCCGCACGCTTAAGAAGATTCAGGACAAGATCGACCCCGACGGAGTGATGATTCGTTCATGAGTGAGCACCCCCAACAAACCGATCGCGTGCTGCGCGACACCCGCATTCTGACGCTGCGCATTTGGGCTGTTGTCGGCTGCATTGTTATTGCTGCTGTTATCTTTAACCTTATGGGCATCCTGGCACCGGTTATTGAGTTTCTTGCCGTCGGCTCCATCATTGCTTTTGTGATGTCCCCGATCACCAACTGGCTCGAGCACCATGGCGTGAATCGCGGCATCGGTTCGCTTATCGCGCTTATTGTTGTTGTTGCCGTGCTCGTCGGTGTCGTTTGCATCTTGTCACCGATTCTCTTTGGTCAGATCATGGAAGTCCTGAGCCGCCTGCCCGAGCAGCTTCGTGTTGCGGGTGGCGACCTCAACGAGATGATCTCGCATGCCAAGACGCTCAACAACACGCCGCTCAAGGAGTATTTGGACGATAATCTTTCGTCCCTGGTTACCGTGGCATCGAAGTATGTGTCTCAGATTGCTGCCGAGCTTGGCCGCGGTGTGTTCCCGCTCATCACCAATACGGCCTCGCAGTTGTTCGTGATCTTCCTTGGTCTGGTGCTTGCCTACTGGATGGCCTGCGACTACCCTCGCATGCATCACGAGATTTGCACCATCATCGGTCAGGAGAAGGAGACCTCGTACCGCTTTATGGTCGCCATCCTTTCTCGCTCTGTCGGCGGCTACATGCGCGGTATGGTCGTGACGTCCATCTGCGGTGGTTTCCTCGCCTTTATCGGCTTCCTGATTATCGGCCATCCGTATGCGGCGCTCATGGCTATCTTCACTGGCATCATGCACTTGGTTCCGGTCGTCGGTCCCTGGGTGAGCGCGGCAATCGCCACGGTACTCGGCTTTATGTTCAGCCCCATGTTGGCGTTATGGACGCTCATCGTGACGATGGTCGCGCAAAACGTCACCGACAATGTGATTTCGCCTAAGGTCATGCAGAGCTCAGTGCAGGTGCATCCCATTATGAGCCTTACGGCTCTCGTTATTGGTTCGGCACTCATGGGGCCCATCGGCATGATTATTGCCATCCCGCTGTGCGCGGCCCTCAAGGGTATCTTCGTGTACTACTTCGAGAATGAGACCGGCCGCCAGCTTGTGGCCTATGACGGCGCCGTGTTTAAGGGCACACCGTACCGCGATGCCGATGGCAACCCGGTCGCCGCCTACGACGCGCTCGGCGACGACACCTTCATTTACGAGTCCGAGCTCATCGGTAACGAGACTGCGCCCGAGGCCCAGGCCATGCCCAAACCCGAGCTCGATAATCCCTGGATGAAGCTCTCGGGCCTTCAGCCCGATGCTACGGGCTTTTTCAAGAATCCCTTCGCCAAAGACGACGATTTCAATATGAACGACGACACCAAAACCGGCATCGACGGCTCCATGGACGATTCGGATTCTAAATAGGTTCTATTAACGTTTCTTGAAGTTGTAAATGACAAGAAACGCGACCAAAGCGATTGATAGGGGGCCGGCTACATAGAAAAAGAGAACGTCAATTGCGTGTAGAGTGTAATAAGCCTTATCGCCGGACATTACTGTATACAATACGTATCCAAATGATGGTTGGTTTGCGTACCAGCATGAGAAGGCTAAGAGCGCTAAAAGTGCTACAACCAGAAGTGCATTCAGGACAAATCGTTTACTTTTCATCGATCGTTCCTTCCGGGTGAATCTTATATGCAATTATACAGCAGTCCTTTTTCAAAGGATCGCGCAGTACTAAATAACGTGCACTTTCGCTGGAGGGTCGCTGTTTGGCGACCCTCTTTTTTGCACGGGGGCGGTTGGATGGTAATATCGTTACGTTTGAACTGTTTCGATGTGAAACCGAGGAGATTCCCTCTATGAGTGCTGACTACCCGTCAATGACTACGGCCGAGATTCGCTCTAAGTTCCTCAACTTCTTTGAGGAGCGCGGTCTTAAGCTCTATCCTTCTTCGTCCCTCGTCCCCGACGATCCTTCTCTGCTGCTTGCCAACGCCGGCATGAACCAGTTTAAGGAGTACTACCAGGGCAAGAAGACCATGAAGGAGATCGGCGCGATCTCCTGCCAGAAGTGCGTCCGCACCAATGACATCGATTGCATCGGCGAGGACGGCCGTCACCTGTCGTTCTTCGAGATGCTTGGCGATTTCTCTTTTGGCGGCGTCTCCAAGGAGCAGGCTTGCGCTTGGGCCTTTGAGCTCATCACCAAGGAGTTTAAGCTGCCGCTCGACCGCCTGTACTTTACCGTCTTTACCGAGGACGACGAGACCCACGACGTGTGGCGTTCTCTGGGCGTTGCCGAGGACCACATCTCCCGCCTGGGAGAGGACGACAACTTCTGGGCCGCTGGCCCCACCGGCCCCTGTGGTCCGTGCTCCGAGATCTACTTTGACATGGGCGAGGAGGTCGGTTGCGGCAGCCCCGACTGCAAGCCCGGCTGCGACTGCGACCGCTTCCTTGAGTTCTGGAACCTCGTGTTTACCCAGTACGACCGCCAGGAGGACGGCTCCATGCCGGAGCTGCCGCACCGCAACCTCGATACGGGCATGGGTCTGGAGCGCATGGCCGCTATCATGCAGCACAAGACCGCTAACTACGACGGCGATCTGATGCAGCACCTCATTAAGCTCGGCGAGGAGATCAGCGGCAAGACCTATGACGCCGATGATTACTCCGGCGCCAGCCGCTCCCTGCGCATCATCGCCGACCACTCCCGTGCCGTCGACTTTATGATCTCGGACGGCATCCTGCCCGGCAACGAGGGCCGCGAGTACGTCCTTCGCCGCCTGCTCCGCCGCGCCGTGTTCCACGGTCGCCTGTTGGGCATCGAGGGTGCCTTCCTGACCAAGTTTATCGACGAGGTCAACGCTCAGATGGGAGAGGCCTATCCCGAGCTGCTCAAGAACGTCGCGCTCGTTAAGGGCATCGTCGCCTCCGAGGAGGAGCGTTTCTCCACGACGCTCGACAACGGCCGCGTGTACCTGGACGAGGCCCTGGCCGCGCTCGCCGACGGCGCCGTCCTTCCGGGCGATGTCGCCTTTAAGCTGCACGACACCTTTGGTTTCCCCATTGACCTGACTGTCGAGATCGCCGGCACCGCCGGTCACGACGTCGATATGGACGGCTTCACCGCCTGCATGGAGGACCAGAAGGCTCGCGCCCGCGCCAACGCCAAGGGCGACGCCTGGGGTAGCTTCAACGACGTGTGGGTCGAGCTTTCCGACAAGGTTGCCGCGACCGAGTTCGACGGCTATGACAACGACGTCATCGAGGGCGCCAAGGTTGTCGCCATCGTTCGCAACGGCGAGTCCGTCGAGTCCGCTGCCGCCGGCGAGGACGTTGAGGTCGTGCTCGACCGCACCCCGTTCTACGCCGAGATGGGCGGCCAGCAGGGCGACGCCGGCAAGCTTTCCGCCGAGGGCGTTGCGCTGACTGTTGCCGACACCAAAAACCACAACGGCCTGTATGCCCATGTCGCGCACGTTGCCGAGGGCACGCTGACCGTCGGTGCCACCGTGACCGCCGCGCTCGACGCCGAGCGCCGTGGTTTCCTGCGCCGCAACCACACCGCCACCCACCTGCTCGACGCCGCCCTTAAGCAGGTCCTGGGCGAGCATGTCTCCCAGGCCGGCTCGCTGGTGACGCCCGAGCACCTGCGCTTTGACTTCACGCACTTCGAGGCCCTGTCTTCCGAGCAGCTCAAGGCTGTCGAGGACCTGGTCAACCAGCAGATCTTCGCTTCCAAGCCGGTCGTGACCCGTGTTATGGGTATCGCCGAGGCCAAGGCCGCCGGTGCTGTCGCTCTCTTTGGCGAGAAGTACGGCGACGTCGTCCGCGTCGTCTCCGTAGGCGCCGAGGACCAGCCGTTCTCCCGCGAGCTCTGCGGTGGCACGCATGCCGCCAACACCGCCGAGATCGGTCTGTTCAAGATTATCTCCGAGTCCTCCACGGGCTCGAATGTCCGCCGTATCGAGGCCGTGACCTCCAAGGGCGCTCTCGATTACATGGCCGACCGCCTGGCGCTCGTTGACGCCGCCGCTGCTGCGCTCAAGTGCCGTGTCGACGAGGTTCCCGCCCGTGTGGAGAGCCTGCAGGCCGAGCTGCGCGAGACTTCCGGCAAGCTCAAGAAGGCGCTCACCGGTGGCTCCTCCGATGCGATCTCCAGCGCCATCGACGGCGCTGTCGAGCTGAACGGCTACAAGCTCGTCGTCGCTGAGCTCCAGGGCCTTGAGGCCGCAGACCTGCGCAACGTTTGGGATACCGTGCACCAGAAGGTCGCCGGCCCCGTCGCCTGCGTCGTTGCCAGCGTGACCGAGAAGGGCACCCCGGCTCTGCTCGCTGCCGGCTCCGATGACGCCGTGAAGGCCGGTTTTCACGCCGGTAACGTGATCAAGCAGATTGCGGGCCTGGTCGACGGTCGCGGTGGCGGTCGCCCCAACATGGCCCAGGCCGGTGGCAAGAACGCCGCCGGTATCGCCGATGCCCTCGCGGCCGCCAAGACCGCGCTCGGCGCCTAAGAACCTAAGTAGTCGCTGTGGTCGCGCTCGCACTGGACATAGGGGAGACCAGGATTGGCATTGCCGTCTCGAGTCGTGATGGCAAGATGGCAATGCCTGTCAAGGTGCTTCCGGCTGCCGAGGTCACCGGTATGTCAAAGACGTTTCGCTACCTGGTCGAGGACTATGAGCCCGATATCCTGGTAAGCGGACGTCCTTTGACCATGGCCGGTGAACCCGGCCCCCAGGCCGAGCGCGTCGCCGCCGTGGCCCAAAAAATTGCCGACGAGCTCGACCTTCCGCTGGAGTTTGAGGACGAGCGTCTGTCCTCGCAGGAGGCCAAGCGAATCCTGCGAGAGCAGGGGCTCAACGAAAAGCAGATGAGGGGCAAGATTGACATGATCGCCGCCAGCCTGTTCTTGCAGACATGGCTCGATCGTAAAAACGAGGAGGTTCAGCATGCCTAGCGCTTCCGATCCGCGCCAGCAGAATCGTACACGGCAGCCCGTGCCGCGCCCTGCTCAGCCTGGCCAGCGCTCGGCGCAGCCGACGCAGCGTTCGGCTCGGCCTACTCAGCGTGCTGCTCAACAGCCCGCCGCTCGTCCCGCGCAGCCCGCTGGCGGCGCTCGTTTTAAGCAGCAGGCTCCTGCCCAGCGCACGCAGGGGCAGGCCCCGCAATCACGCTCCCACGCACATCATGCTCATGGCTCGCACGGCGTTGCTCCGGCCACGCGCTCGAGCTATAACACGCACGCCCGCCGTGGTGCCCAAAAGAATAGCTCCCCGGTGCCTATGATTATCGGTGGCGTCGTCGCCGTGCTTGCGCTTGTCGCGATCGTTTTCTTTGTCGTGCCGGCCGTCAAGGGCTTCTTTGGCGGTGAGGATGCGAAAGTCGCTGCTGGCCAGCAAGTTACTATCACGATTCCCGATGGTGCCTCGGGTGACACCATCGCTTCGATTCTCTCCGAGAACCATATCGTCGATAATCCCAAGGATTATTATGCGGCGGTCAAAAAGCTCAACGCCGATATGTCGCTTAAGCCGGGTAAGTATTCGTTTACCACGCTTATGGACGCCACGAAGGTCGTCCAGCAGCTTATGGAAGGTCCCAACGCCGGCTCCGATGCGCTCACGATTCCTGAGGGCCTGACGGTCGATCAGGTCGCCGACCGCGTGGCCAAGGCGTACGACAGCATTTCTAAGGAAGACTTCCTTAACCAGGCTAAGGCGAGCAATTATGTGAATGATTACGCCTTCCTTAAGGACGCCGCGAACGATTCACTCGAGGGCTTTCTATTCCCTAAGACCTATACGTTGGGTAAGGACCCGTCTGCCGATGATGTGATTCGCGCCATGCTTGACCAGTTCAACACCGAGTATAAGTCGCTCGACTTTGCCAGCTGCGAGGCCAAGATCAAGGAGCGCTATGGCGTGGAGATGTCCGATTACGACATCGTTAACCTTGCCTCGATTGTCGAGCGCGAGGGCCTCAACGCCGATCAGCGCGCGCATGTGGCATCGGTTTTCTATAACCGTCTGGCGGGCAAGCTCGATGGCCTGCGTTACCTCAATAGCGACGCGACCATGATGTACGTCACCGGCGGCGAGGTTACCGCCGACGACCTGCAGAGCGATAGCCCGTATAACACCTATAAGCACGAGGGCCTCCCGCCCACGCCCATTTGCTCTCCGTCGCTCGAGGCGCTCAAGGCCACCCTTGAGCCGACCGACTCCGATGACCTGTATTTCTACATTACGCAGGATGAGGAGTATTTCTCGAAGACCTACGAAGAGCATCAACAGTCTTGGAATTGATCATGAGGATTTTTAGCCCCAAACGATATGTTGCCTCGGTCGATCGCATCGACCTCGATACCCTCTGGGCCGATGGCAAGCGCGCCATTCTGCTCGATCGCGACAACACCCTGGTGCCGCGTGATACCGAGCAGGTACCCGCTGCGGTCTCCGCCTGGCTCGAGGCCGCCCATGCCAAGGGCTTTAAGCTGTGCATGGTGTCCAATAACTGGCATCGCGACCAGGTCATGGCGTCGGCGCGCGAGTTGGGGCTCGAGGCCATCAGCCACGCCATGAAGCCCGCCCCGTTTGCCCTGAAAGCGGGTCTTAAGCGTCTGGGCGCCACAGCCGACGAGGCCGTACTGATCGGTGACCAGCTGTACACCGACGTATGGAGCGGAAACTTTGCCGGCGTTGACACTATTCTGGTCAAGCCGCAGGCAACCCAGGACCTGTGGTACACGCAGATCTTCCGTATCTTTGAGCGCCGGGCCCTGCGCGACCTTCCCTGCGAGGAATAGGTTTCGCCATGTCTCAGCATATCAAACACGGCTGCGACCATATCTTCTTTATCGGCTTTTTGGGCGCGGGCAAGTCGACGCTTGCGCGCAACGTGGGCACTATGTTCAAACGTCGATTCATCGATACCGATCGTTTGGTTGTGCGTCGATGTGGCAAGTCGGTGACCGAGATATTTAAGACCGAGGGCGAGGATCGTTTTCGCGAGCTCGAGACCTCGGCACTCCGTTCGCTTCAAAGTGAGCGCAGTCTGCTGGTATCGTGCGGGGGTGGCATCGTCGAGACGCCGGTGAACATTGAACTGATGCACGAGATGGGTACTTGCGTGTACCTCGAAGGCGACTTTGAGGACTCGTTGCGCCAGATTCGCCGCTCCGATACCCGACCAGATTTCCGCTCACCCGAGCATGCTGCGCGCCTGTTTGAGCATCGCCGTCCGCTGTATCGCCAGGCCGCCGATATTACCCTTGATATCCGCAACAAGTCCTTCGAGGACGTTTCCTACCTTTGTGCCGAGATGCTTTTGGAGCGTGGGCTGCTATGATTCGCCGTCAACTTATCAATTTCCAAAACCGCAGTGTCGATGTCCGCGTCGGTCTTGGCGCGTTTGAGGAACTGTCGCGCATGTTTGCCTCGGCTGTGGGCAAGCCTAGGCGCGCGATGGTGGTTTGGAACGACGCCACATCCGAGCGTTTTGGCGAGGTCGTCGAGCATGCGCTGGTCGACGCCGGGTTTGCCGTGTCGCTGCTCGCCCTCGAGGTTTCTCCTGCCGGCGCTACGCTGGCCGATGCCGATACCGTCTTTGGCGCCCTGTCAGCTAACGGCATTACCTGCGACGATCTCGTTGTCGCTGTCGGCGACACGGCGACCTGCTCGGTCGTTTGCTGGTGTTCCAATCAGTGGTGCGGTCGCACCGAGTGCGCCTTGCTGCCGACGACGTTCGATGCCATGCTCACGGTCGCGACGACCATGAAGCCGCTCGTCGCCTCGTCGGTGAATGCGCTTCCCGCTATTGCGTTCCGTCCCGAGCCGGGCTTGGTCGTGTGTGACCTCGACCTTGTTCGCGAGGCGGACTCCGAGGACCTCAAGCTTGGCTATGCGGTACTTGGTGGCACCATGCTTTCGAGCAGCAAGTCCCGCTGGAATCAGTTTACTGAGACCGTCCCTGAGATTCTCGCGGGCGAGGAAGTCGCGCTCGTCAATGCCGTTCAGTGGTCTCAGACTGCCCGCAAGGACGTACTGATGGCCACGAACCCGAGCGCCCGCCATGCGCTCGATTTTGGTAAGACGGGGGAGCGTACCCTGCGCGCCTGCTTGGGCGACGCCGCTTCGCAGATCCCTGCCTACCAGCTGTTGTCCGAGGGCATGCGTTTTGAAGCGCGCGTTGCCCACGATGCTTGCGACTTCGATATCGATTACGTTTTTGAGGTCGATGATTGCCTGGAGGACTTTGGTATCGAGGAGCTTGCCTTCGATCTGGAGCCTGCCGCATATATCGAGGAGTTCCGCAAGCAGCAGTTCGCCCGCTCGAACCGCAGCATGTTGCCGCTGCCCGCGGCACTCGGCGCCATTCGTCTAACGAGTGTCGAGGACGAGGTTCTTGAGCGCCATGCTCACGCCTACTTGGCTTCCCGCAAAGAACTTCTCTAAGATTTATTGACATCCATCGTCTTTCGTATCATGTTGAGGGACGGGTTTCCAATCGGTTGCGGTTCGCATGCGATTCCGTCGTTCGGTTGAGGCCCGTCCTGTCTTTGTAGAGACAACAAGAAAGGAATCTGCATGTCTGAGTTTGCTGCCGGTCCTGCCGGTCGTATCGAACGTGTCCGTGCGCTGATGGTCGAGCGCGGCTACGACGCTATCGTGGTGCGCGACGAGGCCAATCTTCGTTGGCTCACGGGCGTGAAGGGCGTCTTCGACTACACCTTCGAGTTCCCGCACGCGGCGTTTATTACGGCTGACCAGTGCCTGTTCCATACCGACTCGCGCTACCTCAACAGCTTTGAGGAGAACACACCCGCCGGCAGCCCCTGGGTCTACGACATGGACGAGGGCACCATCCCCGGTTGGGTCGCCGGCAAGATCGCAGCCAACAAGTGCCGCGTCTGCGCTGTCGAGGACGATATGCAGATCAACTTCTACCAGGGTATTCAGCGTGGTCTGGAGGATCGTTCCGTCGCCTGCATGTTGCCGCTGATGCATGACGACATCCGCAAGATGCGCGCCATCAAGGACGCCGAGGAGATCGAGCTCATGCGCCATGCGCAGTCGATTACCGACGCCGCCTTCCAGCATATGCTCGGCTTTATTAAGCCCGGTATGACCGAGAAGCAGGTTCGCAACGAGCTCGAGAACTTTATGTTCGCTAACGGTGCCGACAGCCTGGCCTTCGGCTCCATCGTGGCGAGCGGCCCCAACACCGCCAATCCGCATGCCGTGCCGAGTGACCGCGTGATCGAGAAGGGCGACTTCGTCCTCATGGATTACGGCGCGGGCTACTGCGATTATCGTTCCGACATGACGCGCACCGTCGTGATGGGCGAGCCTACCCAGGAGCAGCTTGACCTGTACGCGCTCGTGCGCCGTACGCACGAGGAGTGCGTCGCTGCCATCCATCCGGGCGTCGAGGGCAACGACATTTTTAAGCTTTCCAAGAAGATCATCGGCGATGCCGGTTATGGCGATTACTACAACCATGGTCTGGGCCACGGCGTGGGCATCGACATCCACGAGCTGCCCAACTTCAACCGCAGCAAGAACACCATCGAGGTCGGCTCGGTTATCACCATGGAGCCCGGCGTCTACCTGCCCGGTGTGGGCGGCGTGCGCCTGGAGGACTACGGCGTGGTCACCGAGAACGGCTACGAGCCCTTCACCAAGACCCCGCACGACCTGCACGTTATCGACTGCTAGTCTACTTCGGTAGATAGTTTGGGGCGGGGCGTCCGGATCGATTCGGACGCCCCGCGTTCTCTTTTTATGCGCTCGCCGCAGGCGCCGTCTGCAAGTGTATAATTTCTGTCGTATGTAATTTGGACGCTTGTGCGTTCTGCCCATAACAAGAAAGGTCGCTATGCCTACCATTTCTACCGCCGACTTCAAGAACGGCCTCGGTCTCCGCATCAAGGACAAGGTCTACACCATCGTCGAGTTCCAGCATGTCAAGCCGGGCAAGGGCGGCGCGTTTGTGCGCTACAAGACCCGCGACATCAAGAGCGGCCGCGTCGTCGAGAACACCTGCAACGCCGGCACCAAGTTCGAGAGCGTCATGCTCACCACCCGTGAGTTCCAGTACCTCTACAACGATGGCACCGACTATATCTTCATGGACAACGAGTCCTATGAGCAGGTTCCCGTTCCCGAGGACATGGTGGGCGAGAACTCCAAGTGGCTGCGCGAGAACGACATCTGCCAGCTGCTCTTCGCCGACGATGAGCTCATGGGCGTGACCCCGCCGATGTTCATCGAGACCACCATCGTCCAGACCGACCCGGGCTTTAAGGGCGACACCGTCCAGGGTTCCACCAAGCCGGCCACGATCGACACCGGCGCTGTCATCCAGGTCCCCATGTACCTCAACGAGGGTGAGGTCATCAAGGTTGACACCCGCGACGGCAAGTTCGTCTCCCGCGTCTAGCAACCAACTCTTCTAGGAGGACTCATGCCCCAGGAAATCAAGATTGACGGTATCAGCATTTCGCCCGATGTTCTGACCGCCATCGTCTCGCGCGCCGTGTCCGATGTCGAGGGCATCGCCTCCGTTGGCGTCAAGGACCTTGCCACCAACCTTGTCTCCATGATGCTCTCGTCCAAGGCCCCCGCTTCCGAGCCGGCGGTCGAGGCCGAGGTCGTCGGCGACAAGCTCGCACTCACCGTGCGTGTCGTGGTGTTCTTTGGCTATCCGTTCAAGAAGCTCGCCGAGGCCGTTCGCGCCGCCGTGGTCGCCGCCATCGATGCCCAGGTGGGCGTCGAGGTCGAGCGCGTTGACGTTTGCATCGACGGCCTCGTTTTCCCCAAGGAGTAACCTTTGAGCCTTAAGGTTTATCGCGGGCGCACGCTTGCCCGCAGTCAGGCGCTGCAGCTGCTGTTCCAGGCCGAAGCCACGGACAGCCCGCTCGAGCGCGTCCTCGAGGGCGATTTCCTGATCTCGAAGGGTCCCCTCGACCCCTATGCGCTGGAGCTTTGCTGCGGTGCCTACGAGCACATTGATCGCATCGATTGTGCCCTGCGCGCCGTCGCCAAGAACTGGGATCTTATGCGCATGCCCGGTGCCGACCGCAACCTGCTGCGTATCGCCGTCTACGAGATGCGCTTCCTCACAGACGAGGAGGTCTCGGACGCCATCGTCATCAACGAGGCCGTCGAGATCGCTAAGGCCTATGGTACCGACCAGTCCGCATCGTTTGTCAACGGCGTGCTGGGCAAGATCGCTCGCAGCGAGGAGCTGCCGGGCGAGGACCTGTACCAGGAGCTGCTGGCCGAGGATCGCGCTCGCGAGGAGGCACAGGCTGCCGAGGCAGCCGCCAAGGTCGCTGCTGCTCAGGCTGCCGCCGGTGTACTTGACGAGGATGCGGACGCTGCTGGGGCCGTCGAGGCCGACTCCGTCGAGGAGTAGCCATGCCAGAGGGTTCCGTCCGCAACTTCGATGAGATCTCGGATCGCCTGGACCAGATCATCGCCACCGTTCGCTCCAAGGATACGTCCTTGGAGCGTTCGCTCGATTTGTTTGACGAGGCGATTGAGCTGGGCTCCCGAGCGGTCGATATGGTCGACAAGTTTGAGCTGACGCCGCGTGAGGCCGACAAGCTCGAGCAGGAATACGATGAGGATGCGGCAAACGAGTCCCAAGATAGACAGGCTGCATCTCCGGATACGAATGGTTGATGGCATTCATGAAACGCGTGCGTCTCGATGACGAACTGATTTCACAGGGCATCTGCGCCGATCGCGCGGATGCCCTTCGCACTCTTATGGCCGGCTTGGTTTCGAGTGGCGGTGAGCGTTTGACCTCTCCGGGGCTCAAGGTGACGCCGGGCCTGCCACTGCACGTTAAGGGGCGCATCCCGTATGTTGGGCGCGGCGGCCTTAAGCTCGAGGGCGCGCTCGATGCGTTTGGGATCGATCCGACGGACCTTGCTTGCCTCGATGTGGGATGCTCCACGGGCGGCTTTACTGATTGCCTGCTCAAGCGCGGCGCCGCGACCGTTGTCTCGGTCGACGTGGGCCGTGCCCAGTTTGATTGGTCGCTGCGCCAAGACGATCGCGTGACGCTCCACGAGCGCACGAATGTGACGCAGTTGCCCGAGCTCGGCTACGGCGCTGCTATTGACCTGGCTGTGTGCGATGTGTCGTTTACGAGTATCGCGAATATCATCGACGCCGTGCTGGCGTGCCTGAAGCCTTCGGGTTCGTTTTGCACGCTCGTAAAGCCGCAGTTTGAGGCGCCGGCTGCGCTGGTGGGCGAGGGCGGTATCGTGACCGACCCTGCCGTCCGCCGCGATACACTCGTGGCGGCGATTGAGCTCTTTGCCGCCAAGGGCCTGTTCCCGCTCGATGTGTGCGTGTCGCCAATCCATGGCGCTAAGGGCAACGTTGAGTTTTTCCTGTACGGCACGAGGTTTGCCCCCGGCGAGCGCGCCGAAGATGAGTTGCAATCCCAGGTATCGGCTTTGAGCGAGAAAGCGGCAACGCTATGAAGGTCTTTCTGGTTCCCAATTACTACAAGCAAGAGGCGGTTGAGAGCGGCCTGATGCTCGAGCTCTGGCTGACGCGCCAGGGCTACGAGGTTGCATGGGCTGCCGACCAGCGCTCCAAGATCCAGAGCACGCCCGATGTTGACGATGCCGACTTGGTCATCACGCTCGGCGGCGACGGCACACTGCTGCGCGCCGCCCGTATTCTCAACTACCGCGAGATTCCCATTTTGGGTCTTTCCTATGGCCACCTGGGCTTTTTGACGGCGGCCAGTCCCGAGGAACGCGATATTTTGCAGGTTGTGAGCGATGCCCTGTCCGGTGAGCTCCACGTGAGCCGCCGCGCCACCATCGCCGCGGATATCGTCTCGGTGCGCGATGACGGCACGAAGGATGTCGTGCGTTCGTTCGCCCTCAACGATATGGCGCTCACGCGTGGGCCCCTGTCCGATATGGTCGAGTTTGACATCACGGTGTCCGGCCATCATATCGATCGCCTGCGCGGTGACGGTGTCGTCGTGTCGACGGCGACCGGCTCTACGGGCTATGCGCTCTCCGCCGGCGGCCCTATCGTCAGCCCTGATTACACGGGCATGGTTTGCGTGCCGATTGCTCCGCATACCATTCAGGCTCGCGCCTTCTTGACCTCGCCGAGTGATGTCGTCGAAATCTTTATGTCCGATGATCGCCCGAGCGTGCCTGCCATCGCTATCGACGGACAGTTTATTACCTGCGATGGCACGGTCGAGAGCGTGGCTGTTCGTCGCGGTCCCGGCGATGTGCTGCTGCTGGATTACGGCCCCGAGAGCTTCTATAACTCGGTGAGCCGCGTGTTCTATGGAGTGCGCCATGATCGATGAGCTGCAGGTTTCCAACATCGCGCTCATTCGCGAGGCGACGTTGGTTCCGAGTACCGGCTTGACCGTCCTGACCGGCGAGACCGGTGCTGGCAAGACCGCGCTGCTCTCGGCGCTCAAGCTCATTTTGGGCGAGCGCGCGGATTCGTCGACGGTTCGCGAGGGCGAGGCGCTTGCCAGCGTCGAGGCGCGCCTGTTTGACGGCCCGCACGACACGGAGGGTTTTACCGTACAGCGCAGCCTTTCTGCCGAGGGCCGCAGCCGCGTAAAAATTGACGGCCGCATCGCCAGCGTGCGCGAGCTTTCGGAGCGCGTTGGCGTGATGATGGATCTATGCGGCCAGCATGAACATCAGCGTCTGCTCGACCCGGCGCACCATGTTGCCATGGTCGATGCTTGGGCTGGGCGCGCGGCGCTTGAGGCGCTCGAGAAGTATCGCACCTGCTTTAAGGCTTCGCGTGCCGCCGCCAAGGAGCTTCGCCGTGTGGAGGAAGCCTCACGCGCGCAGGGAAGTCGCGTCGAGGAAGCGCGTTTTGCTCTTGAGCGTATCACCGAGGTCGACCCCAAGCCAGGCGAGTACGAGGAGCTCGAGGAGCTGCTGCCGCGCTCGGAGCACGCCGAGGTCTTGGTTGCGACGGCCAACGAGGCCCATGCATCGCTTGCTGCCGAAGGGGGAGCGCTCGATGCCGTGAATGGCGCCGTTGCCGAGCTTTCACGCATGGCGACCGTTGACCGCAAGCTCGGTGACATCGCCGATGCACTTTCGGATGCCTGCATCTCACTTGAGGATTGTGCCAACGAGCTGCGTGCTTATCGCGATGGCGTTGCGTTTGACCCTCGCGAGCTCGCTCGCATGCGCGAGCGATATTCAGACCTCAAGGGCCTACTGCGTCAGTGGGGTCCTACCATGGATGACGTGTTTGCCATGCGCGATCGCTCACAAGAGCTGTTGTCGCTGGTAGACGATGGTGATGGGCAGATCAAGAAGGCGCGTGAAGCGCTTGGCGCAGCGGAGCATGAACTGTTCGCCGCCGCCAAGGCGCTTAAACGTGCACGCAATACGGCGGCCCCGCGTTTTTGTCATGAGGTTGGCCGCCAAATGGCGCGTCTGGAAATGGGGGGCGCCGAACTCGTCTGGGAGTCGCGTGATCTTCCCCGCGCCGAGTGGACGCTTGCTGGCCCTTCGAGCTATGAGCTTTTGTATCGCAGCGGCGCTGGATTGACGCCGCGTCCCCTGCGCCGTATTGCGTCGGGTGGCGAGCTCAGCCGCGTTATGCTGGCGAGCAAGGTTGTCCTCGGCAACGCGGATGGCGTGGATACACTGGTGTTCGATGAGGTCGATGCTGGTGTCGGCGGCTCTACGGCGCGTGCGCTCGCAGGCGTGCTGGCAAACCTCGCCGCTACGCATCAGGTGATTGTCGTAACCCACTTGGCGCAGGTCGCCGTCATGGCTGACAAGCATTATGTTGTCAGCAAGGAACCGGGCGATGTTCCCCAGACGCATTTGGACGAGGTAACCGGCGAAGCGCGTACCGCCGAGATCGCCCGCATGTTGAGCGGCGATCAATCGGAGGCAAGCTTGGCCCACGCAAAGCAGATGCTCAAAGAAGCTCGAGGTTAGGTCGTATCAGCGGTGTTGATGGGACAAAATAGACTGAAATTTTTGTCCCACTACGCGTTTTACTCAACGACCTTATCCGGCTGGATGAGCTCCTCGTAGTAGCTGATATGTTCGCGAGCGTCTTCAATCTCGGGCAGCAGGAAGTTGTAGATGACTTCGATGATCATCGTGGCACTGATCTTAGAGAACGCAAAGTCGCCTGTCGTCAGCAGCGCTTCGTGGTTGACGGTATTAAAAGTGTAGTCTGCCAGACGCGCGAGCGGGGATTTGCTGTCGCTGCTGATGACGACTACGGTTGCGCCGCAGTTGCGAGCCGCTTTTGCCATGCGATTCAGTCGGCGCGATTTGCCGGAGTTTGAGATTAGCACGATGACGTCAGCCGGGCGCAACGTGAGCGCAAAGCCGATTGATGTCTCGCTAATGGTGCTCGCCATGCAGCGCAGGCCCAGCTGCGAAAACTTAAACGTCGCATCGAGCGCGACCGCGTTCGTATTGCCCACAGCTGCAAACTCAATAACCCCTGCATGCTTAAGGGCATGCACAACAGCCGCCAGCGTATCGTGGTCGATCCCGTCGATGGTCGCATTAAGCTCGCTCACCTTGGCAGCCAGGATGTTCTTAAGGCTCTGCTCCATGTTGTCGAGCGATACCTCGTCGGTCAGGCCCTCGTTGCGCTGACTCTCCAAGTCGCGCGCCAACGAAAACTGAAAGCTGCGGAAGCTGCCAAAGCCAAGCTTGCGGCAGAAGCGCGAAACGGTCGCCTCGGACGTGGCGGCGGCGCGCGAGAGCTGAGCCGCCGTGAGGCGTGGCGCCTCGGACTGGTGCTCCAATATATAGTCGACAATGCGCTGCTCGGACTCGCTGTATCCCTGATGGGTACTAATGAGGGAAAGTGCGCTCTTGCTACTATCGGTCATGGATGGCTCCTGGTTGGCATGAAAATCGGACTCGTTTTGTAATGTCATAGTATAGGGGGATTTTCAATTACAAGATACACCTTGCCGTTTCAAGTGTTGATGGTAAACTTTCACTTACCGTTTACGGTTATGAAAGAACCTTTCACCGGAGAATTGCGCCTTGTCTCTTCTCACGCGGACGGTAGGTTGGTATCTTTCAGTTGTGGAAAAGCGCGCAAGGACGCGCGTGTAGGGGAGCGCCCGCGGGCGCTGTACTCAAGAAGGAGGGACACATGGCTAAGTTTGACATCATCGCCGCGACCGGTTGCCCGACCGGCATTGCGCACACCTTCATGGCGAAGGAGGCGCTGGAGAAGGCAGCTGCCGAGCGTGGTCTGACCATTAAGGTCGAGACACATGGCCAGGTCGGTGTCGAGAACGAGCTCACCAAGAGCGAGATCGCCGGTGCCAAGGCCGTCGTCGTCGCAGCCGATAAGGATGTCCAGGCTGAGCGTTTCGCCGGTAAGCCCATGGTTTCCGTTGGTGTTTCCAAGGCCCTGTCTGTCGAGGCTGCTGGTAAGCTGATCGACCGCGCGCTCGCCGCCAAGGGCGACGACACGGTTGCCGCTGCCGCCGATGTCGAGGACGAGGTCGAGGAGAAGGAGTCCATCGGTCACGTCATCTACAAGCACCTCATGAACGGCGTCAGCCACATGCTGGTCTTCGTCGTTGCCGGTGGTGTTCTGACCGCCATTTCGTTCCTGTGGGGCATCACGTCCTTTGATTCGACGGCTGCCGACTACAACAGCTTTGCCGCGATGCTCAAGATTATCGGCGGTATCGCCATGAACCTCATGGTTCCGGTGCTCTCCGCCTACATCGCCGAGTCTATCGGCAAGCGCCCGGCGCTCGTCCCCGGCTTTGTTGCCGGTATGATTGCCATCCAGGGTCTTCCCATCAACGCCGATACCGGCATGATCGACGCTGGAGGCTCGGGTGTGGGCTTCGGCTTCCTGGGCGGCATCGTCGGCGGCTTCCTCGCTGGCTATGTCATCCTGCTGCTCGAGAAGGCTTTCTCTAAAATTCCCGCGAGCCTTAATGGCCTGAAGGCAATCTTTCTGTATCCGCTGTGCTCTACCGCCATCGTCGGCCTGGTCATGCTCGGTATTTCCGGCCCCATGGCTGCCATTAACCAGGGTATGATGGATTTCCTGCAGAGCCTCGGTAACTCCGGTCCGGTGATCCTTGGCCTGGCCATCGGCTGCATGTGCGCCTTTGATATGGGCGGCCCGGTCAACAAGGCTGCTTACGCTACTGGCACCTTCCTGCTCGGTACCGCTCTCGAAGCTGGCGTCGGCACCGAGACCTACAACTTCGGCACCAACTTCATGGCTGCCGTCTCCGCCGCTTGCATCGTTCCGCCGCTGATCACCACCTTCGCCGTCGTTGTCGGCAAGAAGTACTTCAGCCAGGAGGATCACGACGCCGGTGTCGTCAACCTCATCCTTGGTTGCACCCACATCACCGAGGGCGCCATTCCGTTCATGACCAAGAACATCTGGCCCGTCATGCCCATCATGATGCTCGGTTCCTCCATCGCTTCGATCCTGACCATTATGTTCAACGTTCACGATCCGGCGCCCCACGGTGGCTTCCTGGTCCTGCCCGTTGTCGAGAACGGTCCGCTTTGGGTCCTCGCGATCCTCATCGGCGCTGTTGTCGGTGGCATCCTGTTCGTGGCCTTCAAGAAGTACGACTTCGAGAAGAACCAGAAGGCAGCTCCCGCCGCCGCTGCTCAGCCGGTCGAGGCCCCCAAGGCCGCTGCCGTCGAGGCCCCCAAGGCCGAGGCTGCCGACTTCGTGAAGGTCGAGAACGTCTTTGTCGCCGAGGACTTCGCTTCTCGTGACGAGGCTCTGAGCTTCGTTTCCAACCAGGCTGTCAAGGCCGGTATCGCCAGCGACGCCGACGCCGTGATGAACGCCTTCCTGGCCCGCGAGGCCGAGGGCACGACGGGCATGATGGAGGGCTTCGCCATCCCGCATGCCAAGTCCGACGCCATTACCGAGGCTGCCGTCATCGTCGTTAAGGACGAGTCCGGCGTGACCGGTTGGGATACCATGGACGGCGCTCCTGTCAACGTGGCCATCGCTCTGCTCATCCCTGGTGCACAGGCTGGCACCACGCACCTCAAGATCCTGTCCAAGGTCGCCGAGGCGCTCATGGACGAGGACTTCCGTGCCACCGTCAAGGGTTCCACCGACGCCGCCGAGATCGCCAAGACGATCAACGCCCGTCTGGTCTAACCCCACGGCTAGCGATTAACATCGCCCCCTGTACAAAAGGCGAGGACTCCACCAGGAGCCCCCGCCTTTTTTCTTGCCCCTCCCATAAGTTGCGGTGAAATAGGGACTGTTTAACCGTTTCAACCCCAAATCCAGTCCCTATTTCACCGCAACTTATAAAAGGGCATAGAGAGGGCTGCCTATCGTGTCTTTGTCGCGAACAGGTCATCAGCCAGAATTCTTTTCAGCCGACATTACTCTGGATCGACCGAGTTTCCGCAGCTCGCCCGCCGGGCGGGGCGATTAAGTTTGTCGCGAGTTCCGCACGCAAAGGAAAGCACTTAATGTGCTTTCCGTCTTGCGCAGGACTGTAGAGCAGCAAACTTAACCGCCCCGCCCGGCGGGCGAGCGCAGGGATACGACATCTGTCCAACAATTCGTGTGAAACACAATGAAAAACCGTTTGATGTGAGTTAATATAAACAACGTCGTGAATCTGACTCCTGCCACATGCATGACAGGGGTTAAACACAAAAAGGAGTCAATTATGGTTTCTGAGAAGGCTACCCTCGTTAATCCTCAGGGTCTGCACATGCGTCCGGCTGGTCTGTTCGCCTCCACCATGGGCAAGTACGCCTGTGACGTGACGGTCGTCACCCCCGAGAAGGAGGTCAACGGCAAGTCCCCGATGGCCCTCATGGCTGCTGGTATCCCCTGCGGTACCGAGGTCGAGGTCAAGTGCGACGGCGCTGACGAGGCCGAGGCTCTGGCTGCTGCCATCGAGCTCATCAAGAGCGGTCTTGGCGAGTAGAACTCAAACGGGTCGCATGTTGAACAACTAAGTTCATATTTGGGGGCGCAGTGACCTGTTGTAAGGTAGCTGCGCTCTTTTGTCATGGATATGGCAAAACGCTTTATCACATGACACGGAGAGAGGAATGGGAATGTATCAGGGAGTCAACGCTTCCGAGGGCATCGGTATCGGCACCGTCATGGTCGCCGTCGATCCCGACTTGACGTTTGAGCCGCACGAGGTTGCTGATTCGGCAGCAGAGAAGGAGCGCTATCAGTCCGCTCTTTCGGTCTTCTGCGAGAAGACCCAGGCTCAGGCCGACCACATGAAGGAGACGGTGGGCGAGGCCGAGGCCGAGATCATGAGCGGACATATTGTCCTGGCTCAGGATCCGGGTATGACCGACGCCATCAACGCCGCCATTGACGGTGGTACCTGCGCCGAGCAGGCGCTCATGGACACCTCGACCATGTTCGAGAACATGTTCCTGTCCATGGACGACGAGATGTTCCGTCTGCGCGCGGCCGACATCGCCGACATCCGCACCGGTATTCTGGCCGAGCTGCTGGGCAAGGAGGTCGTCGACCTCTCCGTCCTGCCCGAGAACACTGTCGTTGTCGTGCACGACCTCACGCCGTCCATGACCGCCACGATCGATAAGGCCCACGTTGCCGGTATCGTCACCGAGACCGGTGGCCGCACGTCGCACTCCGCGATTATTGCGCGCGCCCTTGAGATCCCGGCTGTCCTTTCGGTTTCCAATAGCTGCACCGCGCTGCGCAACGGTATGACCGTTGTCGTCGACGGTGGCAAGGGTATCGTCGAGGCCGATCCCGACGAGGAGACGCTCGCCGCCTACACCGCCAAGGCCGAGGCCTTCGCTGCCGAGAAGGCAGCCCTCGAGGCCTTCCGTGGCAAGCCGTCCGTGACTGCCGATGGCATCAAGAAGATCATCGCCTGCAACATCGGTAACCCTGATGACGTGCCCAACGCGCTCGATCACGATGCCGAGGCCATCGGTCTGTTCCGCTCCGAGTTCCTGTTCATGGACTCTGCCGAGCTTCCTTCCGAGGAGGAGCAGTTCAACGCCTACCGTAAGGTCGCCAGCGCGCTCAAGGGCGCTCCGGTCATCATCCGCACGCTCGATGTGGGTGGCGACAAGGAGATTCCGTATCTGCACATGGTCAAGGAAGATAACCCCTTCATGGGCTTCCGCGCCGTGCGTTACTGCCTGGCCAATCCCGACCAGTACAAGGTCCAGCTCCGCGCTCTGCTGCGCGCTAGCGCCTTCGGTGACGTAAAGATCATGATCCCGCTCGTCACTTGCGTCGAGGAGGTCTTGGCTGTCAAGGAGCTTGTCGAGCAGTGCAAGGCCGAGCTGACTGAAGAGGGTCGCAAGTTCAACGAGAACATCGAGGTCGGCATCATGGTTGAGACGCCTGCCGCTTCGCTGCTCGCAGACCGTCTTGCCGAGGTCGCCGACTTCTTCTCCATCGGCACCAACGACCTGATCGGCTACACCATGTGCGCCGACCGTGGCAACGACACCATCTCCAACCTGTACCAGGTTTACTATCCCGCCGTGCTCCGCTCGCTCAAGAACATCATCGAGAGCGGCGTGAAGGCCGGCATCATGGTCGGTATGTGCGGCGAGGCCGCTGCCGATCCGCTGCTCGAGCCGCTGCTGATCAGCTGGGGCCTGGAGGAGTTCTCGATGAGTGCTCCGTCGATCCTGCGCGCCCGTAAGACCATCAGCCAGTGGACCAAGGCCGAGTGCGACGAGCTCGCCGAGAAGGCGCTCGCCTGCAACACCGCCGCCGAGGTCAAGGCACTGCTCGAGTCCGCAGTTCGCTAATTTGGTATCAGAGGTAACCGCGTGGTTGGAATGGGCCGGCCACGCGGCCCTCACATATACAGGGGGTACTGTAAATGTTCTACACGCTAACCGCTAACCCGGCTGTCGACATGACGGTTTCGAGCTCTCCGCTCGAGCCCGACGAGAACGTCCGCACCGGTTCGGCCAGCTACACGGCTAACGGCAAGGGCCTCGACGTGTCCTTCGCCTTTAAGAAGATGGGCGTCGACACCGTCGCGCTCGGCTTCTTCGCCGGCTTCACGGGCAAGTTCATCGTCGAGGAGGTCATGAACCTGGGTTGCCTCTGCCGCCCGGTCTGGACCGACGGTATCACGCGCATTAACACCTACGTCAACGATGGCCAGCACGAGTACGGCATCCTGAACCCTGGTGCTCCGATCACGCCGCAGCACCAGGAGGAGCTCTATAACATCCTGGACACCGCGGGCGATCTCGAGTGCCTGATCGTTTCCGGCTCCGTGCCTCCCAAAGCTACGCCCGACTTCCTGGCTCAGGTCATGGAGCACGCTCAGGCTCGTGGCGCCGACGTCGTCCTGGACCTGTCCTCCGACAAGCTCAAGGAGCTCGCTCACAAGAAGCCGCTGCTCATCAAGCCGAACCATCACGAGATGAAGGCCATCTTCGGCGTGCCGGTCGACACCGACGACGAGGTTCGCGTTGCTATGAAGATGGCTCACGACGCTGGCGTTCAGAACGTGCTGCTCACCCGTGGTAGCCGCGGCGACGCTTACTTCTCCAACGGCGAGGACATCTGGTACGCCAAGCGTGAGTTCAACATCAAGCTGGTTTCTTCCGTCTGCGCTGGCGACTGCACCCTCGCTGCGTTCCTGCACAAGTGGTACAGGGATCGCGACAACGTCGAGGAGGCCATGAAGCTCGCTATGGCCACCGGCGCCAACGTTGCCGAGTCCGTCGGCATCGGCGACTTCGGTCACGTCGACGAGTACAGCAAGCGCGTTGCTGTCCGCAAGCTCGATCGTCAGTAATCGAAACGCGACATATTCGTGCGCATGCGGCGCCCCGGTTTCGGCTGGGGCGCCTTTTTTGTTCCGTCATTGGAGAGAGATGTTCTGCCGTACTTCATCGCTTCCACACCGTTCACCGAGTTGCCCTAGCCTTTTACCGATGGGTGGAATATACTTTCACCAACACGTTACTTCGTGAAAGGAACATTCATGATTTACACGCTCACTGCAAATCCCGCCATTGACTACAACATCTCCTGCGACGGCCTTGCTGCCAACACCGTCACGCGTACCCGTAACGCCGTCTACACGCCCAACGGCAAGGGTCTCAACGTCTCGTTCACCCTCGATCACTACGGTGTCGACACCACGATCCTGGGCTTTTTCGCCGGCTTCTCGGGCGAGTTTATCGTTAAGGGCGCCGAGGCCCTGGGCGTGCCCGTCAAGCCCGTTTGGACCGACGGCATCACGCGCGTCAATGTGTTCCTCAATGCCGGACCCGACACCGAGTACAACATGGTCAACGCCGGTGCCGCCATCAACGAGGCCAACGAGCAGGAGATGTTTGAGCTCATCGATTCGCTTGATGACATGACCTGCCTGGTCATCAGCGGCTCGCTGCCTCCCAACACTTCCGAGGGCTTCTTGGCCGAGGTCCTGCGCCGCGTCAAGGCCAAGGGGGCCGAGTTCGTCCTCGATATCTCGAGCCATCAGCTGGCAGACCTCATTGCCATGGAGCCGCTGCTGATTAAGCCCAACGACGACGAGCTGCTCGATATCTTTGGCATTAAGGTGAGCGGTGGCGACGACGAGTCCGTCAAGGGCGCGATGGCCGAGCTGCACGCCAAGGGCGCCAAGAATGTGCTGCTGACTCTTGGCGGCGCTGGTGCGTACTTCTCTAACGGCGAGCACATCTGGTTTGCCAACCGCACCTTCGACGTCAAGCTGCTGTCGACGGTGTGCGCCGGCGATTCCTCGCTCGCTGCCTTCCTGTCCGTGTGGCACGACGCCCCCGAGCGCGTCGAGGACGCCCTGCGCCTTTCGATGGCTACCGGCGCCAACGTGGTCGAGTGCCCGGGCCTGGGCGACTTTGCCAAGGTCGAGGAGTATAAGAAGGGCATCGCTATCCGCGAGGTCTGCTAACTCCGGCCTAAAGCTTGAGTATTTCGAGTGGTTCGCATCCGTCTTGGGAACAGGACGGATGCGTTTTTGTTTATCGGACTTGCGTGTGCAGTGGAGACTGTTTCTTGCTAGACTTCTTGCAGACGCAATCGATAGCCAATTTGATAGTCGCAGGAGGCCATAGGCATGTGCAATGTTTCGCTCAACGGTACTCAACCGTCCGATGCGTCCCTGCGCGTCCTGCGCGCGCTTGAGGCGGCTGGTCTTGAGGCTTGGTACGTGGGCGGTTGGGTGCGCGACGCCCTGATGGGGTACCCCAGCCACGATGTTGATATGTGCTGTAGCGGCCTGTGGCAGGAGTCCAAAGCGGCGCTCGAGGCCGCCGGCATCGCGGTTGTGGAGTCGGGCATTAAATTTGGCGGCATCACGGCCATTTGCGATGACGAGCGCATTGAGGTCACCACCTACCGCCTGGACGGCTTTTACACCGATGGCCGTCACCCCCAGAGTGTGGAGCGTGCGGCGTCGCTTGAGGACGATCTGGCGCGCCGCGACTTTACCGTTAACGCTATGGCCTGGCATCCCGAGCGCGGTCTTGTCGACCGCTACGATGGCCAGGGCGACCTGAAGCGCAAGCTCATCCGCGCCGTTGGAGATCCCAAGCGTCGCTTTAACGAGGACGCCCTGCGCATGCTGCGTGCGGTGCGCTTTGCCTGCCGTCTGGACTTTATGATTGAGCCCGAGACCAAGCGTGCACTTGCCGAGTGCGCGCCGTTGCTTGATGCCGTGGCGCGTGAGCGTGTGGGTATTGAGCTCGAGGGCATTCTTTCGACCGGTCATGGGGGAGACGCGATGCTTCGCTATCCCGAGCTCATCTGCGCCGCCGTGCCCGAGTTGGCAGCGGGTCGCGGGTTTGATCAACGCAGTGTCTATCATGCGTTTAACGTCTACGAGCATATCGCCCGCGTGCTGACGGTGGCAGGGGAGCTGGCGCTGTGCGACGGCGTCGCGCCCTCGTCGAGCCTTATGTGGGCGGCGTTTTTGCACGATGTGTCCAAGCCCGAGTGCTTTACGGTCGATCATTCCGGCAGCGGACACTTCTACGGTCATCCCGAGCTCGGCGCCAAGAAAGCGCGCGTCATTATGGATCGCCTGGCGCTCTCGCACGACCTGGTGCGCGATGTGTGCCTGCTTATCAAATACCATGACAAGCCGCTGCGCCCCGAGCGCTCCTGCCTGCTCAATATGATGCGCTTGCTTTCTGGTGAGGGCGTCGACACAGCCCGCCTTATTGATGAGCTCATGGATCTTAAGCGTGCTGATACGCTCGGCAAGGCCCCGTCGTGCTTCTATTACGTTGAGACGATTGAGGAGATGCGCGCGATGGCGCACGAGCTGCTGAAGGCAGGGGAGCCCTATACGCTCAAGATGCTCTCCATCAACGGCGGCGACCTGATCCGTGCCGGAGTCAAGCCCGGGCCGGAACTGGGTCAGCTTCTCAACTCCGCCCTCGACGCCGTGATCGAAGACAACATTCCCAACGATCGCGAAGCTCTTTTGGTCCATCTCAACTTGAATTAGCTACCCAGTTTACCTGCGTGTTCCATAACCTGCCGACAATTTTTCGGCAATTTGGAATTTCTTCTTGCGCTGACGTTTTTTGTCCCGTAATATATTTCTTCGCAGCACGGCAGTGCAGATGTCATGTGGCCCGTTCGTCTAGCGGTTTAGGACGCCGCCCTCTCAAGGCGGAGATCACCAGTTCGAATCTGGTACGGGCTACCACTTCTTTTCTGCTGAGGCTTATGGCCCGTTCGTCTAGCGGTTTAGGACGCCGCCCTCTCAAGGCGGAGATCACCAGTTCGAATCTGGTACGGGCTACCACGCATTTGATACCCGGGCTTCCCATGGAAGGCCGGGTTTTTTATTTTCAAACAACCGTCTGCAATTCCCGTTTGAACCAGAGCTTTGCGTTCTGCCTATGGCCCTTACGGGTACAATAACCAAGATATTTTGACTGTTAGAAGGAGTCTCATGACGGAGTCCTCTCAGCATACGTCTAAGCCCCAGGTCGAGGTTGAGGCCTCGGGCGGAGATGACAATAAGAGCGCACGCCGCGGCGCCATCTTTATCGGCGTCGTGCTGGTAGGTTATATCGTCTATCTGGTGGTAACCGGGCAGATGGGGCAGTTCTGGGCCGCTATGTCGAGCGTCCAGGCGTCATGGCTCGTTGTCGCGTGTCTTTGCATGTTCATGTACCTGTTCTTTGGCATTGTGGCCTATGCGATCGCCGTCTGGCTCGATCCCAATTCGCCCGTCGGCATCCGCGACCTGATCTCGGTCGAGGCGAGTGGCATCTTCTTTGGCAACCTGACGCCCATGATGATGGGCTCGACTCCCGCCCAGATCTACCGCCTGACCAAGGCGGGCCAAAACGTGGGCGAGGCCGGCGCCACGCAATTCACGCGTTTTATCGTGTACCAGTTTGGCCTGGTCGCCTGGGGCGCTATCCTGCTGCTCGCCCGTATGCCGTTTTTTGCCGAACGCTACGGCGACATGACGCTGCTGTGCGTCTTTAGCTTTGGTGGACACTGCTGCATCTTGCTTGGCATCTTCGCCGTCGCGCTCATGCCTAAGACCGTCACGCGCGTCGCCCATTGCATCATCAATTGGCTCGAGCGCATTGGTGTCTCGGCCACTAAGATCGAGGGTTGGCGCACGTTTGTCGATGGCGAGATCTACTCCTTCTCCGAGAAGTTCAAGCTTTCGGCCGGACATTTTTCTTCCATGCTGCTCACCGTGTTTATCACCATGCTGCAGCTCGCGTTTTTCTATCTGGTTCCGTATTTCCTGATGCTTGCCTTTGGCCACCACGAGGTCGACTTTTTCTCGGTCATGGCCGCGAGCGCCTTTGTCCAGCTGTTAAGCTCTGCGGTTCCCTTGCCCGGTGGAACTGGTGGCGCTGAGGGCGGCTTTGCATTGTTCTTGGGTCATTTCTTCGGTTCGGCTTCGACCGCCGGCTATCTGCTGTGGCGTCTCATTACGTTTATTGCGCCTACCATTTTGGCTGCGCCCCTGCTGGGACTTAAGAGCGCCCACAACGAGAGCATCCATGCGCGCTGGGATCGCGTGATGCGCAAGCTCGGCCGCACGCCTCAGACGCCCTCTGCGCCCACTAAGCCGCACCCCACGAATGCTGTTACCGTTGATCCCAAGAAGCACGCTCAGAAGGCTTCTGGGACCGCAAAGCCGGCTCATAAGGCCTATGTGCGTCAGACAGGAGACGGTATTCGCGTATCTCCGTCGGCACTCAATAAGAAGAAGCACCCTAAGTCGCAGTAGGGCAGTCGTGCGTTCTTCATGATGCGAGGCATATTTGTGCTGTATGGGGGATAATCCTCTTACGTAGATTATCTCTCATCTGTTGATGAAAGCTCGCATATCGAAGGGACACGCCCATGGCAACCAGCAAACCGCGTCTTGATCGTCGCATCGTTCGCAGCCGTAATGCCATCCTTTCGGCTTTCGAGCGCCTGCTCATGGAAAAGCCGCTGGCAGACATTACGGTGAGTGCCATCGCGCGCGAGGCCAATGTCGACCGCAAGACCTTTTACGTTCACTTTGGTACGGTTGACGGCCTGCTCGATGCCATTGCCGTCGATGTGGTGGAGATGATTGTCGACTCAGTCGAGAAAACGCTTGCTTCCATGGACGGCGACACCAACGAGCGCGCCCTGAGCGCGGCGGCGACCTTCTTTAAAACCGTTAACGAGGCACTGTGCAACAACTTGGTGCTCAATCGTCAGCTGATCGAGAATATTCCGCTCGATGATTTCATGGCTCGTCTTCGTGCGCCGCTCGAGCACGAGATTGCCGAGCGAGATCTGCTGCCCCAAGGTCTCAAGGACGAAATGTTCGACTACTATCTGGCGTTTTTGCTGTCGGGTATTATCGGTATCTATCGCACGTGGGCGCTGTCTGACGGCTCGGTTCCTATCGAGCGCGTCTCTGAGGTCGCCAACGATCTGACTCTCAATGGTCTGTCGAGTCTGGAATCTCGCTTGGATTAGGCCTAGTTGGGCTCGTCGGCGTGGAAATTCCTGTTCCTGAGGTTCTCCGGCGCCTTGGAGACCTTGCCGGCGTAGGAGCTGTAGCCTGAGGATCCTTAAAAGAAAGTCCAGTTTATCCTTCCCACTCCAATTTTGGAATCCTCCGATGCGCCTTCGCACGCTCGCATGACCTCGATACCATGCGAGCGTGCGAACTCGACGAGCTCTGCGTTGCGGGCGTTTATGGTGCCGAAGGCGGCGGGGCACACGATAAGACGCGCGCAGTGGACGAGGAGCTCTTTGGCGCGGGCTATGGTTTTATCCCCGATCGGCTCGAAGGCGCGCTCGGCCACGCATTCCGTCGCCAGGTCGCGCGCAAGCTCGCAGTCGATGTCCCCTTCGTGCAGAACGCCCGCGTAGAACGCCTTGCCCTGCCGGATTAGCTGGCGAAACACAGCTGACCCCGTACCTGCGCCGGCGATGACGAACGTGTGCGCATCGCCGTGTGGGCGCCCAATTTCCACGCTGCCGAAGCGCTCGTTGAAGGTGCCATGTTGAAGGCCGTAGAGCTCGCCAATCGTCTCGCGCGTGAATATGTCCTCGGGTGCGCCGGCGCGGAAGACCCGGCCGTCCTTCACGCAAATCACCTTGTCGGCGCTTTTCTGCGCGAGCTCGAGTTCGTGGATGGACATGATGACAGCCACATTCCGCGATTTCGCAAGGTGGCGAAGTATTCGCAGCAGGTCGATCTGGTAGCGGATATCGAGATATGACGTGGGCTCGTCGAGCACGAGCACACGCGGATCCTGTGCGATGGCGCGTGCGAGCATGACGCGCTGGCGTTGCCCGTCGCTTATCTGCATGAAGTCGCGCTCGGCGAACTCTTCCACATGTGCGGTTTTCATGGCCTCGTCGACCCGACTATGGTCGTCGGGCGAGAGTGTGCCCATTCGCCCGGTGTAGGGATGCCTTCCCGCCTCTATGATATCGCGGCAGGTGAGGAGCTCGGTCCAGGGTCGATCTGTCAGCATAACGGCAAGGTTCCTTGCGAACTCCGCCGTCTTCCATCGGGAAATCTCCCGCCCGTCGAGCTCGACCGCGCCGGCAAGCGGTGCCAGATGGCGTGTGATGGTTTTCAAGATGGTCGACTTGCCCGAGCCGTTCGGCCCGATGAGCGCCACGACGTCGCCCGCGCGAACCTCCAGCTCGACGCCTTCGACTACGACCTTCTTGTCGTAGCCCGCCGACAGGTCGCTTATGCGGAAAAGCGGCGCTCCGTCAGCCTTCGTTGCGACCGGGGTTTCGAGGTTCGACTCCCCTCTGAGCGTTTTGGGCCGCGGCATGAATTCCCCCATCTACCTCACTCGTTTCTTCAACATGAGTGCGATAACCACCGGCGCGCCGAAGATGGCGGTGACGGCGCTGATGGAAAGCTCGACGGGGGAGAACAGCGTGCGCGCGATCAAATCGCAGCCCGCGCAGAAGATGGCGCCTCCCAAGAAGCACGCAGGAATCACGCGGATGGGCTTCGACGACTTCAGCGCCGACTTAACGAGATGCGGAACCGCGATGCCTACGAACGACACCGGACCAGCGAACGCGGTCACGCAGGCGGAGAGCATGCTCGCTAGAAGGACGAGCACCACGCGGAAGCGTGCGACGTTCACGCCGACGCTTTTCGCGTAGGCTTCTCCCAGCTGGAAGGCGGAAAGGGGCTTCGATATCGCGAATACGCATGCGCTCACGGTGATCACCACGACCGCGATGACCGCGATGTCGTCCCAGCTCGAACCCGAGAAGCTACCCAAAGACCAGTTGTGCAGGTTCACGATGGACTGGTCGTCGGCGAAGGCGATGAGAAAGTTCGTCGCCGCCGAGCAGATGTATCCCACCATGACGCCCGCCACGATGAGCATGGCCATGGAACTTATGCGCCGTGCGATGAGGAGCACGAAGCCGATGGTGATAAGCGATCCCAGAAACGCTGCGGCCACCATGGCCGGCGAGGACATGGCCTGGTTCGCGCCCAGAAGTACGATCATCGTAAGCGCGACGACGAACTTTGCGCCCGAGGAGACGCCCAAGATGAACGGGTCGGCGATGGGGTTGTTGAAAAACGTCTGCAGCAGGAACCCGGAGAGCGAAAGTGCCCCGCCGAGAAGCACGGCTGAAAGCACGCGCGGCAGACGAATCTCCCAGATGATCTGGATTTCCATGGAATTGGCCGCGCCTCCCGAAAGGATGCCGGGGATGTGGTCTGCGGGCACGAGCACGCTCCCGATGCACAGGTTGGCCCCGACGAGCACGATGAGGGCAACAGCGAGCAGCGCCGTCACGACGCGACACCGTGCGGCGCGCCCCGATTCGTCATATGCCATGGAAAATCGGCTTCTCATGGTGCTAGCCGAGCTTCCTCAGATAATGGAAGTCGCTCGAGTCATCGCCGGTGAACGCCCCGTGCAGCTCGTCGATAATGTCGGCGGTAGAAGTCATCTGCTGGTACATGTCGGCGCTTGTGACCCAGACGTTGCCGTTCTTCACGGCTTTGAACTGCGACAATAGCGCGTTTTTGCCTACGAAGTCGTTTAAGGTGGCAACCGATTCGTCGATAGTGCCGTTGTAGACGATGATGTCGGCATCCTTCGCCGTCGCGTAGAAGCGCTCCATTTCGAGCGTTACTGACGAACCTGACGTCGACGCCGTCTGCGCGTCATCGAGCGCGTAGTTGCCGCCTGCAAGCTCGATCATCTGCGCCACGTAGTCGCCCGCCCGCCGCGTGACGGCGGCCCCGTTCGAGTTAATGTAGAAATACGCCACGGTTTTACCTGACGACGCGAGCCCCGACGTTTGCTCGACGCGGGCCTTCTGCTCGTTGAACAGGTGCGCGGCCTCGTCTTCCTTGTCGAACAGGACGCCGAAAAGCTTAATCCACTCGACGCGCCCGAGTGCTTCGGGCTCGCTCGACGACTGTTCGGTGAGCACGACGAGCCCGAGTTTCTGCAGCTTTTCCTTCACATCGGGTGTGTGGTTGATCATGGTGTTCTCGATGGCGAGCGTGCAGCCCGAGGCCGATATTCGCTCGTAGTCGGGCGCGCTGTACTTGCCGCCGTAGGCGATCGCCCCACTTTCGAGCGCGCTTTTGAAGCCCGCGACCGAGCAATCGTCGGCCTTCGTGCCCGACATGAAGATATTGTCGTTCGCATCGAGCGCGTCGACCAGGCACATCGTCGCCGACGACACGAGGTACACCTTGTCGGCGGGGCGCCTTATGACCGCGATGTCAGAGCTCAACCCATCAGGTACCTTCGCATCTTGCGGTACCACGAGGAAGCGCTCCCCGTTCGAAACGCAGATAAGCCGCAGGCCGCCTTCGAACTCGTCGACAGTGAAGTGCTTGGCGTATTCAAGCTGAAGCGTCCCCGTCGGCTCCCAGCCGCAGCCCAAATCTGGGTTGTGGAAGTCGGCCGCGGCGCTTGAAGCCGTTCCCGCGGGGGAGTCGCCGCTTGCATCGTCGCCCGATTTCTCCTTCATGGTGGATGAGTCGAAGTGGAGCGTGTAGTCGATGGTGTGCGGCGTCGACATGGCGACGGTCTCGGCCGACACGGCGATGTCCTCGTCGAGCGTGACGGGTATCTCGAACGTGGAGTTGCCGCCGTCGTTTATGGGCGCGTAGTCCACGCCGTCGACGGTCATCTTGTCGTAGTTCGAACTCGACCAGGTGATGGTCGCGGTGTAGGTGTCGCCATCCTTCACAATTGTGGTTGGTGAGGCGATGCTTGCGCGCCCTGACCCGCCGGAAAGCGAGACGCTCACCGTGTATTCCTGAGAGCCCGTCGTGGCACCGGTCGCGTTCGGGCTCGCACTGCACCCCGCGAAGGGAAGCGCGAGCAGGGCGACGAGAACGCAGGCGATCGCGCGCGCCGCGATGCTGTGGCGCTTCCTGTTTTCCCCCTTGGGAAGAATCGACCGCATGGCGTTACTTCAGTGCGTCGGCGCGCAGATCGACGCCGGCGGATTCGAACACGAGCGTGCGGTCGTACCACTGCTCTTTTCTAATACTCCACGCGGCGCAGGCGGTGTCCTCGTCGAGCGCTTCAACGGGCACGTCGTAGGTGTACTTGCCTTCCGCGTTTTCCACATAGGGGATGAAGTCGGCCTCGCTCGCGGCGGCAGCCTCGTCACCCGTGCCCATGAAGAGCTTGCCGTAGCCCGTGCCGGAAAGTGTCATCACGCAGTGCATGGAGCCGTTTTCCACGATGAGCTGGGCGTCCACAATCCTGAACATGTTCGAGCTGGAATCTACGGTGATCGGATAGGTGCCGTCGGCCACCTTGTCGGCGGTGATGGGGGCAGCGCTTGCGCCCTCGGGCGCATCGGCCGCCTGTTCGGTCTTTTCCTGGGAATCGGCATCGCTTGCCTTTGCGCTGTCGATTGAATTTCCGCCGCAGCCGGCGAGCGAGAACGCGAAAAGCGCCGCTGACAGGGCGAAGGCGAGGGTTTTCTTCAACATGGAGGGGGTTCCTTTCAATCGCTTCGACCGCCCGCGCCGTGCGGTGGGCGGGCGGGATGCGAATGCAACGGGCATGCGCCGTCGGTCGGGGAAGGCGCATGCCCGTTGCACGGGGACGCGACCGGCGCCCCCGTGCGCGGCGAGTTTACAGCTTGGCGATGGCGTCGTCCACGTGCGAGACGTAGATGTCGTCGACCGCGACGTTCTGTCCCAGACCCTGGAGCAGGCACGTCACTTCGAAGCCGGCGGCCACGAACTTCGCAGCCCAGCTGTCGGGGTCGGTCTCGTCTGCCATGTCGTTGTTCGCGTGGTCGCCCGCGACCACCATGAACGGCGCGAGCACGGCCTTCTTGTAGCCTGCGGCGCTCGCGGCGGCGATAACATCCTCGCAGGTCGGTTCAGCCTCGACGGTGCCGACGAAGAACTGCGTTAAGCCCTCGTTCTTAAACACTTCCTGCATCTTGGCATAGTCGGCGTTGGAATCGGCTTCGGTGCCGTGGCCCATGAGGCACAGCGCCGTCTTGCCGTCGTCGAAGGACGCCATGTTCTCCTTAATGGCTGCGGCCACCTTCTTGTAGTCGTCGTCGGAGGTGAGCAGCGGGTCGCCGAGCGAGATTTTGTCGAACTTGTCGGCGTACTTGTCGAGCTCGTCTTTCACGTCGGTGTATTCCAGGCCACCCATGAGATGCGTCGGCTGCACGACGATTTCCTTCACGCCGTCTTCCACGCAGCGGTCGAGCGCCTCGGTCATGTTGTCGATCGTGATGCCGTCGCGCTTCTTCAGCTTGTCGATGATGATCTGCGCGGTGAAGGCGCGGCGGATGTCGTAGTCCTGCCAGTACTTCTCGCGGATAGCGTCTTCGATGGCGCCGATGGTGATGTGGCGCGAGTCGTTGTAGCTCGTGCCGAAGCTCGTGACGAGGATGACCGGCTTCACGGCCTTCTCCTTTTCACTCGATTTCTCGGAACTCGTGGAGGTGTTGGAGCAGCCCGCGAGCGCGACTCCGGCGAGCGCGACGGCTCCGGTTGCTGCGGCGCCCATGAAGCCGCGGCGTGACATCTGGTCGGACATGGTTTTTCCTTTCCTCGGTTTGCCGGTCCCCCGGCGACAGTTGCTTGTCGGCACAAGCGAAAGAAAAGCGCACCCCTCGGGGTTCACAAGGAGCTAACGCCACGGCGATGCCGTGAGGAAAAGGCGAAGCAGTCTGGCTTGGGGCGCGAGGCGGTTCGCCCGCGCATCCTATACAGTAATGTCCCTTGCCCAGGATTCCCACCTGGTTCCCTCCGCAAGCCAGCGCGGGCTGTGCGGGCGCCGCGCCGGTCATTTCCTTTTATCCGATTGTCATATGCTCGTTGCCGAAACTTTTACTATGATAGTGGGCACTTGTGAACGTGTCAAAGCCAGGGCGGGCGGCATTGCGGCTCCTGCCTGCGTATTTGCGCCGATTGTCGCCGCAGGCGCCGTGTTTTGCCCGCCGCGCGAATGGCGGCGTAAACGGTTGCGATGAGAAACGGGAAGGGAAGGCTCGGATGATTCATATCGTTGGCGCAGGCTCGGGCGCCGCCGACCTTATCACGCTGCGCGGGGCGCGCCTTCTGCGCGCGGCCGACGTGGTCGTTTGGGCGGGAAGCCTTGTGAACCCCGAGCTGCTCGCTGAGTGCAAGGAATCCTGCATCGTCTACGACAGCGCGCACATGACCTTGGAGGAAGTGCTCGACGTGATGTGCGCGGCGGATGCGCGGGGCGAGGAAGTGGTGCGCCTGCACACGGGCGACCCGTGCCTGTACGGCGCCATCCAGGAGCAGATGGACGCACTCGACGCGCGCGGCGTGGACTACGAGGTGGTGCCCGGCGTGTCGAGCTTTTGCGGTGCCGCGGCGGCGCTTCGCCAGGAATACACGCTGCCGGGAATCAGCCAGTCGGTCGTGATCACGCGGCTTTCCGGGCGCACCCCCATGCCCGCGGGCGAGAGCATGCGCACCATGGCGGAAAGCGGCTCGACTATGGTCATCTTCCTGAGCTCGGGTATGCTCGCCGAGCTTTCCGCTGAGCTTTTGGCCGCGGGCCGCAGCTCCGACGAGCCGGCGGCGCTCGTGTACAAGGCGACCTGGCCTGAGGAGCGTGTGGTGCGATGCACAGTGGGCACGCTCGCCGATGCGGGCGCGCGAGAGGGCATCGACCGCACGGCGCTCGTGGTGGTGGGCCGCGTGCTCGGAGCTCGCGGCGGGCTTGCGCACAACGGCGCGCAAGCGGAGTCGTACGAGCGCAGCAAGCTTTACGACCCTTCGTTTGCCACGGGGTATCGGAAGGCGAGCAGCTAGCGTGGCCTTCGAGCACTACATATATACCGGGACGACCCGCCTGCGCTGCGGCTACACCACGGGGAGCTGCGCCGCGCTCGCGGCGAAGGCGGCCTGCGAGATGCTCTTGTCACGAAAGACCGTGGGCCGCGTGTCGATCGTCACCCCCGGCGGGCTGCCCGTCGAGACGGACGTGGTCGACGCATGCATCGGCGAGGGGTGCGCCCAGTGCGCCGTGCGAAAGGACGCAGGCGACGATGCCGATGTGACCGACGGCGTGCTCGTGTACGCGCGCGTGGAACATGCGGGGTCGGGCACGGGCGCTGCGGGCAGCAAGGGCGTGCCCACGCGCGAATCGGAAGTTTCCGTCGATGGCGGCGTGGGCGTGGGGCGCGTGACGTTGCCCGGGCTCGAGCAGCCGGTGGGGGCGGCCGCCATCAACGCGACGCCGCGCGCGATGATCACTTCGGCGGTGCGCGAGGTGTGCGCCGCGCACGGCTTTTCTGGAAATATTGCTGTAACGATTTCGGTACCCGAGGGTGTTGCCCTTGCCGAAAAGACCTTCAACCCGCACCTGGGGATAGAGGACGGCATCTCCATCCTGGGCACGACGGGCATCGTCGAGCCGCGCAGCCTCGCTGCCTTGCGCGACAGCATCGAGCTCGAGATCCGGCAGCATGCGGCTATGGGGCGGCGCGGAGTCGTGCTCACGCCCGGCAACTACGGCGGGCAGTTCATCTCGGGGCATTTCCACCTAAACGGTGCGCCGGTGGTCTTCATCTCCAACTTTGTGGGCGATGCGATTGATTGCTGCGTTCGCGAGGGATTCACCAATGTCCTTCTTGTAGGACACATCGGCAAGTTAGTGAAGGTCGCGGGCGGCATCATGGACACCCATTCGCGTACCGCCGACTGCCGCGCGGAGATTCTGGCCGCCCACGCGGCCATGGCCGGCGCGGGCGCGAAGATCGTGCGCGAGATCATGTCGTCGGTCACGACCACGGCGGCGCTCGAGGTAATCGAGGCCGCCGGCGTGGGGGACGCTGCGCGCGCCTCGCTCGCTGCGGCAATCGAGGACAGGTTGCGCCGCCGCGCGGCGGGCGCATGCGACATCGCCGCGGTCGTGTTCGACGCCGAGCGCCGCGAGCTTTTCCGCACGTCGGGCGCCGATGCAGTTATCGGAGAATTGGGGGCGACGTATGAGTAAAGGCGTTCTGTATGGGGTGGGCCGCGCAATCGGCTGGCCGGGGACGAAGGTGGTCATGAAGGCGCGCCGCTCGCTTGCGGACACGAAGCGCTTTCTTTGCGAGGAGGGCGCCTTCGACGGTGCCGAGCTTGTAGAGGACTGTGGGCTTCCGGGCGAGCGCGTGTACCGCTCGCTTGACGATGTGCCCGATCGGGGCAGCTACTTCTCGACGATGGTGGTGCGCTAGATGAGGGTTTCCTGCATAGCGTTCACTGAGAGGGGGTATGCGTTGGCGGAGCGCACCGCACGCGCGCTTTCCGATTGCGCGCAGACAGGTGAAGATGACCCTGGCTGGGACGTTTCCGTTTCGCGCGGGTTCGGCGAGGGGAAGGTCGACCTGCGCGCATGGACGGCGCTCGCGTGGGAAGCGTCGGACGCGCTTCTGTTCGTGGGCGCGGCGGGCATCGCCGTGCGGGCTATCGCGCCGTATGTCGGCTCGAAGGCAAACGATCCCGCGGTTGTGGCGATCGACGAGGCGGGGCGCTTTGCCGTCCCGCTTTTGTCGGGGCATTTGGGCGGTGCGAACGAGCTGGCGCAAACTGTGGCACGCGTGGCAGGGGTCACCCCCGTTATCACCACGGCGACTGACGTCCGCGGCGTGTGGGCGGTGGATACGTGGGCGCGCCGTGTGGGGCTCGCCGTTTCGAATCCCGAGGCCATCAAGCGAGTGTCAGCGCGGCTGCTTTCGGGCGGGCGCGTGGCGCTCTATTCCGACATGCCGATTTCGGGACAGCCGCCTGAGGGGGTTGACATTGCGTCAGACCGCGCTCGGGCCGATATCGTCGTGTCGCCGTTCGCTGGCGCGAACGCAGGTGCGTCCGTTTGCGCGGCGGAGACAACGGGCGAGGTCGTGCTCGCCGGTGAGACGGGGAAGCCGGCGGGCGTGCGGGCGCAGGTGCCTGCGTCCGAGCCGCTTCGCCTTGTCGTGCCCTGCATCGTTGCGGGTATAGGGTGCCGTCGCGGTGCGTGCGCCGAAGCGATCGGGGAGGCGTTTCTTCTCGCGTGCGGGCAGGCGGGCATCTCGCCTTCGGCCGTGCGCGAGGTGGCGACGATCGACGTGAAGGCGCACGAGGAGGGTCTGCTCGCCTTCTGCCGCGCGCGCAATATCCCGCTTGCGACGTATTCCGCAGAGGAGTTGTCGCAGGTCGAAGGCAGCGTTTCGCCATCTGATTTCGTGCGCGCGACGGTGGGGGTCGACAACGTGTGCGAGCGCGCGGCGCTCGCGGACGGGGGCAAACTTATCTTCCCGAAGCTCGCTCACGGCGGCGTGACCGTCGCGTTTTCCAAGGTAACTATCGAACTTTCGTTTAAGGAGCGGTGATGGGAAAGCTCTTCGTGGTGGGGATCGGCCCGGGCGGCCCCGATGGCATGACGATTGCGGCCCGGCGCGCGCTCGAGGCGGCGGACATCGTTGTGGGGTACACGAAATACGTGGAGCTCGCGCTCGCCGCCGTGCCCGACGCGGCGCATCTCGCGACGCCGATGATGCACGAGGTCGAACGGTGCCGCCTGGCGCTTTCGCGCGCGCAGAGCGGAGAAGCCGTGGCGCTCGTGTGCAGCGGTGACGCGGGCGTGTACGGCATGGCGAGCCCCGTGCTGGAGCTTGCGGAGGACTACCCCGATGTAGACGTGGAAGTTATCGCCGGGGCCACCGCGGCTCAGAGCGGGTCGGCGGTGCTCGGCGCCCCGCTTGCCCACGACTTCGCGGTCGTGTCGCTCTCCGACCTGCTCACGCCGTGGGAGGTCATCGAGCGCAGGCTCGCCGCCGTGGCGAGCGCCGACTTCTGCATCTGTTTGTACAACCCGCGCAGCAGAAAGCGCGCCGACAGGCTCTCGCGCGCGGCGAAGATTATGCTCGAATGGAAGGCCCCCGACACGCTCTGCGGCTGGGTACGCAACATCGGGCGCGAGGGGCAGCAGTCGGGCATGTGCAGGCTCTCCGAGCTGGGGGAGATCGACGCCGACATGTTCACCACCGTGTTCGTCGGCAACGCTGACACGAAGCTCGTAGGCGGCCGTATGGTCACGCCGCGCGGGTATCGGGAGATTCTATGCGAAAGGTAACGATCATCGGGGCGGGGCCCGGAAACCCCGACTTGCTCTCGCGCGCGGCGCTCGACGCGATCGACATCGCCGACGTGGTCATCGGCGCTCATCGCGCGCTTGCCGGCATCGACGTGCCGCCCGACGTGGTGAGATGCGAGCTCGTGAAGACGGCGGACATCGTCGCCGCGCTCACCGATGCGGCGTCGTGGCGGCGCGCCGTGGTCGTGATGACGGGCGATGTGGGGCTGTTCAGCGGCGCGCGCCGCCTGGTGGAGGCGCTCTCCGGCGACGCGCAGGTGGACGTGCGCGTCATTCCCGGCATAAGCTCAGCGTCTTATCTCGCCGCGCGCCTCGCGCGTCCATGGCAGGATTGGCGCTTCGCGAGCGCTCACGGCGTGGCGTGCGACATCGTGGCCGAGGCCGAGCGCGCAGGTGAGCTCTTTCTCGTCACGTCGGGCGGGGAAGACCCCTCGCGGCTTTCGGGCGAGCTTGTGCAGGCGGGCTTCGGGGACGCGCGTGTGACGGTGGCCGAGCGCCTGTCGTACCCCGACGAGCGCATCACCTGCGCGACCGCAAGTGAAATCGCAGGTCAGACGTTCGACGACTTGAACGTGATGCTTATCGAGCCCGCAGGCGGCGCCGGGTCGCCTGCGGGCTCTGGCGCAGCCTCCGAGGCACCGGCCGGCGCGTCTGCGCCCGCGGCGGCTTCTTCCGCGGCGGACTCTGCGGGCGCATCCCGCGCCGCGAGCTCCCGCTGGCCGTACGCTTCCTCGGGCATTCCCGACGAGCTCTTCATCCGCGGCGACGTTCCCATGACCAAGCAGGAGGTGCGCGCCGTCGCGCTCGCGAAGCTTCGCCTTACCGCGACCGACACCGTGTGGGACGTCGGCTCCGGCACGGGGAGCGTGTCGATCGAGGCGGCGCTCGTCGCGCGAGCGGGGTCGGTATGGGCGGTTGAGCGCAACGCGGCCGGCGTGCGGCTCATCCGGGAGAACGTGGCTGCATTCGGGTGCGGCAACGTGCATGCAGTCCCCGGTGTCGCCCCCGAAGCGCTCGCGAAACTGCCCGTCCCCGACGCCGTGTTCGTCGGCGGGAGCGCGGGCGAGCTTCCCTCCATCGTGGAGGCGGCGCTCGAGAAGAACTCGCAGGTTCGTCTGTGCGTGCCATGCGTCACCGTTGAGACGCTCACCGAGGCGTGCGCGCTTCTCTCGGGTTCGCGCTTTAAGGGGTTCGAGGCGTGCCAGGTGTCGGCCGCCCGCGCCGAGGCTGTAGGCTCGCACCATCTTATGAAGGCGCAAAACCCCGTGTTCCTCGTCAGCGCGCGTGGTGCGGGTGGGGAAGGCGGCGCCCGGTGAGCACGACCATCCCGCGTTTCATGGTCGCTGCGCCCTCGAGCGGGAGCGGCAAGACGGTCGTTACGTGCGCGCTCCTGCGCGCGCTTGCGCGCCGCGGCCTCGCATGCGCGGCCTTCAAATGCGGCCCCGACTATATTGACCCGCTCTTTCATCGCCGCGTCGTGGGCGCGCGCTCGGGCAACTTAGACGGCTTCTTCACCGACGCCCCGACGCTGCGCGCCCTGCTCGCACGCGGCGCCGCGGGCGCGGATGTCGCGGTGCTCGAGGGGGTCATGGGCTTCTACGACGGCATGGCGCCCGGCGTGGCCGACGCGAGCAGCTACCAGGTTGCGCGCGACACGGAAACGCCGGTCGTTTTAGTGGTGAACGGGCGCGGGGCGTCTTTATCGCTCGCCGCCGTAATCCGCGGCATCGCCGAGTTCCTGCCTTGTGCGAACGTGCGCGGCGTCGTGCTGAACAAGACGAGCGCCGCTGCCTGCGCCTACGCGGCGCCTGCGATCGAGAAGCACACGGGCGTCGCGGTTTTGGGGAATATCCCCGCCGACGAGGCGTTCTCGCTCGAAAGCCGGCATTTGGGGCTTGTGACCGCCGACGAGGTCGAGCAGCTCTCCGCGCGCATCGACAAGATGGCCGAGCTGGTGGAAAAGAGCGTCGACGTCGACCGCTTGCTCGAAATAGCGGCGACGGCACCCGATATCCGCGAGGAACCTTGCCGGTTGGAGCCGATCGCGGGAGCGCGGCCCATCGTCGCCGTCGCACGTGACGAGGCGTTCTCGTTCTACTACGAGGAGAACCTGCGCGCGCTCGAGGATCTGGGTTGCGAGCTGGCCTTTTTCAGCCCTCTGTGTGATAGAGAGTTGCCCCGGGGGACAAGCGCCCTCTATCTGGGGGGCGGCTACCCGGAGCTCAATGCGCGGCAGCTCTCCGAGAACGCGCCGATACGCGAGGCGGTACGGCGTGCGGTGGAATCCGGCATGCCGACGGTCGCCGAATGCGGTGGGTTTTTGTACCTGCAGCGCGAAATCGCCGATAGCGAGGGGCGGCGCTGGCCTGTTGCGGGCGCCCTTGAGGGCGCAAGCGAGAACGGGGGAAGGCTGTCCCATTTCGGGTACGTGGAGCTCACTTCCCAACGCGACGGGCTCTACGGGCCGCGCGGCACACGCATCCGCGCGCACGAGTTCCACTACTGGCAGTCCACCTGCCCGGGCGGCGACTTCTGGGCGCAGAAGCCCCGGCGCGACAAGGGCTGGCCGTGCATGACGACCACCCCGTCCTTGGTGGCAGGCTTCCCGCATGTGTACTATCCTGCGAACCCCGACGTTGCGCGCGCGTTCGCGTCTGCCGCGGCGTCGTTTGCAGAGAGGAAACGACATGGCTGAAGCAACTGAAACCTCGCTTGCCTGCATCCGCGAGGAAGTCGAGCGCGCGTTCTCGTCGGCGCCGGGCGCCGTGCTCGAAGCTGCGCTCTCCCGGATCGCGCCCGCAGACGAGTGCGCCCGTGCCGCCGCGTACGCCGCGTGGGACTCCATCGCGCACCCCTTGGGGGGATTGGGCGACTTTGAAGACGCCGTCGCGTGTATCGCCGCAGCTCAGGGGAGCGCCGAGGTGGCCGAGTTTCCCCGTGCGCTCGCGGTATTCTTCTCCGACAACGGGGTCGTTGCCGAAGGCGTGTCGCAAAGCGGGCAAGACGTGACGCGAGCCGTCGCGCGCAACATGTGCGAGGGGGCCACGAGCGCCTGCCGCATGGCGGCGTTCGCGGGTGCCGAGGTCGTGCCCGTCGACGTGGGTATGGCCCGGGGCATAGAAGACGCGCGCATGGTGCGCGCGAACGTGCGGCGGGGGAGCGGCAACATCGCGCACGGCTCCGCTATGTCTCGCGATGGGGCCGTGCGCGCGATCGAGGTCGGAATCGCCGTCGCGTGCGGGCTTGCCCGCGCCGGCGTGCACCTTCTTGCCGCGGGCGAGATGGGCATCGGCAACACGACCACCTCGGCGGCGGTGGCCGCAGTGCTCATCCGGGCGGACGCGCGGAGCCTCGTCGGGCGCGGCGCGGGGCTCTCGGACGCCTCGCTCGCGCGCAAGCGCGACGTGGTCGAGCGCGCTATCGACGCGAACTCGCCCGATCCTGCCGACCCGATCGACGTGCTCTCGAAGGTGGGCGGCTTCGACATCGCGGCGATGTGCGGTTTCTACCTAGGGGCCGCGGCCTCGAAGGCGCCGGCGCTCCTCGACGGGGTCATATCCTGCACGGCGGCCCTGTGCGCGGCGCGCCTGTGCCCCAATGTCTTGGGCTACCTCGTGGGCACCCACGCATCAAGCGAACCCGCAAGCCAGGAGCTTCTTCGCGAGCTCGGCATAAAGGCACCCCTCGACGCAGGCATGCACTTGGGCGAGGGCGCGGGCGCCATGGCGTATCTGCCCCTTCTGGATTCGGCGCTGCGCGTGTACCGGGATGGGAAGACGTTCACGGCGACTGGCATGGCTGCTTACGAGCATTTCGAGGCTGGGAAATGACGGTGACGTTCGTTATCGGCGCCGCCGCGAGCGGCAAGAGCGCCTATGCCGAGTCCCTGTGCCTTGGGCACGACGGCCCTCGCGTGTACCTGGCAACGATGGAGCCCTTCGGGGAAGAGGGCGCCCGCCGCATCGCGCGCCATCGGGCGCTGCGCGAGGGCAAGGGGTTTTCCACCCTCGAGCGCACGCGTGACGTGGGCGCCGCAGTGTCCGGGCTTCCGCGCGGCTGCACGCTTCTTTTGGAGGACGTGGGCAACCTGGTTGCGAACGAGCTCTTCGCGGAAGGCGGCTTGTCCCCGCGTGACCCCGACGCTGCGGCGCGCGAGGTGCTCGGAGGTATTGAACGGCTCGCTCAGGCCGCTGCGCATACGGTGGTGGTCACCGTCGACGTGTTCGCCGATGGGATGCGCTACGATGAAGGGACCGAGGCATGGAGGCGCGCGCTCGCGCGCGTGAACGCGGGCGTGGCGGCGCTGGCCGACCGCGCAGTCGAAGTGGTATGCGGGATTCCCGTGTGGATGAAAGGCGAAGGACCTACAAGGTGAAGATAGTAGAGGCAATCGGCGCGGCGTTCGGAACGTTCTCGCGCATCCCCGTCCCGAAATCGGCCTGGACCGATTTCGGGTCAACCCATGCGCTTGCCGCGTTTCCCCTGGTGGGCCTTGCGGAAGGCTTCCTCATGACGGCGTGGGGACACGTTGCGAACCTGCTCGGCGTGCCCGCGACCATCGTCGCGGCCGTGCTCGTGGCGCTGCCTGTGGCGGTGACGGGAGGCATCCACCTAGACGGGCTCTGCGACACCTCCGATGCGCTTGCAAGTTGGGCCCCGCGCGAGCGAAAGCTCGAGATCATGCACGACCCGCGGGCGGGCGCCTTCGGGGTCATCGGTGTTGTTGTGTACCTTATTCTGCAGTTTTCCCTGTTCACCGCGCTGCCGCTTACGGCGGGGGCGTTCCTCGCGCTTCTGTGCTCGCTCGTGTTCTCCCGCGCGCTTTCGGGGCTCGCCGTTGAATGCTGGCCTGCCGCGCGGGCGGACGGCATGGCCGCGGGGCTCTCGCCTGCGAAGAAGCGCGCGGAGATCGTCGTGCCGCTTTGCGCTTTCGCTGCTGCTTCGGCTGCAGGGATGGTCGCGTGCGCTCAGGCCGTCGGCGCCCTTATAGCGGTGGCGGGGTTTTTGGTGCTCGCGTGGTACCGCCATGTTGCCCTGTCCCGCTTCGGCGGGGTGACGGGTGATTTGGCCGGATGGTTTCTGCAATGGGCCGAGCTCGCGATGCTTGCCATGCTGGTGGCGGGGGGCATGCTCCTATGATTCTCGTGGTAGGTGGCGCGCATTCGGGGAAGAGGACCTTCGTGCGCGAAAAGCTCGGGTTCGCGGCGGACGATTTCGTCGACGCGGCGCAGCTTGCGGAGGGCGGCGTGCCCGCGGCTTTTGCCGGCCGTGTCGCGTACCGTGCTGAGGAACTCGTACGCGCGCTCGACGCTGACCGGGCGCTCGAGCGGCTGATCGGCTTCGACGTAGTGATTCTGCCCTTGGTCGGCTCGGGGGTCGTCCCCATGCGTGCGGAAGACGCCCAATGGCGCGAGCGCGCGGGGCGCCTGGGATGCGCGCTCGCTGCGCGCGCCGACGTCGTCGTGCGCATGACGTGCGGGATACCCCAGGTCATCAAAGGAAACCTTGACGATGCGCCTCGAGGGACGCAGGGCGTGGGCGCGCCTTTGGAAGTCGTTTTCGTGCGCCATGGTGCCACGGCGGGCACGGAAGATCATCGCTACAGCGGGGCGGGCACCGACGAGCCCCTGTCGAGCGCGGGCGAGCGCGCTTTGCGCGATCTCGCGTGCGATGGTGACGTGTTCCGTGTTATCACGAGCGGCATGGCCCGCACCGACCAGACGGCGCGCATCCTCTTCCCGAACGCGGAGCTTATGGCGTGCCCCGGTCTGCGCGAGATGGATTTCGGCGACTTCGAGGGGCGAAACGCCGCCGAGCTTAAAGAGGATGCGCGCTACCGCGCCTGGGTAGACTCCTGGTGCGAGACGCGCTGCCCGCATGGCGAGGGCAAGAGCGATTTCACCCGCCGCGTCGTCGCGGCGTTTCGGGAGGCGTGCGAATCGGAGCGCGCTCAGGGGAGTGGGCGCGCCGTCTTCGTCGTTCACGCGGGTACCGTGAAAGCGCTGCTCTCCGAGCTAGCTGTCCCAAAAATGGGATACTTCGACGTGCATACCGAGCCAGGCGGCGCATGGGCCGCCACCTGGGATGGACGCTGCCTTCGCGACGTTCGCCCCGCTTCGGGGGGCGATGCCCAGTGATGACGATTCTTGCCGTCGCCGCCGGGTTCGCGGCCGACCTTGTCTTCGGCGACCCGCGCTGGCTTCCCCATCCCGTCGTCGCCATGGGGCGCGCGATCACGTGGGCCGAAGGCCGCCTGCGGCGCGTATTCCCGCAAACGCCCGCGGGCACGCGCGCCGCAGGGCTTGTGCTCGCCGTGGCGCTTCCGCTTGCGTGTGGGCTTTTGACCTGGGGAATCCTGCATCTTTGCGGTATGGTTCACTCCGGCTTGCGCTTCGTGGCCGAGGCATGGGCGAGCTATCAGATTCTCGCGGCATGCGAGCTGCGCCGCCAGAGCCTGGCCGTGGCCCGCGCGTTCTCGAAGGGCGGCCTTGTCGCGGCGCGCGAAACAGTCGGGCTCATCGTGGGACGCGACACGTCTGTTCTCGACGAGCAGGGCGTCGCGCGCGCCGCTGTGGAAACGGTGGCGGAGAACGCGAGCGACGGCGTCATCGCGCCGCTTTTCTACCTTATGATCGGGGGTGCGCCCTTGGGTATGGCGTACAAGGCGGTGAACACGCTCGACAGCATGGTGGGCTACAAAAACGAGCGCTACATCGACTTCGGCTGCGCCTCGGCGCGCCTCGACGATGCGGTGAACTGGATTCCCTCGCGCTTATCGGCCCTGCTCATGATCGCCGTGTGCCCGATCGTCGGGCTCGACGCGCGCGGGGCGGCGCGCATCTGGCGCCGCGACAGGCGTCGCCATGCGAGCCCGAACGCGGCGCAGACCGAGTCGGCGTGCGCGGGCGCGCTCGGGCTGCGCCTGGCAGGACCCGCGGTGTATTTTGGCAAGCTCGTTGATAAACCGACGATAGGCGACGCGTCCCGTGAAATCGAGTGGGACGACATCGCCCGGGCGACGAGGCTCATGCTCGCCGCGTCCGTATGCGCGCTCGTCGTCTTCGGCGCCGCGCGCGCGGCGGTCGTGCTCGCCGTGGGGGCGATGGCATGAGGGAAGACCACGCCGCGCCCCGGGCTGCCGGGGGAATCCTGCGCGCCCGTACGCATGGGGGCAGCTCGCAATCGCTCGGCATCGCTTGCGAAGGGGGCGTCTCCGACCTCATTGACTTCTCGGTGAACGTGAATCCGGCAGGCCCCTCGCCGCGCGCCGTCGCCGCAGCTTGCAAGGCGCTTTCTCGAATCGACGCCTACCCCGATAGGGAAAGCCTCGCCCTCGTTCGCGCCCTAGCGCGCGCCCAGGGCATTCCCGAAGATACTATTGTTTGCGGCGCGGGCGCGTCCGACATCATCTGGCGGCTCGCCGCGGCGGTGCGCCCGAAACGCATCGTCGTGTGCGCGCCGACGTTCTCTGAATATGCGGAGGCGGCATCGTACTACGGCGCATGCGTGCAGGAGTTCCCGCTCTCCGAAGCGGATGACTTCGACGTGCCCGCCTCCTTCGCCCGCGCGATCGAGGGGCCGGGAGACGTGGCGTACCTCTGCAATCCGAACAACCCGACGGGGCGCCTCGTCGACCCCCGCGTGATCGACGAGGCGGCTTGCCGCTGCGAGCAGGTGGGCGCGCTGCTCGTCGTGGACGAGTGCTTCCTCGGATTTGCGCCCGACGCCCGCGAAAGGAGCGTGGCCGCACGCGCCGCGTGTTCGCACCATGTGGCCGTGCTCTCCGCGTTCACCAAGCTCTACGGAATGGCAGGGTTGCGGTTGGGGTATCTGATCAGCGGAAACGCCCAACTCATCGAGGGGATTTGCCGGGCGGGGCAGGCGTGGCCCGTCTCCTCGGTCGCCGAGGCCGCGGGCATCGCCGCCCTGGAAGACGTCGAATATGTCTCGCGCACGCGCGATGTATTGGCGGGCGAGCGATCGTGGCTTTCCCACGAGCTCTCCTCGCTCGGGCTTTCCGTCGTGCCGTCGGATGCGAACTTCCTTTTAGTCCGCACGCCGGCGAAAGACATCCCCGAGCGCCTGTATAAACAGGGGGTTTTGGTCCGCACGTGCGACTCGTTTTCGGTACTGTCCCGTTTCTGGTGCCGCGTCGCGGTGCGCACGCGCAAGGAGAACGCCCGGCTTGCGATGGCGTTCAGCCGCGCGCTTCGGGCGGAAGGCGCATCGGGCGAAGGCGAACCCGACGAACGGGGCGGCGCTTCTTGCAGCGACGCTATGGCGGGCGCGGATGGCCGAGGCTCGGCGAAGGAGGTCGATACCCGTGGGTAGGGCGAAGCCCATCATGATCCAGGGCACCATGTCGAACGCGGGGAAGAGCCTGCTTGCGGCGGGGCTGTGCCGTGTGCTTTCGCAGGACGGCCTGCGCGTGGCTCCCTTCAAGAGTCAGAACATGGCGCTCAACAGCGGTGTCACGGCCGATGGGCTCGAGATGGGGCGCGCCCAGATCATGCAGGCCGAGGCGTGCGGCATCGCGCCCGACGTGCGCATGAACCCCATCCTGCTCAAGCCCGAAAGCGACCACCGAAGCCAGCTCATCGTGGCCGGCAAGGCGCAGGGAGCCTTCGCTGCGAGGGACTACTTCGCGCGAAAGAAGGCGCTCATGCCGCAGATTTTGGAGGCGTTCGATTCGCTCGCGGAGGAAAACGACGTCATCGTCATCGAGGGCGCCGGCAGCCCCGTCGAAATCAACCTTGCCGAAAACGACATCGTCAACATGGGGCTCGCGCGCGCCGTGTCCTCCCCCGTGCTGCTCGCGGGCGACATCGACCCAGGTGGGGTGTTTGCCCAGCTCTACGGCACGGTCGCGCTCCTTGCGCCCGAGGACCGCACGCTTTTGCGGGGGCTTGTGGTGAACAAGTTCCGCGGCGATGTGGAAATCCTGCGCCCGGGTTTGGCCCCGCTCGAGAAGATGTGCGGGGTTCCCGTCGTGGGGGTCGTGCCGTATCTTACGCTCGACCTGGACGACGAGGACTCGCTCGCGCCGCGCCTATCTGCCCGCGAGGCGCGCGGCGTCATCGACGTCGCCGTCGTGCGCCTTCCGCATCTGTCGAACTTCACCGACTTCGACCCGCTTTCGCGCGTGCCCGGCGTGGGCGTGCGCTACGTTTCCTCGACGACCGATCTGGGCCGGCCCGACCTGGTGGTGCTCCCCGGCTCGAAGACCACGCTCGACGACGCGCGCTGGCTTGCGGCTAGCGGCATCGGAGCCTGTGTACGCGCGCTTTCGGGCGCGGGCACGCCGGTGCTCGGCATATGTGGAGGCTACCAGCTTTTGGGAGACGAGCTTTCCGACCCGCACGGCAGGGAAGGCGCTGGCACCGCGCGCGGGCTCGGGCTCATCCCTGCAAGTACGGTGTTCAAGGAGGAAAAGCGCCTCGCCCAGTCGGAGCTGCGCATCACGGGCGCCCAAGGCGCGTTCTCGGTGTGGAACGGCATGACGGCGCGCGGGTACGAGATTCACGACGGCGAAACGACCGTCTCTTGCGCCCCTGCGGGCACGATTGGCGGCAAACCAGAAGGCGCGGCCTGCGGAAACGTGTTCGGAACCTATCTCCACGGCCTGTTCGACGAACCGGGGGTGGCGCTCGTCCTCGCACGCTCGCTCGCGCGCATGCGCGGCCTGCCCGAGAGCGTCGTGGGTGCTGCGGGCGCGGCGTCCGCGGCCGATCACCGTGCGCGCGAGTTTGACCGCCTGGCCGACGTCGTGCGCGAGGCGCTCGACATGGAGTATGTCTACCGCATTATCGAGGAGGGCGTATGATCCACGTGTATCATGGCGACGGCAAAGGCAAGACCACGGCGGCGATGGGCCTCGCCCTTCGCATGCTCGCCGCAGGCCGCCGTGTCGTCGTCGTGCAGTTCCTGAAAGACGGCGAAAGCGGGGAGGCGCGACTGCTCGCCGAGCATTTCGGCGTGCCCGTGTTCGCGGGGAAGGTGTCGGAAAAGTTTACCTGGTCCATGACGTCGGAAGAACTTGCCGCGACGTGCGAGCTGCACGATGGGAACCTTGCTTCCGCGCTCGCCGAGTTCGAGGGCGCGCAGGAGGGGCTGCTCGTGCTCGACGAGGCGCTCGACGCGCTTTCGAAGGGTCTTGTCGACGAGGCGCTCGTGGACCGCGCGCTCGATATGTCCGCGCGCGGCGTCGAAGTAGCGCTCACCGGGCGCGCGCCTTCCCGCAAGATCGCGGAGAAGGCCGACTACATAACCGAGATGCAGTGCGAGAAACATCCCTACGAGCAGGGGATATGTGCAAGGGAAGGAGTGGAGTACTAGATGGATTCCAAGGAGATGGCGCCCGTCGACATCGAGCGGCGCAGCTTCGAGATCATCACCGAAGAGCTCGGCGGCCGCACGTTCCCGCCGCTCGAAGAGCCCGTCGTGAAGCGCGTCATCCACACCACTGCCGACTTCTCGTACGCCGATTCCCTCGTGTTCACCCATGACGCCGCGCACTGTGCGCTCGACGCATTGCGCGCAGGGGCCACGGTGCTCACCGACACGAACATGGCGCTCGCAGGCATAAGCAAGCCCGCGCTCGCGAAGATCGGCTGCCAGGCCGTGTGCTATATGGCCGACCCGGATGTCGCCGCAACGGCGCGCGCCGCGGGCACGACTCGCGCCGTTGCGAGCATGGACAAAGCTTGCGGCATCGAGGGTCCGCTCATCGTGGCCGTCGGCAACGCTCCCACAGCACTTCTGCGCCTCGCCGAGCTCATGGACGCGGGGAAGATCGGGCCCGCGCTCGTCGTTGGGGTGCCGGTTGGGTTTGTGAACGTGGTCGAGGCGAAAGAGGAGCTACTCGCGCGACGCGTGCCGGCCATCGTCGCGAGGGGTCGCAAGGGCGGCTCGACCGTGGCGGCCGCCATTATGAACGCGCTGCTCTACCAGATCACGCGCCCAGGCGGCCCGAAGTGACGGCGCCCGCATCCGCGCCGGCGCTGCGCATCTTCGCCGGCACCACCGAGGGCCGCCTCCTGTGCGAATGGGCGAGCGGGGCGGGAATCCCCGCCCGTGCCTACGCGGCAACCGAGTACGGAGGCGAGCTTTTGGGCGAGCTTCCGGGTATCGAGGTGCATGCGGGTAGGCTCGACGAGGCCGACATGGAGCGTGAGCTTTCCGGCGCGCGCATCGTCGTCGACGCCACGCACCCCTTCGCTACGCTCGCAAGCGGCAACATCCGGGCCGCTTCGCTCGCCGTGGGTGCACGATGCCTGCGCCTTACGCGCCCGGTCGAGGCGCTGCCCAAAGGCGTCGTGTCGGTCGCGTCGATCGCCTGCGCGGCGCGCTTTCTCTCCGAGAACCCGGGTCGCGCGCTTCTCACGACGGGGAGCAAGGAGCTTGCTCCCTACACGCGCGTCGCCGATTTCGCGGAGCGCTTCTTCGTGCGTGTGCTCCCTCTGCCCGGTGCTATAACGAAGTGCATCGACGCGGGGTTTTCGCCGTCGCACGTCATCGGCATGCAGGGGCCCTTCACCCGCGAGCTCAACGAGGCGATGCTTCGGCAGGTGGGCGCCCAGTGGCTTGTGACCAAGGACTCGGGAACCGTAGGCGGCACGGCCGAGAAGATCGCCTCCGCGCGCGACGTGGGAGCGCGCTGTATCGTGGTCGCCCGTCCCGCCGAGGGAGGCGGGGCCCTTTCGCTTAGGGAAGTGGAAGACGCGCTCTTACGGGAGTTCGTCCGCTAGGCGCTCGCCTCGCATGCGTGCCCTCCCGCCTGCGAGGAGGAGCGCCCCGAGCAAGCTCGACCCGTACAAGCCTGTCATCCGCCAATCGCTCGAGGACGACGCACGGAACTGGCGCAAGCAGCCCTTCAATAAGTTGCGGTGAAATAGCGTCTGTTTTTGCTGCTAAATAGCATATTCAGTCCCTAATTCACCGCAACTTGTTGGTGGTGGCTTACTGGTAGCGTAGGCATTCCACCGGGTCGAGCTTTGCTGCACGGCGAGCGGGGTAGAAGCCAAAGATTACGCCGATGCCGACCGATACGGCAAACGCGATCAACACTGTTGTAATGGAGAAGCTTGGCGTGATCGTCCCGGTAGCTCCAAACTCGCTCATGATGCCCGAGCTTGCGGCAAAGAACGTGAGTCCCCATGCCAGCAGATAGCCAATCAGGACACCCAACAGTCCGCCGGTGACGCACAGCGCCGAGGACTCGGCCAAAAACTGCGCGGTGATATCGCGACGACTTGCGCCCAGGGCACGGCGAATGCCGATCTCACGGATGCGCTCAGTCACGTTGGTGAGCATCATATTCATAATGCCGATACCGCCGACAAGCAGCGAGATGCTGGCGACAGCGCCCATGATGAGCGAGAACGCGCCCATAAAGGAGTTGAGTGCATCGATGGCGCTTTTCATGGAGGTCGCCGATACACTGTCGTACTCATCATCCTCCGCGATGCCCTTCATTGCGCGCACCTTGGACTCGATGGTCTTACAAAGCTCGTCCATGTCTGTGCCCTCGGCGGCAAGAGCCGTCACGCTGGGGAATGAAGGATTTTCGTCGCCAAACAGGCCTGAGATGGTTTCGCGCGGCATATACAGCGTGAGCGAGCCCATGGAGTCGTTGCCGCCATCAATCACACCTACAATCTGCACCTCGCCGTTGGACACCTTGATGGTTTTCCCCAGCGCATCCTGTTCGTTGCCGTAAAGCTGATCGGCGCCGTTGCGGCTGATGAGCGCCACGCGCGAGCCTGATTGGGACTCGGCCTGGGAATAGGTGCGCCCCGCAACGAGCTTGCTGGCCCCCACGGCGTCGAGCATGTCGCTATCGACACCCTGTGCCATGACGGTATAGCTTTTATCGCCGGTCTTATACTCGGTATACGCGCTGTCGACTATGCCGATCTGCTCTATCTGCGGCACCAGTTTTTGAAGCTTCTCGATGTCCGACTCGGTGAGTTCTTGCGACGAATAGATTTGCACCATGCGTGCCGCATTGAGGCCCAGACTGTTGACCAGGCTGTTTTGGATACCGCCGATGAGCGAAGTCATGGCGATAACCGAGGCGATGCCGATGACAATGCCCAGGATGGTGAGCAGGCTGCGCCCCTTGTTGGCTTCGAGCGAGTGAAGGGCTTCCTGGATGAGATCGCGGGCGCTCATGCCACCACTCCTTTCGGCGGGTTGGTGGAGGCGGAAATCATGGGCAGGCTATCTACGGCGCTGCGCAGGGTCCGCGGTGCATGTGGAATATACGCGCCGTCGTGAATGCGACCGTCGCGGATGGTCATGGCACGGTCGGCCTCGGCGGCGATGCCGGGGTCGTGTGTGATAAGCACGATGGTTTTGCCGCGCTTCTGGAGCTTATGGAAGGTCTCCATCACAAGCGCTCCGGTAGCGGAGTCCAGGTTTCCCGTCGGCTCGTCGGCCAGAATGATGGGCGGGTCATTGACGAGGGCGCGCGCGATTGCGACGCGCTGCATCTGGCCGCCCGAGAGCTCGGATATGCGGTGGTCCCAGTGGTCGACGGGCAGCGTGACGGCCTGCAGCGCGTGCACGGCGCGCATTTCACGCTGGCTACGGGGCACATTGGTGTAGGCCAGCGGCAGCATGACGTTTTCGATAACCGACAGGCGCGGCAGCAGGTTGAAGCTCTGAAAGACAAAGCCAATGCTCAGGGCGCGAACTTCGGTGAGCTCGTCATCATCGAGCTCGGCCACGTTGAGCCCTTGCAGGTAGTAGTCGCCCGCCGTCGGCTTATCCAGACAGCCTAGGATGTTCATGAGCGTTGATTTGCCCGAACCCGAGGGGCCAGTGATAGCGACGAATTCGCCGGGATTTACCGCCAGGCTCACGTTATGCAGAATATGGGCGCAGCCGGCCTCGCTCTCAAAAATGCGGTGCACGTTGCGGATGTCGATGACGGGACGCATTACATGCCCTCGTCGGCAGACGTGCTGCCCGAATCCGCGCTGTAGCCGCCGTCAGCCGTTGCGTCCGCTCCGGTGTCCATGACGAGGGTGTCGCCATCGCGCAGCTTGGTAACCGGCACGTTGGGGTTGATCTCGTTGTCCTGGTCGTCGCGCTTGACCTGTGTCTTGCCGACTACGGCTTCGTTGTCGTTTTGCGTCACGACGGTCACCTTCACGCGATGGGTTTGCTTGCCCTCGTCATCGGTTGCCACGTTGACGTAATAGTGTTCGCCGTCTTCGGTCATGAGCGCCATCGTCGGCACCATCACCACGTCGTCGAGCTGCTCGGTCACCACCGATACCTCGGCCGTCATGCCCGGCTTCAGGCGCGCGTCGGGCGACTCGATGAGGATGTCGACGTTAAAGGTTACGCTGCCGCCGCCACCGTTGGCGGCGTCGGAGTTTGCCACCGACGCGATAGCCGTGACGGTGCCCTGGCTCACGATATCGGGAAACGCGGGATACGTGACGTTGGCGCTCTGCCCAACGGCGATCTTGGCGATGTCCTTTTCGCCCACCTGCACGGTCACCTTCATTTTGGACAGGTCGGCGATCTGCATGCACTGCTTTCCGCCGCTCGTGTCGCTTTCGCCCATGATCATGCCGCCTGTTACCGTGGCGCCCACCTTGGCGTTGAGCTCCACGATGCTACCCGAGCTCGGGGCCGTGACCGTACGGCTGGCTGCCTTGGCGTTCGCCTGATCGAGGTTTGCCTGGGCCGATGCGAGGCTGCGCTGTGCGGCCGATACGGCGTTTGTGTCCGCTGATGCGGCGGTGATGCCAGCTGCTGCGGAAGCTCCATCATCGTCCGTCGTTGGGGTGGCCTGCGCGGCGGCTGCGGCTTTCTGTGCGTTGGCGAGGTCTTCTTGAGCGGCTGCAACTGCACGCTGCGCCTCGGCAACGTTGCGATCGAGCTCGTCGTTTTTAATGGTCATAAGCACGTCGCCCTCGTTGACGGATTGGCCTGCCTGCACGTTGATTGAATCGACCGTTCCGTCGACAGAAGGGGAGACCACTGAGGACGAAATGGGTTTGAGCTGGCCTTTCGCCTCGACCGTTGTGGTAAACGTGCCCTCGGTCGCCATGTCGGTCACAGGATCGCTAGCGCCCTGTGGCTGCGCATTGATAACAAGGGTTGCGACAATGGCAGTGAGCGCGATGGCACCCACGACGCCGGCGGCAATACCGCGACGAATCAGCTTTTTGCGTCGACGTTCGGCACGCTTTGCCTTGAGCTTGGCATATGCCTCTTCATCGGAAATCTCGGCCGTATCGTTCGTGCGTCCGCTCTGCTTGTCGGCATGTACGTTTGTAATCAGAGGAATCGTTTCGGTGGCACCTTCGGGCGTGCGCTCGGTATCATCTGGGCCCGGGGTGATCGTGGGGACATTCGGCATAGCGTCTCCTTTATAGAAAGAACCTCGATAATTATATGCGCCCACCGGTTGGGGCGGGCGCATAGGACGGTTTCTTTCGGAACTGTTAGATTGGTCGCAGCGGTTCCACGTTGTAGGAATGCTCGCGTTGCACTACGAGTGGACAACCACGCACAGGCCGACTTTGATGCAATCGTGCAGTGCCTTGGCGTCGGCCAGGCGCAGGTTGATGCAACCGTGGCTGCCGCACCACTTGTACGACTCGGCGTTATCGAAGCTCTTGTCGTTTTGCCAGGTGGCGTCGTGGAAGCCGATCATGTTGCCCTCAAACGGCATCCAGTAGCTCACCGGGCTCTCATATTTGGGTTTACCGGTCTCGGGGTCCTTGGCTCCGATCAGGGTGCTGCCGCCGTCGTTGCTGTTGAGTTGCCACACACCCTCGGGGGTGGCGTCTTCGCCCGGTTTGCCGGAAATAAAGTTGGCCTCCCACACGATATTGCCGCTCTCGTCATAGTAGCGCGCGTGCTGCTCGGACAGGTCGACGTCGATGTATGCCTTCCAGTCGGGCTCTCCCTTTGCGGTAAAGGTGTCGGCCTTCTGGGAGTACTTGATCTCGATCTCGCCGGTCTGCTTGTTGTTAATTGCGTCCTCGACCTGCTTGGCGAGCGAGCTGCTGTCGATGGACCAACCAAAGTCACCGCCTTCGACGGCGCACTGCTTGCCATCGGCGCGCGTCCACCAGCGAGTGGAGCCCACGGTATTAAAGCCGTTAGCGAGCTCGGCTGCCCAGCTGCTGATCTGCGACGTATCGAGCGTGGGGTTGGCCGGATCGGCAAAGCTGATCCACTGCAATACGGAGCTGCCGTCGATCTTTCCGGCATCCTCGCCGTTGAGCTTGAGGGTCACGTTGACGCCCAAGAAGTTGTTCGCGGCATCGCATGCGGCCTGAATCTGATCATCGGTCAGCGTTCCATTGAGCGGCTCATAGGCATCGTTGCCGAGCCTGGAAAGATCTACGGTCTCGGCCAGCGAGGCAAGCTCGAGCTCGGCGTACTTAATGACATGATCGCGGTTGAGCTTTTCATTAGAACGCGCCTTCTCGACGGTAAACTTGCCGGCTTGCTCGTCATAGGAGCTTGATGCCTCGAACGTGCCCGAGCGGCCCTCGTTGAAGTCATCGATGGCGGCCCCCAGGTCCTCCTCAAATTGCTTTTGATCAAAGGCATCGGAGAGCATGGAAAGGTCGACATCCTGATCCAAATCGACCTCGTCGGAAGTGATGGTGGTTTTGGTCTTGCCGCCAAAGGATTCAACGAGGCGGACGGGCCACATAAAGGACTCGTTATGGCTAATGATCTCTTTTGCGGCGGCTTCACCGTCGACGATGGGTTCATCGGACTCGGGCTGATAGGTCCAGCTAAAGTCATCGCCCGTGACGGTGAGCTTGTAGTGCTTCCATGCCGAGTTGACCTTGGTGGCGGCAGACGAGGCGTTGGAGAACGAGACATCCACGCCGGCGATGGTTGTGTTGGGGTAGGCGACCTGAGAGAATGCTACAACACCAACGATGTAGACGATGGCGATAAGACCCAGGACGACAAATAGCGTCGTCTTCTTACCGGACTTTTTGTTGTCGGCGGGCTTACCTATGGGGCCGCGGTCTCCTCGAGCATGCGAGGGGGCCTGCTTGGGAGCGTTGCCGTTTCCTTGACGCTGCTGGTTTGGGCGCGGCGAGGCGTTTGCTGCACCACGCTGCTGACCGTGACTCGGCGCGATGGGACGCGGCGACTGAACGCCGCCGGTGTGCCTGCTCGGCTGCTGCGGATCGGGAATCAGTTGAGTTCGGTCGTTTTGCGACATCGTATCTATATCCTTCGAGTTTCGCCTTGCGGCTCATCGTGTTTTTACTGGGCTTGCATTATAGCGATTGCCCTGCTGTTTGTGGTACGGAAACGGTGGCATTCAAAAGAGGTGGGACATTTGTCCCACCTTTGAGTCGTTCTTTGCCGCTATCCGCACACGCCGCATTTTGCACAGGCTGAAAGTGCGGCCGGAGCCTGCGCGATGCCACCCTTTGCCGTCTCGCGCAGCGTGGCCGGCAACGCGTGGCCCACCGATAGCATGACATGTGCCATCTGGTCAAACGGCACCAAGCTTTTAATGCCTGCGAGGGCGAGTTGTGCCGAACTAAAGGCCGCTGCCACGCCGATGGCGTTGCGGTTTTGGCAGGGCACCTCCACGAGGCCACCGACGGGGTCACAAACGAGGCCCAGCAGGTTACTCAGCGCGATGGAACTGGCGTCGAGCGCCTGCTCTGGCGTGCCGCCGAGCATCTGCACCAGCGCGGCCGCCGCCATGGCGGCGGCGCTTCCGACCTCGGCTTGGCAGCCGCCCTCGGCGCCGGCGACGCAGGCGCTCGTGGTGAGGTTGAGGCCGATGGCGGCTGCGCAGTAGAGTGCGTCCATGACCTGCTCGTCATCGAGCTGCAGGTGATCGGCGAGCGCCAGCACGCAGCCGGGCACGACACCCGCGGAGCCTGCCGTCGGTGCTGCTACGATTACTCCCATCGTGGCGGAACGCTCGAGCACGGCCATGGCGCGGGCAACGGCGTCGGTTTGAACGGCGCCCATTAAATTGGAGCTAAGGTCGTTGCTGCCGGTGGTGTCGACAAGCTTTGCCTCGCCGCCGATGAGGCCGCCGAGCGAGCGTTGCGGATTGACGATGGGTGCGGTGGTCTCTTCGCGCATAACGTCGAGCACGCGGCGCATGGCGGCGACGGCGTGGGCCTCGCCGGTCAGGCGCGCCTCGCGAACGGCCATGACGGCGCCGATGTTGAGGCCGAGTTCGGCGCAGGCGTCGAGCAACTGCGCACCATCGTCAAAGATTTCCTTGGCCGAAACGCCGGGGGAGAGCGACGAGGCCGAGCCCGGGAGCTCGATAAAGGTGGCGTAGTTTACATTGTCGAGCTTGCGCAGCATGGGGATGACGGTGTCGTCGGGGGCGCCATCGGTTTCAAAGACGGAGTATGCCTGGCCGCCCACTTCGGTGCGGTAGGTGCGGCAGAAAGCGATGTTCACGTGGGCATAGGCGAGCAGGTTCGTGAGCGCGGCGAGCACGCCGGGAACGTCCTTATGTGCCACGAAGAGCGTGGAATACATGCCCGAGATGTCGACGCCGACGCCGTTAATGCGGCTGATGCGCATCTTGCCGCCGCCCAGGCTCTCGCCGCGGACCTGTGCCGTGGCGCCCGTGTCGTCGACCATGTCGATGTCGACGGTGTTGGGGTGGATGGAGGCGTCGTCGCCCCTGATGTCAAAGTGATATTCGAGGCCCTGCTCGTGTGCGAGGTCGAAGGCCTGCTTGATGTTTTCGTCATCGGTGTCGAGGCCCAAGATGCCCGCGACGAGCGCACGATCGGTGCCGTGGCCGCGGTAGGTGTGGGCGAAGGAGTTCCACAGGCCAAAGGTGACTATGGTGATGCGGCCTTCCAAAAGGCTGGCGGCAACTTGGGCGCACCGCAGGGCGCCGGCGGTGTGCGATGAGCTGGGGCCGACCATGACGGGGCCCAAGATCTCGAATGCCGAGGTCGTAGCTAGTGTTTGTGGCTTGCCTGCCATATGCGCTCCTGTTCTATCCCATCGTCCCGAGGGGCGGGGCATACTCTGTCCCGCCGTTCCGAGGGCTTTAGTATTTGGTCGCCTGCTCGGACAGTCCTGCTCGCACGGAGGCCACATTAAGTGGCCTCCGGCTCGTGCGGAACTCGCGATCGACCAAATACTAAAGCCCTCGGAACTTAGGATACATGGCTGGAGTCGCTCTGCTGCGAAATTTATCGGCCTATGACCTATTCCATGTCCCAGGTCGGCTCATCTTCACCATCTTTAAATAAAAAAGAAGTACCGGTTGGAGCCGGTACTTCTTTTGGTGCGTTGTTTCTTGGCTGTAGCTTTTGCCGTTAGCTTACAGGCCGCAGGCTGCTTTGAGTTCTTCGACTCGGTCGGTCTTCTCCCAGGTGAAGTCGGCGTCTTCGCGGCCGAAGTGACCGTAGGCTGCCGTCTTTTCGTAGATGGGGCGGCGCAGGTCCAGGTCGCGGATGATTGCGCCCGGGCGCAGGTCGAAGGTCTTCTCTACGGCTTCAACGATCTTGTCCTCGGCAACATGCGCGGTACCGAAGGTGTCGACCATGATTGAGAGGGGCTTGGAAACGCCGATGGCGTAAGCAAGCTCGACTTCGCAGCGGTCGGCCAGGCTGGCGGCGACCACGTTCTTGGCGACCCAGCGCGCGGCATACGCGGCGGAGCGGTCGACCTTGGTGCAGTCCTTGCCGCTAAAGGCACCGCCGCCGTGACGGCCGTAGCCGCCGTAGGTGTCGACGATGATCTTGCGGCCGGTGAGGCCCGTGTCGCCCATGGGGCCGCCCACGACAAAGCGACCGGTGGGGTTCACGTAGATGTCCGCGTTGTCCCACGGCATGTTCTCGGCGGCCATGACCGGGGTGATGACGTGCTCGATGAGGTCGGCCTTGATCTTGCCCATGTCCTCGATCTCGGCGGCGTGCTGCGTGGAGATGACGATGGTCGTGACCTCGACGGGCTTGCCTTCCTCGTAGCGCACGGTGACCTGGGTCTTGCCGTCGGGACGCAGATAGGCGAGGGTACCGTCGTGACGCACGGCGGCCAGGCGCTCGGCCAGGCGGCTTGCCAGGTAGTGTGGCATGGGCATGAGGGTCTTGGTCTCGTTGGAGGCATAACCGAACATCATGCCCTGGTCGCCGGCACCGATCAGGTCGATCGGGTCGGTGGTAGCGCCGGTCTGGGTCTCGAAGGACTCGTCAACGCCCTGGGCGATATCGGGTGACTGTTCGTGGATGAGGCTCATAACGCCGCAGGTGTCGCAGTCAAAACCGAACTTGGCACGGTTGTAGCCAATGCGGCGGATAACACCGCGGGCGATTTCCTGTACGTCGACGTAGGCCTGGGTGCGAATCTCGCCGGCGACGATGACGGTGCCGGTGGTCACGAGGGTCTCGCAGGCGCAGCGGACGTTCTCCACGTTGGCAGGCACGCCGTTGGGGGCGATGTAACCCTGCTCCTGGAGCTCTATTTCTTTGGCGAGGATTGCGTCGAGGACGGCGTCGCTGATCTGGTCAGCGATCTTATCGGGATGACCTTCGGTCACCGACTCCGACGTAAAAACAAAGGACCCGTGTTGGGGCGGGATGGAACGAAGTTCTTCTGACATGATTGTCCTTTCAAAAACGTGTCCCGGCGACCGTTACCATTCCGCTGGGCTCTCTATGCAAGGGCACATCATAGCGCGTAAATCAAACATTCACACCCTTTCCGCACCTACTCATTGGGGACAGACTTAAATGACCAGCCTTCCTAAGTGCCGACAGGTTGCCCAATGACTGGTCATTTAAGTCTGTCCCCAATGAGTAGGTCAGTGCCCTTTGTGCGGAGGTTGCTTTGATGCTTTATACTGATGCGGTTAGACATCCATCCTGCAATCGAGGAGATTTCCATGGCATCAGACGTTCGCGTCCGCTTTGCACCCTCACCGACGGGCAAGCTGCACATCGGCGGCGCCCGCACCGCTATCTATAACTGGGCTTTCGCCCGCGCAAACGGCGGCACGTTCATCCTGCGCATCGACGACACCGACCCCACCCGCTCCACCGACGAGAACACGCAGATCATCCTGCGCGCCATGCGTTGGCTGGGCCTGGACTGGGACGAGGGTCCCGAGGTGGGCGGCGACTTTGGCCCCTACGCCCAGACCGAGCGCCTGGACCTGTACAAGCAGGCCGCCCAGAAGCTTTGGGACGAGGGCAAGGCCTATCCCTGCTTCTGCACCAAGGAGCAGCTCGACGCCGACCGCAAGGCCGCGCAGGAGCGCAAGGACCCCTTCCAGGGCTATCAGCGCCGTTGCCGCGATCTTGATCCCGAGGAGGCCCGCCGCCGCATCGAGGCCGGCGAGTCCTACGTCCTGCGTATCAAGGTGCCCGAGGACCGCGGCGACGTCGTCATCCACGACGCCGTCCACGGCGAGGTGACCTTCGACGCCAAGGAGCTCGACGACTTTGTCATCTTCCGCTCCGATGGCACGCCCACGTACAACTTCGCGACCGTCGTCGACGACGCCATGATGAAGATTACCCATGTCATCCGCGGCGACGACCACCTGTCCAACACCCCGCGTCAGGTCATGGTCTACGAGGCCCTCGGCGCGCCCGTGCCTACGTTCGCCCACATCTCCATGATCTTGGGTGCCGACGGCAAGAAGCTCTCCAAGCGCCACGGCGCCACCTCGGTGGAGGAGTACCGCGACGCCGGCTACCTGTCCGACGCCTTCGTCAACTACCTGGCGCTGCTCGGCTGGTCGCTCGACGGCGAGACCACGATCATCCCGCGCGATGTCCTGGCCAGCAAGTTCTCGCTCGACCGCATCTCCAAGAACCCGGCGACCTTCGACCCCAAGAAGCTCGACTGGGTCAATGCCGAGTACATCAATGGCATGTCCGATGCTCAGTTTGCCGACGAGATCATGGTCCCAGAGCTGCACGAGGCGGGTCTCATCGAGGGTAATGTCGAGTACGGCGAGGATTGGATCGACGCGCTTGCCGCCATTGTCAAGCCGCGCACCAAGATGCCGGCCGACGCCGTGACCGTCGCCGCTCCCATCTTCGCTACGGTCGAGACGCTCGAGTATGACGAGAAGTCCGTCAACAAGGGCCTGGCCAAGGACGGCATGGGCGCCATTCTTGATGCCGCCAAGGCCGCGCTCGAGGGCGTGGACGAGTGGACGGCCGCCAACATCGATGCCGCGCTTGAGCCGCTCCCCGAGCAGATGGACCTCAAGAAGCGCGTGGTGTTCCAGGCCGTGCGCGTCGCCGTCTGCGGCAACATGGTGAGCCCTCCGCTGGGCGAGACCATGGCGCTCGTCGGTCGTGACGACTGCCTGGCGCGTATCGACCGCGCCCGCACGATGGCGCTGTAGCAGCTGCGTAAACGCATGTATCCGAGCCCCGCTCACCACGAGTGGGGCTCTTGTTTCTGTAGACGTATGGGATAGGAGGTGCTGGGGCCTTGGCCGAGCAACTGTCACTGTTTGGTTCGCCGGAACCGGAGGAGACTCCGGCCAAGCCTGAGTTCGCGCCTGAACCCGTCGCCGCCTATGCGAGCGTAGTCCTCGACATTCCCACCCGTGCGCTGTCCGAGCCGTTTGCTTATGGCATTCCCCGGTCCCTTGCCAACGAGGCGCAAATCGGATCCACGGTCCTGGTCCACTTTGGTAACCGTGCCGCCGCGGGCTATATCGTCGACATTGCGCCTGAGCTGGGTGACCTGCAAGGCATCAACGCCCTCGACGCAGCCCGCATTAAAGCCATCGAGGCTATCCTCAGCAAACCGCTCTTTACCGCCGAGGCTGCCCGTATCGCATGCTGGATGAGCCGCGAGTACGTCGCAACGCTTTCCGAGTGCCTGCGTTTGTTCTTGCCCCCGGGTGGAAGCCCGCGCGTGGTCAAAGGTGACGACGGCGTGTGGGCCGTTGAGCGCCCCGCCGTCAAACCCATCCAAAACCGCTGGGTCATGCTCACGCCCGAGGGCTTCGACTATACGCCGCCCAAGACCGCGGTCCGCCAGCGTCAGCTCATCGAGGCGCTCCAGTGCGGCCCGGTCACGACGCGCGACCTCAACCTTCTCTATAACAGCATGTCGGCGACCATCAAGGCGCTCGAAAAACGCGGCGTCGTCGTGGTGGAGGAGCGTCGTGCGTGGCGTGGCTGCAGCGAGCAGACCACGCTGTCCTCGGCAAGCGGCAAGGCGCCGGTCTCCCTTACCAACGGCCAGAAGCAGGCACTCGCGCAGATTGAGCGCGCCCGTCTGGACGCTCATGGCGACGTGGTGCTGGTCGACGGCGTCACCGGCTCCGGCAAAACCGAGGTGTACCTCTCCGCCATCGAGCGCGTGCTGGCGGCCGGCCGTTCGGCTTGCGTGCTGGTGCCCGAGATCTCGCTGACGGCCCAGACCGTCGGTCGCTTCCGTTCGCGCTTTGGCGAGACGGTCGCCGTGTTCCATTCGCGCCTTTCGGCCGGCGAGCGCCTGGACCAGTGGGATATGGTCGCCAGCGGTGCGGCCCGCGTGGTCGTCGGCGCCCGCTCGGCGCTCTTTTGCCCGCTCAGCGACCTTGGTCTCATCATCATCGACGAGGAGCACGAGACTAGCTATAAGCAGGGCTCCAGTCCGCGCTACCACGTGCGCGAGGTGGCAGCCGAGATGGCGCGGCGCTACCGCTGCCCGCTCGTGTTGGGCTCCGCCACGCCATCTGCCGAGTCCCTCGACCGCTGCCGCCGTGGCACGTATAACGGTGCCACCTGGACGCGCGTCGAGATGCCCGAGCGCCCGGGACACGCCGTGTTGCCCACGGTTCGCATTGCCGATCTGCGTCGCGAGTTCTCGCACGGTAGCCGCTCCATGTTCTCAAAACCGCTTATAGAAGGCCTTGAGCGTGTGGTCGAGCGCCGCGAGAAGGCCGTGCTGCTGCATAACCGCCGTGGCTTTGCGCCGTTCCTGATGTGCCGCGAGTGCGGCTGCGTCCCCACCTGCAACCACTGCTCCACCGCGCTTACGTATCACGAGCGCACACACACGCTGCAGTGTCACACATGCGGTTCGTCTTGGCGCGTGCAGCCCTATCCGGCGGCCACGAGCCGTTGCCCCAAATGTGGCAGTCGCTACCTGGCAAAAATGGGCCTGGGCACTCAGCAGATCGAGGACGCACTGCACCAGATGCTGCCCGACGACGTCGCCATCATTCGCATGGATGCCGATTCCACGCGCGGCAAGGACGCGCACAAAAAGCTGCTCGAGCAGTTCGATGCCGCCGATTGCGCGGTGCTGCTGGGCACCCAGATGATCGCCAAGGGCCTTGACTTTCCCGAGGTCACGCTGGTGGGCGTGGTCAATGCCGACTTTGCGCTAAAGCTGCCCGATTTTAGAGCGGGGGAGCGCGCCTACGATCTGCTGGAGCAGGTTGCAGGCCGTGCCGGCCGCGGCGATCGCCCCGGCGAGGTTATCATCCAGACCTACCTGCCCGAGGATCCGGTCATTCGCGCCGTCGCTGAGCACGATCGTTCGATCTTTACCGACTACGACCTGGATCAGCGCCGCGATGCGCTGTACCCGCCGTTTGTTCGCCTGGTCAACATCTTGGTGTGGTCGGCGAACCGAGACGACGCGCAGAACTACATCGGACGTATCGCAAAGCTTCTTAAGCGCCGCTGGCATGCCGCCGCGCCCGACTTTTTGCGGGCGGGGAGTGCCGTGCCGCAGGTGCTGGGCCCGGCTTCGTGTGTAATCGAGAGAGCCAAGGACCGTTACCGCTTCCATCTGCTTGTGAAGTCGCCCGTGGGGTACCATGTCTCTGATGATATCGACGCCTGCCTCAAAGAGGTGGGCTCCGTGCGCGGCGTGAGCGTGAGCGTTGACGTCGACGCCTATGATTTGATGTAACAACCCGAAAGGATGGCCATGGAAGCCAACGGAATCGTACTGTCGCCTGACCCTCGTCTGCGCCAGGAGTGCGCCGTCATCGAGGAGATCACCCCGGCGATCGAGGCACTTGCCGAGAAGATGAAGAAGATGATGTTCGAGAACGGCGGCTGCGGCCTGGCTGCCCCGCAGATCGGCGAGCTCATTCAGCTGGTCACCATCGACTGCGACTACAGCGACAAGAGCGACTACGATCCGTACGTGCTCATTAATCCCGTGATCGTGGAGCAGAGCGACCATCTGGTGCCGTTTAGCGAGGGCTGCCTTTCCATTCCTGGTATTAGCTGCGAGATCGAGCGTCCCGACCATGTCGTCGTCGAGGCGTACGACCTGGATGCCAACCTGATTCGCTACGAGGCCTCGGGCGACCTGTTCTGCGTGTGCCTGCAGCACGAGATCGATCATCTGCACGGCAACACCATGTTTGAGCGACTGAAGCCAATGCAGCGCATCAAGGCGGTCAAGGAGTACCAGGACGCCCTGGCCCGCGGCGCTCGACCGGGCGAGACCGAATAGGTTTTGCCGTCCCTGGGGCGCCCGCCTATATCATCCCGTGCTCAAACATTCTCGCTGCGCTGCGAAACTGCGCGCGGGACGATATAGGCGGGCGCCCCAGGGACTACGTTGACGCTCTTATTCTCGCCCGGGTGCCGGCGGGCCAGGGAGGGGCGTCTTCGCTGATAATTGCTTTGTTGAGAGGGCTGCTTTTGATGCGGTCCTCTCTTTGTTTTTGGGTATATTTGAACGTGTTGAATTGATCTGGCGTCTTGGTTGGGACTTGGCCTGGCGCTGTTATTTGTAGCCTTCTTGGCTCTGGGTTTGAGGGGTTTGTTTTATGCGTATTGTGTTTATGGGTACGCCTGATTTTGCTGTGCCTTCTTTGGTTTCGCTTGTTGAGGCTGGGAATGAGATTGCGCTTGTTGTTACTCGTCCCGATGCTGTTCGTGGGCGTGGTAAGAAGCTTGAGCCTTCTCCTGTTAAGGCTAAGGCGCTTGAGTTGGGGTTGCCTGTTGTTGAGGCTAATCGTATGACGCCGGAAGTTGTTGAGGCGCTCCGGGCTGCGCAGGCTGATATTTTCTGTGTGGCTGCGTACGGCTGCATTTTGCCTGATGAGGTGCTGCATATGGCGCCGCTCGGCATTGTGAATGTTCATGCGTCCTTGCTGCCTCGTTGGCGGGGGGCTGCTCCTATTCAGCGTGCCATTCTTGCTGGTGATGAGGTTGCTGGCGTTTCTATCATGCGCATCGGGCATGGCGTGGATACTGGTGCTTATTGTGCGCAGGCTTCCACGTCGGTTGCCGGTAAGCATGCTGAGGCACTGACTATGGAGCTTGGCGAGCTGGGCGGCAAACTGCTTGCCGATACGCTTCCTTCCCTTGCCGACGGCACCGCCGTGTGGACCGAGCAGGATGAATCTCTCGTCACGCATGCTGCCAAGATTTCCAAGCAGGAGATGCGTCTGGATCCGCACATGGCGGCGCTTGATTGCGTGCGTCATGTGCTTGCCTCGTCCGACACCGCTCCCGCTCGTTGCGTGATTGCCGGCAAGTCGGTTCGCGTGCTCGATGCTGCGCCAGCTGATGTGTCGCTTGGCGAGGGTCAGGTTCTCATTAAGGCCAAGCGTGTTTACCTTGGTCTTTCCGATGGTGCGGTTGAACTGCTCGAGGTTAAGCCCGATGGCAAGCGTGCCATGGCCGCTTCTGCTTGGGCTGCTGGGCTGCAAGGCGCCGATCTTATCTGGGGTGTTTTGTCATGAGCAAGCTGTCTCCCGCGCGCAAGCTTGCGCTCGATGTGCTAATGGAGGCCGATCGCCGCGGCATGTATGCACGTGACGTGCTGTCCTCTCGCGCATCGGCCAAGGCTATTGACCAGCGCGATTCCGCTTTTGCCGCTCGCTTGGCGCTGGGTGTCGCCGCCACGCAGGGTATTTTGGACGAGCTTCTCGATCAGTTTCTCGATAAGCCTAAAAAGGTTGCGCCGCGTGTTCGCATGGCGCTCCGTATCTCGGCCTTCGAGATGCTCTACCTGCATAGCCCGGGGCGCGTGGCGGTTAGCCAGGGTGTTGAGCTCGTGCGCAGCGGTGCTAAGTCCGCTGCCGGACTGGCGAACGCCGTACTGCATAAGGTTGCTGACAATGTTGAGGACTTTGCCACCGCGACCGATGCCGATGAGTCCGAGCGCCGCTTGGTTCGCCTATCGCGTTTGATGGGTCTTCCGCGTTGGCTATGCGCCCGCCTGATGGCTGCGTTCGATACGCCCGAAGGGGCGCTCAACTTTGCCGGCAATCCGGCACCTGCGCCGCTCGCTTTGCACGAGAACGCCTTTGCAACCAAGCCCGATCCATACATTTCGCAGCTTGTGGCGCCTGTGTTCCCGGGGTGCCATGCTCCTGTCGACGCGCAGGTCACGGTTGCGTCGGGCGTGTTTGAGCGCGCGGCAGCGGTGGCTTCGGACCTCAATGCCCAGCTTATTGCGACCGCGGCGACCCGTCCCGGGCGTTGCCTGGAGATCGGCGCCGGTCGCGGTACCAAGACCTATGTGATGATGTGTCAGGCCAAGCGCGCCGGTTATGAGCGTCAGCATACGGCACTTGATCTTCATGACCGTAAGTGCGACCTGAATCTCGCTCGCCTGCATAAGGCCGGTATTCAGGGCGTTCGTACGGTTTCGGGTGATGCCTGCGAGCTTGATGAGGTGCTCACTTCGTTTGATGCCATGCTTGGCGAGCCGGTTAAGTTCGACACGGTCTTTATCGATGCGCCGTGCTCGGGCACCGGCACCATGCGCCGTCACCCCGAGATTCCGTGGCGTCTGACCGAAAAGGATGTGACGGTTGAGCTGCCCAAACTGCAGTTGACGATGCTCAAAGAGGCTGCTGAGCGCGTGGCTGCCGGTGGCGAGCTCATCTATGCGACGTGCTCGGTCTTCGACGAGGAGAACACGCAGGTTGTGGACGCTTTCCTGAACTCTCCCGAGGGTGCCGGCTTTAGTGTGGCACCCCTTTCCGAGGCGCAGATTCTGCAACTTCCCGATTTCGCGCAGGCCAAGAAGCTCGTATCCGTACGCCAGAACGATCGAGGCCTCTTCCAAAGCGTGCCGGTAAACGCCGACTCCTACGACGGCCACTTCTGCGCCCGCCTGGTCCACAAGTAGCTACTAAGTTGCGGTGAAATAGGGATTGAATATAGGCTTCTAGCCGCCAAACAGTCCTTATTTCACCGCAACTCATAAGGAAACCTGGGTAGCTAAAGAAACGGCCCCGCGATCGGTGTTGATCGCGGGGCCTCATTGTTTCTAGTGGCTATGCGGGCAGTTGGCGCAGCAGCCGCTGGTGGCGCTGGTGCTGGAGCCGCCGCTTCGCTGGTCGGTGTTATAGAAACCGCTGCCCTCAAATTTAATGCCGCTGGCCGAGAACGTCTTGGCCGCCGGGGCACCGCAGCTCGGGCACATGACCTCGGGAGTCTCGGACATGGGATGCTCAACCTCAAACACGTTGCCGCAGCTCGAGCACTTGTAATCGTAGCGCGCCATAATACTTCCTTTTCAGCACAAAGCGGGCAGATTACTCTGCCCGCAAAAATTCAAACGTCTGTAACTGTACCCTATATCGGGGGTTTTATCACGCTTCGCCCCAGAATCTATGGTTGTTGCGCAGGAGCTGTGCGGTTTTCTCTTCAGCAGCCTCAACGTCAGCCTCATCGGCCTGCCAAGTCCAGTTGCCCGTGGCGACACCCGGCACGTTCATGCGCGCATCGTCGCCCAGACCCAGCACGTCTTGCAGCGGCATCATCACGAGCGGTGCGTCGCTTGCCAGCGCGTCGCCCATCAGCTTGCCCGCAAATTCCTTACCGCTCGGCTCATCGCCGCCCGCAAAGGAGCGCGTGCACCAACCGGCGAGCGTCGAGGTGTCGTGCGTCGAGGTATACAGGATCTTGCCGGGCGTGGGGGTAATCCCGTTGCGGACGTCGTAATCGCTAAACTCCAGCACGTCCATGCCGGGGAAGCCGCAGGTCGAAGCCATGGCGCGAACGCCGGGCGTCAGGTAGCCCAGGTCCTCGGCAATAAAGTTGAGCGGGCCCAGCTCGTCGTAGGCGGTCTGGAACAGGTCTTTGCCCGGGCCTGCCAGCCAACGCCCGTCGGCACAGGCCTTGCCCGCGGGAATGCTGAAGTAGCTGTGGAAGCCCAGGAAGTGGTCCAGGCGTACACGGTCGTACAGTGAGAACGCACGGCGCAGGCGATCCATCCACCAGCGGTAGCCAGTCTCCCTCATATGGTCCCAGCGGAACGTCGGGTTGCCCCACACCTGGCCCTCGGGCGCAAAGTTGTCGGGCGGCGCACCGGAAATCTCAATCGCCTTGCCGGTATCGGACAGCCAGAAGTTCTCGGGCTCGCTCCACGCGTCTGCCGAATCGTCGGACACGTACATAGGAATATCGCCGATAACCTCGATGCCCTTCTTGTGCGCATAGTTCATGAGCTCGCACCAAGCCAGGTCAAAGCGGTACTGCATGTACGCCTGAAGCTCGGCCTCGTCGTGGAAGCGCTTGTCGTCGATCAAATGCTCGTTGTAGCGCGCGACATCTGCCGGCCAATCGTGGCGCGACTCGCCCCCAAAGTACTTCTTAACGGCCATGTAGACGCAGTACTTCTCGAGCCAATCGGCATTGCGATGTTTAAACGCTGTGTACAGCGGGTCGGCATCCTCGCCGCCGCGGGCCTTCCAGGTCTCAAAGTCGGCGGCCAGCTCCTCGTGGCTCTCGGGTAGCAGGTCGATATTGCCTGCAAAGGCCGAAGGACCGGCGTATGGGGAGCGGAAGAAGTCTGTCGGGTTGACAGGCAGAACCTGCCAGTAGCGCATGCCCATAGCGGCCAGATGGTCGATAAAGCGACGCGTGGGTGCACCGATCGTGCCGGGCTTGCCGTCGTCGGTGGGAACCGAGGTGATATGGCACACGACGCCCGCGCCGTGATCGAGCGGCTCCTGCAGGCGCTGCTCGGCATGGTGATAGATGATCGACGAGCCCAGCGGATACAGATCGAGTGTGACCGTACCGTTGTGGATCTCGCACTCGTGACCGCTGATCACGTCACTCGCACATTCGTCGAGCGCCGGAATCGTCACGCGGTGCGAATTGCGCAGGCTGCGGTTGATGATAACCGTCGCGCACTCGCCATCCTTGCCCGTGCGGTTGTAGGCCAGCACCTCGTCGTTGAGCGCGAAGGCCTTGATTTCGCCGTCGATCATAAACGGCAGTGCGCGGCGTACGGCGGAGGCGTTCTTGACAATAGCCAGCGTGTCGAAGTCGTGCAGGTCTTCCTTCAAAGGCAGCGTGCGGCGATTGCCGGGATCAGTCAGGCCCTCAAGGCCGTACTCGTCTCCGTAGTAGATTGAAGGCACGCCCGGGAATGTCATCTGCATAAGCGTCGCGAGCCAAAATCGGCTCTTGGCCAGGCCCATCGAGTTCTCGTCCAGGCGCCACTTGCTGCGTTTGCTCTCGGGCAGCTGTGACTCGTCGGGGCCGCCGCCGAGCACCGAGATAATGCGCGGACGATCGTGGCTCGAAAGCAGATTTAGTGCGCAAGACAGTGCCTCACGCGGATAGTTCTCGCGCAAGGTCTCGATATCCTCGGCAGCTTGGTAGGCGTTTTTGTAGCCCATCAAAAAGCCGATGACCATGTCGCGAAAGGGGTAATCCATGGCCGAGTCGAGCTCGGAGCCTTGCAGATAGCGACGCAGATGGCCGTAGCTGATCTTGTTGGAGGCATCTTCCCAGACCTCGCCGAGCAGCAGCGCGTCGGGCTTCTCGGCGAGCACGGCCTTCTTGATCTCGGCCAGGAAGTCATCGGAAAGCTCGTCGGCCACGTCTAGGCGCCAGCCATGAGCGCCGGCACGCAGCCATTTACGAATGACGCCGTCTTTGCCCAGGAGCCGCTCGCGTACCAGCTCGGAGCTCTCATTGATGGCGGGCATATTGCCCACGCCCCACCAGCAGTCGTATGAGCCGTCCTCGTGGAAATAAAACGCATCGCGCCACGGCGAATCCTCGCTCTGCCACGCGCCCACGCCGGGGTAGTTGCCGTAGCGGTTGAAGTAGATCGAATCGTCGCCCGTGTGGTTGAACACACCGTCCAGAATGATGGAAATGCCCAGCTTCTCGGCCGCCTCGCACAGCTCAGTAAAGTCCTGCTCAGTGCCCAGAATCGGATCGATCTTGGTGTAATCGGCGGTGTCGTAGCGGTGGTTGCTCGCCGCTTCAAAGATGGGGTTGAGATAAATGGCCGTAAAGCCCAGTTCGGCGATGCGAGGCAGGTCTTCCTGAATGCCCTTGAGCGAGCCACCGTAGAAATCCCAGGTCTTGATGGAGCCGTCCTCGGCGCGCTCGTACACAGGTGGCTCGTTCCAGTCCTCGACCATGCGGCGCTGAATGCCCTCACGCGGTTTTTCGACCTCGGCCAGCGTGCGCTCGCGCCAGTGCTCGTCGCGGGCATAGCGATCGGGGAAGATCTGGTAGACCATACCGCGCTCGTACCACTCGGGACGAACCTCACGGTGTTTGTAGACAGTGACCTGGAATGACGGCACCTCGGCGTAGTCGTAGGTTACGCCTTCGCCGCCGGTGCGGCCCTGCGATGCGCCCAGGCGAACCTCGGGCTGGCCCTCGATATTGCAGATAAAGCTGTACCAGATAAGACAGGGCTTGGTGCACTCAAGCTCTACGGTAAATATGCCGTCGCCTTCGTGCGTCATAGGATACCGAGACTCGCCGATCTCATCGACCCAGGTGCGCAGCGTAAGCGTTGCCTGCGCGGGATCGGCATCCTCCAGAATCACGGAGAGCGAAAGGGTAGTTCCTGTGGTCACAGCGCCAAACGGAGTGCGAAACTGCGGCAGACGGCTGTTGTGTATCAATCTCATAGTACGGTCCAGTTCAATAGAACCATGGCATGCTGGCCATGGGCTTTACGCACAGGATGTAAGTATATCTGTTGTACACAGGCTGTATAAACAACATCCGTTTACCATCGGCGAACGGTTGTCCTAGAAAATCGTTTTACCACCCAAATTATCGCGATATTTAAAAACGTCTATACCGATACTATTTGTAGCCAACCAAAAGTACTTCGGTTTACTACGATGAATTGGATGATCTCAACCACGGTCATTTTGATGATATTAAAACCGCAGGTAGAGGCGTTGCCGATTTCGTAGATTACTCGCCGTGGTCAGCCGGAGCCATTTTGTCGTAGTAAACCGGGCTTCTTTTTACTAGAGAAGTTCAACCAAGAAGAGGGCGCCTGGTTGGGGCGCCCTCTTTTGCGTTGAGGATTAAGTTTGAATCGTCCGGATTAGTGGCGCTTGCGGGTGGCCGTTGCCTTACGGACGGAGGTCTTCTTGGTCGGAGCCTTTTCCTCAGTCTTAGCGGCGGGGGAGACCGGAGTCACCTTGGCGGGCTCGGGCTTTGCCTCAACCTTGGCCTCGGCCTTCGGGGCGGCCTTGACCTCGGGCTTGGCTTCTGCCTTGAGGGCAGCGGCCTTGGTCGTGGTCTTCTTGGCCGTCGTCGTGGCGCGCTTGCGCGTGGTGGTCTTGGCAGCGGGCTTGGGCTCGGCGCCTGTCTCCTCAACCTTGGCAGTCGGCTTTGCAGCGGCCTTGGGGGCAGCCTTCGTTGCAGCGGCCTTGGTGGTCGTTGTCTTCGAAGCCGTGGTCTTCTTGGCAGCGGTGGTCTTAGCGGCGGTCGTCTTCTTGGCTGCGGTCTTAGCCGGAGCCTTGGCGGCCGGCTTGGCCTCGGTGGCAGGAGCCTCAGCCGTGGCCTCGGCCTTTACCTCGGGAGTAGCCTCAACTTCGGTGGCCTTCTTGGCAGCGGCGGTCGTGCGCTTGCGCGTGGTCGTTGCCTTGGCGGTAGTTGTCTTGGCAGCGGTGGTCTTGCTCGCAGCGGCCTTCGTGGCCGTAGCCTTCTTAGCCGTTGCCTTGCGGGCCGTCGTCTTCTTGGCGGCAGGCTTCGCTGCGGGCTTTACCTCGGCCTCGACAGCCGGCTTCTCTTCGGCCTTGGGCTCCTCAACGGCCACCGGCTCAGCTGCAGCCTCAGGCTCGTCGACAACAGCCGCCGGGCGCTCAATCTCCGGGTGCATAAAGAAGTACAGGTCCAGATACTTGTCGGCCGAACGCGTCCAGCTAAAGTCCTGGCTCATGGCCTGCGTGACCAGCTGGTTCCAGGCGTCGCGGTTATCCCAGAACAGACGCGCCGCGCGGAATACCGCATCGCCCATCTCGTCTCCGTTAAAGTTGGTAAACGAGAAGCCCGTGCCCTCGCCGGTAAACTCGTTGTACGGCTGCACGGTGTCCTTCAAGCCACCGGTCTCGCGCACGATGGGCAGGGTGCCGTAGCGCATGGCGATGATCTGCGAAAGGCCGCAGGGCTCAAACTTCGAAGGCATTAGGAACATGTCGGCGGCAGCATACATGCGCTGTGACAGCGCCGGATCGAACTCGATGCGTGCGGCCATGGTGCCGGGGTACTTGTCCTGGAAGTAGCGCAGGCCGTCCTCGTAGTCACGGTCGCCGGTGCCTAGCACCGCCACCTGCACGCCGCCGGACAGGATGCGGTCAAGCGCGTACATAACCAGGTCCATGCCCTTCTGGCGCGTCAAGCGCGTGACCATGACCATGAGCGGACGATCGTCGCGAACCTCGAGCCCCAGCTCTTCCTGCAGTTTGGCCTTGCACACGGCCTTGCCGGAGCGGTCCTCGACGGTGTAGTTGGCGGCAATGCGCTTGTCAGTCGCCGGGTCAAAGCCCGCGACGTCGATGCCATTCAAAATGCCCTGCAGCGCGTACGAACGCTCGCGCAGAATGCCGTCCAGGCCCTCGCCAAATTCTGGCGTCTGGATCTCGTTGGCATAGGTGGGGCTCACCGTAGTGATGGCGTCGGCATAGCGCAGGGCGCCCAGCATGTAGTTGATGCTGCAGGCGTCGCAACGCAGCTGCGACGCGGCCGCCGGAATATGCGCCACACCCAGGATGTCCTCCATCACGGTGTCGCTAAACTGGCCCTGGAACGCCACGTTGTGGATCGAGAACACGGTCTTGACGCGGTCGTACAGCGGCAGGCCCTGGTAGAACTCGCGCAGGAACACGGGCGCCAGTGCCGTCTGCCAGTCGTTGCAGTGCAGAATATCGCACTCAAAGCCAGCCGGCAGGTGCTGCAGGCTCTCGGTGATGGCCTTGGAGAAGAACGCAAAGCGCTCGCCGTCGTCAAAGAAGCCGTACGGATAGTCGCGCGCGAAGTAGCGCTCGTTGTCGATGAACATATAGGTGACGCCGTCGTGCTCGAGCTTCTCGAGCCCGCAGTACTCGTTGCGCCAGCCCAGGCTCACGTAAAAGTCGGAGAAGTGCTCCATCTGCGCCTTGTACTCGTCCTTGATGGTGGCGTACTTGGGCACCATCACGATGACTTCGGCGCCGGCGCGCACAAGCGCCGCAGGCAGCGAGCCCGCTACGTCGCCCAGGCCACCGGTCTTAACAAACGGTGCGCACTCGGCCGAGGCAAACACGATCTGCATCTTTTTGCTGGAATCAGCCATATTGTCTCCCTGTTGCAATTCGAGAATAGCCGCCTGGCGCAAACCGGGCGGCTATTCTACGTGTTACGAGCGATGTTGCGGTGCCAAAGCTAGCTCGCGTTGGTGATATCAGAAGTTAACGGGGCCTTTCCCAGCACCAGGATGTTCTCGGGCGTGCCGCGAAGCTCGGTGTTGGTGGGAACCACGTTGTTCTTGTCCAGGATGGCATTCTCGACGCGGGCGCCGCTCTTGATGACGCAGCTCTGGTTGATGATCGAGTTCGTCACCGAGGCGCCTTCCTCGACCACGACGCCGCGCGACAGGATCGAGTTGCGCACGGTGCCCTTGATGATGCAGCCGGCCGAGATGATCGAGTTGCAGGCGTGGCTGCCGGTCGCATAGCGCGAAGGCGGCACGTCGTGAGCCTTGGTCAGAATCGGGCGCTCGGGGTCGAAGAGCTGGTCGGCCACGGTCTGGTCGAGCAAGTCCATGCTGCGGCGATACAGCGACTTCTCGCTAAATACGCCCACAACCTCGCCCTTGTACTCGTAGCTGCACACGTCGATGTTGCCAAAGTCGCCCTGGAGTGCCTCGAGCAGGTCCAGATAGTCGGCGGCCTGGTAGTGGTCGATGATCTCGAGCAGCGTCTCGCGGTTGACGATGCAGCAGTCCATAGAGGCGTTGTCGCCGTACACGACGCCGGCGCTCACGCCCGTCAGGCGGCCGTTCTCGTTGATCTGCAGCTTGGTCTCGTCATCGACGTTGCGCGTGGCCTTGCAGTACACCACGGTCATCTGGGCACCGGAGTTCTCGTGCGCGTCGATGATGGTGTTGAGGTCCATGTTAAAGATGATGTTGGTGCCCATCATCACAACATAGGGCTTGTCAGAGCGCTGGAAGAGCGTCTTGTTGGAGATGATGTCGCGCAGCAAGAAGCGCATGCCGCCCTTGGTGGTGCCATACGCGTTGCCGGGCACCATGAACAGGCCGCCCTTCTTGCGGTCCAGGCCCCAGTCCTTGCCCGAGCCCACGTGGTCGATCAGCGAGCGGTAGTTGCCCGGCATGACGACACCGACGGTCTTAATGCCGGCATTCATCATGTTGGACAGCGGGAAGTCGATCAGGCGGTAGCGGCCCAAAAACGGAACGGAAGCGATGGGGCGGTCCTTGAGCAGCACGCTGCCGTAGGTCGAAGAGTAGTTAGCGGTGATATAACCGATGGCCTTGCGATTGATCATCGGATCATTCCCCCTTCCCGATAACGACGTCATTTCCAACGACGGCCGTATCCTTGGTGGTATCGACAGAGCCGAGCTTCACGCCCTCTTCGACCGTGGAGTTCTCGCCCAAAATAGCGCGGCAGATGTGCGCGCCGCTCTTAACGTGCGCACCCGGCAGCAGCACGGAGTCCTCGACCACGGCGCGCTCCTCGATGATGACATCGGTCGAAAGGATCGAGTGGCAAGCGGTACCGTAGATCTTGCAGCCGTTGGAGACCAAGCAGTCGTCCAGGCGACCATCCGGACCAATGTAGTGCGGCGGACGCGTGGTGATGTTGGACATGATGGGGAAGTGCTTGTCGAACAGATCGAACTCGGGGTTGTTGCCCAGCAGGTCCATCGAGGTCTCGTGGAAGCTGGCGATGGTGCCGACGTCCTTCCAAAAGCCGTGGAACTCGTAGCTGTACAGGCGCTTGTTCTCGCCGAGCAGCTTGGGGATGATGTCCTTGCCAAAGTCGTGGCTCGAGCGCTGGTCCAGAGCGTCCTCCTCGAGCGCCTCGATCAGAACGTCGGCCGAGAAGATGTAGATGCCCATGGACGCGAGGTTCGAATCGGGCTTATCGGGCTTCTCGGTGAACTTGGTGATGCGGCCGTCCTCGGGGTCGGTGGTCAGGATGCCAAAGCGGCTGGCCTCCTCCCACGGCACGGGCATAACGCTCACCGTGAGGTCGGCGTTGTTCTCAATGTGCGTCTTGAGCATCTTGCGGTAGTCCATGCGATACAGGTGATCGCCCGAAAGAATCAGGACGTACTTGGGGTCGTTGGCCTTGATGTAGTCGAGGTTCTGCGTAATGGCGTCGGCCGTTCCCGCATACCAGGCGCCACCGGTCTGCGTCTCGTACGGCGGCAAGATCGACACGCCGCCGTCGCGGCTGTCCAGGTCCCACGCCTCGCCGGAGCCCACGTAGGCATGCAGCAGGTAGGGGCGATACTGCGTCAGAACGCCCACCGTGTCGATGCCCGAGTTGGAGCAGTTGGAGAGCGAAAAGTCGATAATGCGGAACTTGCCACCAAAGCTAACCGCCGGCTTAGCGATCTTTTGGGTGAGTGCCCCCAATCGGCTGCCCTGTCCTCCTGCGAGGAGCATCGCGATGCATTCTTTCTTACTCATCGATTTCTCCTTCTGTCATCGATGTTCCTAAACCCATTAGCGACGGGCGCGGCGCAACGTCACGCCCGTCGAGTAATGCCGTGCTGGCATAGGGGAGCTCGCACGCCTTTACGCGTGCCAGATCTCGTCGCGGTACTCGCGAATGGTGCGGTCGCTCGAGAACCAGCCGCTCGAGGCGGTGTTGAGCAGGGCCTTGCGGTTCCAGGTCTCCTGGTCGCCGTAGCTGCCGGTGAGCTTCTCCCACGCATCCACGTAGCTGCGGAAGTCTGCCATGACCAGGTCGGGGTCGTTGTTGTTCATGAGCTCGTTGTAGATGCTCTCGAAGTTGCCCGAAAGACCGGCAAACGTGTTGTCCTTGAGCTCGTCCATCACGCGGCCCAAGCGGTCGCGATCGCCGTTGAGCGTATCCCACGCAAAGTAGCTGTTCGAAGCCCAGAGCTGCTCGACCTCGGGGGCGGTCAGGCCAAAGATGGCCTCGTTCTCGCGACCGGCCAGGTCGGCGATCTCGATGTTGGCGCCGTCGAGGGTGCCCAGCGTAATGGCGCCGTTCATCATGAGCTTCATGTTGGACGTGCCCGAGGCCTCCTTGCCGGCGGTGGAGATCTGCTCCGAGATCTCTGCGGCGGGGTAGATGAGCTGGGCGTTGCTCACGCGGAAGTTGGGGATAAAGCAGACCTTCATGACCTCGTTGACGCGCGGATCGTTGTTGACGACCTCGGCGACGGAGTTGATGAGGCGGATGGTCTCCTTGGCGAAGGTGTAGCTCGAGGCAGCCTTGCCGCTAAAGATGAAGGTCGTCGGCGTCACGTGGAAGTTGGGATCGGCGATGCGACGGTTGTAGATGTCCATCACCTTCATGATGTTCATGAGCTGACGCTTGTAGGCGTGGAAACGCTTCACCTGAACATCGAAGACGGTGTTGGGGTCGATGACCAGACCGGTCTCGGCCTTAACGTAGGCGGCCAGACGCTCCTTGTTGGCGCGCTTGGAGGCACCCACGGCCTTCAGGAACTCGCTGTCGTTCTGGAACTCCTTGAGTTTCTCCAGCTCAAAGGCGTCCTTAAGCCAGCCATCGCCAATGGCCTCGGTCACGAGCTTGGCGTAGGTGGGGTTGGCCTCGGCAAAGAAGCGACGGTGCGAGATGCCGTTGGTCTTGTTGTTGAACTTCTCGGGCGTCAGGGCATAGAAGTCCTTGAGCACGATGTTCTTGATGATGTCGGAGTGAATCTTGGCCACGCCGTTGACGCTGTGGCTGCAGATCACGGACAGGTTGGCCATGCGGATCTCGCCGTCCCACAGGATGGCGGTCTGGCGCAGACGCTCCTGCCAGCCCTCCTGCGTGGTGTCAAACGACTCGTGCCAACGACGGCTGATCTCGTCGATGATCTGGTACACGCGGGGGAGGAGCTTGGAGAACGTGCCGATGGGCCACTTCTCCAGAGCCTCGGGTAGGATGGTGTGGTTGGTGTAGCTCACGACCTGCGTCACGATGTTCCAGGCGTCATCCCACTCAAGCTTCTTCTCGTCGATGAGGATACGCATGAGCTCGGGGCCGCACATGGCGGGGTGCGTATCGTTGGTGTGGATGGCCACAAACTGCGGCAGCAGCTCCCAGTTCTCGCCGTGCTCCTTCTCAAAGGTGTCGAGCAGGCTGTAGATGCCGGCCGAAACAAACAGGTACTCCTGCTTCAGGCGCAGCAGACGGCCGTGCTCGCCGGCGTCGTTGGGGTAGAGGATGGCGCTGATGGCCTCGGCCTCGGCGCGCTCGGCGTCAGCAAGGGCATAGTCGCCGCGGTTGAAGGCCTCCAGATCAAAGTGCTCCTCGACCGGCTCGGCGGCCCAGACGCGCAGCTTGTTGACGGTCTCGCCGGCATAGCCAACGACGGGGATGTCATAGGGAACGGCAAGGATGTCTTGCGTGTCCACTGTGCGGTAGAACGTGCGGCCGTCCTCCTCAAAGCCCTCAACGCGGCCACCGAACTTGATGGTCACGGCCTTGTCCTGACGACGGACCTCCCAGGGATAGCCGTGGGTGAGCCACTCGTCGGTGGCCTCCACCTGGCTGCCGTTGACGATTTCCTGCTTAAACAGGCCGTAGCGGTAGCGCATGCCGTTGCCGTAGCCGGCGATGCCCTCGGCCGCCATGGAATCCAGGAAGCACGCGGCCAGACGGCCCAGGCCACCGTTGCCCAGAGCCGGATCGGGCTCCTGGTTCTCGATGACGGACAGATCGAAGCCCATGTCGTTGAGCGCCTCGGCGACCATGTCGCGCACGCCAAAGTTGAGCAGGTAGTTGTCGAGCAGGCGGCCGATCAAAAACTCGATCGAGAAGTAGTACACGCGCTTTTTGCCCTCGGCGGTCGCACGGGCGTCGCTGGTGGTGGCGACGGTGCGCGCCTTCTCGGCCACCAGCTTGGCTAGGGCGTTAAAGCGATCGAGGTCGCTGGCGGCCTCGACGCTTTTGCCGCTGATGCTCATGACGGCATCGCGATAGAGCTCGGTAAACTCTTGCTTGTTGTCGAAGATCTTATTCATACGTTCCTTTCCCCCGGGGATATCTCCCGGAACGGTTATGACTTACATCCTACGCCCCAGAGGGGCGGGTAATTACAGCGGTAACGGCTTTGTTACGCGTCCTTAGCGGCCGACTTAGCGGCAGCTAACTTAGCCTTGGTAGCGGTCTTTTTGACAGCCGGCTTCTTGGCAGCAGGCTTTGCTGCAGCCTTAGCTTTAGCCGTCGTGGCCTTCGCCTTAGCCGGAGCCTTCTTGGTAGCCGCAGGCTTAGGCTTCAACGAGGACGTGCGCTTCTTGGGCGCAGCCTTGGGTTCTTCAACCACGGGCGGCTTATAGCTGCTGGGGCCACGGCGCTTAAGCACCACGCCTGCCAGACCGGGCACCTTGATCTCGATGGAGTCCATCTGTCCATTCCAGGGATAGGGCTCGCTCGAGCAGGTGTAGGGCTCCTCGCCGGCATAGCCGCTGCCGCCAAACTCTGGACGGTCGGAATCGAAGATGACCTCCCAGTCGCCCTCGCGCGGCACGCCCACACGGAAGCTCTCGTAGCTCGCCGGATCAAAGTTGATCAGGATCACCAGGTCGTCATCGACGTCCTCGCCCTGGCGCACAAAGCTCACGATGGACTGCTTGGAGTTGTCCGCGTCAATCCAGGTAAAGCCGTCGTCGGTGTAGCCACGCTCGTACAGGGCGGGCTCGGCGGTGTACAGGTGGTTGAGCGCCTTGATAAACGCCTGATGATGACGGTGGGTCTCGTACTCCTCGGTCAGGAACCACTGGATGGACTCGTAGTAGCGCCATTCAATAAACTGGCCGATCTCGTTGCCCATAAAGTTGAGCTTGGCACCGGGGTGCGTCATTTGATAGAAAGCCAGCGTGCGCAGGCCGGCAAACTGGCGCCACCAGTCGCCCGGCATGCGGCCGATCAGCGAGCACTTGCCGTGCACGACCTCGTCGTGGCTCAGCGGGCAAATGAAGTTCTCGGTAAAGGCGTACATGATGGAGAACGTGAGCAGCCCGTGGTTGCCGGGGCGCCACGGAAAATCGGTCTGCATGTAGTGCAGGGTGTCGTTCATCCAGCCCATGTCCCACTTGTAGTGGAAGCCCAGGCCACCGTCCTGCGGCGGGTAGGTCACGAGCGGCCACGCGGTGGACTCCTCGGCCATCATCATCACGTCGGGGTAATGCGACTCTACAGCGCAGTTGACCTGACGGATAAACGCGCTGGCGTCCAAGTCCTCCTCGGTACCGTACTTGTTGAACTTCTTTTGGCCTGGATCGTCGATGCCAAAGTTGAGGTACAGCATACTGGACACGCCGTCCATGCGAATGCCGTCAACGTGGAAGTTCTCGAGCCAATACAGCACGTTGGAGACCAAGAAGGAGCGGACCTCGCCGCGGGCGAAGTCGAACTTGTGCGTGCCCCAGTTGGGGTGAATCTCGTGCTCAAACAGCATATGGCCGTTAAAGGTGGCAAGGCCGTGGGAGTCGGCGCAAAAACCGCCGGGCACCCAGTCCATGATCACGCCAATGCCCGCCTCGTGGCATGCATCGATAAAGTGCATGAGCTGCTGCGGGTTGCCGTAGCGCGACGTGGCGGCGTAGTAGCCGGTCGTCTGGTAGCCCCAGGAGCCGTCGAAAGGGTGCTCCATGAGCGGCATGACCTCAATATGCGTGTAGCCCATGTCGCGCACGTAGTCTACGAGCTCCACTGACAGGTCGTCGTAAGTGTAGAACTCGCCGCGCTGCGCGGGGAAGGGATCCATGGGGCCGGGGTAGTTGCCGTACTCGTCGGGCTCGCCCTGCGGCGCGTCGCCGTGGCGCTTCCACGAGCCAATATGCACCTCGTAGATGTTAAGCGGCTGCGACATATGGTTGTGGCCGGCGCGGCGCTTGAGCCACGCGGCGTCGTTCCACTTATAGCCGTCGAGGGTCCACAGCACGCTGGCGGTACCCGGAGGGCACTCGGCCTTAAAGGCGTACGGATCGGCTTTGTAAAGCTTTTCGCCCTCATTGGTCTCGATGAGATATTTATAGAGCTGGCCCTGCTCGGCACCAGGAATAAAGCCTTCCCAAATAGCGCTCGTATGCACGGGCACCAGAGGGTTGGCTTCCTCATCCCAGTCGTTAAATTCGCCAATGACATGCACGCTCTTTACATCGGGCGCCCAAACGCAAAAGCGCCAGCCGCGCGTACGGTTCTGCGTGTCGGGGTGCGCGCCCATCTTTTCCCAGCTGCGCTCCCACATTCCAATGCCAAACAGGTAGACATCGTCCTTGGAGAGCTCCGGTGCGTGCGGGGCGGCTTTGCGGGTTGCGGGCTTTTTAGCCGTTGGCTTTAGCTTTGTATCGCTCACGTTTGATCCCATCATGACGCGGCAGCGTGTTGCCTTGGTGACTAGATGCGAAAGGTCCAAGGCTGCACGAATCGAAGGGACGGCGATAGTTCTATGATTCGTTCCACCTCGCGTGCTCGGTGGAACTTTCGGCAGAAACTACGATAACACCTGTACGTTACTTTTATGAAGGAAAGTGGTTTTAGGGCGGCGTTTAATCGGTAAGCGCCATGTTTAGACCACTGGCAGAATTGCCGTGGTAAAACTCTTGACAGTTTTACCAATTAGGGTTTCAAGATTGTTAGTCTGACGTTTGGTAAAACGTTTTTAGCAGGATGTTTACCATTTGACATCGAAAGGTTCGTTTATGTCCCAGACCGCCGCCCCCAACGTTGCTTTTATTTTCGATTGCGACGGCACACTGGTTAATAGCACCCCCGTTTGGGCCTATGCCCAGCCCGAGTTATTGCGCCGCCACGGAGTTGACGTGACGGTCGACGATTTTGCCCAGTTTGAGCATTTGTCGCTGGAGGATGAGTGCCAGGCCTACCACGACACGTGGGGCATTGGCTCGAATGGTGAGGAGCTGTATCGCGAGCTGAGCGACATCCTGATCGATGGCTACTCCAAAGTGCCGCCGCGCGAGGGACTCCTGGCATTTTTGGAGCAGGCGAAGGCGGCGGGCATTGCCATGTGCGTTGCCACGTCCACGCCGGCCGAGCTGGTTAAGTCTGCGCTCGCTGGTGCCGGTCTCGATGCTTACATGGAGTTTGTTACCACGACGGGCGAGGCGGGGCGCTCCAAGCAGTTCCCCGACGTGTACGAGCTGGCGTTGCGTCGCCTGGAAGAGCGCCACGGGCACAAGTTTGAGCGCGCTTGGGTGTTTGAAGATGCGGTCTTTGGCCTTAAGAGCTCCGGCGCCGCCGGCTTTAAGCGCGTGGGCATCTATGACCCGCATGGCCGTATGGAGCGCGACGACGTGCGCGCCAACTGCGATATCTTTATTGACAGCTATGAGGAGCTGGATTTGGATCGCGTTCTTGAGTATGAGGGCTAGGCGAAGACGTTGTCCGAGAAAGTATTAGTAGTGTGCGGTTCGCCTGTGGTAGCAAGCGCGGATCTTTTGCGTAGGCTAGCGGGGGAGTGCGACCACGTTGTCGCCGTGGACCGCGGACTCGACGCGCTGCTGGGCGCCAGCCTGAGCTGCGAAGTGTATGTGGGGGATGCCGACACGGTGAGCGATGCAGGTCGCGCGTTGGTCGATGCCGCCACCGACTTTGAAGTTGAGCGCCATGACCCGTACAAGGACTATACCGATCTGGCGTTGGCGCTCGATTCCGTCCGCCGTCGCTGGCCGGGTGCCGAAGTGGTTGCGACCTGCGCTACGGGCGGCCGTCCGGATATGGCGCTTTCCGTACTGGGTCTGCTCGCAGGCTACAAGGACGCCCCTGTCTGGATTACCGAGGACAAGGTGGTCGCCCGCATTCTTCACGCAGGTGAGTCGTGGACCATCGAGGGCGCCGAAGGCAAGACGTTCTCCATCATCGCCATAGTCCCTGGGACGGTGGTAAGCGAACACGGTCTAGAGTGGGAGTTAGATCGCGCCTCGCTGGGCTTGTTAGCCGATACGGGCATCAGCAACGTTGTCAGGTCAAAAGCCACGATCCAAGTCCACGCTGGCACCGCCATCGCTTACCTATATCAATAGGCAATTTGAATCTGACCCAAAAAAGTCCTTGCACGCCGTGCCAACTTCCCCTATAGTATCTCCTCGTCACGGGGGCGTAGCTCAGCTGGGAGAGCGCTTGACTGGCAGTCAAGAGGTCAGGGGTTCGATCCCCCTCGTCTCCACCATCGTGAATGCAAAGCCCTTCGGAATTCCGAAGGGCTTTTTTCATGACAAAACACCACACGCCACAAACCCCTCCTACGCTAACAAAAAGTTGCACAATTTATTTCCCATGTCTGTACATAGTTTGTTAGACAAACGCAATTACCAGTGCAGCTCGCCGTTCCATTTGTGCTTCAGGATCATCCTTAATCACCGCTCGCACCCCAATAACCTGCATCAATGTGAACAACATCCCAAAACAACCCCCTTAAGCACGTCAAATGAACGATTTGTTGTCCAACGCAGCCCAAATCAGTTTCGCTAACAGCTTGTGCTAGGATACCTAACGTTACATGAGTTCAACTGTGCTCGCGGCTCCAACAAGCCACTAAGCGCAGGGTCGATCAGCATCCGGCCGTAACGGCGGTGCAAGAAACACCACGAGCTCCAATAAAGAAGCCATGCGACGTTATTTATTTGCATTGAGTTAATTCAAAGATGCATTTAATAGCTTGCATGCCAAAGCGAAGCAGTCCTTCAGCTGTTTGCGTGCGGTCCAGTTTTGAATTCGCTTGACTGGATCGCACGCAGCCAGCTGAGGTTATTGGTGTATTTGCGATACACGCCAACAGCCTCAGCGCTGCTTCTGTACATACCGTTCACGGTGGGGCAGAGCCACGTGCTTGTCTGACTGGGCTCAGGGTTTGAATATGGAGCGCCTTCGCGCACAAGCGCCCTGGCGAAGCCATACCCAAACCCCGTGAGCCACACGTAAGACAGCAAGGGGGTGGTGCTCGTGTGGTATGTGATTCAGGTCATTAACGGTCGCGAAGATGTAATGCGCGAGCGCATCGAGCGCATGGTGCCGGCTGGTGCCATGCAGGAGCTCTTTTATCCCCAATTTCAAACCGAGATCAAAGTACACGGCGAATGGGTCAATACGACCAAGCCGCTCTTTCCCGGTTATCTTATCTGCGATACGGCAGATCCCCGTACCGTGCAACAGTATCTGCTGCGTATGGACGACTTTGCCCGGGTGTTATCCCAGGACGGTCAGTTTGTGCCGCTGGCAAAAGAAGAGGTCCAGCTTATTGGCGGCTTTACGCATAGGGGAGACCGCGTAGTGCCCATGAGCGAGGCCCTGAAAGACGGCGACCAGGTCGTAGTTACGGCAGGTCCGCTGCTGGGCCACGAAGGCCTTATCAAAACCATTAACAGACGCAAGAGCACTGCTTATTTGGAGCTCGATCTGTGCGGCCGACGCGTTACTACACGCGTTGGCCTTGCCGTGCTTTCGGCCGAGCAGCGTGTAATGCGCAACCTTAAAAAGGCGATCGCCTAACTGCGGATGACTTTTTTACGGGACAGGGAGGATCCCCGGGGGCGGGGACGTAGTGTTGGAAGAGAACGTGTCGGATAAAACAGAATATGCAACGGATGCGCCAATGGGGGCGGCGCTGATTGCCCAGGCCATGAATCAGCGCGAGGGTGCCGGCCGTTACAAGGCCATGCAATCCATCGAAGATTGGGATCGCTCGCGCCTGGCCTACAGAGCGGTGAAGCGCGCGTTTGACATCGTTTTCAGCGGTGTTGCGCTCGTCCTCATCGCTATCCCCGGTCTGGTGCTGGCCGCTGCCATTCGCCTGGAGAGCGAGGGCAATCCCTTTTACAGCCAGATCCGCGTGGGCCAGACCCACCGCGACGGCAGCCTGTCAACCTTCCGCATGTGGAAGTTCCGATCCATGTACAGGGATGCCGACGAGCGCCTCGCCGAGCTCAAGGGGCAGAACGAGATCGCCGGTGCCATGTTCAAGATGAGGGAGGACCCCCGCGTCACCAAGATCGGCAGGTTCATCCGCAAGCACTCCATCGACGAGTTCCCGCAGTTCCTGAACGTGTTCCTGGGCCAGATGTCCGTCGTCGGGCCCAGGCCGCCGCTGCCGAATGAGGTTGCGGAGTATACGGAGTACGACCTGCAACGTTTGGCAGTGAAGCCCGGCATCACCGGCTGGTGGCAGGTTACCGATCGAAACTCAACGGGTTTCGACGGCATGGTCCGTCGTGACCTCGAGTACATAGCCAAGCGCGGAATCGTCACGGACCTCAAGATCGTCCTCCTCACGGTTCTGGAGGTCTTCAACGGGAGCGATGCGTACTAATGACTAGTTTTGACACCCGAATCGAATCGGAGAATAAAATGAAGATTGCTGTCGCCGGTACCGGCTACGTCGGTTTGTCCCTCGCCGTCCTGCTCTCGCAGCACAACGAGGTGCACGCGCTGGACATCGTGCACGAGAAGGTCGAGAAGATCAACAACTTCGAGTCGCCCATCCAGGACGACGAGATCGAGCGCTTTCTGGCGGAGGCCAAGGCGGGGGAGCGCGAGCTCGACCTGCACGCTACCGTCGATGTGGCCGAGGCCTATACGGGCGCGGATTATGCCGTCATCGCAACGCCCACCAACTACGATTCGGATAGGAACTTCTTCGACACGAGCTCCGTCGAGGCCGCCATCGCCGCCGTGCGCTCGGTGAATCTCGACGCCTGGATCGTCATCAAGTCGACCATTCCCGTGGGCTACACCGCGGGCCTGCGCGAGAGGTTGGGCGACGGCAAGATCTTCTTCAGCCCCGAATTCCTGCGCGAGAGCAAGGCTCTCTACGACAACCTGCACCCCAGCCGCATCGTGGTCGGCGCGCCGAAGGATGACGCCGAGGCCGTTGCAGCCGCCGAGAAGTTCGCCGGCCTGCTCGCTCAGGGTGCCGATCCTGCCGAGTTGGAGCGCGTTAACGCCGACGGGTCGAAGGGTATCCCGGAGCTCGTGCTGGGCACCACCGAGGCAGAGGCCGTGAAGCTCTTCGCTAACACCTACCTGGCGCTGCGCGTGGCCTACTTCAACGAGCTCGACACCTACTGCGAGGTCCGCGGCCTCAACACCCGCGACGTCATTGACGGCGTGTGCCTGGAGCCTCGAATCGGATCGCACTACAACAACCCCAGCTTCGGCTACGGCGGCTACTGCCTGCCCAAGGACACCAAGCAGCTGCTGGCCAACTACAAAGACGTGCCCCAGAACCTGATCGAGGCCATCGTGGACGCCAACCGCACCCGCAAGGACTTCGTGGCCGACGAGTTGCTGCAGATGGTATGGGACCGCGTGTACGAGGGCAAGCCGAAGCCGGTCGTGGGCGTCTACCGCCTGACGATGAAGTCGAACTCCGACAACTTCCGCGCGAGCTCCATCCAGGGCGTCATGAAGCGCGTTAAGGCCAAGGGCGTGCCCGTGGTGGTCTACGAGCCCACGCTGGACGCTCCGGAGTTCTTCGGCTCCGAGGTGACCCACGACCTGGAGGCCTTCAAGGCCGGCTGCGACGTGATCGTGGCCAACCGCTGGAGCGACGAGCTCGCGGACGTGGCGGACAAGGTTTATACACGTGATTTATACAAAAGGGACTAGGCGATAAACATGATTAACCGAAAAGTGCTCGTCACAGGAGCGGCTGGCTTCATCGGTGCATTCCTCGTTAAGAAGCTTCTCGAGGAATCCGACGACGCTATCATCGGCCTCGACAACCTCAACAGCTACTACGACCCCGGCATTAAAGACGCGCGCCTCCGCATGCTGGCCGAGGCCGACGCGGACGGCCGCTTCACCTTCGTGCGCGGCGATTTGTGTGACGCCGCCCTCATCGAGCGCCTGTTCGCGGAGAACGGCTTCGACGTCGTGGTGAACCTCGCCGCCCAGGCGGGCGTCCGCTACTCCATCGAGAACCCGCGCGCCTACCTGGAGAGTAATCTCGTGGGTTTCTTTAACATCCTCGAGGCCTGCCGCCACCACCCGGTCAAGCACCTGGTCTACGCCAGTTCCAGCTCGGTCTACGGCGGCAACAAGAAGGTGCCGTTCTCCGAGGAGGACCGTGTCGACTCCCCGGTGTCGCTCTACGCCGCCACCAAGAAGTCCAACGAGCTCATGGCCGCCGCCTACTCCAAGCTCTATTCCATCCCCGCGACCGGCCTGCGCTTCTTCACCGTGTACGGCCCCATGGGCAGGCCCGACATGGCCTACTTCGGCTTCACCGAGAAGCTGCGCCGCGGGAACACCATCAAGATCTTCAACATGGGCGACTGCCGCCGCGACTTCACCTACGTCGACGACATCGTCGAGGGCGTGAGGCGCGTCATGGACGCCGCGCCCGAGGTGAAGATGGGCGAGGACGGGCTGCCGCTCGCCGCCCACCGCGTCTACAACATCGGCAACTCTCATCCCGAAAACCTGCTCGACTTCGTCGACACGCTGCAGCGCGTGCTGGTGGAGGAAGGCGTGCTCCCGGCCGAGTACGACTTTGAAGCTCATAAGCAGCTCGTGCCGATGCAGCCCGGCGACGTTCCCGTCACGTATGCCGACACCACGGCGCTCCAGCGCGACCTGGGCTACAAGCCAGCGACGCCGCTCGAGGACGGCCTGAGGGCCTTCGCCAAGTGGTATCGCGAATACTACAAGGTGGAAGCCGAGTAATGGGAAAAGGTAAGGCCAAGGTCTGCCTCGTCTCGTCGTCTGGCGGCCACTGGGAACAACTTCAAAAGCTCAAGCCGCTCGTGGACAAGTACGGTGGATTCATGGTCACCGAGAAGACGCCCTTTGTTAAGGGCTGTCCCTATCTGATGATGCAGACTGACCTCAAGGACAAGTTCATGCCCGCGAAGATGCTCGTAAACGGCATCCACGCCTGTGCGATCTGGGCAAAGGAGCGGCCCGACGTCGTTGTGACTACCGGCACTATGGTGGCATACCCGTTCTACCTCCTTGCCGTCCTTTTCCGCAAGAAGTTCGTATTCATTGAGACCTTCGGTCGCTCTAACAAACCCACTGTTGCCGGCAAGCTCATGCAGAAGCATGCTGACTTGTTCTTCGTGCAGTGGGAGAGTCAGAAGAGGTTCTATGAGAAGGCACGATACGTGGGGTGTCTCTATTGATATTCGTGTGCGTGGGCTCTAGACCCTATCAGTTCAATCGGCTCATCGAGGAGCTTGATAGGCTCGTTGGCGCTGGTCATGTGAAGGATTCCTTGTTTGCCCAGATCGGTGCGTCGACATACGAGCCAAAGAACTTCAGATTCGAACATTTCATGGACCCCGATGCATTCAGCGCGAAGATTGCCGAGGCCGACATCGTGATAAGCCACGGTGCGTCAGGTTCGATTATGGGTGCGCTTAACGCCGGCAAGAGGGTCATCGCGGTGTCCCGTCTGGCGAAGTACGGTGAGCACATCAATGATCACCAGGTGGGCATCAATGAGACGCTTGCCTCTGAGGGGCTCGTGCTCGCAGTTCGTGAGATGGACAAGCTGGGTGACGCCATTGAGGCCATGGAGGACGGCAGCGTTGAGCTGAAGCCGTGGAAGAACCCCAATCCAAACGCGATCATCGACGAGATAGATCTATTTATCCAGGAGGAAGTGCTGTGAGTATTTATGTAAGGATTGACCGACTCTTCGAGGCTCTCAGCGTCTTCTTTTGGAAGACGTTCATCTGGATTCATGAGGTCAAGAACATCTGGTCCAAGCGAGCTTTGGTGAAATCGTTCAAGCCCACCGCGGAGCAGGCGGAGGACGCGCATAGGTATTGGAAAGAACTCACCGGCAGGTACTGGCCGCTCTGGTGGCACCGCCTTTATGCTAGCTACACCGGAAAATGGGACCCGAAATATATTCCCGAGATGCTGTTCTCGGTCATTCTTGAGCCCAACTCTTCTCGCCGCTGCGACCGCGACGCGCTTGCCGATAAGAACAATCTTATTCTCTTCGCCCAAGGCGGAGGGCTTCGCCTCCCAGAGGTCTACGCAAACTGTTCCTGTGGACTTGTCAATCGGGGAGGGGTTCTTTTGGATATGAAAGAGACGGTAGAAGCGCTCGGCAACATAGGTCCCTGTGTAATCAAGAGAACTCGCGATAGTGATTCAGGTAGGGACGTAGCTATCGTCGATTTCAAGGACGGTAAGGATATCGAATCCGGCAAATCCGTCAAGAGTATTATCGAATCAATGGGTGGCGAGTGGGTCTGCCAGGAGCGCGTGCGTCAGCACGAGAGCATCGACGCCATTTATCCGGCAAGCGTCAACACGCTTCGCATCGTCACATACTTGACCGGTCAGGGCGTCGGCGCTTGCCCTGTTACGCTCAGAATCGGTCAGGGCGGGTCAAAGGTCGACAACGCCCACGCGGGTGGCATGTTCGTTCACGTCGACGATGAAGGTTATCTGGGTGACGAGGCTTTTACAGAGTATCGGAAAAGTTACTCGAGTCATCCCGACACAGGGACTGTGTTCAAGGGCTACCGGATTGTGGGCGTCTCCAAAGCCATCGAGGCTGTCAAGCGTTGCCATCTGTCCGTCGGTGAATTTGGATTCATTTCCTGGGACGTCTGTATTGATAGGGAGGGGAGGCCCACCTTATTGGAGGTGAACCTTGACTCCCAGACAGTATGGTTTCCGCAAATGGCGTCTGGCAGGAGTATGTTCGGGGATGACACCCCTGCTGTGGTTAAGGCATTTCGCCATCGTGTTGCATGATGGTCAGGCATAAGAGGTTAATTTTGGACAAGAAGAGCTTGGTGAAAAAGGCGAAGTACAGCTTGAGGTGGCTTCCTGACGAGGCGTATATTAGGCTGTATTTTCGGCTTCGCATGCATAAGTCCTGCGACCTAAAGAATCCCAAGACTTTTAACGAGAAGCTTCAGTGGCTTAAGCTTCATGATCGCAATCCACGTTACACCGATATGGTTGATAAGGTTGAGGCGAAGAAGATTGCGGCGAGAATCGTCGGTGACGAGCATATCATTCCGACGCTGGGAGTGTGGGGATCTTTCGACGAAATTGACTTCTCCTCTCTCCCCGAGCAATTTGTTCTGAAGTGTAGTCATGACTCGGAGGGGCTCGTCATCGTTAAGGATAAGTCCAATCTCGATCTTGCTGCCGCGCGTAAGAAAATCGAGTCTGCCATGCGTTACAACTTTTATTATGTCGGCAGGGAGTGGCCGTACAAGAACGTAAGGCCTCGCATTCTTGCAGAGGCTTACCTCGAGGACACCGCATGCGGCGAACTGAGAGATTACAAGTTATACTGTTTCGACGGCGAACCAAAGATGATGTTCGTCGTGACCGGCAGGGCTGCTGGGGACACAAGAATTGACTTTTTCGATTTGGACTTTAAGCACCTTCCCGTTACGCAGCACTACCCGAACGCCGATTTTGAAATCAAGAAGCCAGAAACGTTCGACCAGATGGTCGCTGCCGCCAAGAAGCTGTCCGCAGGGTTGACGCATGTCAGGATCGACTTCTATGAGGTCAACGGTAAGATGTATTTCGGTGAGTACACCTTCTTTGACAACAGCGGTTTCGGACCTTTCGACCAGCCCGAGTGGGACGAGAGGCTGGGATCATGGATTAAGCTCCCTGAGGTTAGGTGCTAGGAGATGGCCAATGACTGTATTAATGTCTTGGTCATTTCGACCAACGGTCTTCTGAAAGACGGAATCACAGCATGGCTTGTTGCGACGTTTGGAGCAATGGACTTAGATGGTCTATCGGTCGCAACTGTTGCATACGACGACGCAGAACGTAGCGTTATCGAGGACGTTGAGGCGGCGGGGGTCGAGGTTGTGACGCTTCCGTCTCGTCAACACAATTTAACTGCCTATTCTCGAGCTCTCAGGTGCCTGCTAATGAGCAGACACTTCGAGGTCGTCCATGTGTGTTGCAGCAGCGCGCTTGCTGCGATAGAGCTCTTCCAGGCAACGAGGAATGGCGTAGAGATGCGCATCGCGCATTCGCACAACACGACGTGCTCCCATAAGATTGCTAACTTTCTTTTGAATCCACTGTTCCAATCAAGTCTAACGGACAGATATGCCTGTGGGCGAGATGCGGGTAAATGGTTCTTCGGCAATCGCCCATTTACTGTCATCCCTAACGGAAAAAAATTACCAGCATACGCTTTTAACCCACAAGCCAGAAAAGCCGTACGAGAGGAGTTGGGACTCACCGAAAGTGAGACAGCCTTCGGGCACGTAGGCGGATTTAATGAGCAGAAGAATCATGTCAAGCTAGTCGAGGTATTTGCGGAGCTTTATCGGCGTAATTCTGCAAGGCGGCTATTCCTTATAGGAGAGGGTCACTTGATACCCGAGATTAAGGAGAAGACTGAGGAACTCGGTGTCGCTGAGGCGGTTTGTTTCCTGGGGCGTCGTGACGATGTGCCAAGACTGCTCAACGGACTTGACTGCATGGTGTTCCCTTCGCTGTACGAAGGGTTTCCGAATGTTGTACTGGAGTGGCAACTCAACGGGCTTCCCGTGGTTATGTCAGACGCCATTACCGACGAGTGCGCAATAACGGCGCTCGTGTCTCAAGTTTCGCTCGAGGCTGACGTAAATGACTGGGCGGATACTGTTGAACATTCTATGACGAATATCAACCGCATGGACGAAAGTCTTTCTGCGTGTAAGCGCGCGAAGTCCGCCGGCTACGACATAAATGAAAATGCCACGATGCTCCGTCGTTTGTACTTTGAGGGAGTAGGGAAATGCAAATAGGCAAGCTTATTAAATGGTCTGCAAGCGCGCTGCGCGTTGCGAGTGCAAAGATGCGACTGGGTTACAAGCTGCGACTGCCGAGCGGTGGCAAGCCCGTATATCTTGGTCGGAAAGTCAGGCTTGATGTGGAACGTGGAGGAGTTATGGAGTTCGGATCCGGCGTGTACATCGATGATCGCTGCCGCCTGCAGGTTTGCTCGGACGCCCATATGAGTATCGGCGAGGGATGCTATCTCAACACCAACTGCAGGGTAGTCGCTGCCGAAGACTTGAACATCGGCGCTCAAACCATGCTCGGGCCGAATGCGTGTGTGTTCGACCACGACCACGTGTTCGACGCGGAGGGCGTGCACGGCGATTTGATTAGCGCGCCCGTGGTAATAGGCGAGCGCTGTTGGCTAGGGGCTAACGTGCTAATTACAAAGGGCGTTTCCCTTGCAGACAAAATATGTGTCGGGGGGGGGGTCGTCGTTACGCACTCTCTGTCGGAATCGGGCGTGTATGCGGGGATGCCAGTACGGATCGTACGTCGTATCACTCGCGAAAGCAGTGGCTTAGATGATCCTGCAAAAGCTCAAGAAACTCAAACGCGAAACGATTCGACTCAAGATACGCAACGGGCTATGGCTACCCAGGACCTGCAGGGTCCGCGCAAGGAGGCTTGAGGTGGACGGGTTCACCATCATCTCGAACAACTGCTGGGGTGGCACAATATATGAGAGTTACGGCATGCGAAAGGAAACTCCCACGGTAGGAATGTTCATCATGCCGAGCGACTTTGTGCGGTTCTGCGCGGACCTTGACCGCTACCTAGCCGAACCGCTTAAGTTCATCTCAGCCGATGAGTCCAAGTGGAAGGGCCCCCTCAGTGCCAATGACAACTGGGGGACGTACCTAATCGGCCGCATTGGAGACGTGGAGCTTCACATGCTGCACCACCATGACGAGGAGACTGCCCGCCGCAAGTGGGAGAGCCGCGTAAGACGTGTCAATCACGACCGGCTGATCTTCAAACTGAACGACCAGAATGGGGCCACCGAAGAGGACTTGAAGGCATTTGACGCGCTTCCACTTGAGCATAAGCTCATATTTGCGGCCAAGGAACACCCTGATTTGAAATGCTGCAAGCGTATCCACTGCCCAAAGAACAGCGAATTCATCTTGGCGTCGTGGGAGCCCTTCGGTGCGAACCGATCGTTCAACGTGACTGAGTATATAAACAGCTGCTTCGGAGCTTGATAGGATAATAAGGGGAAACGTGACTCTAGAGAACCGAGACATCATATTTGTGAGCAACGCACTTGCAAACGGGGGTGCGGCGCGCGTGATATGTGTGCTTGCCGCAGAGTTCAATGCCCGCGGCAAGCGCGTGGGCATCGCCGTCTACAACGACTTCGACGGTGAGTACGCATTGGCAGACGGTATCCAGAAGGAATATGGCCCTCAGGGCTCAGACACCGCTACCAAGGGGCGTCGCATTGCCTGGCTTCGTGCCGTCGCGAAACGTAACTCTAGCGCCTGTATTATCGCATTTGAGTACTTTGTGAATATGCAGGCCGTGATTGCCCTTGCGGGCCTTCCTAATCGTTTAGTAATTAGCGAGCGCAACGATCCCGCCCGGGTGGGGAGCGGTAAAAAGACCGATTGGCTGCGCGAACGCCTGTATAGACATGCGGATATGCTTGTGTGCCAAACCGATGAAGCGGCTGCGTACTTCTCAGATAAGGTCAAAAAGACAGTAATTCTTAATCCTGTTAAAGAGGGTCTACCGATACCCTTTGTTGGCAAGCGCAGAAATACCGTGGTGTGCTTCTGCCGATTGAATAAGCAGAAAAACCTAGAGATGCTCTTACGCGCCTTCGCAATCTTTTTGCAAACCCACAGCGATTGGACGCTTGAGATTTACGGTGATGGCTCCGAGCGGAACTCTCTTATGTCCTTGGCAAGTGATCTTGGGATTGAGGATAAGATCGTTATCAATCATGGTCTCCAGGATGTTCATAACTATGTTCGTGACGCAGGAATGTTTGTACTTCCCAGCGACTACGAAGGTCTCTCAAATTCCATGCTTGAAGCAATGGCTATAGGCATGCCGGTGATTTGCACCGATTGCCCCTGCGGCGGTGCGCGCATGGTGATTCGTGATGGAGAAAACGGACTTTTGGTTCCTGTCGGAAGCGAAAATATGCTAGAGGCAGCGATGGAACGCATTGCCGATGAGAATGGGCTTGCCGAGAAACTCGGTATTGCGGCAGCTGACGTGCGTAAAAAGCTTGCTGTTGGTGAGATTGCTGATGAGTGGATTCGAGTTGTTGCTCAATGAGTGTTCTATTTAACTCGCAAGAGAATACTAGACCTAGTTTTCAAGATGAAACAATGGGGCGTCGAGTCGGCAATCTTCTTGGCGCTTCGCTTTTTTTAACTCCTTATCTGCTTAGGTACAAGCTTATTCCTGGCTCAGAAGCTATTTGGGCTTTAAACCCTTTGGCTATATTCGCTATTTTCTGGCTGCTACTCTATATGTTGGGATATAAATACGCAATATCAAGAACAATATCGCTTGTCAAACTAATTTTAGTCGCTGCTTGCGGAGTGTTGCTCCATGTGGCCGGTGCGCCAATTTCGGTTTATATTGCTGAGTGGGCACCACTCCTTATTCTGCTTGTGGTTGTTCCGGAAACCATCTTTCCCAGCCTGTTTAAGGGCTTTTTGAAAAGCATTAACTTTTCTGTTGCAGTTATTGCTGCATGCGCGGCGCTTGATCTGGTGACTGGATATGCCGTTTCAAGGACTATTGGTTCTTTTTATGGGACTGAGGGGCTTGAATGGTTGACCTCTTCGAGTCGATTGGTTTCTTATATGGGCCATAGTCTTTTGACGGCTGAGATTGCGCTCGCTTATTTTGCCCTGAACATTTTTGCATCTAAGGCAATGAATCTGGATAATAATCAAATCCTAGTTACATTAATTGCCGTTTTTATTGTTGTATTAACAGGAAGCCGTTCGGCTGCCGTTGTGTTGCTGTCGATGATCCTGATTTCTTTTTCGAGCACTGAGAATATTAGATATATCGTTGTAATCGTATTTGGAATGTTGCTGCTGTATGCATTCGGAATTTTTGACACGCTGATTAACCGTGTCGTAATGGGAATCGCGACGGGCGACATTACTTCCTCAAGAAATACCAAGCTTGAAGAGATGATGAGGGCTGGAATTATTCGTTACGATTGGTTTCAGGGCCATCCTTTTGATACTGGCTATACCTCTTATGTAAGGGCCTCCTTGGTGGTTGCCCTCGAGTATCCTCTACTCAGGTTTGCATTTATGTATGGGATTGCGTTCTCAGCTCTTTTGGGCATCGTATTGTTTATTCTGCCTGTCATCTATGTTTTCCGCAAAACCGGAGCTGTCTCGGCACTACTTCTCGCATTGTATTTTTTCCACGTCAATACTTACTCTTCAATTTGCGTAGCTCAAGATGGAATGCTTCGGTGTGTCTTGATCACATGGATGTTTCTATGTGCATCGCAATTTATAGAATATAAAAAGCGGTCCGAACTTAAAGGTGATGAGTAGTCTGACATGAGAATCTGCTTTCTGTGCCAGTCGCTTGAAACGCTCGGAGGTGTTCAGAGGGCCGTTGTTCTGCTTGCAAATGAGCTTGCTAATCGTGGTGAGCACATTGCAGTGCTTATGGATGGACCTAATCTAAATGCCAACCCTTATGGTCTTTCCAATAGGGTACAGATTCTCGAGGTTGAGCCGACTGGCAAGCGTTCGATAATTTCTAGATGTGTTTCAAAAGTGAGACAACATACTGGATTTCCTCGTCCCCGAATTCATAACGGGCGATTTCCCGAATCGATTCTAACTGGCGAAGAGTTCAACTTAATGCGCTCTCGTCTTGCTGATGGGCATTTCGACTTCGTTGTTGGTTGCGATCCTTTGCATACGATATTTGCCGTTTATATGTGTGAGGGATTTGAGGCAAAGGTGTGCGGTTGGCAGCATAGCACCTATGATGGATATTTTCGCCAGAAGGGCAGAGGCTATTATGGACTCACAGAACTGTATAGAGATGCGATTGAGCACTGTTCCGTCAACTTCGTTCTAACTGACGAGAGCCGAAAGGTATATGAAAGAGAATTGGGATGCTCGGCGTTCGTTCTTCCCAACTCTATTACTGATCTTGGCTTAAGAAGTAAGGCTGAGAATTGTGTCCTGTATTGCGGTCGCCTCGATTCCGGCTCGAAGGGAGCGGACTATTTGCCCGCTATTGCCAATGGGCTTGCCGAGTCGGGGTTTGAAGGACTATTTGAAGTCGTCGGAGATGGTCCCTACCGTAGTGAACTTGAGCGCTGGGTTTCCGATGCCGAGCTACCTTTTCAAATGATATTTGAAGGCTTTGTATCAAACCCAGACGATTATTACGTGCACGCAAGTGTGCTCATCTCGCCATCCCGCTGGGAAGGTTTCGGACTATCTATCTTAGAGGGTATGTCTCACGGCGTTCCCTGCGTAGCATTTGATAACGATGGCCCTCGTTCAATTATTACGGATGGGTTTGACGGGTACATCGTTCCCAACGGATCCCCGGTAGGTCTTGTTGATAAGACTATAGGCTTAATAAACGATGCGGCGCTTCGCAGTCGCATGGGGGATCGAGCCGTTGAAACAGCGCGTGGTTTTCTAGTAAGTACTCAGGCGGACACATTTCTTTCAATATTGGAAGGTGCGATTGATGAGCAAGAAGCTCCTTATCACGATTGACACTGAAGCTGATAACCAGTGGGATGTTTCTCGTGGAATATCTACTGAAAACACATTGTATCTTCCAAGGTTTCAGGAGCTCTGCGAGCGATATGGGTTTATCCCAACCTGGCTTACGAATTGGGAGATGTGCAATGACGAACGTTTCGTTCAATACATGAAGCCAAAGAATGATGCCGGGCTGTGCGAGATTGGCATGCATCTTCACGCATGGAACAATCCCCCGGAGTTTCCGCTTGAGACCGTTACTGACCAGCGCGCATACCTCATCGAATACACCGAGAGTCAGATGGCCTCAAAAATAGACACTCTTCTCGATGCTCTGCAAAGCAACTTTGAGGCGCCGATTACTTCCCATAGGTCCGGGAGATGGGCTCTTGACGAGCGCTACATCGCCCTTTTGGCCGAGCGTGGTTTTGTTGTCGATTGCTCCGTGACCCCTCACATGAGTTGGGAGGGGGCTCTCGGTCAGAGTGGTATGCCGGGTTCAGACTATTCGATGTCGGATGAGTTGCCCTATGAGCTCTGCCCAGGTTTGCTCGAGGTACCTATGACCATCCGACGAACCAATAGATTTGCCCTCGATGCTGTGCACGAGCCACGCGACGTTCTCCGACAGGGCAAGCGGCTTGTGATGGGACAATGGCAGTGGCTGAGGCCTTCTATGAACCCTTCGGCGAGTTCTTTAACTTCGCTTCTGCGAGACGTTTCAAAAAAAATGACGGCTACGCGATGTTCATGATCCATTCCTCAGAGCTAATGCCGGGAGGTAGTCCTAATTTTCCCGATGAGAGCTCCATAGAAAAATTGTATCGGGTTATCGACAGGACTTTTGCCGTTGCGGCAAAACTCGGTTTCGAAGGTCAAGGCATGACGGCATTTGCAAAGGATTTTTTCATTTGTCGAGGGGAAAAGCTGAAGGCGAGCAAAAAGGCGTTCGAGAGAGGGCTTGCAAAGTGAAGAAAACGATTAAGCCTGCTAGCTGTTCAAGCGCTTCGATTCTAAATAATTCCAGAGTACTCGTTATCGGCGGAGACCACGAGAACACCCTTGCTTCCGTTAGAGCGTTGGGACTTGCCGGTATCGACTTCGATTTGTTAATACATAGCGGAAAGTCGTGCGGAAAATCTTCCGTTTTCGCTTCTAAGTATGCGCCCGTTCCTATTTATGCCGAGGGGAGCTACGACTCCATCCACAAAGCGATCAAGGCTTGGTTGGGGGATTCGAATCCTGCCGACTGTCTTCTCATGCCATCTTCTGACTTATCCGCACTCGTTATTGACGAGCGCTTCAGGTCACTTGGCGTAAAGACAAGCGGTTTTTTAGGGGATGAATGGCAAATCTGTGACCTTATGGACAAGCACGCCCAATCACAGTGGGCGGCCGCACGTGGAATTCCCGTTGCCAAGGGCGTCGAGATTGATTTGGCTGCCTCGGGTCCCCACAGCCCCTTGGCGCTTCCCGTCATAATTAAACCTGCCGTCAGCGCCGAGGGTCAGAAATCGGATATCAGAATCTGCCGAAACCCGGCAGATTATGCTGATGCTGTTAGCGCCTTCTCAAATGCCGGATACAAGCGCGTTTTAGTCCAGGAACTTATCGGCTATGAATACGAGGTAACTTGTGTTGGTCTTATCCGGCTTGACGGGTCATTGGCATGGAGAGCCTATGCAAAGGAAGTCGTTTATCCCGAGGGAAGGGGCAGTATCGCTTCTGGACGTCTCGAAACTGATCCCTCGGTTCTTCAGGTGATTCATAGGGTGTTGAGTACACTGGCTGAAGAGGGATATCGAGGACTTTGCGACATTGAATTCTTTAAAACCCCGGATCGGGTGTTATTAAACGAGATCAATTTTAGGCAGAGCGGCATCGTTGCGTTCACGTTTTACGAAGGCTTGTATCTCCCGTCTATATGGGCTAAAGAGTGCCTTGGCCTTCCTAGTGAATTTGTATGCGAATATCCTGAAAAGTCATATCGCGTTATTTATGAGACAAGCTATTTTCGCTATATGAGGGATACGGGCACCAGCGCTTTCGAATGGATTAAGGCCTTAAGGGAAGCCGGCGGTAAGAACTTGATATTTACGGGCGACAACGGTCCATTAAGAGTATTTATCTGGAATACCGTGACTAACAAGTTTAGACGACTCGCGGGGATAAAAGTATAGCCAGCGGATGATATTGCCAGACGATCAATTTGCATTGTTTATTAAAGGGCCGCATGCAGCGTTGTGTGTTTAATGGCCAGTCTGCTGTATTGACCTCTATTACACTGTTTAGGAAGGACGCTGATGAGCGATAAAATAAAATCGTTGATACAAAGGCTCAAGGGAAACGAGTTTTGGCTTAAGCTTGCCAAGAACGTCTCCACCATTGTCGTTGGGCAAGGCGGTGCATCGGCCCTTAATATGGTTACTGCCTTTGCTTCCGCTGGTATTCTCGGAGCCGCGGGTTACGGTTCCCTGATGATCGGCCAGACTTTCATGCAGGCCGTGGACGCATTTCTCAACTTTCAGTCTTGGCAAGGAGTTATTCGTTATGGCTCTATTTGCATGGAGCGGCACGATGACGATGGGCTCGCGGCAACTATCAAAGCAGGCTTTTTTGTTGATGTCTGTTCTGCCATTGTTGGTTGTGCCGTCTCCTTTGCCATCGTTCCTTATGTTTCCAGTCTGCTCGGATGGGATGCTGTTTCCACTACCGCCGCTACGATATTTTGTTTCGAGATCATTGTTCACATCGAAGGGACGCCCACAGGCGTGCTGAGGCTTTTTGATAAGTTCAACTACGTTGCCATTTATGCTGTTTCTATTGCAGCGATGAAGCTTGCGCTAGTCGCATCAACCCTTTATTTGTACGGGCCAAACGTCGTAGCGGTTGCATGCGTCTACTGTGCCGTTGACGTCATCAAGGGAGTTGCGCTCTTCGTTCTGGCTCTTGCTGTTGTAAGTAAGCGCATCGGGCTCAAAAAAGTAGTTGCCGCTAAACAACATGATCTTCCTTCGGGCTTCCTCTCCTTCACGCTCTGGTCGAATCTCGCTGGAACTGCGGATGCGCCCATTCAATACTTCGATGTCTTCTTCCTCTCAATGCTGTCAAGCGAGGTCGTCGGCGTATTTAAGTTCTTTAAGCAGCTGCTTACGGCCTTTACCCTTCTGTCCACTCCTGTGCAGCAAGCTATCATGCCACAATTGGCCGAGTTAATTGCGAAAGGCAAGAACGAGCAGGCTTACAGTGTGGTTAAGAGAATCGAGCGAATCTTTATCAAGGTGGTTACGCCGTTTGCAATTTTGGCTATTATTGTCGTACCGCCAGCGCTCGGCTATTTTATGGACCCGCTGTACGGGAGGTACTGGTACCTCTTTGCGGCCCTTACGGCCCTTACAGAGGTCGGTATCGTATTTACGGCTCTTCACCCATGTTTCACCGCTTATGGACTTTCTAAACAGTCGACCGGAATAGCCCTTCTGGCCAATGTTACATACCTCCTCGCCTGTTATTTCCTCTTATCCGTAATGGGGGTCATGGCGATTCCACTTGCTATGTGCATGCAGTATGCGCTAGCAATTTGTCTCAAGACCATTTACATCAAGAGAGTAGTTCTGCCTTAGCGCATTCGCTTTCTAGGGTTATTTATCTTCGTTGGCTGCACACTAAAACCATGCTGAACAATGAAGATATCGCCTCGCTTTAATAAATGTCGAAATAAGATTGGAGTGATACCAAATGTCAATTATTTCGACCGTTGTCTGGAAGTTAATGCCGGGTGAGAAGAAACTTAAAAAACTCCGCGAGCGTGGATTGGTTATCGGAGAAGGATGCGAAATACTCAACGGATACAATTTTGGCTCTGAGCCGTACCTTGTTGAGATTGGCAACAACGTTCGTATAACGAGTGGTGTTAACATCACCACTCATGACGGAGGTGTCTGGGTGCTCCGCCGTAAATATCCTGAGTTAATGGATATGGATCGATTCGGCAAGGTAAAGATTGGCGATAATTGTCACATCGGAATGAATTCTCTTATCATGCCGGGCGTAACTATAGGCAAGAACTGCATCATTGGAGCTGGCGCTATCGTTACACACGATATTCCTGATGACTCTGTGGCAGTGGGTATTCCCGCGCGGGTTATTGAGACAGTTGAAGAGTACATGGAGAAAAATAGGGGAGACTTTCTTCCTACCAAGAATCTTAGGTTTGACGAGAAGCGGGCTGCCGTGAAGCGTTACTGCGAAGAAGGGTTGATACGTTAATGGGCGCAGCTGCGATAATTCGTTCAGAGAGGGACGAAACGGCTGCCCTTCATGAGTCATCAACCAAGGTTAATTATCCCGATTTAGATACTGTAAAACTGTTAATGGCATTTCTTGTTGTTGAGATTCATACGCGGCCATTGGAGGCTCTGGATATTCCCGAGAGGATCGTCGAAGGCATAGACGTGGTCGCGGTGCCATTCTTTTTTATCGCTTCGGCTTTTCTCTGCTTTCGAGGCCTAAGCGAGGTTGATTTTTCAGATTCTTCATCCTGCGCCTCAATTAGGGTTCGCAAGACCGCCTTTAAACTTCTTGAGCTTTATCTCATCTGGACGGCACTTTATCTACCTATAACCATCTTTGGTGATTTGCTGTATGGAAAGGACTTGCTGCATGGGCTTCTTGCGTTTGTTCGTCAAACGCTGTTTGTAGGAGAGAACTTCTGCTCGTGGCCTTTATGGTATTTACTGGCAGGATTCGTTGCTTTTGCCTTGGTGTATTGCTGTCTGCGGAGCGGTATGGCCCTGAAGCGGGTCGTTGGGCTATCCTTCCTCTTTCTGTTGGCTGGTTATTTCATCATGGTAGTTGCTGAGTGGAGCGATGCGCCGAGGGCGATTGCGATTCCAGTGGGTATTTACGAGAAACTATTCGTTAACACTCGCAATGGGTTATTTGAAGGCTTCTTTTACGTTGCATTGGGCGCATTTTTCGGCACAAAGCATGAGCGTTTCGAAGCAATGCCGTTCGTTTATCTTCTTATCGGCCTTATCTTTGGCGTAGTAGGGTGCATTTTCATAAATGCAAATGCACACCTGCCGTTTTGCGCTTGCGCCGGTACCTGCTTGTTTTTGCTTTCGATTAAACGCTGCGGCCCCGACCTCCTTCCCCATGTTGGTATGCGTAACGCGAGCACGATAATCTATCTAGTTCATATGATGTTCGCCGTCGTATTCGTTTACGGAATATGTGGCGGCGTCAATCCTGACATTCATGCGAATAATGCAGATCGACTCCTGCTTTATCTCTTTTCGCTCGAAGGTTCTGCACTACTTTCTGCCGTAGTCATCCAGCTTTCAAAGAAATCGCCTTTGACAAAACGCATTTTTGGGATTTAGGGAAGGGATAGATTAGAAAGACCTTATCTGCTTACGTCCAATAATTTAATCAAACAGTTTAGATAAAGTGTGGTATCTCATCTATCTCAATCTAGGGTAAGTCCTGTCGGCTATCAGGTAATGGCGCACCACCCTTGTGATCTGGTCCCATCTGTCGCGCGCCTGGATGTTCTGCAGCAACATCCCCGTGAAGCGCCACAGGTAGCACTTGAGTCTGGAGCACAGATTGTTTGCCACCTCTATCCACTCCAGGTCGACCGGGTCGTTGATGTCGGTCCCGTGCGTCTCGCTCTCGAGCCCGTCGTCCCTGACCAACGCGTTGTGCGCCCTCTCTAGGTCGTGGATGGGCGGCGACCCGGGCGACATCCAGCTCCCATGGCCTTCCTCACGCGCGCAAAGCTGGGCTTCCTGTGGCTGCAGACGACCGCGACGGGATTCTTGTGGATGTCGATTGCCACGCAGATGCAGAGCTTCTGGCGGGATAGGCCGCGCTTGCAGGCCTGCCCGTAGCCCTTGGAGAGGTCGGTGTCATAGATGTAGGTCTCGTCAACCGCCCCCCCCCCGAAAGCGCAGATCGCATTCGCGAAGATTACGCTGAGTATTTCAAGGCGGTCGTAAAGGCTTGTGCGATCTTCCGCCTTGCAGCCGACCCATTCCCCATATTAAGAAGCGACCCCCAATGTGAGCATAGATTCCCAGATTGCATAACGCCCGAATTCAGCCAGAGCTTTATTGGGAATTGTTTGGGAAACAATTTTGTTGAGAGCATTACATTGAGACGGATTATTACCGCAATTGGGTGAATGCGATTAAGTCAACATTTCCTCAGTTGAAGGAAGCAACATATAATGTCTCAAACCTGCACTATATCGATTTGTCTAACATCGAAGACATTCTTGATGAGCTAGATAAGTTAACGTTATATGAGGCGACGGCTGTTTTATTCACTGCGCTATTCTCAGAGAAAGTAATTTCCATTCATATAACCGGCATGCTTGATGCATTTAGTAATTCGGCAAGGCCATCAAGCGGTCTGTACCTTTCAGACATGAGTGCTTACGCTGAACAGCTTGGCGGAGTCAACGTTCCACTCGCGGAGATCTGTCATCTCGCTAGTCTTGATACATCGCATGAGCTATCTCCTGTTAGCTCATTCATTACTTCGTTTTCTATTGCGTCAGATTTTGTTTGCGTTGAGGCCGATAAGCTTCTTGATGACAATGAAGTTGACCAGGGACGAAAAGCGGCGGAAGAGCTTGATTGGCTTTGGGGCCGGATCAAAACAGGCCAATGTGCCATGTTTGAATTAAAGGAAACGAAACTGTTCAAGCGGATTAAACAGAACGTGTAAATAGTTCGTTGTCGCGTCCACGACGGCAAAAAGAACCGGTCATGGGTGCGTGCCGCCTGGCAACGACCGGCTGCGACAACTTCCGCGCAAGCTCCATTCAAGGTGTCATGAAGTGCGTGAAGGCCAACGATTGCCGGTACCGTTCCTCTGATGTGCGGCATGAGGGTTCGTGTTGCTCGTTTGTACCGGGGCGGCAGAACGACTGCATGACATCGAGTTGCGCCGTCTGAGGCCATCACAATGGTTATCGAGGTGCCTGACGGGATTCGCCACGGAGAAACGGAAAGGCTTTCCGATCCTGATCAAGCAGGTTCGGAACTACCGTCATTGGAACTATTCTGACTCAGCATCACAGACAGTTTCATGCTTCTTTGCAATCAACTTCTTTGCAAGTTCGAAGACACTTTCGTCGTAATATGGCCAATCTGCGAAGTTTTCGAGGTACCCGCGGCCCGTTTTGGCCGACAGCTCGTCGTTTATCTTGAGTGTGATCGCGACGAGCAAGGTCAGCATGCGATAGTAATCGGATCGAATGTTCACCGCATCAGGGTCGGCGATCGGTGAATGCGCATGGTCGTATCTGTTCCTGAGACCCTGTGAGTTTGGGAAAGAGGCGTCGTTGAACATGTAATCGAGATATGCAGCCTCGTCGGGTGCGAACAGCTTACCGCTGTACGACAGCATTTCGTCTGAGACAAGGCCATCGATGAGCGCTAAATCACCGTCTCCGCATCCCCCAAGCGCAATCGCGCCATTATCCCAAACGGCCTTCAGGCAAATTGATCGAGGGGTTGGGGAGAGAGCGCCTGTTTCTTCGCACGCACTTACCAGTTGTCGGTCGACTAATTGTTGGAGTACCTCGGCGTAAGCAGCATCAAAATCGTCGAAGGTGATCCTGGCATTCGTAATCAAATCGAAGAAGCAACGAGCATGGTCGTTATGGCCTCTTCTGTATGTCAGCATGCACTGGTCGGAGAACAGATAGAATCCCCACCTGTTAAAGCAAGCTCCGTCGATTGCATATTTTTTCTCAGAGAGTGCGTTGAGGGTTCCAAAAGTTTTAAAGCTTTCATAAGGGAAATAGTCTCCGTCGATTTTTCCAATCCTCGAATATATTGAATAGGACTTAACGGCGCGCTCGATCTCTGGCCCTATCGACTTGCATTTGTCGAGCCACGAAGCTCCGCTTGACGGCAGCGCCAAGCTGAAACCATTGATTGAGTACTCCTCTGCAAAATAAACGTTGTACGTCCATTCGAGTGCAACTTCGAGCCTTGTACCGCGGCTTTCGAGGAAATTCGCGTATGCGACAACTTCGACATTGGCGAGAGATTCCCGCATGTTGGAGATCGTATTCATTCGGTATTCCCCCAGCACGCGGGACCCCAGCGTCGCAAGCAGGCCGCTCTCCTCATGGGAGTGAGCAGGCGCGGACATGAGACCGCATAGGTCTACTACGTCCAGTAGGTACCTGCAATTGTTCATAACGCTTGCATGGTCGGTGTATTTTCCGAGCCATGTTTCGCTAAAGCTGCAGGTTATGGTTAGGCCATCGACCTTTATACCCTTGCAAGCAATCTGTTCAGGGTCGATTTGCACCTCGGCTCCGTACTTAAGCCTAGTACCTTGCCGGAATATCGCATCCATAGCCTCATCGTGGGCGCGCTTTGCTCGCACCTTGACGTCCGGCGAGGGAGAGAATCTACATTTCGTAGCGCCAGAAGGCCAATTGAAAAGGACCTCCATGCAATTCGGGTTGGCGCGCCGGTCGTCGAGGTAGCCGGTCATTATCGAATCGAAGTCGCCTTGGGAAAGGCATTTAGGGAGGTAGATTACGTTCTGGCTCCTTGATTCTGTCGCGTACTCGTGGATGATCAGCTCCGCGGAATAATACGGATTGTCGATCAGTGATTTTCCTAGCTCTGTATCAAATAATTTGACAAGTTTGTCGTTCTCCAAGATAGAAGCTAAGCATTCGACATGTCGCGAGAGAAGTTCGTCAATTTCCTCGCCGGAGATCAGCGTCTCTGCGCCGCAGGCGTGCAGCAGGCTCCAGAACTGAGTGGCGTACTGAATCTCGACTTCCTCGTAAATACCAAGGATTCCCGAAGACGCGAGCGTCTCCCTCGTATACTTGCAAGCATTCGCGAAGAGCGCGGAAACAACACTTGCAACATCGATGTCTTCAGCTTTCTCGAACAATTCAGGGACCGTTTCGAATGTGAGCTTGAGTTGATGTGCCTCTATTGCGTCGTTAATCGTCGCGATTTGAATGTGAGGACCCTCCTTCAGGATATGAAGACAACGGTCCATGAAAGCTCCTACAGCCCAGTCATTGCGGCCATAGGAAACAATCCTAGTGTGGTTGAAGTCTCGCAACGCTAGCCTTTCTCGCGTAATGCTGACTTCATAAGAATACCGCTGGTTCGGCCTCGTCGGTGGTCAACGAAGACACCTAGTGGGGCCCTTGATGAAAAGCGAATAGACCTTGAGATCCCTGCCGCACACCACTCCTTCCCTTATGATGTCAGGCTCGGTGAGTTCGCGTTGTTGGTTAAAGAGGGCCTTGCCGATTAGGCTGCTGTCATCAAAGGCCCCGAGGTGCACGTCGGCGTACACCACTAGGAGTCCAACTCCGACAACTTCCGCGCGAGCTCCATCCAGGGCGTCATGTAGCGCGCGAAGGCCAAGGGCGTGCCCGTGGTGGTCTACGTGCCCACGCTGAACGCGCCGGATTTCTTCGGATCCGAGGTGACCAACGACCTGGAGGCCTTCAAGGCCGGCTGCGACGAGATCGCCGCCAACCGCTGGAGCGACGAGCTCGCGGACGTGGCGGACAAGGTGTACACAAGAGGTCTGTTTAAGCGGGATTAGGGGAGAGGGCGGAACCAGGCTGATCTACTTCAATAATTCGCTATTTTAACCGCGTCGAGGGCGGGGGTGTATCGGCATTAGCCGATACACCCCCGCCCTTCATTGTTCTTTGCAGGTAAAATTCGTCGAATTCGAGCGAGCGTAAGCCATCATTTATTGGGATGCGGGCGTTGACAACGCAATAGGACCGATGGTCCCGTGCTCTGCGCAGAAACATATACTGCTAATGGCTGGAATTAATTATCCCTATATAGAAACCGTTTGATTAAACTAATAGTGAGAAATGCAGCTAATTATTTAAGGTCAGTAATGGTGTTCAGGCCGGGCAAGAACCAGAACACGCTGGAAGACGCGAACATCCATAGGATTGTCGACGCTTACGTGAACCGCGTGGACGTGGACAAGTTCGCACACGCGGCGACCATGGCCGAGATTGAGGCCGACGGCTAGAACCTGAACATCCAGCGGTACGTGGATATGTTCGAGGAAGAGGAACCGATAGCGCTTGAGGCGGCGCGCGGCGACCTCAAGCGCTTCGAGGCAGAGAAGGCGGCAGCCATCGCCAAGGTCGAGGGCATGCTTGCACAGCTGGGACTGTAAGAGGAGAAAGACAATTGAAACGAGATTACGACGCAATTCACTATATTCAGCGACAGCTCTCTGGATTTGAAGACAAGAAAATGATTTTTGCGATGACCAAGGCATTCAACAAAATGTGCGCGGCCGAAGAGCCGGATGGCTGTCTGTCCACGACGGTCGAGTTGTTTATTGCGCTGAAATACCTTGGTTACAAGCCTCGTATTTGCTACGGGCTGGTCGTTCCTCCAAGCGGCTATGAGTTTTATCATGCGTGGCTTGAGCTGGATGGGAAGATTGTGGACATCGCTATTTACGGCAATGCTAAGTTCTCACCATTTTCGACGTTTGATGTTCGTTACCCTATCGTGATGGGGTCGTACGAGGCGAACGAACAAGGAATGGAATATCGTCCGTTTACGTTTGATGAGGACTGGCACGACGCTTTGATTAGCAAAGTGCAAGGAATGCCGGTAGTCGAATATTGTGATAAATCACCGAAGCGAATCTTGTGGAAGTTCGCTTGCGACCTGTTGGATATGAGCCCGTTGAAAGCGAATGTAAATGCGTTGCGCGATACGGTCAAAGATGATGTGATTTAAGGAAGGTGATTGATATGGAACAGCCCAATTTGCGTTTTAAGACCGACGACGGGTCGAAAAAAGGAGAAGTCGCTCTCGCGATCCCGCCCCGCACAATGCCAAGGGGCTACTCGGTCAGCTTCTCGCATCCGTGCCAGGGCAAGGGGAGGGGCAGCCTGTAGAGGGAGGCGGGATCCATAGAGATCTCCTCAAGCCTTCCGTTGCCTCGCCGAACCCATGAAATCCCATTCGCGTCGACGAAAGCCGTTTCGGGCGCCGTGCGTACTCCCATTCCGTGCCCCGCCGTCGGGAGCCATATGTACCATGCTCCAGGAGGAAGCGTGCCGACGCAGACGCGGTCGGGAAAAGCGGGACCGTTGTCCTCTCCTTTAAAAGAGGGTCCGGCTCCGCTAATTCCGACGCAGGTGACGATTACGTCGTAGACGGGGGACTCGCTTTCGTTTCGTAGCACGACGAACTGCCAGAAGAATCGCTTGTCCTCGGGCTGATCGGTTTGGTTTCGATCCTCTTCGTACCATGCCGATATGTGGGATGGCTGATACCGTTTGATGTCGTCCTCCCTGTTCCTTTTAGTCTGGTTGTTTTGGTAGAATGCGACAATCAAGGTCCCCAAGGTAAAGAACCCGATTAATCCTTGGACAATCAGATTGGCGAAATCTATATCGATGTCAAAAGGCACTAGATGGTCACCGGCTTAGCGTCGTGTCGCGAATGATGGAGTAGGGCTCGGTTCTCGAGGGTAACTGAAGGGTGGTATTCCGCTGGTTCATGTAACAGCATGGGCGGACAGGGAATCCGGATGCTTATTCAATATTCGACGTGTGGTACTTTCCAGGGAGGCTCTTAAGAGTTTGACGAAGAGCTCGCTCCCTCTTTTCGGCCGATTGTCGTAGATCGTTCAGCTCACTCACGATTGCTATGAGGTCGGAAGAAAAGGCCTTCGTCGCCCCGCTTTTCTTGAGTCTGAGGATGTCCTTGCCGTGGCATTTTCTGGCGATGAGTCCCGATCCGCACGGGCAGGGGAGGTGTCCGCGATATCCGTCAAGGCAGACGGCCTCGAGCAGCTTTATCGTTCTCACGGGGTCCGTCTCCCCGAACAGCTCCTCGTAGTACTGCAGGATTCCCGCCGCCCCGTGATCCCTGTCGCCGAAAGGGTAGTATCCATATCTTTTTCGGAAGAGGTAAGAGTACAGATAGCTTCGGACCGGTCCATCGAGAAGCGCTACGAGGGACGGGTTTTCAAGTTGGGCCAGGAGCAACTCGCCGCGAACCCCTAGACAGAAGGTCCCGTCGAGGTAAAGATGCTCGTACCCGGGGTCGATGACACCGGATGTCTCCCTGACCTTTGGGAGGCTTGCAGGATAGTCGCCTGGGACAACCAGCTGAAGGTCGAAATCCTCTGCCAAGCGAACACCTTTGTAGGTCGCGTCAAGAGCGTAGGATCCAGCGAGGACGACCTTTCCCTGCTGTCCAGCTTCGCGCTTGAATTCTGGGTGGGCTTTCAGCAGCTCCGCGATAGCCCTTTCGGAGCTGCTCGTCGCTACATCGACCATGGCTTCGAGGGAGTGACGACGCTGGGAGCGACGGCTGCCGTTGCAACGGGCATTGCTATTTTTCCGATCTTGCTCCCGAAGATCGCTTCGGCTGCAGCGCCGCCCTTCGCCTGCGCTCCACTGCGCAGATTGCCGAGGCTTCGCTCGAGTTCCTCTGCCCATGACGTAAGGAGCGAGAAACTCTCGTCGTCCCATTCTTGGAGCAGGTCCTCATCGTAAACCGGGTTGGGTAGGCTCCGTGTTGTCGCGAGCGATCTTGTGCATTGGATGAAGCTTTCCAGGAATTCGATCGCCTTTGCGTTATCGAGCAGGTAATCGGATACTTTTCCGATGATAACGGTGACTACACAGGATGCCGGTGCCTTCTCGGACTTGCCGCAGCGATGGTAGAACTCGTCCCGGGAGCGCTTGAGAACCTGAACCGCCCTCTGCATCTCCGACCGGTCGAGGGAGTCAGGCACATCTTCGATCGATGCGTAGACGCCTCGGCTCTCCTTCAGGATTCGGGCCTTCCTCTGAACTCTGTCCAGGGCGGCGAAGCGTTCGTTCTTGTCGATGAACCACTGGCACAGCCCGCGCGGATTGCTTCCGTGCCAGCGTTCGGGATTCTTCCAGGCCATCGAGACCGAACTGCCCGCGTACTCCTGGCGCGTCTTGCAAGTCTTGTCGTCTATGCAGGTGTTCAAATCGAGTCGAAACCCTCCCTCGATGCCGTTGGCTACGTATTCAACGGTGATGCACTCGTCGCATTCTTTCGCCATGCTGCCGTACCTGTCGCTTTTGAGGAGGGTCTCATCTACGGGGTCTCTGACTTGGCCGGGTGTGCTGTTCGCGCTGGCGAAGCCCGGACGATTCACGAGGACGTCGATGTCGAAGTACGCGTCCTCGTTTTCGGAATATGGTCTCACCACGGTACCCGTCAAGATGGAGCCGCACGGCGATATGTCCGCATCGATGCCGTGGTTTCCTAAGAATTCTCCTACAGCCTTGTAATGGGACGTCGCCTCTTCGAACATCGAGGGTGTGATGTCGAGGAGGTTTGCGCCTTTCGACAGGAAATCGTTGATTTCGGTCTCGTTCATCTCTACTCCGTTCCGCGCATGGCATCTTTGCTTCAAATGTCTCTTTTCGCGTTTAATCTACCACAATTTGAAATTGAAACAATGATTTGGTAAGATTACTACCGATTACAATGTATAAATACATTTTTAAGGATCTAAAATGCTCATCGAGTTCACATTCGAGAATTTCAAGTGCTATCGGGACGAGACCACTCTACAGATGGCCGCAGCTCCCATAAGCGAGCATGCCGAGACGCTCATCCCGGGTCCTGGCAAAAAGGAGATTCTTCCGATTGCGGCGATTTACGGCCCGAATGGCGGGGGAAAGTCCAGCGTGCTGCAGGCCCTCACGTGCTTGGAGCGACTGATTACCATGCCGTACCTCGTCTTGAGGGCGCGTCTCTCGAAGACGCCCCATATCGAGTGCCGGCCCTACGCTTTCGAGTCGGAGAGCCGCTCCGAGGCGACGACGTTCTGCGTTATTTTCCAGGTCGGCGATTACACCTACCGTTATATCCTCTCGGTGCTCGACGGAGAAGTGGTTGAGGAGTACCTCCATAGGCGAAAGGCGGGCAGAGGGGCGGAGGCCACGCTGTTCGAGCGCACTGACGGCGCCGTCGAGCTCGGCTCATCCCTGAGGCGCAAGGGTGTGAACACCGACGTCGACTCGATGATGCCCTACCTGTCGTTCTTGGCTATCAACTACGACATAGAGGCGGTGGAGGAGGCGTTCGGCTGGTTCCTCGGTTGCCAGGTCCTCGACTACTCCGAATCGTCCTTCGAGGACTTTTTTATGGAGCCGAGGGGCGACGACGAGAGGCAGCTAATCGTGCGGATGCTCAACGCCATGGACATTGACATCACGGGAATCCGTTACCAGAGAGACGATGAGGGCCTGGAGATTAATCTTACGCATGAGTCGAGCGACGGCACTGAGCTGGAGCTCGGCGAGGAGTCGAACGGTACGAGGAAACTGCTCAACCTCGTTCCCCCGTTTCTCAGGGCACTCGAGAACGGCTGCCTTGTTGTTTCCGACGAGCTTGACGCGAAGCTTCATCCGAAGCTCCTTAGATATCTCATTATGCTGTTCACGAACAGGGATATCAACAAGAACGGCGCGCAGCTGGTGTTCACGTCGCACGATATGACGATCCTCAACAGTTCCGTCTTCCGACGCGACGAGATCTGGTTCGCGGCTAAGACCCCCGAAGGCCCGTCGACGCTGTACTCGCTTTCCGATATCGCCGACATCGACGGGAAGCGCGTTCGTACACAAAACGCATACGATAGGCAGTACCTCGCGGGCCGTTATGGCGCCGACCCCTACCTCAGGAGCATGCTGGAATGGGGCGGTTGCGATGAGCAATAAGCCCCCGAAACACAGCGAGGTCAAGAAGAAGGAGAGCGCGGCGAAGCGGATGAAGGCGAGCTGGGGAAAGTCGCGCTCTGCAGCTCCCTCATTCAGGATCCGCCCCGAGCGCCTCCTCATCGTTACCGAGGGAACCAAGACGGAGCCCTACTACTTCGAGGGCTTCAAAAACCGAATCAACGCAGGGTATCATGGCGAGTACGTGACGCTGCGGGTGTGCGGCGAGGGAGACAACACCGTATCGCTGTTTGAGAGGGCGAGGTCGATCGCCTCGGCGGACCCCGACGGATTTACGCAGGTTTGGGTCGTCTACGACAAGGACAGCTTCCCTTCCCGTGACTTCAATGCCGTTGTGGATCTCTGCTCTTCCGAGAGCGGCGGGGGCGTTACATACCGTGCAGCGTGGACCAACGAGGCCTTCGAGCTATGGTACATACTTCACTTCGCCTACGTCGATTCCGCGCTGGACAGGGGCTCGTACGTCCCAATTCTGACGCGCTACCTGCGAGCCGAGGGTCTTGGCAAATACGAGAAGAACCGTTCGGATATGTTCAGCGCCCTCGAGGGCCGCATGCGGGCGGCGATCGCGAACGCGGAGAGGCTTGAGGGGTCGAACGCTGGCCGCACGCCCGCCGACTCGAATCCTGGCACGACGGTCCATTTGCTTGTCAAGGAGTTGCTGCCCTATCTGAACTCTGGGGCGTTAGGAGATCGTGTTGAATAGTGGTGCGAGGATCAACGAGATTCAGAACAGCGAAGAGAGCAAACGACTGTTGGCGGCTCAGCGCCAGACGTATGCGGATGCGAAGCTGGTGGACCTGGTGAATGTCTGTGTTTGCCTTCTGCTGCCGCTAGGGGTTACCGTTGCACAGATTTATTTGAACGTGTCTTCAGAGGTTATTATCCTGCTTTGGATCGCAACCATGGTTGCAGGCATCTGCCTGCCAAAACGGTCCGAGCGGCTCGTCGAAGAAGCCGCGGCGATGCAGCAGCGCTTTGACTCGTCAGTGTTCGGAATCAAGTTTGAAAATGCGAGCCGAGACGATGCCATGGTGGCTTCGAGAGCGAAGCGCTATTATGAGCGCCATGGCGGCGACGAGGGCGACCAGGGGCTTGATGATTGGTATTCAATAGAGATTGAGGACATGAGGGCCGGTGACGCAATTTCCCGATGCCAGCGCCAAAACGCTGAGTGGACGATGCGCCAGCTTAGGCGAAGCGTAGACATCGAGATCTGCATCGCGTCCCTTGTGGCTGGCGTCTTGGTCACCTTAATCGTCTTGTCAGGCGCCGCTATCCTCAACTTCTCCTTTCTTTCCTCGATAGCGGAATGGACAGTCCAACGGGTTGTGGGAGGCCTGCAATCTGCGCGAAAGCTCGAATTACTTGCAAACGCTCTGTCTTCGTATCGGCTGTCGTCACGAGATAACATCATACGCACTCAGGACAAGATATTCGAGTGCCGCAAGGCCCCGTATCTGGTTCCTGACTGGCTTTATGACCTTTTCAAGGAACATGACGAAACGGCAACGGCAAGCTAACTGGTTGCTTGGTGTCGAAGCTCCCAGCAACGCCGATCAAGAGAAGAAGCAGTGCATCTCGTCGAGCAAGACCTTTGGTTCGATTTCGTTCGTTGCAGTCAAGGGGCCTCTCATAACGTCGTAGCAAAGTGAGCCCGTTACCGTTTTGTTCCGGCAACGAGCTTTTTAATATCTACTAGGAGTTATGCAAACGGTCGAGCATTCGTAAGTCGAATCCTCCATTCACCGACTGGCAAAACGATTTACACCTAATTGTGGACATTGCACACGCGATTTTTCTTTGCTCCCGCATCGATCTCGCTAAACTAATAGCTATTGCTACCAGGGCATTTTCTGGTGCACATTCTATTGGCTCCTGCGAAGATCGGAGCGGGTATGTTTGCTGCCGAGTCCCACACCAGCCGTCATTACATTGCGATCGCTGCCATGGCCTGCCTTTGCGTCTTGCTGGGCGGGCCAACTTATGCCGCGGGCGCGGAGAGCCTATTCATCGCGGGCGCGACGTACTGCGAGCCGGGCGTTTCGGGCCGCGGTTGGGCCTGGACCGATGCCGACCATCTGGAGCTCAACGGCTACGCGGGTGACGCCATCGGCGCCGACGGCGACCTGGTCGTGACGCTTGCCGGGCCAAACTCGGTGACGGAGTCGCATGCGCCCGATGCGGACATCACGCTGTGCGGCATGGAGGTGTGGGGCAACCTGACGCTTCGCGGCACCGGGACCCTGACGGTAACGGGCTCGCAGTGCGGGATCAACGTTTCGTAGGCGCTCGTGGTGGACGGCTGCACCGTCGATGCCCGGGCGGATGGGGCCGATATTTCTGACGAGGCGGTGGCGGGCGTGATCGCCGGCGACATGGCAGTGCGCGACAGCGGGCGCGTCGTTGCCGTGGGCGCCGGGTCCGGGGCGAGCGTGCGCGCCTATGGTGTGTATCTGCAGGACGCCGGTCTTGGCGATGGCGCGGCCGGCTGTCGGCTTTCCGTTGACGCCTCGTGGCTCGATGCGGCCGGTGCCGATGGCGGCGTTGCTTGTCTGGGTGGGTCGCTTGTGTCCGCGCGGTTTGTGACGCCTGCTGGCGGGGCTTTTGGCGCTAGCGGCGTGGTGGATGCCTCCGGTGCGGTGGCACCGCATGTGGTGGTTGAGCCCGGGGTCGCCACGCCACCGGCGGGGGAGAACGATGGGCCCGATGTGCTAGGTGGCGGAACGGGCGAGCCTTCCGCCGATGCTAACCCCGCTGCCGGAGAGCCCACCACGGGGCCCACGGCAAATCCCGCGCCGAAGCCCGCTGCCGCGGCAACCAAGACAACAACGACAGTAACCAAGACCACGGTCGCCAAGGCCTCAAAGCCCAAGGCCGCAACCGTGGCTTCCACGTCTCTCCCCAAGACCGGCGACAACAATTGGATCGCCGCCTCCGTGGCGCTTTTATTGTTGGGAGCAGCGCTTCTGGCCGCCGCATATCGCTCCTGAGGCGGTGCGACGCACCTGACTGCAATACAAGAACTCTGCTGAAGCTATGAGGACAACGCTTCTGGATAGGGAGCGTTGCTGCTTTCGCGCTTGCAACATCTGACGTACTAGCCATATGCGCCTGCTTGCTGTGCCTTAGGCGCTGCCAGCGTGGTGGATGCTAACGGGACTGTTGCCGCGCATGTGGTGATCGAGTCCGAAGGAGCTGCTGGCGCGGCGGGGGAGCCCGTTGCAATGAAAATGAGAATCGAGGGAGGTCTATTTATTTAAGCTATTTGAACATTCTTGTTAATCGTATCGAGGTATGTGATTGCATGCATGCCGAAGGGACATATATCCTGCAGGCGTCAGATTGGCGAAGTACGTACCTCGCCATTTTTATATGTCAGCTTTACAATGTGGCCGATCTTATCGCAGCGGCGATGGATAATGAGCGCGCTGACCGAAGAATTCTCTGCAGATACGCAAGCACGGTAATCCCAATATTATTACCTAGATAAAAAACTAGGCGGAACCGCTTTCGCGCCCCCGCCTTACAAACCAGTAGGTTTTTGCCTTCAACCATTGTGGAAAATCAGAACCAGCTGTCAATCAATTCCGCGGAAACGTCAGCGGCAAACGGGCGATTCTGATTCCATCCCGACGGCAGAACGCCCCTCGCGCTAACAGTCGGTACGCAATTCATGCAGATTCGTTCTCTGATGATACAATTTTGTTCGGAATTTATTTAGACAGGAGGTCTCCCCTTGTCCCCTAAATCGGTCAACGCCCTTATGAAGCACCTCCGCGAGCAGGGAGTCTCCATCGCCGGCTCGAACCAAAAGCGAAAGCTTAGGAATATCGGGTACTATCACGGTTACAAAGGGCTGAGGTTTGCGGGCGAAGCCACGAGCAGGCTGCCGATTGACGACTTTGCCCAAGTCGCCGCGCTTTACGCAATGGACACTCAGATTAAAACGCTCCTATATCCCCATGTCATGGCAATAGAGACTGCGCTGAAAAACTACACCCTCGAAGCGGTGCTCAGTCATGCGTCAAGTGAAGACTTCGACGAAATTTTTAAGACGTGCCTTACTGCATACAGGGGTTACGCCCCCGGCTCTTCGAGCTATAAGAAATCCTGGGCGAACAGGCTTAGGCTAAGGCAGACAATCGACGGACTTATTTCTCGCGAGCAGGAAAGAAGGCCGTATTTTAGGCATTTCCGAGATCAGGGGAGGGCGATTCCGATATGGGCCATTTTCGAGGCTATGACATTAGGGGAATTCGGCAACTTTTACGCGTGCCTCGATTGCCCTATTAAGGCTGCGATCGTCCGCGACCTCGGCATGCCTACGAGCTACGATTCGGAAGCCCTTCTTCTAGCTATCGTATTTCTGCTTAAAGACTTGAGGAACGCCATCGCTCATAACGCTATAGTCCTAGACGTGCGCTTCAAGTCCGGCGGAGCGTCAAGTCGTATCGGCAAGCTCCTAAAGAGCGAGACGGGCGTCAAGTCCATTAACTTCTCCGATATTACAGATTACATTGTCTTGATCGCATATCTCCTTGGCCTCTTTGGGTTTTCCAAAACCGAGAGAAAGACGCTTGTTTCCGGCTACGAAGCGATTCTAACGAGGTATAAAAAAGAGCTGCCGCCCGGGATTTACGGCAAGTTCGTTCGGACGGAGACCGCAGGCAAGCTCAAGCTGGTTTTGCGATTCGTGGCGCAGTCTTGACGGCAAAGCATTCGGGGTATATGCTTCAATCAATTGCGGTGGAAGCCTTCGGGTGACACCTGGAAAGGCCCGACATGTTCGGGCCTTTCTTTTGTGCTGTCTTATATGCGCCGACTGGATGGGTAGTCGCCAGGCGCCGTTGCGCGCACGAGGCCCCTGAACGTCAAGATCCGCACGCAGGTCAAGCGTTTTCCCGGCGGTCATTGCTGCTGTTGCCGGATGCGCTGCAGAGTTCGTCTATCTTCGCGACAATGGGCTCGTTCACGGCGCCCTCCGCCAGCTGCTGCAGCGGCTCCTACATGTTTGTCGTGCTGCCGGGTGGATTACCGACTTTCACCAACCCACAAGAGCACATGCGCCCGGCCTTCCGCAAAAGCATCGAGCAAGATGAGGTGCGTGTCTATGAAGCGCTGTAAGCAGGACGAGGAGTTTGCAAATACCGGCCCGCGGCCTTTCCCTTCCAAAGAGCCCAACCCGGTAACCCTCCAGGCCATTCGCGAAGCTGATGCGTTTTTAGCGACGGGGGAGTCCGGTCGCTTCGTCAACGGCGCCGATCTTATCGATGCAGCTCTAAAAGCCCCTGAAATGTGAGAGGATTCAACCACCGAAAGGGCGATTGCCTCGTAAGTTCCAGATCGGCGAGGAACGTACCTCGCCATTTTTTGTACGTCTGCGGACATCGGAACTATCCCGCTAGCTACATGCCTTGCTTTTACTTGTTGAATTTGGGTTAGTTAGAACGGCTTGCCGCCTTGGGTTAACGAGCACGGCTGCGAGGCTTCTAGGCACGCACCGCATCTCTTCTCCCTCATTTATATACTTGTCTTAGAATTTGGTCGTAAGGCGCGACCAACGGAATCAAAAGAAAGCCTACCGAGAAGATCTTGGTCGCAGGGCACTACCAACGCAATCAAAACAACGCTCGCTGAGAAGACGCCTCCGATCGCTCTGGTTGGAGGTGTCTCTTTTTTCATGCGATATCGAGCCTGCTGTGGAGACTGGAATAGAGCCGACGATTGCTTTTCATAAACGGGTATCGCTCTAACGATAGTATGTTAAGCTATCGTTAGAGCGATACCCGTAAGGAGGCTCGCATGGAACTGTGGCATGGTTCTCGGAAGATTGTTGAGGTTCCCCAGTTTGGCTTGGGAAAAGCCCATAACGATTATGGGCTGGGATTCTATTGCACAGAGAGTATCGACCTTGCAAGGGAATGGGCGTGTTCGGGAGATGCCGATGGCTTCGCAAATCGATACGAACTCGATATGGCAGACCTCAAGGTGCTCGACTTGCTATCGCCGCATTATTCAGTTCTGCATTGGATAGCGTTGCTCGTAGAGCATCGTTCTTTTCGCAAGGACACCGCTATCGCCGTGGGGGCGTGCAAATATCTCCACGATCACTTTCTACCTGACACTGACGCTTGCGACGTGATTAGGGGATGGCGCGCGGACAACTCGTACTTTAGCTATGCCAGGGCGTTTGTAAACAATACAATCACTGTCGAACAGTTGGGTCGTGCCATGAAGCTCGGCAACCTAGGGGAGCAGATCGTGCTCAAAAGCGAGCGCGCGTTTAAGAACATTCGTTTTGCTGGATTTGAACGTGCGCCGCAAGCTCTGTATGGTCCATTGGCCAAGGAGCGAGATGAAGCGGCAAGGGCACAGTATCGGGAGCTACTTGCCGAGAATCCGTTTGAGGGAATCCGTATCGTCGACATCGTTCGAGAGGGGATGACTGCAGATGGCCTACGCTTATAGTGAGATGTATCTCGAGGACGCCATGAGAACACTGGGCGAGGCAATCGATTTTGCCCTCTGTGACCAGGGCTTGAATCCGGCCGAACTGACAGCAATCCTTTCGAACTCTCTCGAGATGAAACAGTTTGAACGTGGCGCGCCGCGTGTTGTCTGCGGCATGTCGGGCGACGAACTCGCGCGCGAAATTATCGCCCATGCGGGGCTAAAACCCGTCGAATGCAGGGAGAGCTATCCATTCGACCGTTCCCCGCAATACTGGGCGGGTTGGGTTTTGGCCTATACGCAATGGACAAGCAGCTTGGGCTTTAGCGACCTATTCGAAATCGCCCCGCTTGATTGGATAATCGGCTCGCACCATCCACTCCACGAGGCCTCCGAAGACAAATTCGCCGGGATTGTCATCGACAAATGGAACAAAGCCCAGGTAGGTAAAAAGAGCCTCAAGGCAGCGCGTAAGGCGGCCGGCCTGACACAAAAACAGCTCGCAGCCCAATCGGGGGTTAAACTTCGCGCCATACAGCTCTACGAGCAGAACCAACTTGACCTGCGCCGCGCCTCGGTCTCCTCGGCATTGGCGCTCGCAAACACCCTAAACTGCGCCATCGAAGACCTCGTCTGGCAATCGATTGTTCTGGAGTACGATTCGCAGTCAATTCCATATGTAAAGCCATAAAGGAGGCATACATGCTTTGGAGTAATGCCCAACTTGACGACGGCACTGGTCGTGTTGCCCAGGAAGATCCTCCAATTGCGCGCGATGCAAATTTCACATTGCCTATTTCGCTCGATGGCGGCCCGTCGATCGACGAGGCCGTTCGGCTGACCATCGCGGACATGCCCAATGCGCTCAGGCTGTTGGAGAACTCATGATGGCGGTCGCACCGCGGTGCGCGGATCCTTTTGTGCCGCTCGTGCTCGACGATGCCGGATCGCTCAAGGCCATGGCCGCGGCCGTGATGCGTCTACACAGCACACTGATGACGGTCGGGCGCTGCTATACGACCGACGCCACAGGCGATCGGGCTGCGCTCGAGCTTGGGCGCGTCGAGTCCGTACTTTCGGGTGCGTTCTGCACGATATTCGGCCAATCGCCGGCCGATCGATTCACGGACATCTTTGACCAGGTCACCTACATGGCCGAGCACATGGTCAAGGACCACATCTTCGAGGACGGCAACAAGCGCACCAGCCTTGTCTTTGCGCTGTCCGTCCTTAGGCTCGCCGGCGTTCCGGTCGTGCTTTCCGATGCCCCCGAGCCCAAGGACAACCGGTACTACGCCTGGATCCAGGACCTCGTTTCTGGCACTCGCACTCGCGCCGTACTCGCCGACGAGTTCCGGCACAATTGCGTTGTGCGTCCCCATAGCGCGTCGCACGTATAGAATCTAACCATTCGCACGCCGGCTTTTTAATGGATTGGACGCCACATGGAGATCCCCAGCACCCTGTGCAGCAATGTATACGACTTTGCATTTTGCCCCGAACCTTGCTATGACCGTCTGGCCGACCTCGCCGATCCCGAGGACTGGGGCCACGGCAACCGTATCCTCAAAAACTACCTGTCCTTCTCGTTTAGTCGCGCTGTGTTTCTGACCGAGCGCGATGTGGACCAAACCGCGCCGTCCAACTTGCCATTGGTGTTCGACGACGACCGCTGCCTGTTCAACACCGGTCTGTACACGCGCCGCTACGAGACCATCTACGGCCTGTTTGAGCCCAACACCAAGCCCGACGCGCGCCAGCGTTGGTTTTTGAAGGGCTTCTTTAAGGAAAGCGATCCCATGCTGGTCTCGTTTGAGTACCTGCCGTGCCGCGTGCACTTTGCCGAGGATCCCTCCGAACTGGTCTTTGACTACCGCCTGCCCATCCGCTCCAACATCGATCACATTTTGGGCGACGAGGAGAACCTCACGCGAATTCCCGCCAGCCTGATGGGGGAGGACAACTCGCTGCTGCTGCGCCGCGCCTTCGAGGGCGCCGTCGTCGAGGCCGCCCGACGCGCCGCCGCCAACTACACGCTCGCGGTGCCGCAGTTTTACGGCGGTCGAATCCAGCTGTTGCTACCGCTGTGCCTAACCGGCGACAAACCCGAACTGGCGCTGACCATCCAGCGCGAAGACGGCTTCTACGCCGCGCGCACCTGCCTCACGCTCGACATGGCTTACAACAACGCGCGACTCATCTGCCGCCCCGAGACTTCGTGGATTAAGCGATAAATGGGGGATTAGCTGCAGGTTTGCTGAGTGGTCTGCCTACGTTGGCTTTGCTTGCGACCACGAATTTAAAATCGAGGGCAAAAAGTTCTTGGTAAACCACGCGCGGCTATGTTAGTATCTCTTTTGCCGAAAGGCGACGGGCGATTGGCTCAGGGGTAGAGCATATCCTTCACACGGATGGGGTCACAAGTTCGAATCTTGTATCGCCCACCATCAAAAGCGCAGGTCAGAGGTCTTAAACCTCTGGCCTTTTTCTTTTTGACACCAAGGGTGACACCAAAACTGACACCAAAAACAAATCAAACTTTTCTAAAACGACATAGCCTACCTGCGGTTCTTTTGCTGCCTTCTTGCTCATTTTTAAATCGCGAATTTAGTATTTTCCCTGTTCAACCTTGTATATGACAATAAGAATTGTGGAGACAGGGACCCAACAAGCAGCATCACTACCTGCGCGTTTCGCCATTCGCGCCAGCTTTCGACATATATCGTCCATCTCTTGGTCAGTGTTTGGTCAGCTTCCGGTACTTACCCGCATGATGGCCAAATAGATAATCGGCCTCGCCCACATTCCAAACGGCTCGCGGCCGAAACCAGGGGAGGCCCATATGGACGAGATTGTCTGCGCAAACACCGCATTCCGCTACTGGCGCCGCCCGCCCCAGGTCCGCGGCCTCTACCCGCGCCTCCCAAGTTCCGAGGACGGCTGGCTTGCCCTAGCTCGATCGCCCTTCACAATCGATGTGCTCAAGACGCCGATAGTCACCACGACGGCGCCCGGTGGCGTTAACTACCATTCGGGATTACGAGCAACAATCCATTGCAAAGATGCTTCGGGGGCGGGCAATACGCTAGAAACCGCGATGGGCTTTAGAGTAACTAATCCACTTGCGACGTTATTTACCCTAGCTCGTTTTGTATCTCCAACCGATCTCGTCCTTGCGATGTTCGAATTCTGCGGGTGGTTCTCGGTCTTTGAGCCAACCGCCGTAGCCGAAGCAGAGCTTGGCAAAGCCGAAGACACCGCAGGAGATAACACCACCGAGTCCCTCTTTGAATTCGATGAAAGCCAGGATGAAGCGCAGTGGAAACGCGTTTATGCACGCGTGAAAGTCAAAGAACAAGTAAATACAAAAGGGTCAAACAAGCAAAAGACGACTAAGGAAGTCACGAAACTCAAAGGTACTTCGCTCTGGATGAGGAAGCCACTCATCGAATTAAACGAGCTTCATGAGTACGCCACGAAGATGAAAAGCCGCAAGTGGGGTGCTAAATTCTACAAAGCCGCGCAGATGGTAACGGGTGTAGCAGCGTCTCCGCTTGAAGTTGCTGGAATTCTATTGTTGCCGCTTCCTCGCTCCCGTGGTGGCGCCGGCTTTAGGCATGTATATGTCAATGACTTTACACCGCTTACTGCATCGGCACAGAGCATTGCGGGGCAAAAAGCCTGCTACGGGGACATCGTGATTGTTAACCCAAACATAATGAAGGCAGGAATCGTGGAGCTTCAAGGAGAGGTCATCCACGGATCGGGAGCCGTGCTCGACCACGACGCCAAGCGTATGACGGCACTGCAAAGTATGGGGTATGACGTCTTCCTGGTTACGCACGACATGCTTAACGATACCGAGCAGCTTGATGCGATAGTGCGAAGTCTTTGCTCGCGCCTGGAATTGCGCTATAGGTGCAAAACTAAAGCTCAAAAGACAGCCGAAATGGAGTTGCGAGCCAACGTCCTATGCAATTGGCAGGAAATCGGTCGTTAGGCGGGTGCCCTGCCCACTTCCGGGCGCCCTCGGTCGGCTGCCTGCGATGCCGCCGCCACGAAACCGGCCCATCTACTACTTTTAACCCCGACCCCTCGACCATACCCCGTATTTCGCGAAAACCGCAGGCCGTCTACCTGCGGTTTTATTTTTACTCATAACGGCGTGGTCGGGGGATGCCGTCCAAACGTAGTAGATGGGCCGGTTTCGTGGCGGACGGTCCGCGGGGGGGGGCGAAAGGGCCAACGGAAAGGCGGGCGGCGGCCATGCGGGTGGCCCCGGGGCTGCCAGATGGCCCCGACGAGGCGGGCGGCGGCGTGGCCGCCGCCCGCGGTGCGAGCCCCGCGGGCCGGATCGGGCGTCGCGGGCCCCTCGTTCTTGAGCCCGTCCCGCATCCGCGATTGCGGCGGCGAAAGTTTTTCCAAAATTGTCCTTGCATCGCCGTGCGAGTTCCCGTATAGTATTTCTTCGCACGGGGGCGTAGCTCAGCTGGGAGAGCGCTTGACTGGCAGTCAAGAGGTCAGGGGTTCGATCCCCCTCGTCTCCACCCGAGCATTGAATGAGGCTCCAACGCAAGTTGGGG
>DBGDFS010000049.1:0-1686 GCA_048342015.1 Collinsella sp. | reverse complement strand
TTTTGTCAACCTATCCCGTGATGTTTGGCATCGCGTAGTTTCTTGAGCTAACCGATGGTCTCGATGCTTGGGCGCACTTGTCCAACCCCTTGTTAAAATAGGGTTTGATGATTGGCGGCTGGCTTCGGGTGGAAACGGGCTAGCCGTTATTTCTTTTTGTACTTATTGCCGTCTCTCAGCATCGCGTACATGACGTCGAGCCTCTTTCTGGCGAGGGCGGTTATCGACGAGTTGTAGCACCTCCCCTCGGCCCGCTTCCGCTCGTAGTACTTGCGCGATTCGTCGCAGAACAGTATCGATTTGCTCGCCGAAAGGACCAGCACGCGCTTCAGCCTTCGGTTCCCCCCGCGAGGCTTCGTTACCGAATTGACGCTCCTGCCGGATTGTCTGACCTTTGGCGACAGGCCCGCGTACGAAGCGAGCCTGGCCGCCGTCGGGAACCTCGTGACGTCTCCCACTTCGGCCAAGAACGTCGCGCAGGTTACCGCCCCGACGCCGGGCATCGACATCAGTATCTCCGCTTCAGGGATAGCCTCCAGAATCGCATCCCGCTTCTTTGCGACAGTCTTGCGCGACTCGAGCGCCGAAGAGAGCCTGCGAGCCTCCATCCTTATGAGGTCTTCGAGGTCTTCGGCCCCCGGCAAGACGAGCGTCTGCTCGCTTATCGCATCGAACACGCGGTCGACCTTCGCTCCTGACGCGCCGCCGAACCCCTTCCTCGACCTCACGAAGCGCTTTGCGCGGCCCCGGCCGGCCGTTCTCAATCCGCAGGGGCCGCCGTAGCGCTCAAGCAGCAGCAACGCGAGACCGCCCTGTATCTTCTTGCCGGCCATGAGCTCCTCGAGGGGCGGGCACACGGCCAGGAGAAGGGCGTGAAGCCTGTTGGCCGACCTGGTCACCTCGGCGGTGAGTTCCCTGTCGTGAGACATTATGGCGGCTAGCCGATGGCGTTCCGGGGTTTTCTCGTCAACCGCCTTGACCAGCTTCGGAATTCCGGATGCGACCTCCGCGAGGATGGTCGCATCGCGCCGGTCGGTCTTGATGTCGCCGCCGTACATCTCTATTGCTTTGGCCATGGCCCTTGGCGTCAAGAAGCCGATCTCCATCCCCATGTCTTTCGCCACCGCGAAAAGCAGGCGCGACATGGGGCCGGGCTCATCGACAACCACCCTGACCTTTCCCGCGGCGCAAAGAGGAGAGAGGGCGGCGCGAATCTCCCGCTCCGACTGATCGACCTTCGAGTCGAAGAGGGCTTCGCCCGTCTCTGTGTCGATGGCGACGACGTGGTGAGCCCACTTCCCGACATCGACGCCGCAGCATACAGCGAATTCATTGCCCATAGGACTCCTTCCGCTAGTGAGGAGCTGGCAATCGCCAAGGCGCCGGAGTTCGCATTACTTTGAGGGAGGGCTGAGGCCCGTACATCAACCTATCGGCTATCGACCGGAGCCAGCGGGCTTGGCGGCATGACAAAAACGATCGTTCCGACATCCGCACCGAGCCATACCAAGCCTGTTGGCAACCAGCATCGGGCGCATCCTCACGTCGCCAAGCCCGACAGGCAGATTGTAGCGGCACGGGCGAATTCGACATCCTATAACGGCCAAATCCAAGCGCGCCGGCAACCAGCGAGGAGCCGTCTCGAGAAAGCCCCCTAAGATGATTCTAGAAAGAAACTGGATCAAA
>DBGDFS010000048.1:0-1457 GCA_048342015.1 Collinsella sp. | reverse complement strand
TGAACTGCCTCCCATTTCTTGGACAAGAAAGTAAAGTTCGAGAGATGGGAGGCTTCTTTATGCCGCCGAAGCATGACAGGAAGATGCGCGAACTAGCGGTCGAGCTGTTCGACGAGGGGTACGGCAGGGACATCGTCGCCGCGAGGCTTTGCATGTCGGCCAGCATCGTGGAAAAATGGCTTCTGACGTACAGGTCGGTCGGAAGCGAGGTGCTGCTCTGCATGGGTAGCCGGAAAACGAGATACGCTTGGGAGACGAAGGTCGCCGCAGCTCGGGCCGTCGTGGACGAGGGGATGGGCAAGCCCGAGGCCATGGCCGCCTTCGGCATCGCGTCGAGGACCCCGCTCGACTCCTGGTGCCGGCTCTACCGCGAAGGCGGGGCCGACGCTCTCAGGCCCAAGCCCAAGGGCAGGCCGAAGGGATCTGCGGCTCAAAGCGCGCCCAAGACGCGCGAGCAAGAGCTCGAGGCGCGCGTGCGCAGGCTCGAAGCCGAGAACGCCTACTTAAAAAAAGTCCGCGCCCTGGAGGCGGAGAAGTCTCGAGCTGGGAGAAGTCCCAAGTGATCGAGATGCTTTCAGGGCAAGGCCACGCTCTTTCCGACCTGTTGGCAGCCGCCGGGCTCCCGAGATCGACTTACTACCGCGCCCGCTCGCACCCGCCGAGGCCGACGAGGCCGGAGCTATGGGAGAAGGTGGCGGAGGTGTTCTCCCGCACGGCCAACGGCTGCGGACACAGGCAGGTCGCCATGGCCCTGCGCGCCGAGGAGGACGTGGCGATAGCCGACAAGACCGCACTGAAGATCATGCACGAGATGGGCATCAGCTGCGGCATCCGGCGCGAGAGCGACTACCACAGGTACAACTCGTTCAAAGGCGTTGTCGGCAGGGCGTTCGACAACGTCCTGGACAGGGACTTCTCAGCCGACGAACCCTGGCAGAAGCTCGGCACGGACGTCACCGAGTTCAAGGCCCCGTGGGGCAGGGCCTACTTTGCCCCAGCGTACGACTTCGGCAGCAAGGAGATCGTGTCCTGGAGCATATCGCGGTCTGCGAACATGGCGCAGCAAAAGGAGATGCTGGAAGGCCTGCTGGCGAAGATGCCGGAGGCCGCGAGCCCGGTCATGCACTCCGACATGGGATGGCAGTACCAGCACGACGGTTATTGCAAGACGCTCGAGGAGGCGGGCATCGTCCAGAGCATGTCGAGAAAGGGCAACTGCATCGACAACGGCGCGACCGAGCAGGTCTTCGGCCATATCAAGGACGAGTTCTTCCGCGGGCAGAGCTTCGAGAGCTTCGAGGAGTTCAAGGAGAGGCTCGAGGCGTACATCGTCCACTGGAACACGAGGCGAAGGCAGGTTAAACTGAAAGGACTGACCCCGGAGGAATTCCGGAACCAGTCCTTAGCAGCATAGCCACCTTTATTTTCCTTGTCCAAGAACCGGGGCGCAGTTCACT
>DBGDFS010000047.1:0-35096 GCA_048342015.1 Collinsella sp. | reverse complement strand
CTCGTTGCGGCGCGGCTGCGCCTATGGCACTTCAACATCATTGTCGCAGCCCCGACCCGCGGTCACGAGCGGGGGCTCCTATCTTTTTAGTGCCCTCGGATTGGGTCATAGTGTCTGTCCGTCCTCTACCTGCGGCGTTGCCTTGCTCCGGATGCGGTAGTCGTTGGTAGTCATTGGGGACGTTCTTAAATGACTAGTCGAAAGGGACACTCTTGCACTAAATCTGCAGGCCCTCGCCGGACTCGTCCTGTACTTTACCGAGATAAAGTGAACGTGTAGATTCGTAACCCACTCGCAACCGTTCTATGGCACGATATTGAACGAATGTATGCTATGCGCCCGAGCCTTTCGGGCAGAGTGGGAGACAGTATGGTTAAGCTGTACGAGGACGGCATCTACCTGCGCGGCGGCAGCGAGGTTGTGCCTGCGGCCGAGGCTGCCGAGCGCGGTATTACGCAGACGCCTGAGGACGCCAAGCGTGGCACCATCGCGTATTCGATCCTCCAAGCACACAATACGTCCGGCAACCCCGAGGCGCTCAAGATTCGCTTCGATGCCATGGCGAGCCACGACATCACCTTTGTCGGCATCATCCAGACGGCGCGCGCCTCGGGCATGGAACAGTTCCCGCTGCCCTACGTGCTCACCAACTGCCATAACTCGCTGTGCGCCGTGGGCGGCACCATCAACGAGGACGACCACGTCTTTGGCCTTTCAGCGGCCAAGAAGTACGGCGGCATCTTCGTCCCGCCGCACATCGCCGTCATCCATTCCTTTATGCGTGAGAACTTCGCCGGTTGCGGCAAGATGATCTTGGGCTCCGACTCGCACACCCGCTACGGCGCCTTGGGCACCATGGCCGTGGGTGAGGGCGGCGGCGAGTTGGCCAAGCAGCTGCTGCGTGACACCTACGACGTCGCCTATCCCGGCGTTGTTGCCATCTACCTCACGGGCGCCCCGCGCCCCGGCGTCGGCCCGCACGACGTGGCGCTCGCCATCATCCGCGCCGTCTTTGCCAAGGGCTACGTCAAGAACAAGGTCATGGAGTTCGTGGGCCCCGGTATCGCGAGCATGACGACCGACTACCGCAACGGCGTCGACGTCATGACCACCGAGACCACCTGCCTTTCTTCCATCTGGGCAACCGACGAGGATACGCACGCGTTTTTGACCATGCATGGCCGCGGCGATGATTATCGCGAGCTCAAGCCCGCCGATGTCGCCTACTACGACGGCTGTGTCGAGGTCGACCTGTCGAGCATCAAGCCCATGATCGCGCTGCCGTTCCATCCTTCCAACGGCTTTGAGATCGACGAGCTCAACGAGAACCTCGAGGACATCCTGCACGAGGTGGAGCTCGAGGCCGCCAAGATCGGCGAGGGCAAGACGCACTTTAGCCTGCTCGACAAGATCGTCGACGGCAAGCTGCACGTGCAGCAGGGCGTTATCGCCGGCTGCTCGGGCGGCAACTACGACTCCGTGGTCCAGGCTGCCCGCGTGCTCAAGGGCGCCAACACCGGCTGCGGCGAGTTTTCGCTGTCGGTCTATCCCACGAGCCAGCCCGTGGCGCTCGAGCTTACACGCCGCGGCTACATCTACGACCTCATGGAGGCCGGTGCGATCGTTCGCACGGCGTTCTGCGGTCCGTGCTTTGGCGCCGGCGACACGCCTGCCAACAACGGCCTTTCGATTCGCCACACCACGCGCAATTTCCCCAACCGCGAGGGTTCAAAGCCAGGTAATGGCCAGCTGAGCGCCGTGGCCCTGATGGACGCCCGCTCCATTGCGGCGACGGCTGCCAACGGCGGCGTCCTGACGCCGGCGACCGACCTGCCCGAGGAGACTTGGGACGAGGCCTGCGAGTACACCTTTGACGACGCGCCGTACAAAAAGCGCGTGTACTGGGGCTTTGGCAAGGCCGAGCCTGCCGACGAGCTGGTCGAGGGCCCCAACATCAAGCCGTGGCCCGCGATGGAGCCCCTCGGCGACGATATCCTGCTCAAGGTGTGCTCCAAGATCATGGACCCGGTCACCACGACTGACGAGCTCATTCCCTCGGGCGAGACGAGTTCCTTCCGCTCCAACCCGCTGGGTCTGGCCGAGTTTACGCTCAGCCGTCGCGACCCGGCCTACGTGGGTCGCTCCAAGGAGGCCGCCGCGGTGGAGAAGCGTCGCGTGGCCGGCGAGTCCGCGGGTGACCTGGCGGCGCTCGATGCCGAGCTTGCGGGCGTGTTTGAGGCGCTGACCGGCGCCGGCGTTGTGGCCGATGCCAAGGCGACTGAGTACGGCTCCATGCTCTATGCCAAGAAGCCCGGTGACGGTTCTGCCCGCGAGCAAGCCGCGAGCTGCCAGCGCGTAATTGGCGGCCTGGCCAACATCGTCCACGAGTACGCCACCAAGCGCTATCGCTCCAACGTGATGAACTGGGGCATGGTGCCCTTCCAGATGGAGGCCGAGCCCAACTTTGAGGTGGGCGATTATGTCTTTGTGCCGGGTATCCGTGCCGCGCTCGATGGCGACCTGAAGAACATCGCCGCCTACGTGGTGCGCGCCGACGGCACGGTCGAGCACATTGAGCTCTACATAGCCGATATGACGGCAGAGGAGCGTGCCATCGTCAAGGCCGGCTGCCTGATCAACTACAACAAGTTCAAGGCCGCTGCCGAGTAACGCACATACTTGTCCGCCCCGGTTATACCTTTCCCTGCCGCTCACGCGCTTCGCGAGGGTCGCGTCAGAGAAAGGTATAACCGGGGCTACTTGTTAAGTGCTGCTCGTTGGGTCTTGAGGGCGCTAAAATCGAGGTTGCAACTCTCCTCTATGGGGGAGTGCGCCTTTGTTCATATGCTATCTAGAATTGACAGTATGAAGTTGGCGCTTTAAAGTGAGCTCAAAACACTCTCGTTTGTGGAGTTGAAGATGAAGCGTTGCACTTCTGTTTTGTTGCTGTTGGTGGCTTGCGTCGTCGCTGCTGCGGGCGTGGTCCTATTTGGCTCGCTTATCTTCTATGGGCCGAGTGGGGTTGAGCAGACGGTTGAGATGGCGTCCCTTGTTGCATCGATGCCCGGGCAAATGATTTCGGACGTTACAAAGCCCGATGAGATAACGCTCGATATCGAGGAAACGCCGGGCATTCTAAGCATAAGCAACTACCCCATGATTGAACTTGGCTCGTCTCGCTATACCAAGGACGAGAAGTTGTCCCGACAGGCGCTGGACTTGCTAAACGGGCGTTCGTTCAAACGCTGGGACGGTTGGGATGCCTATGAGCGCCGACGTGGTTCTGTGAACGGTGGCTACTATACAACGCTGAAGTTGTATTCATCTGATGGCAAACTGATGCGCACCGTTAACTACAATCCGGAATACGCAAAAGCCGGAGGTGGGGACGGCGTCTATATCCAAGATGGCGGCGTGACCTACATTCTTGAAGGCGACCAGCAGCAGGTGATCGATTTTTTGGATCGTTGCGTGATGGACGCGTACGACCAGACCTGCCTGCCCGACCCGCAGACTGCACGCGATGGTGGATCTGCTCGTACATGGCTATTCGAGGATGAGATGCCCTGGACCGCCGAATCGGGAAGCACGGGCTCGGCAAAAGAGTAGAGAACGCGACCACCACAAAGGTGCCCCTTTGCGGTGGTTTTCAGTCTGTCTCGATCTGTAACATCTGGGCCGTTAAAAGTGGGCTTGGTGTTGCAGATTTAGATTATCGATTCGGGTGTCTTCTGTTTATCTCGATCTGTAACAGATGGACCCTTATTTGCCGAGTAGTTGTTACAGATTTAGACAAACGGGCGCTGCCGATCATTTCATCTCGATCTGTAACATCTGGGGTCAAAAACGGCCGCTAGATGTTACAGATCGAGACAGATGAGCGCCGGAGTCGAAAATCACCACAAAGGTGCCTGTCCCCTTTGTGGTGGTGGGGGGCGGGCTCGATGTTATTGTGATCGCTGGGCAGCATTTTAATGAATGTCTCTACAGGATTTCATCTGGGGTGGCGGGTTTGGTTGTTTTGGGGAGGCCGAGTTTGGACGACGCGAAATCGTCAACATTGTCCTTAATTCCGTCTTTGGTGTAGACGGTGACCATATAGGTGCTGTGTCCGAATTCGCTCTTGTCGCGTGTTGCCCAGGCCTGCCAGTAGGCGGCCCCACTTCGCCCTTCGATTTTTCCGACACGGCGGAGTTCTGTTCGCTTTAATTTCTGGTTGCTATAGATGGTTCGACCGTCCTCCTCGGTGAGCCCGCACTGTCCAAGCATCTTGTCGAGGACTTGGTTCATGTGGCGCTCATCGGTGTTTGGTGCGTAGTCGTAGGCGAGGGTGATGGAGTCGAGTGGCTGGTCGTCGATCAGATAGTTTAGCGCCTGAGGTTCAAGGCAGAAATGGGGGGAGCATCCGTCGATCTGACCGAGCAGTGGCAACTTTGACTGCCAAAATCCGGTGGGAATTCTATCTTCGTAAAACACGCCGCGGCAGATAAAGGAGAGCGAGGTGGCACGCGAGCCGGCGTCGACCATCCCGCACAAATCGAAGGGCGAGGCGATACCGAGAGAAAAGGGCGTGATGACGATAAGGAAGAGCATCACGATGGGTACGGCGAGAATGGCGATGACGTTGCGACCGGTGGAATGAGACGGCTTCATATGATCTCCCCGAGACAAAAAGCTGTTGAGGATAGATAGAAATAGATAAATTCAGATAACAAATTAAGTTTAATCTCATGGCGTGAGATGGTCGACCGTTAGCGTCGAAACCCACCACAAAGGTGCCTGTCTCCTTTGTGGTGGTGGGGAGCGAGCGGCTTCTTTTGGTGATAGTGTTAGCTGACGGTATCATTAGGGCAAATGACGCAGATCTGCATTGCGAGGTGTTTTGCTGTGAGTCGCTCTGCCCGTATTGGATTGATTGCTCTGGCGCTTGCGATCGCCGTGGTTGGTGTGGGCGTTGTCGGTATGGCATTTCTGCCTGCTGCGGTGACGGAGCCGGTGGTTAAGCCTGTGACTCAATCAGTCGAACTTCTGACCGGCGACGAAAAACCCGAGACCATTACTGTTGATTTTGATGAGAAACCGGCAGCGCTGGGCATTAGCAATTATCCGCGCATTCAGCTTGGGGCCATGCGCTACACCATGGACGCGAGCCTAATCAGCAAAGCAACCGAGCTGCTCAAAGGCAAAACCTTTAAGCGTTGGTACGGATATGCGTCCTATCGGGCAAAAGCGAACGACATGGTTGGCGGATGCCACTCTTCCATCGAGCTGGATACCGCGAACGGCGCAAAGCTATGTGATGTCTCGTACGATCCGGGTTACGAGGGCAATGAGGGTCCGGGCATCTACATCATGGACGGCGATGTGGCCTATGTCATGGAGGGCGACCAGACCGAGCTCAACGAGTTTATGGGTCAGTGCATTCAGGATGCCTATGAACAGACCTGCTTGCCCGACCTGCAGGCTGCACGCGATAGTGGGTCTGCTCGTACATGGCTATTCGAGGATGAGATGCCCTGGAACGCCGAATCGGGAAGCACGGGCTCGTCAAAAGAGTAGAGAACGCGACCACCACAAAGGTGCCCCTTTGCGGTGGTTTTCAGTCTGTCTCGATCTGTAACATCTGGGCCGTTAAAAGTGGGCTTGGTGTTACAGATTTAGATTATCGATTCGGGTGTCTTCTGTTTATCTCGATCTGTAACAGATGGACCCTTATTTGCCGAGTAGTTGTTACAGATTTAGACAAACGGGCGCTGCCGATCATTTCATCACGATCTGTAACATCTGGACCCAAAAACGGCTGCTAGATGTTACAGATCGAGACGGTTGGTCGTCGGGGATGCAGTGGGTCGGCGTCTCAGTACCCTATCATTCAATCACTCAGAAAATCTTATATATAGAGACTTAGATTTGTGTATAAGAACGCGCAAAGCTGGCAACAATACTTCTCGAACAACGTGAAGCCGCCCCGTAGGGCGGCCGCCCCAAGAGAGGTGATTCCATGAGAATCGATAAGCTAGCAATGACGTCGCGTGAGGCGCTGCAGACCGCCATGAGCACGGCTGCCGATGCGCAGGCCGGCGCGGTGGAGCCAATTCACCTGCTGTCCGCCCTGCTCGGTGCCGGCGAGCGCAATATCTCCGTGATCATCGAGCGCATCGGTGCCGACCCGGCTCAGCTCGCACGCTCCACGCAAGATGCCATCGACCGCGCGCCCAAGGTTTCGGGCGAGGGTCAGCAGATGGGTCTTTCCAATGAGCTCGTCCGCGTCATCGAGAAGGCCGAGAAAAAGGCCACCAAGATGGGCGACAGCTTTGTGGTGACCGAGCATCTGCTGATGGCACTTGCCGAGGACAAGGGCGAGGCCGGTCGCGTTCTGCGCGACGCCGGCGTGACCAAGGAGCGCATCGAGCAAGTCTATGAGGAACTGCGTGGCGATGACCGCGTGACGTCTGCCGAGGACAAGACCCAGTTTGAGGCGCTGGAGCAGTACGGACGCAATATCTGCGATCTTGCCCGCGCCGGTAAGCTCGACCCGGTCATCGGCCGTACCGACGAGATCCGTCGTACCATTCAGGTCCTGTCCCGCCGCACCAAGAACAACCCCGTGCTCATCGGTGAGCCGGGCGTCGGTAAAACGGCTATCGTCGAGGGTATCGCCCAGCGTATCGTGGCCGGCGACGTTCCGAGCACCCTGCGCGACCGCGACCTTATCGAGCTTGACATGAGCGCGCTGGTCGCCGGTGCCAAGTACCGCGGCGAGTTCGAGGACCGCTTGAAGGCCGTGCTCAAGGAGGTACAGAAGTCCGAGGGCAAGGTCATCCTGTTCATCGATGAGCTCCACACCATCGTGGGCGCGGGTGCCACTGAGGGCTCCATGGACGCCGGTAACATCCTCAAGCCGGCGCTCGCCCGTGGCGACCTGCATGCGATCGGCGCGACCACGCTCGACGAATACCGCAAGTACATCGAGAAGGACGCGGCGCTCGCGCGTCGTTTCCAGACCGTTATGGTGAGCGAGCCTACCGTCGAGGACACCATCTCGATCCTGCGTGGCCTCAAGGAGAAGTACGAGATCTTCCACGGCGTGCACATCACCGATAGCGCGCTCGTGGCCGCCGCCGACCTCTCCGATCGCTATATCGCCGACCGCTTCCTGCCCGACAAGGCCATCGACCTGGTCGATGAGGCGGCAAGCCGTCTGCGCATGGAGCTCGACAGCATGCCGGTCGAGATTGACGCCACCACGCGTCAGCTCACCCAGCTGCAGATCGAGGAGCAGGCGCTCATGAAGGAGACCGACGACGCCTCCAAGGAGCGTCTGGAGGCCCTGCGCCAAGAGATCGCCGAGGTCCAGGAAAAACTCAACGTGCAAAAGGCCGGCTGGCTCAACCAGAAGAACGCCATCGACCACGTGCAGGAGCTTAAGGGCCAGCTCGACGAGGCCAGGAGCGAAGAGGAGCGCGCAACGCGCAATGGCGATCTGGGCCGTGCGTCCGAGCTGCGCTATTCCGTGATCCCGGGTCTGCAGCAGCAGATTCAGGATTCCGAGGCTGCACTCGAGGCGCAAAAGCAGCAGGACGGCGAGGGCCTCAACGAACAGGTGACCTCCGATGAGATCGCCGAGGTCGTGAGCGCCTGGACCGGTGTGCCCGTCTCCAAGATGATGCAGGGCGAGCTCGACAAGCTGAAGGGCCTGGAGGGCGAGCTGCATAAGCGCGTCATCGGCCAGGACGAGGCGGTCTCCGCTGTCGCCGCGGCCGTGCGCCGCAGCCGTGCGGGTCTCTCCGATCCGGACAAGCCCATCGGCAGCTTCTTCTTCCTCGGCCCCACCGGCGTGGGCAAGACCGAGCTCGCCAAGGCGCTGGCCGAGTGCCTGTTCGATGACGAGCGCGCGCTCGTGCGTATCGACATGTCCGAGTATATGGAGAAGTTCAGCGTCCAGCGTCTGATTGGTGCGCCCCCGGGATACGTGGGCTACGACGAGGGCGGTCAGCTCACCGAGGCCGTGCGCCGTCGTCCGTACTCTGTGATCTTGCTCGACGAGATGGAGAAGGCTCATCCGGATGTCTTTAACGTGCTGCTGCAGGTACTTGATGACGGTCGTCTGACCGATGGCCAGGGTCGCCAGGTGTCCTTCAAGAACACGATTATCATCATGACGTCCAACGTGGGCTCCAAGGCCATCGCCGATCTGTCCGGCAAGGACGAGGAGGAGATGCGCCATCAGGTCGACGCTGCCATGGCTCAGACCTTCCGCCCCGAGTTCCTCAACCGTATCGACGATATCGTGGTGTTCCATCCGCTCGGTATGGCGCAGATCGAGAAGATCGTCGACATCCAGCTCGCCGACGTCCGCGCGCGTCTGGCCAAGGAGCGCATGACGCTTGCCATCACCCCGGCGGCCAAGCAGATGCTCGCCGTGGGCGGCCTGGACCCGGTCTTTGGCGCCCGTCCGCTCAAGCGTCTGGTTCAGCGCGAGGTCGTGGATGCCATCGCCGCCGCTATCATCGACGGCACGGTGCGCGAGGGCGATCAGGTGACGGTCGATGTCGACAAGGACGGTGGCTTTACCGTCGTGTGCGACAACACGCCGGCGGCCACCTACGAGGTCCCCGACGCAGAGTAAATTATGGGGCCGGCTTTAACCGCACCTCATCGCAAAACGCCAAGGGCGGCGGATCCAATCGGGTCCGCCGCCCTTTTTCGTGCGACAATCGATGATGTTGAGCATGAGTACATGGCAAGGAGATATGCAGATGAAAGACGAGAACAAGACGCACGCACCGGTTGCTGAGGCAGCGCCCGCCGCGCCGGTCGCACCGAAGGCTTCTCCCAAACCGGCGCCCAAGCCGCGCGACCCCTACATTCGTGCCGAGAACGAGGACGATGACGGCTACGATCCCTACAGCGATCGCCGCCCCGAGCGCGAGCCGATGTTCGAAGCCGACCCCTGGCGCTAAGTGCCACCCAAAAGGCCACCAATAAGTTGCGGTGAAATAGGGACTGTTTTGCGGTTTGACCAGCAAAAACAGCCCTATTTCACCGCAACTGCGTTAGGGATTTTTCTACAGGGGGAGGGTAGTCAAAAAAGCCCCGTCCCAAATTGACTGCTCGGGGAGTCGCATTCGAGCTCGGTTGTCCTCTTAGCCACTCGATATCCTTCGGAGCAATAACGGTGATAAAACTTGCTTAAGTGTTAATCAAGCTACACACAATCTTGCTCTCTAATTAATCAAGAATCGGTATAATTTTGATTAGCTAGAGAGCAAGATTGGAGAATCATGGCATTCAACGACTTGATCGCCCAGAAAATAAAGGACTTTGAACAGCAGGGGGTTCCGCAGGTTTTTGAGCGAGACCTTGATCTAGGAAACCCACAGGAGCCAAAGCGCGACAACATCGTAAATGTGATTGTGGGGGCCCGCCGTTGTGGAAAGACGTATCGCCTGTATCAGGAGATGCGGCGGCTTCAGAGCCGGGGCGTCGAGCTTGACCGGATGCTTTACTTCAATTTTGAGGATGAGCGCTTGCGCCCGTATGAGCCATCGCTGCTGGCGGACGTGCTCGACACGTTCTATGCGCTGTATCCTGCTGCTCGAACCGAGGGCGCTTACATTTTCTTTGACGAGATCCAGGAAATTCCCGAATGGGGTGCGTTTCTGCGGCGTGTAGTCGATACGGAGAAAGCGACCGTCTATGTGACGGGATCTTCTTCTAAGATGCTGTCCTCAGAACTTAAGAGCGAGTTCAGGGGTCGTTCTCTTGTGCGAGAGCTTTTTCCATTGAGCTTTTCGGAATACGTTCGATATAAGACGGGGAACGTTCCCGAGCCAGATGTGACCTTTTCCCCGAGCGATGCGGCGCTGCTTCGACATCATCTGATCGGATATCTTGAACGAGGGGGATTCATCGCGACACTTGGGCAGACGCCCGCAGACGCGATTCAGCTGCTACAGGAATATGCTTCGCGAACGGTCGCCATGGACGTCGTTGAACGCTACGACGTCAAGAACCCTCGCCTGACATCGCTGTTCCTGACGCGGTGTATGGCATCTTCGGGACGAGAGCTGTCGGTGAACAAAGTGTATAACGAGTTCAAGAGCAGGCAGATACCCGTCAGTCGTAATTCGCTCAGCGACTTACTTGAGTATTATGAGGACGCCTACCTGTTGTTTTCTGTGCCGGAGTTCACGCGTTCACTGGCAAATAACATGCGGTCTGCGTCTAAGGTCTACGCTGTCGATCCTGCGATGTTTGGAGCATTCTCTCCCGCATCGGCATTGGACCAGGGCCAGAGGCTCGAGACCGCAGTGTTCAATGCGCTAAGAAGAAGGACTCCCGCGGTGAGGACCGGCTCGGTCTGCCGCCTGCTAATCAAAGAGAAGAGTAAAAGCCATGAGGTGGACTTTGTTGCTGGGGACGCACTTCTCATGCGGGCTTATAGCCTGATTCAGGTGAGCGCGGATATGGCAAGTGAGAAAACGCGCGAGCGCGAAATTGCCGCGCTTGATGCCTCGATGGCCCAGTTCGATCTTGGCGAGTCGGCAATCGTTACCATGGATGAACAGACCGATATTCCATGCGAGCACGGTGTGGTACACGTTATGCCCGCATGGAAGTGGCTCCTTGCCTAATCATCTATGGGCCTGTGGGGTCAGGACCTCCTGGCTCCTTCATCACGGTTGGGGAGCACCTTGCTGTGCCAGGCTAGTCCTGGGCTTTGATGCTCGGCAGGAGAATCTGGGCGAGGTAGTCGGTCTCGAGTTTGGTGGCGGCGTCTGCGTTGCCGTCTTTGCCAACCAGGTCGTTCTTGATCTGGCTATAGGTGTAGCGGTTGCCGGTCGTAAGCTCGACAAGCTCAATGGCCGTGTCCATGGGGTAGGTTGACACGGGGTTCTGCGTCCGTCCGTTGATGGTCTGGGGCACCACGTACGGATAGACGGGGCCGCTGGCGTAGACGGTATAACCGTTGCCTAGATTGGCCGCGCCCAAAACCGTATCGCCTTCATCGGGCGTAAAGCTCTCGCCCTCGCGCACCGCAACGAGCGTCACGAGCGGCGTATTGGCGTCGTCGCCCAGATAGATGCATAGCGTGCTTCCGTTTTGCCAAGTTGCGACCTTGCCGTACCACTCGACGGGAATATCGAGCTGGTAGAGGTCGGTTGCCTTGTGGCGAGCGTCAGCATCACGGGACGCCTGTGCCTTTTGCGCGCTCACGGCATTGACGGCGGCGTCGCGCCGCGCGGTTGCTGCCTGCTGGAGCACTTTGGCAGCCGCGGCGGAGCTCGCACCGCCCTCCTCGGCATACTTGGCGGCGGCATCGATCTGGTCGTCGGTTACCGTGTCGGCCGAAGGCACCTTGAGCTTAAAGGTGGCCTGGGCACTTAAATCCTGTTCATCGCTCTTAACGGTGACCTGCGTCTTGGTGGTCGGGACGGTATAGATGGTGCCGTCGGCCGCGATGGGGGAGGCAGCGATGGAGAGCGTGTAATCGCCAGGCAGCAGTTTGATGCCGCGGCCGTGCTCGTCAACATAGAGCGTTTCGCTCACGGAGGAGCCATCAGCGTCCTGACCACTCACCTGTACGGGAATCTTGGAGCCGGTAGAACAGTCGAGGCCCGCGGCATGCACGCCAATCTGCACTGACATCATCGTGTGGGCATTGGCGGCGACAGCGGCAGCCTGCTCTTGCTGATATCCGTTCCAGGCGGCATAGCCTGCGCCGCCGGCGACGAGCGCGACGGCCACGACACCGGCGACCATCAGATTGCGGCGCTTGGGCGACATCTTGCGATGGCGAACCTCGGCCTCGCGTGCTGAGGGAACGGACGGTAGGGGGATATCGCCCATGGCGATGGTCTCGTCCACGGCAGGCGCAGAGCCCAGGCCGGGAAGCTCGCGGGTCAGCGAATCTTCGGCCGGCAAGCTGTCGAGCAAGATGGTTTCCTCGCTCGTGTCGGATTCGGGCTGGTCGTCGGCCTCGCATTCGGTGTCTTCGTGATCTGCCTCATCTTCGGCAGGCTCAACGTCGTCTGCATCCTGATCATCGGACTGCGCCTCGGCTTCCGACTCATCCTGCACATCAACGCCCGAATCGTCAAACGCAATCTCATCAAGTGAAATCCGGTCTAGGCTCTCCAGGGCTTCGGCACTCGCTTCTGCATCTTGGGCCGCATCCTCTTGGCCCATCGTCTCATCATTCATACATCCCCCAAGCTCAATATCGGGACAACAATGTACCCAAAATTGGGGTCACATAGAGCTGTCAGGCGATTGGAAATCTGATTTTATCTGTGAGAGAGGTTTTGCATATGTGCGTGAATGCGCGCAACAACAAAAAGCCCCGGAAAGCGGACGAATCGCTTTCCGGGGCTGCGCATGACGCGCGATTGCGGCATCGGCTAAGTTTGCCTACATCCAAATGTGGACGGAATAAACATGTTACTCGGCGTGCGCGTAATCAACCTTGGCGCGGCGGGCGGTAGCCTTCTCCCAATCGCTGGTGCCCTCAAAGACATCCTGCTTATAGGGATTGCGGCCGAGCTTCTTGGCACGGTAGGCGATGTAGATGATCGCGGCGACGTTGGCGACCAGTGCGGCGATCGAGACCGCGGTAGCGGCGCCGGGGTCGAGCGTGGAGTGGGTCACAAAGATGGACTCCTCCTGGAAGTAGGGGAATACCTGGGCAAACATGCACCAAATAGCCAGCGTAAAGGCGCGGTTCTGGATCCAGCCGCCCTTGTTCCAGATAAAGGCGGCGACGGTGGGCGCCAGCAGCAGCGCAAAGCCGCAGAACCAGGAGTGGGTGGGCAGGCAGTTGTAGGTGTAGCAGAAGTTCCAGATATCGTAGGCGATGATGTAGACCCAGGTCATATCGGGCCACAGCATGTCGGTCTGATCCTCGGAGGCGTAGACACTCCACCAACCGGTCATGCAGAAGATGTTGATGATACCGGCGATGCCGTTGAACACGTTGTTCCAGCCGGCTAGCTGCGTAGCACCTTCGGAGGTGACCCAGGTGGACTTGCCCAGGACAAAGAAGTGATAGGCGCTCTCAAAGTCGGACACGACGGCGATCATGATGTTGATGGCGACGATCACAAACGGCCATGCGCGGAACCAACGCGCCTTGCCGATCTTTCCCCACTGGTACTTAATGGCAATAAAGCCCCAGCAGCCGGCGAGCGCCGCGTATACCTTAGCGTAGTGGAACCAGCTGTTCTGGTACACATGGGTGGGGTTGGTGAGCGCCCACTCGGCACCCTGCGAGACGCCGATGGCGATGGCGACGCAATAGATGGTCATGGCCAGCGGAGCCACGCCAAAGATGATGGCCGCGCCCAGCTTGGTGCGGCGGCCGACCTCGTTGAGCACGATCAGGCCAATAAAGACCATGGCCCAGCCGGCCCAGTGGATAAGGGTATCGCTACCCCAAACATCGAACAGCATGCTGCTCTCCTTTCACACGCCCGCGGCCCCTCTTCTGATCGCGGGCAGTTTGGCCAAATGTCGTCAGTTCTGGGGCTTGCGCTCCGGATACTTGGCGGTATAGCCCTCGATGTGGAGTGTCGAGGCGATGATTTCCTTGACCGTCTCGTCGGGCACATCGGGGTGCGTGCGGATATACATCAACAACCCCATGATGAGGGTGTAGAACGTCTCGTAGACATGGTCGATGCGTAGCTCATGATGGGCGACAAAGTCCACCACGGTGGTGTCGCAGATATACTGCGCCACGCGCTGAACCACGTTGTGCAAAAAGCCGCCGTAGAGCGCGCCGCTGCTTGAGGTGAGCGTACTCGGCAGTTCGCGGCCGCTGGCGACCAGGCGCTTAAAGAGCGGGGCGACGGTGTCGAGCGCGCCCTCGATATCGCCGACGGTGCGGCCGGCGTTCCACTGCTCGAGTTCGGAGATAAAGCCGTCGATCGCCTCGTCCATGACGGCGGTGACGGCGGCGTCCATGTCGGCGAAGTAGTGGTAAAACAGCGAGCGCGTGCAGCCGGCTCGCTTGGTCACGGCCGATACCGATAGGTGGGACACGCCCAGCTCGGAGCTTACGGTACGCACGGCATCGAGGATCTCGCGACGGCGTTCGTCGCCCGTCAGGCGCTTTGCCGCGCTATCGGATGCGGGGACGGCATCGACCACAGAGGTATCTGCTGTGTTGTTGCCCATGTTTTGCCGCCTTTCATCCTCTTTTGCCTGACCGTTCGCCTAACAGTCTTGAATATTGTTGACGGTTCGTCAATACTATTTTTGACACAATGTCAACAATGGCGGGTGAACGGCATGGGGGCATGCCCGGCCTGCAAAAAAAGAGGGGCGCCGCGGTCCCGCCGGGCTGTGGCAAGAGAAGGGACAACCATGATTCTCAACGGACCGGGGATTAGCTACACCGAGCCCGACATCGGTTCGGAGTTCGTGCCGCCGCTGCCGGATCATCCGCGCGAGGCCATCGTCAAGCTGTGCGAGCACTGCACCAACCGTCTGCTGCATCGCGATGAGCTGCTGGGCTACGAGTACTGGTCGTTTGCCGAGGCCGCAACCGACGAGCAGGCCGAAGTGCTCTGCAAGATGAAGATGCGCCGTCCCTATACGCTGCCCGAGATGGTCAAGCTCACCGGCATGCCCGAAGCCGATATCGAGAAGATGCTCGACGACATGAGCTACACGGGTCTGCTCGAGTACAACTGGGAAAACCCCGAGCGCGCCAAGCAGTGGGTGCTGCCCATGCTGGTGCCGGGTTCCGCCGAGTTCCTCAACATGCGCGTGAGCCAGCTCGAGGAGCACCCGGTCTATGCTAAGTTCTTTGAGCAGGCGTCCAAGGGACCGCTGTCCAAGGCCACGCCGATGGTGCCGCCCGGTGGTGCCGGCATCGGCATGCATGTCATTCCGGTCGAGAAGGCTATCGATGCCGCGAGCACGTCGGTGCCGATCGAGCATATTGAGCATTGGCTCGACAAATACGATGGCAAATATGCCGCTAGCACCTGCAGCTGCCGCGCGAGCCGTCGCGTGATGGGTGAGGGCTGCGCCGACGACCCGGCAGATTGGTGCATTGCCGTGGGCGATATGGCCGACTATGTGGTTGAGACCGACCGCGGCCATTACGTGACGCGCGACGAGGTCTACGACATTCTGCGCCAGGCCGAGGACAACGGCTTTGTGCACCAGATCACCAATATCGACGGCGAGAACAAGATCTTCGCTATCTGCAACTGCAACGTCAACGTGTGCTACGCCCTGCGCACCTCTCAGCTGTTCAACACGCCCAACCTGTCGCGCTCGGCCTATGTCGCCAAGGTCGAGAAGGACAAGTGCGTGGCCTGCGGTCGCTGCGTTGAGGTGTGCCCGGCCGGCGCCGCCAAGCTGGGCCAGAAGCTCTGCAGCAAAAAGGCCGGCGGGCGGGTGCCCGAGTATCCGCGCCAGGAGCTGCCCGACGCCACCAAGTGGGACCACACCAAGTGGTCGCCCAACTACCGCAACGACAACCGCATCGAGACGCATGAGTCCGGCACCGCTCCCTGCAAGACGGCCTGCCCCGCGCACGTTGCCGTTCAGGGCTATTTGAAGCTCGCGGCTCAGGGTCGCTATGACGAGGCCCTAGCACTCATTAAGCGCGAGAACCCGCTGCCCGCTATCTGCGGCCGTGTGTGCAACCGCCGCTGCGAGGATGCCTGTACCCGCGGCCGTGTGGACGCCGCCGTGGCTATCGACGAGGTCAAGAAGTTTATCGCCCAGCGCGATCTGGACGCCGCGACCCGCTATGTCCCACCTGTGGTGACCCCGACGCGCGCTGGCGGCTTCGATCAGAAGATTGCCATCATCGGTGCCGGCCCGGCTGGCCTGTCCTGTGCTTTCTATCTTGCCGAGAAGGGCTACAAGCCCGTCGTGTTCGAGAAAAACGAGCGCCCGGGCGGCATGCTCACCTACGGCATTCCCAGCTTTAAGCTGCAGAAGGACGTCATTGAGGCCGAGGTCGAGGTCATTCGCCTGATGGGTGCCGAGTTCCGCTATGGCGTGGAAGTCGGTCGAGACGTGACGCTCGACGAGCTGCGCGCGCAGGGCTTCAAGGCCTTCTACGTTGCCATTGGCTGCCAGGGCGGCCGCCTTGCCGGCATTCCGGGTGAGGATGCCGAGGACGTGACCGTGGCCGTCGACTTCCTTCGCGAGGTTAACAGCGGCAAGATCGATACCCTGTCCGGCCGCACCATTGTGGTGGGTGGCGGCAACGTGGCCATCGACGTTGCCCGCAACGCCTGCCGTCTGGGTTCCGAGCACGTTGAGATGTTCTGCCTGGAGAGCGAGGCTCAGATGCCCGCCAGCGAGGAGGAGCGTCGCGAGGCCGTTGAGGACGGCGCTCACATCAGCTGCGGCTGGGGCCCCAAGGAGATTCACCTGGACGAGGCCGGTCGTGTGTGCGGTATCACCTTCAAGCGCTGCACGCGTGCCTTTGACGACGAGGGCCGTTTTGCGCCCGAGTACGACGAGAACGATCTGCGCCGTGTCGATGCCGACCGTGTCGTCATGTCGATTGGCCAGTCCATTGTGTGGGGCGACCTGCTGGCTGGCTCCAAGGTGGAGCTCGGCCGCGGCCAGGGCGCCCTGGCCGATCCCCAGACTTACCAGACCGCCGAACCCGACATCTTTGTGGGCGGCGACGTCTACACCGGCCCCAGCTTTGCCATCGATGCCATTGCCGCCGGCCACGAGGCTGCCGTGTCCATCCATCGCTTTGTGCAGCCGGGCTCCACGCTCACCATCGGCCGCAACCAGCGCCGCTACACCGCGCTCGACCGCGACGATGTCGTGATCGAGAGCTACGACAACGCGAGCCGCGAGGTTGCGCATGTGGACCGCGAACGCGAGAAGGCTGCGCCGTTTAGCGAGTATGTTGAGACCTTTACCGAGGAGCAGGTGCGCGCCGAGACCGCCCGCTGCCTGGGCTGCGGCGCCTCGATCGTCGACCCCAACAAGTGCATTGGCTGCGGCCTGTGCACCACCAAGTGCGCGTTTGACGCCATCCATCTGGATCGCGATCGCCCCGAGTGCTCCACGATGGTCAAATACGAGCAAAAGCTCCCGAGCCTTGGCAAGTATGCTTTAAAGCGTGCAATCAAAATCAAGTTCGGTCGTAAATAGGTAACCATGGCGGGTAAGGGGACGGCGCAGACTAGACTTCGCCGTCCCCTTGCTTTGAGTTTGCATCGCATCAACCGTTGTTGAAAGGTTTCTACCTTGCATGAATTGGGAATCGTCTATCACATTATTCGCGATGTCGAGAATGTAGCGCGCGCTCATGGCGTGCGTCGCGTCTCGAGCGTGACGCTGCTGCTGGGCGAGGTCTCGGGCGTCGTTCCCGATCTGCTGCTCGATGCGTGGCGCTGGGCAGCAGATAAAAAGCCCATCACCGAGGGCGCCGAGCTCATTGTGGAGCCCGTCGAGGCCGTGACGCATTGCGAAGTGTGCGGCCGCGACTACGCGACCGTCGAGCACGGCAAGATTTGCCCTCATTGCGGCAGCGGCGATACGTACCTGCTCCAAGGCCAAGAGGTCATGATCAAACAGATCGAGACTCCCGACGAGGACCCGGCAGACGCTGCTCCTGACGGCCTCTCCGACGCACCCGATGCCGTCGACGCCGCCAACCCACTCCACATCGCCTAACATCCAATGACTGCATGGGCTAGAGTTCTAAACATATTTGCTTCGGTTAGTCAAGTCATGTCTGTTTAAACAAAATGGCGGCACGCAGGCGCATTGGGATCCACCTAAAAGCGGTTTTAACGAACAGTGCGCCTATATATGTCTTTGGAAACAATCGGCAAATCACGTTTTATCAGGCAATGAGCTGTAAACCAGCAATGTAATCAATTTGTAACAAACTTAGACGTTTAAACAAATAATCCAACCTTTTGCGAATTTAGCTATAATTCCACAATCCAAACAGGTATACTCCTTTCATGTCGTGTAGGAAATACGTAGACAAAAAGGAGGTTATGTGATGGTAAGTATTGTTCTTGCTAGCCACGGGGACTTGGCAGCTGGAATCAAGCAGACGGGCTCGATGGTCTTTGGCGATCAGCCGTCTGTTGCCGTGGTCTCGCTCGAGCCGAGCATGGGCCCCGACGATTTCCGCGCCAAGGTCGAGGAAGCAGTCGCTTCCTTCGAGGACCAGGAGCAGGTGCTCTTCCTCGTTGATCTGTGGGGCGGCACGCCGTTCAACCAGATCAGCGGGCTCATCGAGGGCCACGATTCCTGGGCTATCGTCACCGGTGTCAACCTGCCTATGCTCATCGAGGCATATTCGCAGCGCTTTGACGCAAAGAACACTGCACATGCGATCGCAAAACATCTCGTGACTGAGGCTAAGGCTGGCGTGCGCGTCAAGCCCGAGTCTCTGGAGCCCGAGGAGAAGAAGCCGGCTGCGGCCGCCGCTGCTCCTGCAGGCGCCATCCCTCCGGGAACGGTCATCGGCGACGGGCACATCAAGATCGCCCACGTCCGTATCGACACCCGTCTGCTTCATGGCCAGGTGGCAACCACGTGGACCAAGCAGATCAACCCCAACCGCATCATCGTGGTTTCCGACGGCGTTGCTCACGACGAGCTCCGCAAGACCATGATCGAGCAGGCTGCCCCTCCGGGAGTCCATGCCAACGTCGTGCCCATCAAGAAGATGGCCGAGGTCGTCAAGGACACGCGCTTTGGTGACACCAAGGCCATGCTGCTCTTCGAGAACCCGCAGGATCTGCTCAAGGCCATCGAGGCCGGCGTCGACATCAAGGAAGTCAACATCGGTTCCATGGCTCACTCCAAGGGCAAGGTCGTCGTCACCAACGCCGTCGCTATGGGCGATGACGACGTCAAGACTCTCGAGGCCCTCAAGGCCAAGGGCGTCAAGTTCGAGGTCCGCAAGGTTCCTTCGGATTCCTCCGAGGATCTCGACGCCATGTTGAAGAAAGCTAAGGCCGAACTGGCCGCTCAAGCATAGTAAAGGAGGGTCCGATACATGTCTGCAATCACTATTCTGCTTGTTGCGATTGTCGCGTTGCTTGCCGGTATGGAAGGCATCCTGGATGAGTTCCAGTTCCATCAGCCGCTCGTGGCATGCACGCTTATCGGTCTCGTAACCGGTCACCTTCAGGAGGGCATCCTCCTGGGCGGTTCGCTCCAGATGATGGCCCTTGGCTGGGCTAACGTCGGCGCCGCTGTCGCGCCTGATGCCGCTCTGGCCTCGGTCGCTTCTTCGATCATCATGGTGCTCGCCCTTAACGGTGGCGCCACCGATTCGGCCAAGGCCGTTACCGCCGCCATCGCCGTCGCCGTCCCGCTGTCGGTCGCTGGTCTGTTCCTGACCATGATCTGCCGTACCCTGGCTACCGCTATCGCTCACGCCATGGACGGTTGCGCCGAGAAGGGCGACTTCTCCGGCATCGAGCGCTGGCAGTACGCTGCTATCCTCATGCAGGGCCTTCGTATCGCCATCCCGGCAGTACTTCTGTGCATCATCCCGGCCGAGGCTGTTACCAACGCGCTTAACGCTATGCCCGACTGGCTGTCCGGCGGTATGGCTGTCGGCGGCGGCATGGTCGCTTCCGTCGGTTACGCCATGGTCATCAACATGATGGCCACCAAGGAGACCTGGCCGTTCTTCATCCTCGGCTTTGTCCTTGCTGCCATCCCTCAGCTCACGCTGATCGCCCTTGGCCTCATCGGCATCTCCCTTGCCCTCATCTACCTTGGCCTCAAGGATCTGGCCAAGCAGGGTGGCGGCATGGGCGGTGGCTCCGGTGACCCGCTCGGCGACATTCTGAACGATTACGAGTAGGAGGGGAGTGATACATATGGCAGAGAACAAGATTCAGCTCACCAAGGCTGACCGCAAGAAGGTTTGCTTCCGTCATCAGTTCCTTCAGGGCTCGTGGAACTACGAGCGTATGCAGAACGGCGGCTGGTGCTTCGCAATGATCCCTGCGATCAAGAAGCTCTACACCAGCAAGGATGACCAGATTGCCGCTCTTAAGCGCCACCTGGAGTTCTATAACACCCACCCCTATGTTTCCGCCCCCGTCATTGGCGTTACCCTCGCTCTCGAGGAGGAGCGCGCCAACGGTGCCCCGATTGACGACGTCGCCATTCAGGGCGTCAAGGTCGGTATGATGGGCCCGCTCGCCGGTGTCGGCGACCCCGCCTTCTGGTTCACCCTTCGCCCGATTCTGGGTGCTCTGGGCGCTTCCCTGGCCCTGTCCGGCAGCATCGCCGGTCCGCTGCTGTTCTTCTTCGCGTGGAACATCATCCGTTACGCCTTCCTGTGGTACACGCAGGAGTTTGGCTACAAGGTCGGCTCCTCCATCGCCAAGGACCTCTCCGGCGGTCTGATGGGCAAGGTCACCGAGGGTGCTTCCATCCTGGGTATGTTCATCATCGGCGCCCTGGTCGAGCGCTGGGTGTCCATCTCCTTCACCCCGGTCGTCTCCAAGGTTACGCAGTCTGCTGGCGCCTTTATCGACTGGGCTAACCTGCCCTCCGGTTCTGAGGGTGTCAAAGAAGCACTGACGATGTATAACTCCATCGGTGCTAACGCCCTTGATCAGGTGAAGGTCACCACGCTTCAGGCCAACCTTGATCAGCTCATCCCCGGCCTTGCCGCCGTGTGCCTGACCCTGCTGGTCTGCAAGCTCCTCAAGAAGAAGGTCAGCCCGATCGTCATCATCCTGGCTCTCTTCGCCATCGGCATCATCGGTCGCGTCTGCGGCTTCATGTAAGCACGTTTCGGCTTAAGACCGAGAATTGCTAGGCAAGGGCTTTTGAGCCATTGAAACGGACCGCACCCGGTGGGTACACTGGATGCGGTCCGATTGTTTTATTTGGAGGGCGAGGCGCGCATGGCGCAATCTCAGAACAGCACGGTCGATCTGGCAACGCCGGCAACCTGCCTGATGGGGCTTACCAGCCACGGTAACGTGATGGTGGGCAATAAGGCGTTCGAGTATTACAACGAGCGTAATCCCGAGGATTATATTCAAATCCCGTGGGACGAGGTCGACTATATTGCCGCCGAGGTTTTGCGCGGCACCAAGAAGATCACGCGTTTTGCCATCTTCACCAAGGACAACGGTCACTTTACGTTTTCGACGCGCGACGACAAAGAGACGTTGCGCGCGGTCCGCAAGTACGTCGACGAGGACAAGCTCGTGCGTTCGCCCGACTTTATCGATGTGACGGCCAAGGGTGCCAAGAGCATCCCTTCCGTTATCAAAAACCTCTTCCACAAAGGCAACTAGCTCTTCACAAGTTGCGGTGAAATAGTTCCTAAATACGGCTTTAGATGCTTCAGACAGGAACTATTCCACCGCAACTTCGAAGTCTAGTCATGCGACGTATGGCGATGCAGTAAATCTGCTACACTAGTACAACATGCCTCCGTAGCTCAGGGGATAGAGCACCGCTCTCCTAAAGCGGGTGTCGACGGTTCGAATCCGCCCGGGGGCACCAGGAAAATCGCAGGTCAGGAGTTATTTTTGCTTCTGACCTGTTCTGGTTCTGGGGCTAAGAACCGCTTCCGTTTGTAAATCTGGTAAGTAAATATTATGGCTTCCCGAGTTTTCCACTGAAAACAGGAAATCACCATTTTGGGGATAAAAGTTTTCAACAGCTGTCAGTCGGTTCCATTTTGGTGAAGCGCTTCCCCCTTTTGGGTAAATTATTTCACCATTTTGATGATTCGGCAGTTTTGAATCTTTTGATAAAAAGCCTGTTCAGAAGCTTGCTTCATACCCATTTTGGTGAAACCAATTAATAGAGAAATAGATAATAAAGAATAGGGACGGCGATGCCGTCCCCTTCGCTCGCAAAGCTCACTGCGCAGCCACGTGTCGTGTCCTTGCCGCCGGCAACGCCGTCGATAAAGAATAGGGACAGCGATGCTGCCCCCTTCGCTCGCAGAGCTCGCTGCGCGGTCACGTCGTGACCTTGCCGCCGGCTACGCCGTCGATTGATGCGCTCACTGCGTTCGCTTGATGGACTAGTCCGTTTTATCGGTAACCCCAGTCATAAGCGCAGCAATTGACATGTTGAATCCATTGGCAATTTTGCAGAGGTTGGAAAGACTGACATTTCTTCGTCCGACCTCTATCGAGGCGTAGTAAGACCTGTCCATGTCGATACGGTTCGCAAATTGCTCTTGTGAGTAACCAGACTTTGATCTGAGTTCTTTGCAGCGTAGACCAAAGGATCGTTGTAGTGGCGAGATATCCATGACAAAAAGAGTCATGGATTGTTGTATAAATGCCAACGGACTATATACAACAATCCCAGTTGAGGAGCATAATTACCTATATTGGAAAGAGCTCTGATGCCTAGTCGGATATGGCACGGAAAAGGAATGGAACAGCACAATGACTCAGGGAAAGCATTTCGCTGCCGGTGGCGATCACTTCGCCGCACTGCCAAACAAAAAGATTCACACTCCGAAGGGGATCGCGCGTCTGACCGTCACCGCGGCGACCATGGCCGCCATGACCGGGTCGAGCCTCATCTCACCGTTCACGGCATTCGCCCAGACCGGTGACGGGGGCACACAGCACCCCGCCGTGATGTCGCCGATCGCCGCCCACGCCGGCGCGGCATCCGGTACCGGCGCGAAATCCGCCGCACAGACCATCGCGGACCTGCAGAAGGCAGTCGACGAGGCGAAGGCGAAGGAGGACGCCGCCAAGGCATCCTACGATGAGGCCGCCGGTCCCTACAACGAGGCGGCTTCCGCACGCGACCAGGCCAAGGCATCCTACGATTCGGCGGTCAGCGCCGGCACGGCAGCCGACCGAGCGGCAATGGACGAGTACGCCCGTCAGGTCGCAGAGGGCAAGGACGCCGCCGATGCCGCCGGCAAGGACCTCGAGCAGGCGAAGGCGGGTCTCGCAGACGCCAAGGCGGATGCGTCCGAGAAGGACGAAGCGTACCAGTCCGCCATCAAGGCGGCCCAGAATGCCAAGGATGCCCTCGATAAGGCCAAGGCCGATGCCGTAAGCGCCACCCCGGAGGCAATCAGTGCCGCCGAGCAGGCCGTGCGCGATGCCCAGGCTGCCGTGGACAGGGCACAGGCCAATCTCGCCAACGCCAACGCGACGCTTGCCGATGCCCAGTCCAAGCTGGTTGCGGCCCAGTCTGCAAAGGATTCCGCCGATGCCGTCCTCACTGCAGCCCAGCAGAACAAGGACGCGGCGGATGCGAAGGCCGCAGCCGCCAGCGCCGCCTACGAGAAGGCGAAAGCAGACCTCGCTGCAGCGGAGGCAGGCGCGAGCGGCCCGGAGTACGATGCGGCAAAACAGAAGGTCGCGGACGCGGAGGCAGCCCTCGCTGCCGCACAGGCGACACAGTCCCAGTGCGAGTCCGAGCTCGAGCAGGCGCAGTCCGCTGCAGCAACGGCGCAGACCGAGCTGAATGATGCCCAGGCGTCCCTCTCCGCGAAGCAGCAGGCCGCGGCTGATGCCAAATCCGGCGTGAACGCCGCCCAGTCCGCCCTCGATGCCGCGAACGCCGACCTCGATGCGGCCAAGCAGGCGAATGCCGACGCCGTCGCCAAGCTGGACGCCGCGAAGCAGGCTGTCAAGGACGCCGAGTCCGCCAAGGCAGCCGCAGACGTAGAGCTCGCGAACGCCAAGACCGCAAAGGATACCGCAGACGCGGCCGTGACCGCCGCCCAGCAGAAGGTCGACGAGGCACAAACGAAGGTGGATCTCGCAGGCGCGCAGCTCAAGCAGGGAGCCATCGGTTTCTTCAAGGCCATGGGTGCCGATTCAGCCATCGAGATCATCCAGAACTGCACGTACAAAGACTACACCGAGATCGGAAACAGTCTCGACGCAACGGGCCTTGAAAACATGCTTTCGTCCATCACGGTCATGAAGAACGTGAACGCCTACCGTAAGTCCGTCGGCCTTTCCGAGCTTGAGGTAAGCTATAAGCTCATTGCGGCAGCGATTGCAGATGCAAACTATTCGACAAAAAATGTAGAGCATGCCCAGCAGTTCGATGTCGGTGAAAACCTTGCCTGGAGCTATCGCGACCCCTGCAAGGCCTGGATCTATCAGGAAAAGGATCTGTTTGACAAGACTGCAGCATCCCTTGGTGCGACGAATCTTTCCGGAAAGGACGCCTACGACTTCTGGTACGCCAACCAGGACAAGTTCGATTACTACCGTATCGGTCATTACATGAACATCATCAACCCTGACTATGCTGTCATGGGATGCGGTCTGAACGATGACACCCGTTTGACGTTCTCGCTCACGCTGCAATACGGCGGTTGGGCCGGTTCGGGCTGGAATACCGGAGCCATCTCCGTCGACGAGTACGAGCAGAAGCTGACCTCCTACATCAACGGCCTGAAGAACGCCAAGAGCGCACTCGACGCAGCCAAGGCCGATCTCGCATCCAAGAAGCAGGCAGCCGCCGGCGCCGCCACAACCGTCCAGCAGAAGCAGGATGCCTTCGATGCCGCACAGACAGGTGTCGATGCCGCGAAGCAGGATGTCACCGATGCCCAGCGTGCCGTCGATGTAGCCAAGGCTGATGTCGCCGCCAAGCAGCAGGGCGTCACGGATGCCCAGACCGAGCTTGATGCGGCGAAATCGGACCTCGATGCCGCCAACGTAGCCGTCGATACGGCAAAGTCGACCGTCCAGCAGAAGCAGGTCGCCTTTGATGCCGCCAACGCAGCCGTAACGGCCGCACAGTCTAAGTTGGATTCCGCCAAAGCGGACACCGTATCCAAGCAGCAGGGCATTACGGATGCGAACGCGGACCTCGCGAAGTTCTTCCAGGACGTCGCCGACGCCAAGAAGGCGCTCGATACCGCAAAGAGCGTCCATGACGCGGCGACAGCCGATCAGGTCGAGGAGGCGACCGTCCTCGCCGTCGCCGAGCAAAAGGCAGACGCCACCGCACGCGCCCTCGCGGATGCCCAGCGTGCCGTCGATGCCGCAAAGGCCGACACCGGCGTTGCCGCCGACAAGCTCACCGGCTCCCAGACCGATCTTGTGGGCGCACAGTCGAACCTCGACATCCTCACCGGTCTTGCCGCGAAGCTCGCAGAGGCACAGCAGCGTGAGCAGGATGCAGTAAAGGCCGTCAATGACACCAAGGCCGCGCTCGATGCCGCGAAGGCGGATGCCATCGCCGCCGAGTCCCTGGTCTCTGCCGCCGAGCAGACAAAGGCGCAGGCAGACGCCAAGCTGTCGAAGCTGAACTCCATCGATGCCGGCGCGGCGATCGCTTCCGGTCATGACGCGAACGCGGATGACGCCCTCAACGCGCTTTTCGCCGCAGCAGTCGAGGCACGTGCCAAGGTCGCGCCCGCCAAGGCTATCCTGGACGAGAAGCAGGCCGCGGTGGACGGGCTCCAGCCCGGCTATGATGCGGCACTCGCCGCCTACGAGTTGGCGAAGTCCGACCGCATCGCAGCGGAACAGAAGCTTTCCGATGAAATTGCACGACAGGAGGCGGAGGAGGCCGCAAAGCAGCAGGCGGCATACACCCCGAAGCACCTCGCCGGCACGGATACCGCCCAGCCCGGCAGCCTCGCCCAGACCGGCGACCGCGCGGGACTCATCGGCGAGACGTTCGTCATCGGCGGTACCGTCCTCGTGGCAGCCGGCGTCTTCCTTGACCGGAAGAAGCGCCGCGAGCAGATGTAAATGCGAGCCGGGCGTTGGATACCGGCTAGTGTCCAACGCCCGGTTTCATGGATAGGGAGATCGGGGTGAGAACAAAGGCTATTATCGTTGCGTTTCTGGTGTGCCTCATGGCACCTCAACTTGGATGTTCCAGCGTTGCAAAGCAAGAAAGCGGCTCTGCGGAAAGGACCACCACAGCGGTAAAGAATAAAGACAAAAAGAAGCCAAGCGAAGAAAAGGCGGCGCAAGCCTCTGAAGCCAAGTCCGAGGGGAAGAAAGAGTCCGACGGCAAGGACGAGCAGTCCGATGACTCCAAGAAGGAGGATAACAAGTCTTCCGATTCCTCGAAGTCGGACAGCAAGGGCGATTCCTCCCAGTCCAAGCAGAGTTCCGGCAGCAACAATTCCTCTTCCAACGGCGGTAGCCAGAAGAAGTGGATTCCTGAGCAGGGACACTGGGAGACAGATTACAGCCAGGTCTGGGTGCCGAATGTAGTGTATACGCGCCATCCTCGTTTCTGGGTCAACCATGGTGGCACTATGGTAGGGCCCTTCGATTCCGAAGATGCCGCCTATTCGTGGGTTCATAATGATATGGACAACGGCGGCATCGGAGGATCTGTCGTAAACGATTCGTATACCACATCTGAGGACCAGGGACATTATGAACAGCAGGCTACGGGACAGCATTGGGTTGTCGACGTCGCCGGTCACTGGGAGTAATGTACATCGTTCCTCTCCTCTTACATTCGGTAAATACATATTTGTTCGCGGGCGGTCGGTTTCGGCCGCCTTTTTATGTGCTCAGTTTGGGAATAAACGATAGGAGAATAATCAATCAGGAGGCCGTTGTGGAAAACAAGAATGCCAGTAAAAAGAAAACCGAAGAGCCGATGAGCCTCAAGGATAAAAAGGGACAGGCCATTGCCGGATCAAAAAGAATTGCTGAGGAGCGCGCTGAACGTAGAAGACTAATGGGCCTTGACGTCTAGCTGATAACTCCGGTGATGTCTAAATTGCTTCCCGAAGCCTTTCGAGAAAGAAGATGAGGCCTCTCACCTTCTGCCTACGCTTCGCTTCGTCTATGCCCCTTCTGGGGCATGCAAGATGACTGTGGATGGCATTTTTGTGGGCCCATTCGGACCCCAAAAACACCACGCCACAGACCTTGCTTATCGCCTGCTACGGCGATAAGGTTGTTGTGAAGTTGAAACTCCGCGATGAAGAATCGCGGAGACGATTCTTCGTTTTTGGAACGACGCTAGCCGTTCCTCAAAAGGAAAGCGAATCGCATAGCAGGTTTTGATCGGAGGTCTCTCCGATCGCTGATTCGTTTTCCGGAGGAATCATGAGCAGGCTCCGCCCACACACCGTCAAGGCGTCTCTTTCCGATGAAGAGAAGAAAGCCATCATCGCAATCGCAAAGCGACATGAGATGAGTGAGGCGGAACTCATACGTTTCGTCTTATGCAATGCCGACGATCTCGATATCGATTTTTGTCTTGCGGAAATTGCTGATCAAAAATCTCGAACTGAAGAATTGCACATCAGGGTCTCACCGGAAGAAAAAAAGATAATCGAAAGCAATGCTGATTTCCTTGGCGTGACCGTGAGCTCGTATGCACGGCGCGTACTAATTAACGGGAAGATCGAGAAAATCGATTTCGACCATGGCGGCGTGGAGAAGATCTATCATGAGCTTTTGAAGCAGGGTACGAACCTTAACCAGTTGGCGCACTTCATAAACGCGCAAGGACTTTCGGCTTACGACGAAACTGCCGTTCTTATGGCCATCGGGCGCGTTGCTAAAAGTTCTGATTACGCTTTTCAATTCTTGAGAACGCTCGAGCGTCGCTATTTCACCGATGGCGGCGATGCAAAGTGACTGTTATCAAGCAGAAGAGCGTATCGAGCGAGCGCTACGCAAAGAACGTTCGGCGGTACATCAACGGGAAACATGCCCTTGCCCGTGATGGCTGGAACATCAAATGCGATAAGTACTGGTTTTCGAAAATGGCAATGACGCGGAAGGTTTTCCATCACGACACGCCTTCGCGAGCCGGCGCGAAGAACGTGACTATCCTCCACCAGATTCTCGCGTTTCTCCCCGAAGAATGTTCGTGCAACGGCGGTAAAATGACGCCGGATGCATGTATGGCCTACGCAAGGCAATGGGTCGCGAAGCATTACCCGAATCAGCAAGTTATCTTCGCGCTACACGAGGAAAGCGACAAGGCGGGAAAACGCTACGCAGTGCACATGGCAATCAACCGCACGGATCTCCTGACAGGAAAACGTTGTGAGACGGGCGGGCGTCACGGGAAGTTCGAACGCGCCTCGTGGGTCCGCGAACTCGATAAGGACTGGAATCTCGCCCAACTTGAAAAGGGTAAGAAAAATTCGAAGATTCGTGATCGTCAACCGCGCGACACGGAAAAGGAGATTATTGGTCGCGGCGAGTACAGTTATAAAAACAATCTGCGTGAGCTGATCCATATTGCGATTGACGAAGGTCGCGTAAAGAATATGGAGCAGTTCAAAAAACTACTTGCATCATGGGGCGTAGACATTTTCATCAAGAACAATCGAGTCTATGCGACAGATCTCGATATCAAAGAAGCCGGCAATCCGAAGTGCACCTTCAACCTGACTCGTCTTGACGGACGCTTCGCGTTGAAGTCATTGCAGACGGCTTTCGAAAATAACGTGTTGGAGGCCGAGCGTGCGCTTCCATACGAGAAGCGCTGTGAGATTTATATCCGACGACTCAAGAAAGCATACTCGGCGTGGGTCGAGCAGGCTAAAGCAAGCAAAGGCGTCGCCTACAATTCGTTCCCTAAATTCATTACACCGAAGTGTGACGAAGACCTGCTCGAAGATCCGGCGGTTCGCGATGAACTTCTTGCGCGTCGCGGTTATGCGAGGGAGATTCGCAACCGTTACGCCGGCGCCGTTCCCGATGCCGGCGATGACCGCGTTCGCACCGCCGGCCAGGCGCACGGCGGTAGCACTGTGTCGCGACAGATGAGCGATCGCGTTATCGACCGTGGCGATTTCTCACGTGGTGACACGCCTCGCTAGTTTTGGATAGTTCATCGTCAGTGCCCTGGCGCGCTACCGTTCGGTGCCGATTCTGCCACGCCTGCAGTCTCGGCGAGGGTGGGGAGCATGAATTGAATGAAGAGGGCCAGCCACTCTGATAGAATCGTCCTCGCTGTCGGCAGTCCTCGTGCCGGGCAGAGCCCTCCATTCGATGGGAGGTGATGCCCATGACCGATTTCACTGAGTTCGTGAAGCTCCTGACCGCTATGGTCTCGCTCCTCACGGCCCTTGTCGGCCTTTCCAAGGCACTTAAGCAGGGCTCGAAGCCCAAAAAGAAAGGTCACCGTCGCTAAGACGATGACCTAACTTCGTTAAGCAACGGCTCTGCCCAGCTCACTACAACTTGGGCTGCCGTCGGCATTATTTTACCCTCTTGACGAGGAATTCGTCCATAATTCAAAAATCAAATTGTGCTCGCTATCGAAGCCTTAGACTTTTATCCGAGCAAATTCGGCAGATTGGAGCTTGGAACATGAGGGATATGTACCTCATGTCGCTCAAAATACGTCTCCTGACCTCGAAGGAGAACGTTTTTTAGCGACAGAAGGAGACATAAATATGATCTGGTTTACCAGCGACACCCACTTCGGGCATGAGAACGTGCTGAAGTTCACCGACCGCCCGTGGGAGACGATTTGGCAGATGAACGACGCCATCGTCGACAGCATCAACGGCAGGGTTGCCGTGGACGACGAACTCTACATCCTGGGTGATTTCTCATTCAAGATGACCGCCCAGGACGCCTATGGGCTTCGCAAGCGGATTGCCTGCAGACGCATCCACCTCGTCCCGGGAAACCACGACAAGGACTGGACCCAGCCGGCGGTCGCTGGCGCCTTCACCGTGGAACCGCCGATCTGCGTGCTCAAGATCGACGGGCAGAAGATCGTCCTGTGCCATTACCCCATGGCCGACTGGCAGGGCATGAGCCATGGATCGTGGCACCTTCACGGACACATCCACAGCAGCGGTGGCGCGTACAACGAGTTCAACCGCAAGCAGGGCCTTCTGCGCTACGACGTCGGTTGCGATGCCAACGGGCACTCCCCGGTGAGCCTCGACGAGCTGAGGGGATGGTTCGCCGGAGTCGACGAGCCGCGCGGCCGGGTGAAATGGCCCTGGTGGGTCAACGAGACCGGTGACAGGCAGGTCGAGCGCGAGCTGGCGGCTTACAAGCGGAAAGAGGCGATCCGATGACGGTCTATGTGACAGGCGACATCCACGGCGGGCTCGACATGCAAAAGCTCCGCAACTGGGAGCTTGGGGATGGCCTGACGGGCGACGACTACCTCATCGTCACCGGCGACTTTGGCTTTCCGTGGGATTTCTCCGCCGAGGAATGCTCCGACATCGCCTGGCTGGAGTCGCGGCCCTACACGGTACTGTTCGTCGACGGCAACCACGAGCGCTTCGACCACTGGGGGGAGCGCCCCATGGAGCCGTGGCACGGCGGGCTGACGCAGCGCCTGTCGGATACCTCGTCCATCCGTCGCCTCATGCGCGGGGAGGTCTTCGAGCTCGACGGGAAGACGGTCTTCACCATGGGCGGGGCGACGAGCGTCGACAGGGCGTACCGCATCCCGTACAGCTCGTGGTGGCCGCAGGAGCTGCCGGACGAGCGCGATTTCGATGCCGCGCGGGCAAGGCTCGACGAGGTCGCCTGGAAGGTCGACTGCGTCATCACCCATACCTGCGCCACGCGCATGCTCTCGCCGACGCTCTACCCGGACCCAGGCTGGGAACGCCCTGATGTGGACCGGCTGACCGGATTCCTCGACGAGCTCGAGGACCGCCTGGACTATAAACATTGGTATTACGGCCATTTTCACCGAGACGGCAACCCGGACGAACGGCACACGGTGCTGTATGACCGGATCGTGAGACTCGGGGACAAACTCCTGCCGTGGGGCGCGTACTGATGGCTATCTATGTGACGGGCGACGTGCACGGCAGGGCCGAGTATGGGTCCAGCCGGTTTGCCTTCAAGAATTGGCCGCTGGGCCGGACCCTGACGCGCGATGACGTGGTGATCGTTGCCGGCGACTTCGGCTTTGTCTGGGACGGCTCAAACGCCGAGAAGTATTGGCTCAACTGGCTTGAGTCCAAACCGTGGACTACGTGCTTCGTCGACGGAAACCATGAGAACCATCACGCCTTGGCTAATCTGCCGGTACGGGAGTGGAACGGTGGGCTCGTCCATGAGGCGCGACCGCACGTGCTGCACCTGATGCGTGGGGAGGTGTTCGACATCGGCGGGCTCACGGTCCTTGCCATGGGCGGTGCCGCGAGCAACGACAGGCAGTGTCGCAGGGAGGGGAGGAGCTGGTGGCCCGAGGAGATGCCGAGCGAGGAAGAGATGGAGCGCTGCCGCGCCTCGCTCGACCGCGTGGGCTGGAAGGTCGACTACGTGGTGACTCACGAGGCGCCGGCCGCCCTTGCTGAGGGGCTGTGCCGAGAGTGCGGACGCGAATATCGGGACGACCGGCTTCAGCGATTCCTTGCCGAGCTCGACGGGCAGCTCGGCTACCGCGCCTGGCTCTTCGGCCACTACCACGGCGACGAATGGCGCGACGACAGGCACCGCCTTGTCTACCGAGACATCGTGCCGATCGAAGATGCTGCGCCCGGCTCTAGAAACCTGCTAGAAGCGTTCTAGAAGGTTTCTAGAAATCAGCCGCCTGATAGGAGAAACGCGGGGCTACTCGCCCTTCATCTGGGACATGACCTCGACCTTGGCTTCGGCCACGGCCGCTCGCTGCTCGGAGGCGGCGAGGCGGTCCTTGAGGGCGGCGACCTCGGCCATCAGGTCGCGCTGGGCCAGGAGTGTGTCGGCTTGGGTTTTCAGTGCGGCGTCACGCTCGCCGCGCAGCCGCTCGATCTCATCGACCATGGCCTCAGCCTCGGCATGGAGTTGGACAACCTGCCTGCCGAGCCCCTTAGCACGGGAGAGGTACCTGACGCCCGCGGCGTGGAGCTCGTTGTTCTCGAGTTCGAGTCTCGCGGTATCGAGTTCGAACTTCTCCTCTATAAAGGCAACCCGCTCATTGCAGTCGGCCTCAATCTTTTCATTCCGATCCGTTGCCTCGACGAGCTTGCGGTTGAATTCGTCGAGCTGGGCCCTGAGCAGCGCGTTCTCGGTCCTGAGGTCGGCCGTCTCGCGCAGTAGCTTCTCCCGCCACGTCGCCTCGGTTCGCTCGGCGGCCTCCTCGTGGACGGACTTCACGCCGTAGATCTCCCTGATTTTTCTCTCGTCTGTCATCGTGCGACACTCCAATCAACAATGGGCATGGCTCCGCCACGCCGTACGGCTGGGAACAAATACGCGGCCGCTGTTGTTTTGTAGTCGTCCTGCGATCGGTGAGTTCTAAAAGCGTCTCAAGTCATACGTTCACGCAGGTTTTTGGTTAGAGAAATACCGCACGTTTTCATGGTATCACGTGCCTTAAAGGCCATGAATGGACGGCCATATCGATTCGTTGAAAATGGCACCAAAATGGCACCTACGACGCGTTGGTGGCGGGAGAGTGATGGCGTTAAAGATGCCGAGAATGATTATGGGATTGTTTTAGATGCGGGCATGAAAAAGGGTCGAATCGAAGTGTCTGGCCGGACGCCAATTGTCCGGGAACTGTTTCGGTTCGACCCTATTTTATTTTACATCCGCGGCATGTTCTTGTGGGCACCCTGACGGTGGCCGACTCTTACGACCTCGATAGTCGGTTTGTGGGCTTAAGATTTCGGAGGCTCCCAGCCGTTTTCGACTGCGGCGCGGTAGATTGCAGCGTAATTAAGCATCCAGCTGCCGTCACCCGCCTTTTGAATGTACCTCTTTTTCTTCAAAGAGGTATGGGCCCGGGAAATCGTGTTCTTGCTCAGGTGGTAGTGCTCCTCAATCCATTTGCTTTTTGCGTAAAAGCCCATGGCTTTTTTGTTTGTGGAAGGCTTTCCAAACTTCCATACAAGGCCGAGGATGAGGCGCTCAGCAGCGACGGTGGTGACGCAGCACGCCCACTCGGGCACTGAAATAAAATTAGCTTTATCCATTTTCCCTTTAATCTTTCGTTGTTCATTAACATCATCGCTAAATATGTCGGAAATCGACGGCAGCTCGCTCATGTTTACCGCCTAGTCAAAGTGGGCGGTGCGACCTTCAAGCTGCTTGAAAAGCTCATAAAACGAACTTTCAAACATGTAATTAGAACGATGGATTTGGATGAGCTTGCCGGACTCTCTCATAAACTTGCGTGCGGTGTTTTCGCTCCAGCCAGTAAGTTCGCGGATATCGTTAACGCGGAGCAACCGATCGCACTGAGCGGCACCAGTGGGGAAAGTCGGTGTGGACGCCTGAGTGCTAATCTTTGGAGTAGCCATGATGAGCTATCCTTTCAATGAGGGCCCTCCCTGTGCTTGTAAGACTTACCAGGTTCATAAGCACTTGGGGGGCCGGTTTCTATGACTACATGCGTAGCCATCTGACAGCTTTAGCATGTATTAAAACTCAATAGATGTCAATCAAATAAAGCATCTACCTGCGGAAATAGTAGCATAGTACCGTAATATTATTGATGAAACGATGAATGAAAAACATGCTATTTCTCGCTTCTCTGTATATAGGCGTTGATGAAGTCTTCGTAGCCTTTAACTGCTTTTATTTCTGATTGTTGAACGAGGCTTGTATACGTTTTGAGCGTGATATTGGGGTCCGCGTGGCCAAGAATACCTTGCACGCTTCTAACGTCCGATCCGTTCGCCAGCATAAAAGTGCTTACACAATGCCTGAGCTGATGCGGGCAGATGCCCTTATATAGCTTTCCGCCAGTCGAATTGTTCGGCTCATAGATTCCAAGATTGCAGCTAACTGCGAAATCGCGAAACCAATGGTTGAAGATGTAGTTTTTCATGTGACAGACAGTAGGGACCCCTTGCTCGACGGCAATATCGCTAATGATGGGAGTTCTGCCAGTCTGGGACAGCCCCAGAGAGGCCAGGAGCTCTTTTTGTATGGCTGACCATGATTGAAGACGTTCGGCCAAGGTTTCTCCAACGGGGATTTTGCGTTGGCTTTCTTGTGACTTGGGTGCCCTCAGTTCATGGTCGTTGGTGTACTGCCTGTCAATTTTCAAGGTTTTATTGGCAGGGTCCCAATCGCGCCATTCGAGGCCCAACATCTCGCCTTTCCGCATACCCGTATACACTAGTACTAGCGTACCAACAGCTTCGGCGGTGAGCTCAATGTGTTGAAGATGTGTGCATAGGGTAGCTACCTGGTCGATTGTCAGTGATTCTCTTTTGTTGCGTGGTCTGCGAACATGAACGGTAGCGCAGGGGTTTCGGTCAATTATTCGCTTCGCGACTGCATTCGAGAGAATTTGACGCAACTTCGCGTTGATCCGCACAAGCTCCGATGGCTTGTATTTTCCCGTGCGACGAGCTTCGGCATATGTTTCTTCGATTAGATCGGGAGTCAGCCCCTCAATTGTCTGAAACGCACCGAATAGGTCTTCGATATGCCTGCAATCGTATGCTTCTCTTTCATAGCTCGTTGGCGCAAGCTCGGTGTCCCTATTTTCATGAAAGGCCCAGCAGTAGGATGCAAGCAGAGTTGGCTTTTTAGTTTTAGAGACCGTGCCAGAAGAGTTGATTTCTGCCAGCTTGGCCTGCATTGCAGCCTTTGCCTCTGTTTTAGTCTTGCAGTGAACCGTATAAGTTGGGGATCGTTTGTAGCGTCCCGTCTTAGGGTCCTTGATTCCAAGTGAAAAATAATAGCGATAGGTGTTAGGCGACCTCTTGTCTTTCCAACACGTGCCTCTTCCGCTAATGAGTGGTTGTTCTGACATCTTTGCACTCCGTTTCATTGATGAGTTTTCAACAATTCATTGAGTGCAGTTTAGCTAAATCCGTTAGTAATATGTTTGTAAAAGCGTAGCCGCAGCTATCAGAGGCAAAAGACACAAACTGCTGTGTTTATCTGCGGTTATATGGTGTTCAATGATGTTTGATGAATGGTAGGGGGGAGCATTAAATCATATCTCCTAAAGCGGGTGTCGACGGTTCGAATCCGCCCGGGGGCACCAGAGGAATATCGAGCCCGGTACCGCTACGGTGCCGGGCTCTTCTGGTCTAAGGGCAGGATTCGGGCCGTCGACACCCGCGTCACCAATTTCCCCGCAGGGGGAGTTTTCGAATCCGCCTGGGGGGCACCAGAGGAATATCGAGCCCGGTACCGCTACGGTGCCGGGCTCTTCTGGTTCAATGCCATGTCAAAAGCGAAGCGCCCGCTTGCTGGGGGAGCAAGCGGGCGCCTGTGAGCGAA
>DBGDFS010000046.1:0-24583 GCA_048342015.1 Collinsella sp. | reverse complement strand
CTCGTTGCGGCGCGGCTGCGCCTCTGGCACTTCAACAACATTGTCGCAGCCCCGACCCGCGGTCACGAGCGGGGGCTCCTGTCGTTTCCGTGCCCTCGGATTGGGTCATAGTGTCTGTCCGTCCTCTACCTGCGGCGTTGTCTTGCTCCGGATGCGGCAGTTAGGGACGTTCCTTCTCTGCCGGCAGTTTGGAACACTCCTTGTTTTGGTGCAAATTAGCTACCCTTGCATCAGAAAACGGCGCCCGTCGGCGATGTTGTCGGCGGGCGCCGTTGTCATGTGGGCGGTTATGTTGTGGCCGCTGATGAGGCTCGAACTCGCATGCTACAGCGAGTCGATAAAGCGCTGTTGGGCGGCGCGTCCCGCCTCGTTCCACTTAAAGACGCCGGCGTTGTCGAGCACGTGGCCAAACACCACGCCGACCTCCTCGTGCAGGATGTCGATGGCGTTATCGGCAGTAAGCTCATCGGCGCGACGGGCAAAGACATCCTCGGCCCATGCGGCGTGGCTGTGGCAAAGGTCGTCGCCCTCGAGCGCGGCGGCAAGATCGTAGCTTGCGTCGACCTTGGCTGCCAGCAGATGCTCGCGAACGGCACCAAGCTCGGGAACCAAACGCGGCGGCAAAATGGCCAGGCCCATGACCTCGATCAGGCCAATGTTCTCCTTCTTAATGTGGTGGTACTCGGCATGCGGGTGGAAAACGCCCAGCGGATGCTCGTCGGTCGTGATATTGCAGCGAAGCGCCAGGTAGGCCTCGTAGATCTCGCCGCCGGCGTTGCCGCGGGAGTCGACGCGGCGAATGACGGGCGTCACGGTGTTGTGGGCCACGCCGTCAGCCGTGTGTGCGATAACGCCCACGGACTCGTCGGTCCACTCGCGCCAGGCGAGGATAATCTTCTCGGCGGCATCGAGCAACTGGGCGCGGTCGTGCGAGCGAAGGCGCAGCACCGAGAGCGGCCATTGCAGCACGGTGCCAGTGACTTGGTCAAATCCGGGTACGCTAAACTGCGAGACCTCGGCGGCATGCATCATGGGGAACTCGTGCGCGCCGCCCTGGAAGTGGTCGTGCGACAGGATCGAGCCGCCCACGATGGGCAGGTCGGCGTTGGAGCCGATGAAGTAATGCGGGAACAGGTCCACAAAATCGAGCAGGCAGGTTAGACCCTTGCGGTCGACGTGCATCGGACGATGCTCGGAGCTCATGGCAATGCAATGCTCGTTAAAGTACGCGTACGGGCTGTACTGGAAGCCCCAACGCTCGCCGTCAAGCTGGATCGGGATAACGCGCAGGTTCTGGCGAGCGGGGTGAGCACCGCCGTCGGCTGCAGCGGAACGTCCGGGGTAGCCCTCGTTTTCGATGCAGAGCTGGCAGGCAGGATACTTCTCGCCCGTGTTCTTGGCGGCACCGGCCGCGGCAATGTCGCGCGGGTCCTTCTCGGGCTTGGACAGGTTGATGGTGATCTCAAGATCACCCCAGTTGGTGGGGGTGCTCCACTTGATGTTGCGCGCGATGGCGGCGCGGCGCACATAGCCGGCGTCGCAGCACAGGCCGTAGAACCAGTCGGTCGCGGCGCGGGGCTCGTTGACGCCCATACGTCCGTTGAACTCTTCGTTTACAACCGAAGGCCTCGGCGTGAGCACGCCCATGATGCGCATGGCGATGCGGTCGCGGCCCGACGCCGTGTCCTCGGCGGCACCGTTGGCAACGGCGGCCTCGGAAAGCGTGGCGAGCGTGCTCTCCAGATCAAAGTCGGGGAGCGTATCGGGGTGCAGAAGCGAAATCTTCTCGGTCTGCAGCGCCCAGGCCATGTCGAGCGCGGGGCCCGTGGCGCCGATGCACTCAAGAGTGGTGTTGTAGGCCCAGATGCGGTCGTCCTGGCCGATCATCGATCGGTGAATAGCGTACTCGATCAGGTTCTGCGCGGCCTCGCGCACGTCGGTCATTACAGCCATGCCGCGTAAGCCCCCTTGTCAGAGATGGCGTAGTGACGGGCAGAGCCCTCGCCCAGCCAGCTGTTCATCTTGGTGATGAAGGTGTCGACCAGATCGAGCGGCACGAAGGCCTGGATGGTACCGCCAAAGCCGCCGCCGTGAATACGAACGGCGCCACGGCCGTCGAGCACGTGCTCGGCAAGTGCCAGGGCGTACATGGAGGGCTGCTCGGAGCCAAGCTTGGCAACGACATTCTGCAGGTACATGGCCGAGCTGGCGCCGGACTCGCGCGTCAGGACCAGGAACTGGTCGATGTCGCCGGCGTTAAGAGCCGCCCAGCGCTTGTCGACCAGGCCGTTCTCGTACCAGTAGTGAACGGCGCGCAGGCAGGCGCGGTCGCCCAGCTTGGCGCGCAGCTCGGGCAGTTTGGCGTCAAAGTCGGCAACGTCCACCTCGCACAGGCGCGCCTTGCCAAGCTCTGCGGCAACATCCTGCATCTCGCGCGGCACGGCGGCGTAGTCGTCGGTAGCGGCCACGTGGTCGGCGCCCACCTTGACGAGCACGAGCGCATAGCCGTGATCCTCAAAGTTGAGCTCGAGCTTCTGAGTTTTAGGCTGAGCCTGGTCCTCAAAATCCATGTAGGCAAGGCCGCCCAGGCACACGGCGGCCTGGTCCATCAGACCGCAGGGCTTTCCGTAGTAGTTGTTCTCGGTGCGCTGGCTCATCTGCGCAAGCGCGACGGGCTCAATGGCGGGCGCGCCCCAGAGCGTCTCCATGGCACGGCCGTAGGCGGCCTCGACGGCAGCGGAGCTCGAAAGGCCGCCGCCCGAGGGTACAGAGCAGGTGAAGGCGAAATCAAAGCCGTGGGGCTCAACACCCAGGGCTGCAATCTCGTGGGCCATACCACGAACGAGACTTGCGGACGTGCCCTTCTCGGACTCCTGAACATCCAACGTGTCGAGCGTGATCTCAAAGGTGGGGTAGCCCTCGTCGGCAACGCGGACCTTGTTGGTGTCGGTTGACACGGCAATGCCGTCGACGGCAACATCGAGTGAGCCGGCGATAACGTGGCCGCCCTCGTGGTCGGTGTGGTTGCCGCTGATCTCGGAGCGGCCGGGTGCGTGTACGTAGAGCACCTGGCGGTCGCCGATGGGGCCAAACTCCTCCTCAAATAGCTTGGTGAGCATGGCGAGCGTCTTTTCGTCGGGGGCGGTCATGAGGGTCCTTTCCTTGGCGCGCACGGGTGGGTTTTGCGTCGTTATGAGTACGTTAACAACTTAAAGCGGCATGAACCAAGTGTTCACGATACCGCACGTTACGGGCTATGTTAACGTACTCATAACACATCGCTTGTCACTTTTTGAGAATCTGGTAATCGGTAGAAATACAGCCGTGAACGGTATTGCCGTATGGACTTATAAAGCAGAAGAGATGCGGATTGAAAAAGTAGAGTACGTTAACATGCGTCCGACGATAGCGGGCCTCGGCGCGGGCTAAACTCCTGCCCGGGCCGGCATTCACGCTATTCAGATCTCGCAAGGGTGAAGGTGATCCTGTGGCAAGGCGCCCGTCCAACGATACAGGTACGCGTCCGGTCTCCATGGCCGACGTCGCCCGCGCTGCTGGCGTTTCGCAGCAGACGGTTTCGCGCGTCGCCAACGGCTTGCCCAACGTTAACGAGCAGACGCGCCAGCGCGTGCAGGCCGCTATGCAAGAGCTCGGCTTTCGTCCGAGTTATGCCGGTCGCTCGCTGCGCGACGGCCGTTACCATTCGGTCGGCCTATGCATCAACGATGTCACCAAGTTTGGCAACCTCTCAATGATCGACGGCATTGCCAGCGCTGCTCGCGAGCATAATTGCGCCATCACGCTGGTCGAGATGTCCAAGACCGAGGAATTCTCGCTTGCCGAGGCCACGCGTCGTATGGCCGCATTGCCGGTGGACGGCATCATCATCGGCATGAGCCGCATGGCGCCCGATTTTGAGACGTTTGATCCACTGCCGGGCATTGGAACGGTCATCGTTACCATGTACGCGCATCCGCGCGTGACCACAGTTGACTCCGATCATTACGGCTGCTCGCTATTGCTTATGGATCACCTGTTTGAGCTGGGACACGAGCAGATTCGCTATATTGGCGGCCCGTCGTTCTCGGTCGACGAGCAATTTCGTCGCGCCGGTTGGCAAGATGCACTCGAGCGTAAACACATCGAGCCGGCAGAGCCGCTCGAGGGCGATTGGTCTGCCAACAGTGGCTACGAGGCCGGCAGGTACCTGGCCGAGCACGACCGCACCATGACGGCGATTTACGCGGCAAACGACCAGATGGCAAACGGCGCCATTGCAGCGCTGCGTGATAGCGGTCTGCGCGTGCCCGAGGACGTGAGCGTGGTGGGCGTCGATGACTCGCTCGACGACTTTGTCGCACATAACGAGCTCACGACCGTTCGATTCGACTTGCATCAGCGTGGACGCGAGGTGTTCGAGCATGCGGTTCCCAAGGCGGGGGCATCGAACAAAACCGTCGCCATTCGTATTCCCGGCCAGCTCATCATTCGACATAGCACGGCGATACCGCGCGCATAGTTTGTGCTGGTAAACGGCGATTTATCGCATTTCAATAACAATCGGTAAGGATGCCGGCAGATAGCTGTTGGGATGCAGCCGAGTGCTATGATAGACGGGCTCTTTTGTCTATCTAGGAGGCTTTGCCTGATGGAGATCACCAAGGATATCCGCTACGTTGGCGTCGACGATCATGACATTGACTTGTTCGAGGGCCAGTACGATGTGTCCGAGAACGGTATGGCATACAACAGCTACGTTATCTTGGGCGAAAAGATCGCTGTCGCCGATTCAGTCGACGGCGGTTTTGTCGACGAGTGGCTCGGTAACATCGAAGCCGTGCTCGACGGTCGCACGCCCGATTACCTGGTCGTCCATCACATGGAGCCCGATCACTCCGCTGGCATCGCCGCCTTTATGGAGCGCTATCCCCAGGCGCAGATTGTGGCCAGCATGGGCGCCTTCCGCATGATGGTCAACTACTTTGGCACCGATTATCCCGAGCGCAAGATGGTCGTCAAAGAGGGCGACGTGCTCGACCTGGGCGGCCACAGCCTGACCTTTGTCGGCGCCCCCAACGTGCACTGGCCCGAGGTGCTGTTCTCTTACGAGGCCACCGACAAGGTGCTCTTTAGTGCCGACGGCTTTGGCAAGTTCGGCGCCAACGATATCGAGGATCCGGAAGGCTGGGCCTGCGAGGCGCGTCGTTACTACTTTGGTATCGTGGGCAAGTTCGGCAAGTTTGTGCAGGCCGTGCTTAAGAAGGCTGCCGACCTGGATATCCAGATCATCTGCCCGCTCCACGGTCCTGTTCTTACCGAGAATCTGGGCTATTACCTCGACACCTACAACACCTGGTCGAGCTATCAGCCCGAGGACGAGGGCATCACGATTGCCTATGCGAGCGTGTACGGCCATCTGAAGGCCGCCGTTGAGGAGCTTGCATCTGCGCTCGAGGCCCGCGGCCAGAAGGTTTCCGTCTTTGACTTGGCTCGCGACGACATGGCCGAGGCCGTTGAGGATGCGTTCCGCTATGACCGTCTGGTGCTCGCCTCCATCACCTATCAGGGCGAGATCTTCCCGTTCATGAGCACCTTTATCCACACGCTTGCCGAGCACGCCTATCAGAACCGTACGGTGGCGCTCGTTGAGGCCGGCTCCTGGGCGCCCACCGCTGCCAAGGTTATGACCAAGGAGCTCGAGGGCATGAAGGACATCACCCTGGCGCAGAACAAGGTGACCGTGCTGGGCTCGCTCAACGACGCCTCGCGCGCTCAGATCGAGGTTCTCGCCGACGAGCTGTCCAAGTAGCGACACATTCACTTCTGATGCTCAACCACCACAAAGGAGACCTTTGTGGTGGTTTTTGTTCAAAGAACTCAAGAATGCTCAAGAAACTCAAAGGTGCTCAAAAAACTCAAAGATGCTCAAAGAAATCAAGAGCTGTGGGGCATAATGGAATTACGTGAGTTCAAGGGAGGCATTATGGCGGCGGCGACAGCGTACAGGCAAGCAAATCCGTTCACGCCGATGTTCGGACGTGTACCGGCATACATGGCCGGCCGTGAGCAAATCATTGATGATATGGTGCTGGCGTTTGAAAGCGCCGATTCCGACCCCAACCTATGCTCGATTTTCTACGGAGCGCGCGGGACGGGCAAAACGGCCCTTTTGGCATATCTGTCATACCGCGCCCAGCAAGAAGGCTGGATTACGGCGAATGTGACGGCTTCGGACGGGATGCTCGAAGACATTCTGCAGCGCCTCAACGAATCGGCTGCCCATCTGATCGAAAAGCCCGCTTCTAGGCGTGTGAACAGTGTTGGGATTGCCCCCATAGGTAGTATGAGCTGGGAAAACGTTGATATTGAATTTGAGGGCGCCAACTGGCGTACTAAGATGAACGCTCTGTTTGCTCAGCTTGAAGCGACTGGCACCGGGGTGCTTATCGCCGTTGACGAAGTTGATGCATCGTTTGCTCAAATGACCGAGCTCGTTACCACCTACCAACATTTTGTGAGCGAGAACAAAAAAGTAGCTTTGCTTATGGCGGGGCTGCCGTTTCGCGTGCTGGCGTTGTTGACGGGAAAATCGACATCGTTTCTTCGTCGTGCTGCCCAGCATTCGCTGGGATCTATTTCGCCGACTGAGGTAAAAGAAGCGTTTCGGCTGACGATTGAAGACGGTGGCAAAACGATTTCCGATGAGGCGGTCGACCGTGCTGCCGAGGCAATCGATGGTTTTCCGTTTATGTTCCAGTTGGTGGGATATCGGGCGTGGAACGCTTCGCGCCAGGCGGCTGAGGTTTCCCTTGAAGACGTCGAACGTGGCGCGAAGCTTGCGCAAGAGGAGCTCGAATCGCGCGTTTTTGCCTCGACTGCAGCGGAACTTTCACAGGGGGACTTGGATTTTCTTCGTGCAATGAATCCGGAGGGGACGACGACCAGGCAAGAATTGGCTGCGCGGCTTAAGAAAAGTTCCGGTTCGATCTCGACGTATAAAAAACGTCTAATTGAGGCAGGGGTGATTGAAGAACCCTTACAGGGACGTTTCGAGTTTGCGCTGCCGGGCTTCGGTCGATATGTAGCGTCTCTTTGCTAGAGGGCCACTTCTGCCAAGACCGTTTCGCGTCCAACTGTCTCAATCTGTAACATCTGGGCGGCTAAATCGACTCTATCTGTTACAGGTTTAGATTAAGGGCGGGGGTCGAGCGGAATTATCTCGATCTGTAACAGTTAACTGACTTTTAGGGGTCTAGTTGTTACAGATTGAGACAAACTGGCGGAGCGAACCGCCGTGCCGTTCAAACCACCACAAAGGGGACTCAGGCACCTTTGTGGTGGTTTTTGTTTTTAGGCGGTGGCGATGATGAGGGTTGGGGCGTCAATGTCGGTGACCTCGGCGATTGAGGTGGCGACGGCGTTGTCGGGGTCACGGTCCATCACGATGGTGTCGACATCGGTAAGTTCGGCGAAGCGGTACATGCCGCGTCCGTTGACCTTGCTCGCGTCCATCAGGGCGACGCTTTGGCGGGCGGCACCGACCATAGCCGTTTTGGTCTCGGCCATCTGGGGAAAGTCGGTCGTAAAGCCGCAACGGGGGACAAAGGCGCCGGGGCACATGACGGCCAGATCGGCATGGACCATTTGGAGCGCCTGCATAGTGAGCGGTCCGTACAAATAACGATGACCTTTGCGCAGTGCCCCGCCCAGCATGACGACATCGACTGAGGGCATGCTCTCGTCGATGTAATCGGCAATGGTAATGTCGGCCGTGATGACGGTGATGCCATCGCGCTGGTCGAGGAGCCGGACAAACTCGAGCGCCGTGGTGCCCGAGTCGACGAGCAGCGTGTCGCCGTCATTGACGAGCTCGATGGCGCTTTGCGCGATGGCTTGTTTGGCGGCGACATTGACGTTAATACGGCGATCCTGGGTAGATACGGTCAGCCGCTTCTGGAGCGACACGGCGCCACCATGCGTGCGGCGCAGCTTGCCGGACTCGGCGAGCGCGTCCAGGTCGGCGCGGGCGGTGACGGAGGACACGCCAAAGGTCTGGGCGATTTCGGCTACCTGCACCGAGGCGTTATGTTCGAGCATCTCCATGATGGCGGCACGACGCTCATCGGCAAAAGCGCGGGTTGTTGTGTGGGTCACTGCTGCTCCATCCCCAACCGAAATTTGCAGGAATTGTGTTGACTCTATTTTCGTTCATTTTCTTTTTGAGTAAGAAAACACCTTTCGATTACTTATCTTTTCTATAAAAGAAAGATGATCCGCTTGAAAACTTCAATGTCGTATAGAGGAATCCGGCGCGAATCTCTTCCGTTTGCTTTTCAAAAACGAGCATCTTGACCTGCGTACCGGTGATATCTCGTACGTGCGAAGCCGTCGAATTTCATACAATGAGCGCAGCAAAACGCAAGGTAAAATGCCTTGTGAACAACTACGCCCGATGTCCAGATGCGGGCGAGGGAGAGGAGCAAACGCTCATGGCACTTGTTACCACCGAAAAGATGCTCAAGGACGCTCAGGCCGGCCACTACGCCGTCGGCGCGTTCAACGTCGAGAACCTCGAGTTTGTTATGGCCGTTCTGGCCGCCGCCGAGGAGACCAAGTCCCCCGTCATCATGCAGACCACCCCGGGCACCATTAAGACCGCTGGCCTGGATTACTTCTACGGCATGGTCAAGGCCGCTGCCGAGCGCGCTTCTGTGCCCGTCGCCCTGCACCTCGATCACGGCGATGGCTATGACCGCTGCATGCAGGCTTTCCGCACGGGCTACACCTCCGTTATGATCGACGGCTCGCACGAGTCCTTCGAGGACAACATCGCCCTGACCAAGTCCGTCGCCGACGCTGGCCGCGCCATGGGCGTGCCCGTCGAGGCCGAGCTCGGCAAGGTTGGCGGCAAGGAGGACGACGGTCCCGCGGTTGAGGGCGAGAGCCCCTACACCGATCCTGCCGAGGCCAAGGAGTTCGTCGCGCGCACTGGCTGCACCTCGCTGGCTATTGGCGTTGGTACCAGCCACGGCGTGTACACGAGCGATCCGCACATCGAGCAGTCCGTGGTCAAGGCCATCCGCGACGCCGTCGACGTGCCGCTGGTTCTGCACGGCACCTCCGGTGTGCCCGATGAGCAGGTTGCCGAGGCTGTGAAGAACGGCATCTGCAAGGTTAACTACGCTACCGAGCTGCGCCAGGCTTACACCAAGGGCTTCATGGCCTACATGGCCGAGAACCCTGCCTGCTTCGATCCCAAGAAGCCGGCCAAGGAGGGTATGCGTGAGATCACCGAGCTGGTTAAGATCCGCATGACCAACCTCAACTCTGTGGGCAAGGCGGAGTAACAGCAAGGGTACTCTGATCCCACCGGGCGGCCTGGGCGGGCCCCCGTACTTAGTTTCCAAAACGTTCTCGCGCATGAAGGCCCCCGTTGTCTCGCTTCTTCGAAGCGTTGACAACGGGGGCCTTCGCGCTGCGGAATGATTTTGGAAACTAAGTACGGGGGCCCGCCCAGACCGTCCTACTCAATCGCCCTTGTGGCGTTATGGCTGAAAGAGAGGGACGGGAGGGCTGCGAAAGCTCGAAGACGAGCATGTCTCTCTCGAACGAGGCAGGAAGCTCGAGCCCCATGGCGTGGGCGAGCTTGGCGGCTGTGGCGAGCCCGAGGCCCGCTCCGCTCTTGCCCCGCGCGGTGTCGGCCTGGTAAAAGCGGTCGAAGAGACGCGTGACATCGAGTTCGGCGGGGTCTGCCACGCGGTTGGCGATGCGGATACGCCCGCGCGCGAGCGCGATGCGGGGAGCGTCGATACCGTGGCGCAGGGCGTTGACCACGAGGTTCTCCAGAATGCGCTCAAGGGCATCGCTGTTAGCGCTTATGGTGACGTCCTGAGGCTGGGCAACGAGTTTCGGCTCCCAGCCGCGTTCCTCGAACTCGGGGAAATGGCCGAGCAGCACGCGCTCGACGATTGGCCTGAGTTCGAGGGGCTCGCAGACGAGCTCGAGGTCAGGGTCGCTCGCCTTTGTGTAGGAGAAGAGCTGGTCGAGGAGGGCGGCTGTGGCGTCGATGCGGTCGGTGGCGGCGCCAAGGCGCGCGGCACGCTCATCGGGCTCGACTTCGTCACAAGCGAGCTGCAGGTAACCCTTGGCGCCCATGAGCGGCGTGCGGATGTCGTGCGACAGCGAGGAGAGGTCGCGCTGGAACTCCTGCTGACTGCGCTGGACCGCGATGCGTGCCTCGTCGCTGCGGTCGAGCTCGGCGTTGATGGCGTCTACGAGGTCGGCAAGGCCAGGGGCGGAGGAGCCGCGATTGAGGCGGGCGTTGCTGCCCGCTGGGCGCTGCTGCAAAAAGCGCGTCATGCGGTTTATGTCGCTGGCAAAGACAGCGACGGCGATGAGTGCGCCCGCGATAATGCCCAAGATGAGCGCGATGGCAACGAGCATGATCTCTCCTTTCGAGGATGCGAGGTCGAGCGGGACGATGTTCGTACGCCTAGCTCACAGGTCCTTTTTCTTGGCAACGAGCAGGAACAGAGTGCTCGAGATGGTGAGCCAGATAATGCTCACGAGCAGGATCCAGGTGGCATAGTTGAGCGGAAGTCCGGCACTGCCCGTCATGGGGTTCAAGATGTGGCTCGCCCCGGTTTCCAGGTTTTGCATGGCAATGCTCGGCATCCAGCTGGCGACATTGGACAGGAGGGATTGGACCGGATCGGGGAGCCCAAGAGAGCCGGACTCCGCGAGGCTCATCAAGAAGAGGGGAATGGAGGACGTGGCGATCAGGAAGGCGAAGATATAGCTCGGGACCTTGGCACGCGAGGCGAAGGCGAAAAAGAGCGGGATGGCGGAAATTGCCCAGTTGGTGAACCATACGCCCAGAACCCACAAGAAGCCCGTGCCGACCGTGTCGAGTGCCGTGAACGAAAGACCCGCTCGGCTCATAAAAAACAGGGCAAGAAGCGCGATGAGCGCAAAGCTCACCGCCATGAGCAGGAAGGACCATATGCCTACAAGGACGAGCTTCTCTACAAAGAGCGCGAGGCGGCCTCGCGTCGACGATATGAGGTTCTTGATATAGCCGTCTGAAAGGTCGAAAAAGAGCAGCTCGAGAGTGCCAAAGAGACATGACATCGTCAAAATCGAAGGGCTGCTGAGCCACCAGCCGCCGGCAAAGGCAGACGGTGTCGAACCCATGCGCGCCCGTTCGACGCTCAAAAACCCCTCCTGGAGAGACATGCTCGTTGTGAATGCGAACAGTGCGGTGCAGGCGGTAAGCACGAGCGCGTATTGCCAGAAGGCTCCGCGCAGGCGGCTGATGCGGGTGATGCGGTAGAGGTCGGCGCGAAGAAGGTTCAGCATGCTAGGCCTCCTTCGTGTTGCGCTGCGAGGCAGTGGCGCGCACGGTATTGCCGGCGCGCGCTGCGTCGTTCGCGTCGGTGAGCTCGGCGCCCATAAGCTCGACGAAGTAATCCTCGATATCGCGCTCGAGCTTGGTGAGCTCAAGAACCCGCTGGTCGGAGTCGTGCAGGACGCGAGAAATCTCCTCGATGGTGGGAATGGCACCCACGGCGTTTGCCGCGTCTGCCGCCGCACCGCCACGCTTCGACCCATCCGCCCATGCGATGCCGGCGGACACCAGCACGGATCCGTCCGGCTCCATGCGCAAGGATGCGCCCGTCAACCGCTCTTCGAGAATCGCTAGCGTGCGGGCGGCATCGACGGTCTTGACGCGGACGGAGCTGCCACAGCTGGCATGCAGTTCCTCGGTCGTGAACTCGCGCACCATGCTGCCGTCACGGATTACGCCAAAGCGCGTTGCCATGCGGTCGAGCTGGTCGAGCACGTGGCTCGAGATCATTATGGAAACGCCGCGCTCCTGGTTGAGGCGGGTGAGCGTGTTGCGCATGCTGCGCGTGACCTCGGGGTCCATGCCGTTGAACGGCTCATCGAGCAGCAGGAGGTCGGGGCCTCCCACAAGGGCGAGCGCCAGACCCAAGCGTTGCTTCATGCCGAGGGAGAACTTCTTGACCGAACGGTTGCCGGTGTCTTGAAGCCCCACGAGGGCAAGCAGGTCGTGGCACTGCTCTTTGGCGTGGGCCACGCCGATGGCGAGCGCCTTGCACATGAGGTTTTCGAACGCGGAGTAATTTGGCAGGATGCCGGGGTCCTCGATGAGGGCACCCACACGCGAGAAACTGGCGTCGAAGGCCTTGCGTCCACGCAGCGACTCCCCGAACAGCTCGATATCGCCCGAGGTTGGCGTCGCAAGCCCGGTTACCATCTTCATGACAGTCGACTTGCCTGCACCGTTTTTCCCTACAAAGCCGTAGATGTCTCCCTCGGCAACATGAAGATCGAGGGCGTCGACGGCGCAGGTGTTTCCGTACCGTTTGGTCAGCGCGCATGTTTGAAGAACGTTCACAGCCGCTCCTTCCGTATGGTGGTTGGTCTACATCTTCATCATGGGCCGTATGTCTTGGGGAAGACGTAAGCGGAAATAAAGAAAGGGTAAAGGTGGGCGAAGGTGCTCGTTCCAAAGCGTGACGTTTGTCAGTGGACAAACGCACGGCATGGGCAATCTGCGCCTATTCCTCAACTAGTTTAAAGCCCATACCCCAGACCGTCTTGATGTAGCCTTCCGTCTCACTCCCCTTGAGCTTGCCGCGGATATTCGAAACATGCACGTTGACGGTGTTGTCGTCGGCGGCGTACGGCTCGCCCCACGCCTGCTCGAACAGCTCCTGCTTGGAAAACACGCGCCGGGGGCGGCGCATGAGCAGCTCCATGATGTTGAAGTCGATGCGGCTGAGCTCGATCTCCGCGCCGTGTGCCGTGAAGGTGCGGGCCTCGGGGTCGAGCTCCCATGAGCGGAACACGAGGGTTCGATGTGGCGCACTTGCAGCGTCGCTGTCGCGTACGACGGTTTGTTTGCGGTGTCTGAGCTGCACTTCGATACGCGCGACAAGCTCATCGAGGTCGAAGGGCTTGGCAAGGTAGTCATCGGCGCCGAGCTTGAGCAGGTCGATCTTGTCGGAGGCGGCCGTGCGGGCCGAGGTCACGACGATGGGAACGGACGCGTCGCGCTGGCGGATGAGCGCGACGAGCTCCTCGCCGGTCATGCCGGGGAGCATAAGGTCGCAGATCACCACGTTAAAGCTGGCGCTGTGGTCGACGCTCGCCTTCGTGAGCGCGGCTTCGAGGAGCAGGCGCGCCTCCGTGCCCGAAAACGCCTGGGTACAGGCATAGCCGCATCGGGAAAGGTGCGTGGCAACGATGTGGTTGATGTCGGCGTCGTCCTCGACGATGAGCACGCGGATATCTGCCATGGCTTCCCTTTCGGCGTGGGTATATGGCGTGATGTTTAGCTTGCGGCGCGCAGCTGCGGGCGCTTTGCCCATGGTAGCACCGTGTGTGGGTGGCAATTCTCAAGAGAATCTCAAGAAAGGAGACGGCGCGTCGATACGGCATGACCATCGAGGGGGAGTTTTGCCTTTGTCAGCGGGGAAGGCGTGCGTCTTATACGACTTCAGCGACACGAGGCACAGCGGCACCAACGCGCAGCCGGTAGGATGGATGAGGAGGTTGATTGTGCTCGAGGACTCCAGCCTAACAGAGGGAACATACACGGAGAGCTGAGGAAACACAAAAATCGGGAGAGGGTCTACGGGCGTTTTTCCGGACTTTGTGCTAAGCACTCTGGGTATGATGGCCAGCAAGTAGCAGAAGGAAGGAAGCTGGATGGACGAGACGATTCTTCGCGCGTTTGGATGGGTGGCGCTGGGCTGCGGATTTACCTGGCTCATGACCACGGCGGGCTCGGCGATGGTGTTTTTCTTTCGCAAGGACAGCGAGACGACGCACCGGATTTTCCTGGGGTTCGCCGCCGGCGTCATGATCGCAGCGAGTGTGTGGTCGCTGTTGATTCCTGCAATCGAGCAGGCTGAGGAGGCAGGCCAGATTGGCTGGATTCCCGCGGCTGGCGGTTTCCTGTTGGGCGTGGCGTTCCTCATGCTGCTCGATACGTTCCTGCCTCACCTGCATGCCGACGAGGCGGAGCCCGAGGGCGCCAAGTCGAGCTGGAAGCGCACGACGTTGCTGGTGTCGGCGGTGACGCTGCACAACATCCCCGAGGGTATGAGCGTGGGCCTGGTGTTCGCGATGGCAGCCCAGGCAACTGGTGCGGATGCGACGGCGTACCTTGGCATGGCATTTGCGCTAGCCATCGGCATGGGGCTGCAGAACTTCCCCGAGGGCGCGGCGATCTCGCTGCCGCTCATGCGTGAGGGGCTGAGTCGCACGAAGGCGTTTGTGCTGGGCAGCCTGTCGGGCATCGTCGAGCCGATTTTCGGCATTGCGGTGGTGCTTGTGAGCGCGCAGATCACCCCGTTCATGCCGTGGATGCTGGCGTTCGCGGCGGGTGCCATGGTGTACGTGGTGGTCGAGGAACTGATTCCCGAGGCGCACCTGGGGACGCATTCCAACATCGGTACCCTTGGTGTCATCGCGGGCTTCGTGATCATGATGGTCCTGGATGTCGCCCTGGGCTAGTGGCCCCCTCAATAACCGCTTCCCAGTTGCTCGTATTCTCCGCTTCTCCTTCAACAATCCCCCCTCACCCCATTTCTGCTTCAGTGTCATCGCTACCCCATGCTGTTTCCGTCGAAAATCAGCGATTTGGAGCGCTTTTTTGACGGGAGCGTCTCTTTGCTGATGGGGGTTAGAATGCCCGGGCCTGGTTGGGGAATGCCTTGTCTAGCGATGCTTGGAGCTTTTCGAACGATGCTCGCAAGTTGTGGCTCTGGTTTGTTGAGCGTTTGGCTTTTGTGGCGGGGGAGTCGAGGAGACTGTTTCTCTGTGTCGGGGGGAAGGAGAAAAGGTTTGCATGGTTTAGGGATGGCTGCTGTGTTGCGTCATTGGAAGAATGCATGCTTATGCGGCCTCCTCGATGTCCACCAAAAGGTTGCGCACGGGGTGTGCTGCTAGGTCCCGTGCGTTGGCAGTATTATGCCGCGGCTGTTGCAAAGAAGCGCTAAAGAAAGGCTTAATCAGGTTTGATGTAACCATGAAACCGCAGCTCAAGGCTATTGAGTAACACTCTTGAAAGGTTTTGAGCTTAAGGGCTTTCTAAGGTTTGTGGCGTAGACGTGGCGCGGACGTGCGGAGCGTGTGAATGCTCGCTGTTAGCGTTGCGGTGCCGCGGCACGCACCTGCTCGATGACCTTTTCCATCGTGGCGTCGATGCGGTCCTTTTTGAGTTCGCATTCCCAGATGGTTATGGGCGTCCAGCCCATTTCGGTGAGCGCTGCCACCGCGGCGCGATCGCGCTCGACGTTGCGACGGAACTTTGCCTCCCAAAACTCAACGTTGCGCTTGGGCTGGCTCGGATTGCACTTGGGGCAGCGGTGCCAAAAGCAGCCGTTGACGAAGATGGCGATCTTGCGGCCGGGGAAGGCGATATCGGGCTTGCCGGGTACCTTCCATTCCAAACGATAGCCCGTAAGGCCCGCTGCCCGCAGGCGCTGACGAACGAGCAGCTCGGGCTTGGTGTTGGCGCGCTTGTTGCCCTTCATGGACTTTTTGATGGCGGCGCGACGGCGCACCAGTTCACGCTCGTCGGCGGAAAGGTCCGAGGTATCGATGCCGTCGAGCAGACCTGGTTTGGGGCGTTTTTTGCTACGGCGCTTAGGTGCGCGCTTGGGCTTGGTGGCAGACTCGTCGGCCATGGCGGCTTCGGCGTCATCGGCGGAGCTTGCCTCGAGCCGATCTTCCTTCAACTCAATCAGCGCATCGATAAGTCCCTTGTCGGCGGGCATCCATTCCACCGTGGCAAGCGAGGTATGCGGAATCCAGCGGATATCGAGCTGACGGTCGTGCTTCTGGGGTTCATCGGATTCATCGGCGAGTGAGCAGTAGTAGCACTCCATGGAGAGATGAAAATCGGGGTAGTCATACTCAACGGTGTAGAAATCGCGCAGGTTGGTGACTTTTACCTGCAGCTCTTCCATGAGCTCGCGGCGCACGGCGTCTTCGGGCGTCTCGCCGCGCATGAGCTTGCCGCCTGGGAACTCCCAAAGTCCCTGCATGTCGCCATAGCCGCGCTGCACGGCAAGCAGCTCGTCAGATCCTTCCTTGCGAATGATCCCAGCGGCAACATGAACAGTCTTCAACAGAAGTCCTCTCTCAACATCAACACGTGGCAGGCTAGCTACCCGTACCTTACACAACGGTAAGGCAAGCGTAAGCCATATCGATGGTAGCCGACTCGTCTTCTTGCGACTATAGATGCCGTAGACTAATCGCAAGAAAGGACTCGGTATGCAAACCACGCACATGGCGACCCCGGTACTGGAGGTCGCGCATCTCGAAAAGGTATACGGAGCGCTGGGCAACGTGACCCGTGCGCTCAACGACGTCAGCTTTACCGTCAACCGCGGCGAATTCGTTGGCATCATGGGTGCTTCGGGCTCGGGCAAGTCAACGTTGCTCAACTGCGTGTCGACCATCGATAGCGCCACAAGTGGCACGATCCGCATCAACGGGCAGGACGTAACACGCATGAAGCAGGCTAAGCTTTCGCAGTTCCGCCGCGAGGAGCTCGGCTTTATCTTCCAGGATTCTAACCTGCTCGATACGCTCACGGCACGCGAGAACATCGCCCTGCCGCTCACTATCGCCCGCACAAACTCGGCAGAGATTTCGACTCGCGTGCAGGATGTGGCAGCGCGCCTGTCCGTGAGCCAGGTGCTCGACAAATATCCCTACCAGATGTCCGGCGGCCAGCAGCAGCGCGTTGCCGCCTGTCGCGCGCTCGTCACCGACCCCACCATGATCATGGCCGACGAGCCTACCGGCGCCCTCGACTCCAAAAGCGCCCGCCTGCTGCTCGAGAGCCTAGAGGCCCTCAACCGCCGCCTGCGCGCCACCGTGCTCATGGTCACGCACGACAGCTTTGCCGCCAGCTACACGAGCCGTGTGCTGTTTATCCGCGACGGCAAGATCTTCACCGAGCTGCGCCGCGGCGACACCGACCGTCGCGAGTTCTTCGACCGCATTATGGAGGTCGTTGCCATGATGGGCGGTGAGGGCTCCGATGCTCTGTAAACTCGCTTGGGGCAACGTCCGCCGCGCCGGCCGCGACTACCTCGTCTACCTTTTGACGCTCACCCTGGGCGTTACGGTCTTCTATGCCTTTAACACCGTCTCGATGCAGGTCGACATCGCCGGAATCGATGAAGAGGGCTTGGCGCGGGTTATGGGCAGCATACTCGGCGACCTGACGTACTTTTTGGCCGGTGTCATGGCCTTTTTGATGGTGTACGCCAATAACTTCATCATGAAACGCCGCAAGAAGGAGTTTGGCCTGTACCAGGTGCTCGGCATGGGGCGCGGGCGCGTCGCCACGATCATGGCGCTCGAGACCGTGATAGTATCGGTCGTGGCCTTTGTCGCCGGCATTGTGCTGGGTGTGGGACTCTCCCAGCTCATGACGTTCTTTACGGCCTCGCTCTTTAAGACACAGATCGCCAATTTCCACTTCTTTTTCTCGATGCATGCGTTCAATCTGACCCTTGTCTGCATGCTCGTAATGTTTGTGCTCACGCTACTGCTGAACCTTCGCGCCGTGCGTCGCACCAAACTCATCGAGCTTATGGGTGCCGAGCGTCGCAACGAGAGCATCAAGACACGCAACCCCTGGATAGCGATTGCCATCTTTGTCGTGGGCGCGGTGCTGGTGGGCGTGGCCTATTACCGTCTGCTACGTGATGGGTTCCCGCTAACCGCGACGGACAGCAAGCTGCAAGAGGCCATGAACCAGTTTGGTATTACGACCGCTATGGTTACCGTGGGCACCTTTGCCCTGTTCTGGGGACTCTCGGGCATGCTCATCAAGCTGCTGCAGAGCCTGCGCGGCGTGTATTGGCGCGGCCTCAACATGTTTACCGTGCGCCAGCTTGCGGCCAAGGTCAACACGGCGTGCTTTTCGATGGGCGTCATCGCGATGCTCCTGTTTTTGGCCATCACCTCGGTGACGTGCGGTATGTCAATTGCCAACGTGATGAATGAAAACCTGGAGCGCTATAACCCTGTTGACGTGTCTCAGACGTATGTCTATTACACGCCCGATACGCTCGACTACTACAAAGGGTACAAAGGGTATGTCAATCCGTCTGAGGCCGATCGCATGGTGTTGGCCGATACAACGGTCGATTTGTACCCTGCATGGCACGGCAAGGGCAAGTCGGCGGACAACAACGACGAGACCGGCAAGAAGGTCGATATCGCCGATGTTGCCGGTGAGCATGTGCAGATCGATTCGTATCTGAGTTACCCATTTGGCGGCTCGAATCCTTCGGTGACCCCAAGTGAAATGTGCAAGGCCATGGGCGAAAAGCTTCCCAAGGCGTTCGGGGGTAGCAATGCCGATACGATGGGTCTGTTTGTGACGCCGGCGAGCCAGTACAACAAACTGCGTCAGATGATGGGCGAGGAGCCGGTGCACATCGGTCACGACCAGTATCTGCTCACGTGTGATATGGGCGGCGAGCTGGTCGACCTGTACACCAAGTATATGGCTGGCGGCCATGCCCTTACCTTGGGCGGGCATACGCTCAAGCCCGCAACCGATAAGTCGGACGAAGATGCGGCGGCCATCGCCAACTCGGCGATGGGCAGTAATCCGGGTACCGTCGTCGTTGCCGACGAGCTGTTGTCCCAACTTAATCTGCAGCCGTATTCCAGTAGCCTGCTCGTTAACTACAAACAGGGGATGGATACGACCGAGGCAGACGAGAGTATTAAATACACTGTGCTCGACAATCTGCTCGTTGACGGCAAGGAGCCGGGGTCGTGGGGAACCTTCATCACACGCTCCGAGATGTACGCGCAAGCAGCGCAAATGAACGGTCTTATTAGCTACCTAGCCATCTACATCGGCTTTGTATTGGTCGTTGCATGCGCGGCGATTCTGTCGATCCAGCAACTCTCCAACGTGGCCGACGGCAGCCGCAGCTATCGTGTGCTGGCACAGATCGGCTGTGAGGACCGCCAGATTCGTCATTCGGTGATGGCGCAGCAAGCGGTATTCTTCCTGTTCCCGCTGGCAGTGGGCCTGGCGCACTCCTTTGTGGCACTTAAGGTGATCATCGAGCTGGTGAGCATTTTCGGAAATATGAGCATCGGCGGCACCGTGGGCCTCACCTGTGCAATCTTCCTGGCAGCATACGGTGGCTACTTCCTGGTGACCTACCTCATGAGCGCCGGAATGGTACAAGCTGCCATCGCCACCCGTTACAGCGAATAGCCGACTCAAAGCAAAACAATCGCAGGTTGAGCATAAGTCAGCGAAAGCGCCCCTAGACGAGCAAGGTGACGTGAAAGAGGAGGGAAGCGTACTTCGGTACGCGACCGACGATTGAACGTCAGATTGCCGCCTAGGGGCGCTTGCAGCGTCGAGCCGTTACGCGGTTTGGCATAACCGCGTAACTTCATCGTAGAAGCGCGTTTGCGGGCGGCGGATGCTCGTCTCCTGTCGCCCGCTCACCGAGGCTTGGCAATTGTCTTAATATCTTAAGGGTCTCGATTTGTCCAAGACTGAGCGAAGGAGCTCATCATGAGCGACGGAAAGAAGAAGCTTTCCTTCTTGACGGTCATTTCGACCATCATCTGCGTCGTCTTCGTTTGCGAGGCCGCCGCTCCCGCTGCTGCCATTGGCAACCAGCAGTTCTTCTGGTGGATCTTCCTGATCCTGACCTTCCTGCTCCCTTATGGCATGGTCGTTGCCGAGCTCGGCACCACCTATGACGGCGAGGGCGGCATTTACGACTGGGTACGTGATGGCCTGGGCGACAAGTGGGGCGCCCGCATCTCGTACTACTACTGGGTTAACTACCCGCTGTGGATCGCCTCGCTGGCTACCATGTTCCCCGACATTCTGGGCATGGTCTTTGGCGTCGAGTTCAATCTGATCGCCAAGTTGGGTATCGATCTTGCCTTTGTGTGGATCGTCTACCTCATGGGTCGCTCCAAGGCGGCCGACTCCGAGTGGGTCCTGAACGGCGGCGCCATCATCAAGGTTGCCGTTGCCGTTATCGTCGGCGCTTTGGGTATTTGGTATGCCATGGAGAACGGTTTTGCGAACGACATGTCCGCTACCACCTTCCTGCCCGAGCTCACCAACACCAACGCGCTCGGCTACCTGTCGATCATCATCTTTAACTTCATGGGCTTCGAGGTCATCTGCACCATGACCGACGATATGGCCGATCCCGCTCGCGATATCCCCAAGGCTATCATCGTTGGCGGCCTGTCTATCGCCGTGATCTACCTGTTCGCTGGCTTTGGCATCGGCGCTGCTGTGTCGGCCGATTCCATCGATCCCGACTACGGTATGATCTACGCTGTCCAGACTATTGTGGGCGATTCCATGATCTTTAAGGTCATCTGCATCGCCTTCCTGATCACGCTGTTCGCCAACATGGCTGCCTGGTCCTTCGGCGTCAACTCCGTTGCTCGCTATGCTGCCGAGCATGGCAACATGCCCAAGGTCTTCGCCTCGATGATCTCGGATGACGACATGCCCAACGGCGCCAACCTGGTCAACGCCATCGTTGCCTCCCTGGTGCTGTGCCTGCAGCTGGTTCCCATCGACGCCATCTCCAACGGTGTCTTCTGGATGCTCTTCGGTACCTCCGTTGTCTTCCTGCTGCTGACCTACATCCCGATGTTCCCGGCATTCCTCAACCTTCGTAAGAACGACCCCAACCGTGAGCGTATCTTTACGTTCCCGTTTAAGGGCGCCATGATGAAGGTCATGCTGGCTATTCCCTGCATCGAGCTGATTCTGGCTATCGTTGCAACGCTGATTCCGTTCTCTGTCGATGAGATTGGCGATAAGGTCCCGATGATCGTCATCTTCATCGTGCTCTTGCTTATTGGCGAGGTTGTCCGCGTCGTCAGTGCTAAGGGCCGCAAGGAAGAGTACAAGGGTCTGACCCCCGAGCTCGCAGCCCAGCGTCTCGCTGAGGAGGCCGGCGAGGCCGAGGAGAACTAGAGCACCCGGATTCGGGGCTCCAACCTTCCTCGCGTACCAACGTACGCTTCGTCGGGTTTGTCGCTCCCGACTCGGGACACTCTAGCCTCTTCGGAGGCGTGCCCAAGCAACAGGTTTGCTAACCTTTCTCTGAGGTGGGTGTGAGCTATTGCTCCGGTAACCACCGCCCGCCCCAATCTCTCTTCCGTATCCTTCGTGCGTTTTGTCTCCGTGCACCGGGTTACGTCGTCGCTTGCCGGTGCGACATCCGTGAAAACCGGTGCCAGGCGCCCCGACCTTTGCCGGGGAACGGGCGCCTACCATCTCTTGGTTTTAGGCTGAGGGTAACCCGCCCGCAGCAAGCGATCGTTCGATTTGGAGGAAATCTTATGCGTACGATCACCGAGTCCGAGTCCACCCCTAAGGCCGACGGCTACTTTATGCCTGCTGAGTTCGCTCCGCAGGATCGCGTGTGGATGGGCTGGCCCCACCGCACCGACACCTGGGCCCACGGCGCCAAGCCGGCTCAGAAGCAGTATGCCGCCATCGCTCGCGCCATCGCCGAGTTCACCCCGGTCACCATGTGCGCAAACCAGGCCGACTACGCCAACTGCAAGGCCGCCTTTGAGGAAGACGAGAACGTCACCGTTATCGAGATGACCACCGACGACGCTTGGTTCCGCGACACCGCTGCCACTTTTGTTATCAATGGCAAGGGCGATAAGCGCGCCAACCACTGGCACTTCAACGCCTACGGCGGCCTCGTCGACGGCCTCTATTTTCCGTGGGATAAGGACGAGCAGATTGCCCTTAAGATGGCCGAGCTTTCCGGCTGCCGTCGCTATCGTCCCGATGACATGATCCTCGAGGGCGGTTCCATTACCGTCGACGGCGAAGGCACCGTGGTCGTGACCGACCAGTGCCTGCTTTCCCCGGGCCGCACCTGCTCTGCGGTTCTGGAGGAGGAAGAGGACCCCGAGTCCATCTGGCCAAAGTTCAAGAGGAAGTTCGAGCCCTGGAGCGAGGAACTTCGCGCCTATATGGACGAGCACCTCAAGGATTACCTGGGCGTCGAGAAGGTAATCTGGGTCAAGGAGGGCATCGACCCCGAGGAGACCAACGGCCACATCGATGACGTCGCCACGTTCATCGCTCCGGGCGTCATGGCCTGCATCTGGACCGACGATCCCGAGTATCCGTTCTACGAGCAGTGCCACGCTGTCTACGAGACCCTCTCCAACGCCGTTGACGCCAAGGGCCGCAAGATGAAGGTCTACAAGCTCTGTATGCCTGTGAACCCGCTGTTCATGGACCAGGCTTCCTGCGACACCATCGACGCCGACGAGAACGCCGAGCCGCGCGTTGCCGACGAGCCGCTGATTGCCTCCTACATGAACTACCTGGTCACCAACCACGGCGTTATCGTCCCGCAGTACGGCGACGAGAACGATCAGCTTGCCGTTGACACACTCCAGAAGATCTACGACGAGGTCTGGGGCGAGGGCGTCTACAAGTGCGTCGGCGTTCAGTCCGAGCAGGTCGTCTTCGGTGGTGGAAATATCCACTGCATTACGCAGCAGGAGCCCTCGGCGTAACTGTCTGTCTTCCCGAGGCACGGCACCTTGCCCTTCAATCGTCGGGCATGACCCTTAAGGTCTATGCCCTCCTCTTTCGCGGGAATCTGCCGCACCTCAGAAACCCAGCCGGTCAAGCGGACCGACGTAGCTAGTTACCGCATTAGTCATTGGTGCCAACCTTGGCAACGATGCAGGTCGAAAAACGTCAGCGAAAACCCGCCAGAGCGAGCAAGGTGCCTTGAAGCGAGGCGGCATTGACCTTTTGGTCATGCCGTCGAAGCTGAAAGGCAGATTGCCGTTCTGGCGGGTTTGCAGCGTCGAGCAGTTACGCGGTTTGGTAAAACCGCGTAACTAAATACGTTCCGCGATCTCGTGGATGAGGTAGTCGGTCTTTTCCCAGCCTAGGCACGGGTCGGTGATCGACTTACCAAAGACACCGCCATCGACCGGCTGGTTGCCGTCCTCAAGGTAAGACTCGATCATAAAGCCCTTGACCAGCTTGGAGATGGACTCGTTGCGGCGGCAGCTGTCGAGCACCTCCTTGCAAATGCGATACTGCTCCAACGGACGCTTGCCCGAGTTGTCGTGGTTGCAGTCGATGACCGCTGCCGGATTGGCATAGCCGGCGTGCTCGGTATAGCGCTCGGCCAGACGCTCGAGGTGCTCGTAGTGGTAGTTGGGGTAGGTGCGACCGTCGAGACCAATGTAGCCACGCATGACGGCGTGTGCGAGTGGGTTGCCGTCGCACTCAACCTCCCAGTTGCGGAAGATAAAGCTCTGGTGTGCCTGCGCGGCGTAAATGGAGTTGAGCATGACGGTGGTGGAACCGGCAGTGGGATTCTTCATGCCGACGGGTACCGAAATGCCGCTCGACACCAGGCGATGCTCCTGGTTTTCGACCGAGCGCGCGCCGACGGCAACGTAGCTCAGCAGGTCAACGAGGTATTGGTAGTTGGACGGATAGAGCATCTCGTCGGCGGTGAAGAAGCCCGTTTCCTCAATAACGCGCAGGTGCATATGGCGGATAGCCTTGACGCCCTCGAGCAGGTCGTCGGGGGCCTCGGGATCGGGGTTATGCAGAAGACCCTTGTAGCCGGTGCCCTTGGTGCGCGGCTTATTGGTGTAGACGCGCGGAATGATGATGAGCTTGTCCTTGACCTCTTCGGCGGTCTTGGCCAGTCGGTTCATATACTCGAGCACCGAATCCTCGCGGTCGGCAGAGCACGGGCCGATGATGAGCACCTTACGTGCGTCCTCGCCGGTAAAGACTTTGGCGACCTCGGCGTCAAATGCCTGCTTTTTGGCGGTAAGTTCGGCAGAAAGCGGCATTTCCTCGCGGATCTCCATGGGGATCGGCAGCCTGCGTTTGAATTCCATGGCCATAGGGGTCTCCTCAATCTATAGAAAGAGCAATAAGCGTGTTGTCGAATGCTCGGCATTATCCGCTGTCGCACGCTAAAGTGCAAGTCCTTGTCACCCCGAAACCTACCAAAAAGGGACAGGTTTTTTTGGCAGGTTTTATCTGGGTAAACGTCGGCGGATGCCGGGAGGGAGCGGCGCCGCGCGGGACCCTAGGGCTGTTGTCGGTTCCCTAGGAAATACCCTGTGGGCAAAAAATGCCAAATATGAGTACGGTTGCTATCTTAGTATCATATTGCCTTCGCAAAATAATATACATAACAGCAAAATATGTTCATTAACGCAAACACATATAAGTCCGCTATGGTGCTGTTTGATCAATTTAGGGACGCGTGTAAGCCGTGGGAGCGGCATTTGAGGCGGTTTTGGCTGTTACTAAAAAGATAACAGTACTCATATTTGCCCTTTTTTGCCCACGGGGTCTGGAAAGCGCCGTCAGTGAGGTAGCGCGCAGAGATGTGGTGTAAGAGGCGGGGCATGCCCCGCCTCTTCTCTTTCTTGAAAGGGAGGGGACACCGCCTAGAATTCGTCGTTGGAGTAATGAAGGTGACGAATGGAA
>DBGDFS010000045.1:0-2299 GCA_048342015.1 Collinsella sp. | reverse complement strand
CGCCGCCCTCATCGCCGAGGAGTTCCACGCCAAGGTCGAGCACGAAGTCCACGTTTCCATCGAGGAGCGCCTCTTTGTGCAGGAGGAGGACAACGCCGCCGACCTCGTCGAGCGTCCGCCGGTCGTCGTCGTCATGGGCCACGTTGACCACGGTAAAACCTCCATCCTGGACGCCATCCGCAAGACCAATGTCACCAAGGGTGAGGCCGGCGGTATCACCCAGGCCATCGGCGCCTACCAGGTCAAGAGCAATGACAGCGTCATCACCTTCCTGGACACCCCGGGCCACGAGGCCTTCACCTCGATGCGTGCCCGCGGCGCGAACATGACCGATATCGCGGTTCTGGTCGTCGCGGCCGATGACGGCATCATGCCCCAGACCATCGAGTCTATCAACCATGCCAAGGCCGCCAACGTCAAGCTGATCGTCGCCATCAACAAGATGGATAAGCCCACCGCCAACCCGGAACGCGTCAAGGAGCAGCTGACCAAGTACGAGATCGTCCCCGAGGATTGGGGCGGCGACGTCGCCTGCATCCCCGTCTCTGCCGTCACCGGCATGGGCATCAGCGACCTGCTGGAGCGCATCGCCCTTGAGGCTGAGGTCATGGAACTGAAAGCCAACCCGAGCCGCCGCGGCAAGGGCGCAGTCGTCGAGGCCCGCCTGGACAAGGGTCAGGGCCCCATCGCGACCCTGCTGGTCCAAAACGGTACCCTGCATAAGGGCGACTGCCTGATCGCCGGTACCGCCGTTGGCCGTGTGCGTACCATGCGCAACGATAAGGGCCAGGAAATCACCGAGGCCGGCCCCTCCACCCCCGTGGAGATCACCGGCCTGACCGAAGTGCCCGAGGCCGGTGAGCTGTTCGAGGCCGTTGAGGACGAGCGCCTGGCCCGTGAGCTGGCTGACAAGCGTACCGCCGAAGCCAAGGAGAAGCAGTTTGCTACCTACACCAAGGTTACGCTGGATAACCTGTTTGACCAGATGGCTGCCAACGATATGAAGGAACTGCCCATCATCGTCAAGGCCGACGTCCAGGGCTCCGCCGAGGCCGTCAAGCAGAGCCTTGAGAAGATCTCCAATGATGAGGTCCGCGTCCGCGTTATCCATGCGGGTGTCGGTGCTATCTCCAAGTCCGACGTCTCCTTGGCCGATGCGTCCAACGCCATCATCATCGGCTTCAACGTCCGCCCCGACGCCGTTGCCAAGGCGGAGGCCGAGCAGACCGGCGTGGAGATGCGTATGTACCGCGTCATCTACGACGCCATCAACGATGTTTCCGACGCTATGAAGGGTATGCTGGCCCCGAAGGTCCGCGAAGTCGCCCTGGGCGAAGCACAGGTCCGCCAGGTCTACAAGATCTCCAGCGTCGGCACCGTTGCAGGCTGCCGCGTTACCGACGGCAAGATCACCCGCGATGCCAAACTGCGCCTGGTGCGTGACGGCATCGTCATCTGCGAGGATTCCATCGCCAGCCTGAAGCGCTTTAAGGACGACGCCAAGGAAGTGGCCGAGGGTTACGAGTGCGGCATCACGCTTGCCAAGTTCCAGGATATCAAGGAAGGCGACGTGTTCGAGTGCTTCAAGATGGAAGAGTACCGCGACTAATTGCAGAGGTAAACTAAATGCCAACCAAAAATCACGGCCGTATGGCCCAGGATATGAAGCGTGAGCTGATTGCGATTATCGGCGAGATGAAGGACCCCCGTGTGAACGGTGGTTTGCTGACCGTGACCCGCCTGGATGTGACCCCTGACCTCGACCAGGCCAAGGTCTACATCAGCGTTATGGGCCGCGAGGGCGGCCCCGAGCCGGTAGTCAAGGCGCTGAACAAGGCCTCCAGCCATGTCCGCACCGAGGTCAGCCGCCGTATGCACATCCGCAAGGCACCGCGCTTTGTATTCGTCAAAGATGAAGGCGCAGCCTATGCCGCGCACATCAACAAGCTGCTGGGTGAGCTGGACATCGAGTCCGACTCTGACGCAGAGTAAACCCTGCACCCGGTTAGAAAAGAGGAACCTATGACTCAGAATGTGGATCGCGAGACCGTTGTTTCGCGTCTGCTTGCTGCAGATGACATCTTGATCTTGTGTCATAAAAACCCGGATGGCGATACCATCGGTTCGGGCACGGCGCTCTGCCTTGCCCTGCAGCAGCTGGGCAAAAACGCCGCGGTGCTGTGCAGCGACCCCATCCCAGCCATGTACGACTATATGCCCATCACGGTGTTTGACGGCAGCTTTAGCCCTGCGTTCGTCGTGGCGGTGGATGTGGCCGGTATCCAGTTGTTTGGCGAGC
>DBGDFS010000044.1:0-77191 GCA_048342015.1 Collinsella sp. | reverse complement strand
CATATGAGCGAGCGGGCCGCATTTGAGACAAGGTGACGTGAAACGAAAGGGCGCTGACCTTCTGGTCGCGCCCTTGAAGTTGAACGTCAGATTGTCCAAATGCGGCCCGCGCAGCGTCGAGCAGTTACGCGGTTCGTAGAACCGCGTAACTAACAAATGAGCATCGCATCACCAAAGCTGAAGAAGCGGTAGCGCTCCTCAATGGCGGCGGCGTAGGCATCCATGATCTGGTCGCGGGAGGCAAGCGCGCTCACGAGCATCATGAGCGTGGAGCGCGGCACGTGGAAGTTCGTGATCAGCGCGTCGACCACGTGATAGGTCGAGCCGGGCATGAGGTAGAGCTGCGTCGTAGCGTTCTCGCGCACCACGATGTCGCCGCGGCCGAGCGTATCGGCACCGTCCTCGCGGCCCTCAAAATAGCGCGCCGTCATGGCCGGATCGAACACCGGCGCATCGGCGTCAAACGCACTCTCGAGTGAGCGCACTGCCGTGGTACCGACAGCGATCACACGATGGCCCTCGGCCTTCGCCTTATGCACGGCGTCGACAACCTCCTGCGACACGTGGTAGCGCTCGGTGTGCATCACATGCTGCGTGGGATCGTCCTCCTCCACCAGACGGAAGGTGTCGATGCCCACCTCGAGCTCGACGGCGGCAAACTTCGCGCCCTTGGCCTCGATGGCAGCCATGAGCTCGGGCGTAAAGTGCAGACCCGCCGTGGGAGCGGCAGCCGAGTGCTCCTCCTTCATGGCGTAGACGGTCTGGTACTTCTCGGGGTCGCCCTCGTAATCGGTAATGTAGGGCGGCAGCGGCACGTGGCCGGCAGCATGGATGGCCTCGTCGAGCGTGCGCGGGTCGCCGGCGGCATTGCAACCGGCCGGCTCAAAGCGCACCAGACGGCCACCACGGCTATCGGTGACAAAGTCGATGACCTCGGCCGTCAGCACCACGGGAGCCCCCTCGGGCGCATGGGCGCCACCGGCGCGATACTCAATCTGGGCACCGGGCTTCAGGCGCTTGCCCGGCTTGACCAGGCACTCCCAAACATGGCCCAGCGGGTCAACATCCTCGCGGCGCTTGAGCAGCAGCGTCTCGACCACGCCGCCCGAGCCCGTCTTGCGACCGATCAGGCGGGCCGGCATCACGCGCGTCTTGTTGATGACGAGCACGTCGCCCGGCTCGATATAGTCGATGATGTCGCGGAAGATGCGGTGCTCGACGGTACCGCCATGCTCCAGCGGCGTTCCCGCCTCAGAGCCCTTGCGATCAACCACCAGCAGGCGGCAGGAGTCACGCGGCTCGGCAGGAGCCTGGGCGATCAGTTCCTCAGGCAGGTTATAGTCAAAATCATCGGTACGCATAGACACGTCGGATACTCCTTATATTGCTAAAGTCCGCTCTACATCCTAGCAGGCTGACGTCCCAAATGAACTACTTTTTGGCGGTTTTGCGCTCGTCGCGGATGCGGGCGCGGTCCATGGCCGCCTCGACGGCCGAGAATCGGCAGCCGCAATAATTCTGCCGATACATGCCCAGCTCACGCGAACGACGCGTGGCCTCGGGATAATACGGGCGAAAATCGCGAATGACCGGGGTGAGACCGCGGGCGGCAGCCAGACGCTCCAACACGTCATTACAGGTTTCGAACAACTGATACGGCGAGACGGCGAGCGTCGTGCCCACATATTCGAACCCGCGTTCCTGGGCCACGCGGCACGCCTCGGCCAAGCGCAAGGCATAGCACGCGCGACAGCGACGGGGCCGATCGGCACCCAGCGGTGCCACGCCGGTCTCCCAGCGATCGCGGTCCTCCCCTGCCTCGATGAGCTCGATGTCGCCATCGGCACACCACCGGCGCAGCTCGTCCAAGCGGCGCTGCCATTCATCGCGCGGTTGAATATTAGGGTTGGTCCAGCAAATCGTGGGCTCAAACCCTTCCTCGCGCAGCAGGCGAACCGGCTCCAGCGAGCACGGCGCGCAGCAAGCATGCAGCAGCAACGGCTTCATCAACATCTCCTCCCCTGCAATGTTTTTTAATCCCCGTCCCAGAAAAATCATCCCAAAAAGACTACCTTGCGAAAAAGCGCACGCCAAAGGATGTGTCCTCGCAGGCGACAATGCGACGGTCACGCAGGATGGTCCGCACGTAATACCAGTCGCCCACACAGCCCGACAAATGCAAGCCAGCCGCCAGGTAGCACAGCAGCGGATAGCCTGAAAACGCAAACCCCAGGGCAAACGCTGTCGTCACAGCAACCGTCGGCGCCAGGCAAACTGCCACGTACCGCCGGCGCGAATACACAACGCCCTCGGCGCAGGCGTAAATCATGCAGGTTTCGAGATTTGCCCCAAAGGTCACCCGAGCACCGGCGGGCGCAAACATCTTAAAGAACACCGCGTGCACCAGCTCGTGCACGGCAAATGACACCGCCGAAACCGCAACCAAACCGACTATCCAGCCCAAGACCGCCGTCCAGCCACCCGCGTCAGCCGCATCCAGATCCGCGGGCCCACCCAGCAGCATAAACACCGGCACCAGGCACACGGCAAATGCGCCAAGCACGGCCATCCCCCACACAAAGCAGGCGTGCAGGAAATCCTCGTCTTCAAACGCATGTATGTTGGAAATCTCATTCATAGCATCTTAGGATAGCGCCCCCGTCACGCACCCGCCCGCATGTGCGATAATGTCGAACGATATGCACGAATTGACCACCGCGTCGCCAGGCCTCGCGCCCGGCTGCGCTCTCACCATATGCGAAGGAGTCCCATGGCATCCAAATACTCCATGAACGACCGTCCCAGCTGGCCTCGCCGCGCCATCGTTACCGCCGGCGAGCCCTACGGCAACAAGGGCCTTCACTTTGGCCACGTTGGCGGCGTCTTTGTCCCGGCCGACTTCTTCGCCCGTTTCCTGCGCGACCGTCTGGGCCGCGAGAACGTCATCTTCACCTCGGGCACCGACTGCTATGGCTCGCCCATCATGGAGAGCTACCGCAAGCTCAAGGAGAACGAGGGCTACGACAAGTCCATCGGCGAGTATGTCGAGTCCAATCACTCCCGCCAAGCCGCGACCCTCAACAACTACAACATCAGCTGCGATATCTACGGCGGCTCGGGCCTTGAGCCGGCTGCGCAGATTCACAACGAGGTGACCGCCGAGATTATCGAGCGTCTGCACGAACAGGGCACCATCTCCAAGCGCTCCACGCTGCAGTTCTACGACGCCAAGGCCGGCACGTTCCTCAACGGCCGCCAGGTGATCGGCCGCTGTCCCATCCAGGGCTGCAAGTCCGAGAAAGCCTACGCCGACGAGTGCGACCTGGGTCACCAGTTTGAGCCCGAGGAGCTCATCGCGCCCAAGAGCCAGCTCACCGGCGAGGTGCCCGAGCTGCGCCCGGTCGACAACCTCTACTTCGACCTTCCGGCCTACCTCGACTTTATGAAGACCTACACCGCCAAGCTCGCCCAGAACCCGCAGGTTCGCTCCGTGGTCTCCAAGACTATGGAGGAGTGGCTGCTGCCGGCACAGCTCTATATTCAGAACAAGTTCCGCGAGGCCTTCGACGCCGTCGAGGACCAGCTGCCCGAGCACACCGTGCTGGAGCCCGAGGGCAACAAGAGCAGCTTTACCGTCACCTTCCCCAGCTGGAAGGAGCGCGACGACGCCCACGCGGTGCTCGCCAACGGCGGCGTGCGCTTCCGCAGCGGCAAGGCGCTCGTGCCCTTCCGCATCACCGGCAACATCGACTGGGGCGTTCCGGTGCCCGAGGTCGACGGCGTTTCCGACGTCACCTGCTGGTGCTGGCCCGAGAGCCTGTGGGCGCCCATCAGCTACACACGTACCGTACTCGCCCGCGACGCCCGTGCCGCCGGCGTAACCGAGGGTGTCGCCGCCCAGGACGCCGCCCTTATGGGCGAGCCCGCCGCCGATTCCACGCAGGTCCCCGCTCCCACCTACCAGCACAGCTCGCTCGACTGGCGCGACTGGTGGTGCTCGGATGACGCACAGATCTACCAGTTCATTGGACAGGACAACATCTACTTCTACTGCATCGCGCAGACCGCCATGTGGGAGGCCCTGGGTTGGAACCTTACGCAGAGCACCGTCAGCGCCTGCTACCACCTGCTCTACATGGGCAAAAAGGCAAGCTCGTCCTCGCAGACGCCTCCCCCGCCGGCAGACGACCTGCTCAACCACTACACCTGCGAGCAGATGCGCGCGCATTGGCTGTCGCTCGGTCTGTCCGAGAAGCCGGTGAGCTTTAGCCCCAAGGCATACGACACCCGCGTGACCGGCAAGGACAAGGACGGCAACGAGGTACACGCCTGCGACGACAAGCGCGTCATCGACCCCGCCCTTAAGGAGAGCGCACTGCTGACCGGCGTCTTCAACCGCCTGGCCCGCAGCTGCTTCTACGGCGTCGCCGTCAAGGAAGGCGACGAGAGCCCGTACCGCAACGGTTGCATTCCCGCTGGCGCCGCCTCGGCCACCGTGGTCGAGGCCGCCGAGCAAGCCGCCCTCGCGTTTGAGCAGGCCATGTACAAGTTCGAGACGCACCGCGCGCTTGCCGTGTGCGACGACTACCTGCGCGCCGCTAACAAGCGCTGGAGCGACGCCTCCAAGGCCGCCAACAAGCTTGAGGGCGACGAAGCAAACGCAGCGATGACGCAGGCCCTGGTTGATGCCTTTACCGAGCTGCGCGTGGCGACCGTCCTGATGCACGGTATCGTCCCGGCCGGCTGCGAGCTCATCTGCGAGTACTTCGACGTCGATCCGGTCGCCTTCTTTAGCTGGGATAACATCTTTGCCTCCACGGACGAGTTCGTAGAGAGCCTGGGCGAGAAGCCCGGCGACCACCGCGTGAAGCCGCTGCCCCCGCGCTTCGACTTCTTCAGCAAGCACGAGAGCCAGTACTAAAGCACGCTAGTAGCAACGCGCCCGGGAATGATTATTCTGGGACGGGGATTAAAAAATCATTCCCGGGCGCCACAGTACAGTCTTTTTGTGACGGGAGTCATGGAATGATTATTTAATCCCCGTCCCAGAATAATCATTTAGGTGGAAGGAAAGACGGATGTCCAAGCCGCGTCGTCGTAAGCAGAAAAAGCAGGTTAAGCCCGAGCTCAAGCTCAGGCAGTTTGCCGCTACCGAGCTTTCCGACCAGCTTGCCGCCCTTCCCTGCGCCGCCGACCTGCCGCGCTTTATGGTCGACACGGTCGCCGGCGCCTATGCGCCCGCCGATGCCGAGCTCATGATCGAGGGCTTCGGCGCCGCGGCCACACGCCCGGTCACGCTGCGCGCCAACACGCTCAAGGCGACCTCCGAGGACATCGCTGCGGCGCTCGGTGCCGCCGACATCGCCCACAGCCCCGTCGCTTGGTACCCAGACGCCTTTATCCTGCCCGAGGCCCAGGTTTCCGATCTGTGGGATCTCGGCATCTACCGCGACGGCAAAATCTATCTGCAGAGCCTGTCGTCCATGATGCCGCCGTTGGTCCTGGGCGCTCAGGCCGGCGAGGACATCCTGGACATGTGCGCAGCCCCTGGCGGCAAGACGACGCAGATCGCCGCCCTCACCCAGGGCCAGGCACACCTCACGGCCTGCGAGATGAGCATTCCCCGCGCCGAAAAGCTTGAGTCCAACCTCCACCGCCAAGGTGCCAAAAACGTGCCCGTCATGCGCATCGATGCACGCGAGCTCGACGAGTTCTTCCGCTTCGACCGCATCCTGCTCGACGCCCCATGCACCGGCACGGGCACCGTCATCAGCGGCAACGAGAAAAGCCTGCGCGGCCTGACCGAGCAGCTGCTGAGCAAGTGCGCGCGCTCGCAGCGAGCACTTCTGGACCGCGCCATGGGAGCCCTCAAACCGGGCGGCACGCTCGTCTATTCGACTTGTTCGATCTTGCCGCAGGAAAACGAGGACGCCCTGCAAGAAGCCCTCGACAAGCACATGGACTGCGAGCTTATCCCCCTCGACGGCACGCCAAGCGAAAGTGAAGCACGCCGCGCCCAGGAAGCTGGTGAGGAGCCGCGCATCGAGTCCAACGCCCTGACCGAGGCCATTGCCGCGGGTCAGGTATCGGCCATCGCCAACGGCCTGCCCGGCACGCTGACCATTCCGCCTAGCCGCGACTTTGAGGGCTTCTACATTGCCCTGATTCGAAAACGCAGCTAGCGCACGGATCCAAAACTCAACAAGCTATCTCTGTGACCGTTTGCCCTGCTGGTCGCGATGTTGTTTAAGCATCGCGCGCTCTTTGCGTTCGGCCCTTTTGCCCTTAATGGTCGTGACCACAAAGTAGATGACCGCGGCGGCAACGATTGCGCCCACACACAGGCCAATCGAGCCCAACATTGCCGAAAATTCCATACCGCGTCACCTCTCTTTTAAACGGGACTTTCAAGATAGCACCTCGATACCCGCCACCACAGCTCCTTCACGTTCGCCGGCCCTTCGGTCTAACGGATGGCGCGGCGGGGAAAAATCAACTCGTCAAACGATTTAGCATTCGCAATTCCGGCTGCATCGTGCCGGCCGTCGTCACACAGAATCGAGTCTCCATGGACATCCTCAACGACCTAAACGAGCGCGTCGACGCCTTCGTCGGCACCAGCTCCTTCGACACGCCTGCCGCGGCAAACGACCAAGCTCCCATCGATGTGCCCGCCGAGGTTCACGAGGACATCGTCGCCTCGGTCGATTTCTCCGAGGTCGAGCTCGCAGACGAGTTCACCGAGCCCCAGGTAGCCGTGACCCCCAACGGACTGCTCCCCATGGAGCCACTGCCCATCGACGGACGTTTGCGCAAGGCGGCCCTTCGCATGCCCGACGAGATCGAGGAGGCCAGCGGCTTCACGCTCTTCGGCCGTCGTATCAAATCGCTCATCTACACCACCGACGTGGCCGTCATCCGCAACTCCAATGCCGATGCCGTCTTTGCCGTTTACCCCTTCACGCCGCAGCCGGCCATTACGCAGGCGCTGCTGACCGTCGCCGAGTGCCCGGTCTTTGTAGGTGTGGGCGGCGGAACTACGACCGGTAAGCGCTCCGTGCAGATGGCAGCCGTCTCCGAGATGCAGGGCGCGGCGGGCTGCGTGGTCAACTCCCCCGCCACTGCCGAGATGGTCGAGCACATCACCAACATCGCCGATATCCCCGTCATCGCCACAGTTGTACGTTGCGACGATGATGCGCATGCCAAAGTGCGCGCCGGAGCCAAGATTCTCAACATCGCCGCCGGCAAAAACACACCCCAGGTCCTGCGTGAACTGCGCGAGCACTATCCCAACCTGCCGCTCATCGCGCCGGGCGGCAAGACGCCCGAGAGCATCCGTGAAACCATCGCCGCCGGCGCCAACGCCATCATCTGGACGCCGCCTTCGGCCCAGCAGCTACAGACCGACATGATGCAGCGTTATCGCAAGATGAAGGAAGACGCCACACCTGTCATCTCGCGCGACGATGTGCCCATTATCGATCAGGTCGCCGCCGCCGAGGTCAGCCAGGTCGAGAACATGAATCCCGACGTGCCGATTCCCGACGAAGTCATCGAGCGCGTTGCTTCGATCCACGAGCGCGTCGAGGAGCATCGCGCCAACCGCGGCCTCAAGCCGTCACTGCACGGCTTCTTCTTCCGCGGAAAGAAACGCTAGCCGCAACAGCAAGACCCGCCCCACAAACAACGGGACGGGCCTTGCTGTTATCGAATGTCAGGAGGGGCAGGCGCAGCGGTTAAAACTGTCAGCCAGCCCACGAACGTTAATCCACGCGCTTGTCGCCCATAAAGAAGAGCGCCACCGTACCAGGTCCGGTATGCGAGCCAATCAGAGTACCAATGTCATTGATCTCAATCTTGCCTTTAAGCTGCGGAACCTGTTCCTCAATCAGCGCCGCAACCGCCTCGGCATCCTCGCGGCACGCCGAGTGCGACATGATGCACTTACCCGAATAATCCACACCGTCCTGCACGTGTGTCATCATGGTCTTAGCCATCTCGGAAATCGCTCGCTTCTTAGTGCGAATTTTCTCACGCGGCGACAGCTTACCTTCGCAATCGACCGTCATAAGCGGGCAAATCTTAAGCGCCGTGCCAATGATCGCGCTCGCAGCCGAAATGCGACCGCCTCGTAGGTAGCTCGACAGATCGGTCGAGAAGAACCAGTGGTGCAGGTTGAGCTTGCGCTCCTCGATCCAGGCAGCCGTCTCGTCGAGTGAAGCCCCGCTATCGCGCACATCGGCGGCATATTCCAGCAACAGACCAAAGCCCGAAGACGCCGCCAGCGAATCGATGACGCGCACCTTACCGCCCTCGGGATAGCGATCCGCAAGCATCTGCGCCGCGACGCAGGCCGATCCATACGTGCCCGAAATACCCGACGACAACGTCAGGTGCAGCACGTCTTTACCCTCGGCAACAAACGGCTCCCAAAACTCCTCGTACTCACCCACGCTCACCTGAGACGTCTTGGGCATGGCGCCCGCGGCAATCTGGGCAAAAAACTTGTCCGGCGTAATCGACTGATACAGATCGTCCGTATAGACAACATCGTCGATCTCGTAATGAAAATACGCGACAGGAATATTGCGCGAGTCAAAGAACTCCCGAGTTCGGTCGGCGGCAGATTCACAGGTCAGGACAAAATCACTCATATGAGGCTCCTTACGTATTGCTGCGCAAATTATCGCACAGTGAGCCTACATACGGTACATATGTCCACTATTTACCAAATCGAACCAAAAATAGCGAACATCTTTACCACCATCGTCTCCACCGACCCCACGCATAAATATCTGAGAAAACACCCTCTGTCGTCTCCACTCAACCGCCATATCTACCTCAACTAAATCGATTTACCAAACCGTTCAGCCGACAATTCAGCCGCTGGCGCAAAATCGAAACAAAAGCGGCGCATACTGATAAACGTTTGACGCCGTTTATCAGTTTTACCAGCCCCATCGGAAGGTGTTTCATGGTCGCATTCGATCGCAACCCGCAAGACTTCAAGTATCTGCGCCTGCTGTCGAGACAGTTCCCCACCGAACAATCCGCATTTACCGAGATTATCAACCTCTCGGCCATCCTCAACCTACCCAAGGGCACCGAGCATTTTATGAGCGACGTGCACGGCGAGTACGAAGCCTTTATGCACATCCTCAACAACTGCTCGGGCGTCGTGCGCGAGCATGTCGACGAGATTTTTGGCGACACGCTCTCCTTTGACGAAAAGGGCGAGCTGTGCACGCTCATTTACTACCCGCGCGAGAAGATTGAGCTGGTCCGCAGACAGCGCGAGGACTCGCCAACTTGGTACAAGACGATGCTTGACCAGCTCATCATGGTCGCTCGCTCGCTTTCAAGCCGCTACACGCGCTCCAAGGTGCGTAAGGCCATCCCGCGCGACTACGCCTATATCATCGACGAGTTGTTGCACACGCACCCGGACGAGAACAACTATCGCGTGCGCTATCACGAGCGCATCGTGGAGTCCATCCTGGAGACCGCCAGCGCCGACGACTTTATCGAGTCGCTCGCTTCGCTCATCAAGCGCCTGGCCGTCGACCACCTGCACCTGGTGGGCGATATCTTCGACCGTGGCGGCGGCGCTGCCAAGATTATGGACCGCCTGCTCACCTATCATTCGCTCGACATCCAGTGGGGCAACCACGACCTGCTGTGGATGGGCGCTGCGGCCGGTGAGCCTGCATGCATCGCCACGGTGCTGCGCAACAACCTGCGTTACGACAATTACGAGATCCTCGAGAACGACTACGGCATCTCGCTGCGTGAGCTTGTCGCCTTCGCAGACGCCACCTACACCGCCGGTGAGCCCATCACCCCGCTAATCAAGGCCATCAACGTGCTGCTCTTTAAGCTTGAGGGCCAGATTATCCAGCGTCACCCCGAGTTCGACATGACCGACCGCCTGCTGCTCGACAAGATTGACCACGACACCGGCACGGTCACGCTCGCCGACGGCAGCGTGTGGCCGCTCACGACCAACGACTTCCCTACCGTCGACCCGGCAGACCCCTATACGCTCACGCCCCAGGAGCAGCACATCATCGACAAGCTCGTGTCCGAGTTTGTCACCGCCGATCACCTGCATCGCCATATCGATTTCCTCTATTCCCACGGCTCGATGTACAAGGTCGCCAACGGCAACCTGCTCTTCCACGGCTGCGTTCCGCTCAACGAAGACGGCACCTTTAGCAGCATGAACTGTCTGGGCACCTGGCACGCCGGGCGCGATTATCTCGATTTTTGCGACCACATCGCCCGCCGCGCCTGGCGCGTGGGCGACCGCGACGCCCTCGACTGGATGTGGTACCTGTGGATTGGCTTTAACTCACCCGCCAGCGGACGCCTGGTGCGTACCTTTGAGCGCGCCTATATCGCCGATAAGAGCACCTGGGTCGAGCCGATGGACCCGTACTTTACGCTTACCAAGTCGCCCTCGGTCTGCGATGACATCATGCACGAATTTGGCGTCGTGCCTATGGCATGCTCGCCGACCGGCCACATCATCAACGGCCACACGCCCGTTAAAACCACCAAGGGCGAGCAGCCCATCCGCGCCGAGGGCAAGCTGCTGGTCATCGACGGCGGCTTCTGCCGCGCTTACCATCCCAAGACGGGTATCGCCGGCTATACGCTCATCTCGAGCTCGCGCGGCTGCCGCCTCAAGTCGCACCGGGCCTTTACGACGGTTGCCGAGGCACTCACGCGCAACGTGGACATCGAAAGCGAGACCAACCGTTTTGACCAAGCAGACCGTCGCCGCATGGTGAGCGACACCGATACTGGCGCCAAGATCCGCAGCCAAATCCAGGACCTGCGTCAGCTGCTCGATGCATATAGAAACGGTGCTATCGAGGAGCGCGCCTAGCACCACCCGCGGGGATTGGCTAAACTTGCTGAGTTTGTCATCCCCGCGGCGCTTCGGCGCCAGCTTAAGGCAGGTACCATGCAAAAGCTCCTTGCGCAGATCATGAAATTTGGCGTCGTCGGTGTCATTGCCACGGTTATCGACTTTGGCATTATGAATCTGCTCCACTACGGTCTGGGCCTCAACATCCTAATCGCCAACACCAGCGGCTTTATCATCTCACTCATCTTTAACTACCTCGCAAGCATGAAGTACGTGTTTGCGCACAAGGAAGGCATGAGCCGCCGCCGCGAGTTCATCATCTTTGTCGTGCTGTCCGTGATCGGTTTGGTGCTCAACGACGGCATCGTGCTGGCGCTCAACGCCGGTCTGGGGCTCGAGGCCAATATCGCCAAGATCTGCGCCACCGCGCTTGTCATGGTCTACAACTTTGTGACCCGAAAGATCTTCCTGGAGGGCGACGAGACCAAATAGCTCGACACCCCTGCAGCATTACGGCGCCCACGGACGACGCGCACTCAGCGCAGTATCGTCCGTGGGTGTCGCTCGTTTACGGGCAAATTTTCAACGTTTGCGGATTAGCTCTTGAAAATTTGGCGAGTTCATATAGTTCTTGGCAAAGACCTTACGTTTCCCTTGTAAAAGCTCTAAAGTATCCTCTGCTCGATTCATCAACGCATTGGATGTGATTACGTGCGCAAGGCGCTGGCACAACCTCATACCAAGCAGTTCCTCAAGTTTGCTGTCGTGGGTCTTATCTCCTTTGGCATCGACTGGGGCATGCTCATTGCGCTCGTCGAGCTGTTCCACCTCGACTTTTTGATGAGCACCACGGTTTCGTTTATCACGTCCGTCGTGGTCAACTACTGGCTCAGCATGAAGTACGTGTTCGACCATCGCGAGGGCATGAGCCGCAAGCGCGAGTTCACGATCTTCACCATCCTGTCGGTGATCGGCCTGGGCCTCAACGACCTGTACATGTTTGTGGGCGTCACGTTTTTGAGCATCGGCTACCAGGCCATGAAGGCCATCGCCACGTTCCTCGTCACCTGGTACAACTACTTCAGCCGCCGCTTCTTCCTCGAGGGCGCACGGTCGTAGTCGATTCACTATTTGCTTGAATGTATAACCGGTTGGAATTCCCATTCCAACCGGTTTTTTGTTTGCCGAGAGACCCGGCGACCCAGTCCAATTCGCGTTAAAAACGGGCGGCCCGGATGTTTGTCCGAACCGCCCGTCTGACGCGCTATGTCGAGGCCTCTAGCCTGTAACGTAATACCAGACTACGTTGTCGCCGTTTGAGAGAACGTAGTTACTACAGGCCGTCATGGGCGTTGTGCCGTTGACGGAGTACATCCACCCGCTCGTGCCGCCGTACTGTTTCTCGGCCAAACCACCAATCGCGGAGACATACGTGCCGTACGACGAGCCGTGTGCGTTGACAGAAAGGCCTAGCGCGCACAGGGCATCGTAAACGGTAGCGCCTTCGTTAAAGGTAAAGGTGCCACCAGAGGACACAGGATTGCCCACAGCGCTCGATGTGACCGAAACCGTCACTGTTACGTAGCTAGGCTGCTGCGAGCTGCCCTGGTCGCCAGTAGAGGCGTTGCCGTTATCGGGGGCAGAAGATGCCCCGCTGGATGAGGAGGAGGCGCCAGGCGTAGAGCCGGCCCCGCCAGAAGAAGTCGAGTTCTGAGAAGTCGACTGATTGCCGTCGGTCTTTTTATTGCTGTTCTTCTCTCCAGACTTCTTGCCATCCTTGTCTTCGGACTTTTTGCTATCCGAGCCCTTGTTTGATTCCTTGTCCGAAGACTCGGACTCCTTCTTAGAGTCAGATTTATCCGAACCCTTAGACTCGTCGTTCGCACCATCCGAAGATTTGGAATCCTTGGAGCCAGCTTTACCCGAAGCGGCGGTCGAGTCAGACCCCTTGGCGTCCTTCGCGACGACGCTCTCCCCCGTCACGGTCTGAACGATCCAGTCAATGGACCAGGCGCCGCTCTCGGAAGGATGGACGAAGCCCAGCGAGATGACGATCAGAATGGTGCACGCGGCAGTCAGAACGCCAAGGAGCGCCTTCCGTCGAGGGGCGGGCGCCGTCGAAGCGGCGCCCTGTTGCTTTGCATCGTCGAACTGAATGAACGAGGAATCTGGTTGCTTGGGGTCAGCGTCCTTGGATTTATTGGACACAGCCCTCACCTACCGACGTTTGGTGAACACGAGCACGCCGACGATGGCGAGACCGATGACGCCGGCGGCAACGCCGACGATGGCGAGCGGATTGGTGCCAGTCTCCTGCTCGGAAGCACTAGAGGACTTCTTAGCAGTGGTCGTGGAAGCAGCACCCGCATCGGACTTGGAATCGGACTTCTTGTCGGACTTGCTGTCCTTCTTGTCAGACTTCTTGTCAGACTTCTTCTCGTCCTTCTTATCGGACTTATCGGAGTCCTTCTTGTCGGACTTGTTGTCCTTGGTCTCGGTCTTGGTCGACACCGTCGTCTTGGTCGTCGGCTTATGACCCGGGGCGACAGCGCCGCCAGCCTGCTGGCCCTTCGTGCCGGAGCCGGAACCCGTGCCAGTGCCAGCACCGGAACCGTTGCCAGCGCCACCATTGCCGCCATTGGAGCCAGAACCGCCATTGCCGCCAGGGTTAACGGCATTCTTGGTCCACTTGGCATACAGCGTCAGATCGGCCGTCACCGGCGTACTGAAGTCATACGCCCGCGTGCAAGCCTCATCGGTGAACCAACCGCCGAAAGTGTAGCCATCGCGCGTCGGATCGGCCGGCTTGACCAGCTTGCCGTCGTCCGTAGCAACAAACTTAGTGTCGCAAGCAGACCCGCCGTTGGAATTAAAGGCAACCGTCCAAGACTCAACGGCCCCGAGCTTGAACAGCGTGCCCGAATCATTGATGTAGTACAGGCTGCCAGAAGCATCGGCAATGACCGGAGAGTCACAGTACTGGTAATGGCCAGCCGCATCATAAATCTGCGTCGCCTCTGCATCGCCGAGCGTATAGCGATACACGCCACCACCAGCAGAGTAGTTGACGTAATCCTTGCTATCCGCGCTGTTAACGGTGAAGTACACATAGGTCTTGCCGCCCTGAACACTCACCAGCGGAGTAGCAGCAATACCGTTGAGGCCAGCCGGCAGCGCCTTGCCGTCGGCAGCAGCGACCATCGTGGTCTTACCCGTCTTCAGGTTATAGAGAACCAGAGCAGAGCCAGTAGCCGTCTGTCCGCCGACAATCAGATTGTCACCAGACACCGCAGGGGCGCTCAGATTATTCGTAAGGCCCAGATCAACCGTCTTCTGTTCACTCAGCACGCCCTTCGCCGAAAGCGAAATCACATGGAGCTTTCCGTCGTGCGTCATCTGATAGAAGGTCGAACCATTGGACGGATCGGCAATGCAATCGGCATTTGCGACAGCGCCGAGCTTCATGGTCGAAACGACATCGCCCGTCGTCTTATCAATGCACTTAAGCGTACCCGCGCTCGTAGGAACGATGGCATACTTATCCGTCAAAGCCGCACCAGTCCAGTAATAGCCCTCGGCAGGGTCGATGTTCTGCCAAGAAACTTCGCCCGTGGCAATCTTAATGCGCGCAAAGGAGCCGTTGCCGTAGGTCGCGTTGTAATTCTCGTCATACGAAATATCGACCGAGCCTACATAGACGTACTCGCCGTCCGAAACGACGGTGCAGGAGCTCTGCGTCAAGTCCGTCAAACCGGGCGTCAGCCACTTGCAGATCAGCTTGTCTGCAGTAATCGCCTGGACCGCACCGCCGTTGAGCGGAACGATGATAAGGCCATTGGTATAGATCGGACGAGAGGTATAGCTCACCTTGGAGGCAAGCGGCGCAGAGGCAACCTTTTTGCCCGTGGACGAATCGATCTTAATGAGCTCGTTCTCGGTCGCGATGTACACAAAGCCGTTAGCAATGACAGGCTCGCTGCAGTTGGCATACTGCTGACCAGACTCGGCCTTCCAATCGAAGGCCCACTTAAGACCGGCGGCCTGCGCAGGCGTCTTGGCATCCGTTACGGTCGAACCGTTGCCACTGTTGCCGTAGCCGGCCCACTCGGCATCCCAATCAGGAGTCGTCGCGCTCGGATCCACGACAATCTTGTCGGGATCGGGCATGGGCGAATTTTCGGTGGTATAGGCAAGCGTGACCTTATCGCCGCTCTTGAGCGTAATCTGATTGGCGCAAAGTAAGGAGGGCTCTCCGTTGATATACAGATGCCAATATTTATTGGTCGCAGCATCCCAACCATACGGTTTGTGATCAAACGGCGAAGTAATGGAATTCAGGAACCAGTACTCACCACTCTGGGAGCCGTTGTACGCAACGCCCTTGGCCTTCAGAACTGCCTCAATAAGGTTCTGGGCCGTGGAGCCTTCGGGCAGAGAAACATTGCTTGCCGTGCCCCAACGCGTATTGTTCCCGTTGACATCGGGACCGATAACATCGACAGAACCAAGAACCTGGCCAGGAAGGGCACCGGCGTCAGCACCATACATAAAGGTGACGGCGTCACCCTCTTGGAGCTCGTAGGCACCGGCGCCAACGTCGGCGAACTTGCCATTTACGTAGAAGCGCCAATAGCTATTGGTCGCAGCATCCCAGCCATAGGACTTACCATCGAACGGCGAAGTAATGCCGTTGAGGAACCAGCCCCAAGGCGATTCGCCAGCATCGAGAGTAAGGCCGGTCTGCTCAAGGAGATCCTTAGCAGTGGAGCCTGCCTTGAGGCTCGTCTGGCCCGTCGAAGCCCAAACCTGCTGCTTGCCGTCCTTGTCCTTACCAAGTACCTGAACAGAAGCATGAACAGAATCAGAGGGCAACTGGTCGCCCCAGCCACCGTAGAACCACGTAACGGTATCGCCAGCATGAATGGTGACATTGTCCGCCGTGTAGTCGCTCGACTTGCCGTTGATAAACAGCTGCCAATAGGTCGAATAATCGAGCGGCGTACCCAGCTCAACGCCGTTGTACTTAAGGCTCAGAATGAAGGAGCCCGCAGCAACGGCGTCAATATCATTCGCCTCGAGCGCGACCTTCGTAAGGTCAAGCGCGCTCGAGCCGGACGTCACCACATACTGCGCGTTATCGACCCAAGTCTGAGTCTTGCCCTGGGCATCGCGACCAATGACGGTCACATTTGCGGCAACCTGGTCCTTAACGACAGGGGACGAGCTACCAGCCGTATAGGCAAACTCAATCTTCTGCCCCTGGGTGAGCTTGACGCTGCTCGCGCCAACCGAGGAAGACGCGCCGTCGACGAACAGCTGCCAGAAGGCATAAGTCGTCGGATCGTAGGCGAGCGTGCGGCCATCGCTCGGGGATGTGATGCTTTCGAGGTAGAAACCGTATGCCGTGTTCGGATCGTACTTCGCCTTGAAGCCCGTCTTCTCCTGCAGCTTAATGAAGGCATCCGCAGCCGTCGCGCCCTCATCGAGCTTGAGCTGCGTAGGTGCCACCCAGGTCTGAGCCTTGCCGTCGGCATCGGTGCCGATAATCGAGAACGAGACCTCGACTTGCTTCTTGGCGACATCGCCGGTTTCTGTCGGGTTCTCTGTCTGGACGGCAGTCGCGGCGGCAGATCCTGCTTGGCCAGCGGATGCCGTCGAAGACTGCTCGCTCGTGGCAGGGCTCCCCCCCGTCGCCGAGCCTTCGTCGCCAGTTGCTGCCTCTGTTGTGGCGGCACTGGCTGCAGGCGCGCTCCCGGAATCCGAAACCTCGGCGCCGCTCTGCTCAGCGGTACCGCCCGCAAGCGCTGCGTCCTCGCCTGGCGTCGTAGCCTGAGCCACAGCGTCGGTAATGCCCTCGGCACCCTCGGCCCACAGCTGAGCCGGCGTGGTGCTGAAGGCCATCGCGAAGGCCAGGAATGCCACCAGGCCGCGCTTGGCTACGCCGCGCGCGATTACGCCACGGCGACGAAGCGAGGCACGCTGGCACTCGTCCTCAAACATATCCATTTGTCTCCTACTGTCTGTACTTGGAGCGTTGCCTTGAAGCTGCCCCACGTCATCGCGCATGTTGCGCTCGAGTTCCCCCATCGGGGTCCCCCTTCCCTCCAGAGCCCTATGCACACCGGCGGCATACGCCGCAGCCGCATGCAAGATGGGAGGCGATCCGACTTAACCTTAACGACTCGGGCGCGCCGTCCGATCTGCGACGCGAACATCCCGAGCCAAGAGGAATTACGGTTACTGGTACAGCCGGGGACTTGCACCCCGATTCTCCCAAACGCGCAGGAAAACCGCGCATTCGTGCGTCTCCGCACCACCATCTAGGCCATCGATTAAAACCGTCAATATGCTATCACGCAAAAGGGCCTCGCACGCAGGCGAAGCCCAAGGTAAAAGCTATTGTTTGCGATAGGAAAATGCGGTGACGGCCGCAGCCTCTAGTGCTTGCCGCCGTGACTGTTGAGCCAGATATTGCGACCCAGCATAAGCGCCAGCACCAGCGCGCTCACGTAGCCCATAAAGCCAATGACTGGGATACCAAACACAACCGGCTCGATGCGTGCGTAGTACACCACCGACGAACCGATAAACAGGCCGGCGATAACGATAGCCATCGACATGCGGTCGATAATTCCGCCCAGCTGTCGCAGCGCCTTATCGCTGCTCATGATCTGCGTGTTTACCTTAAGCTGGCCGCGCGTAAGCATACGCGAAGCCAAGCCCAGATACTCGGCCGCCTCGAGCGAGCCTTTTGCCGCGCGATAGCTGCTCGCGGCAAGATCGCGGCTCATCTCGCGCATGCGGGCGTAGGTGCTCTTCTCGTTTTTGATGTGCGTCTGGATGATCTGGATCATGTTGACGTTGGGCATGTACTCGGTCAACAGGCCCTCGAGCGTCACCATGCCGCGGGCGAACATCGTCACCACGCTCGGCAGCTCAACGTCATTTTTGCGCGCGAGGTTTAACAGCGAAGTCAAAAACTCGCCGATATCCAGGTCTTTAAGGTCGAGCCCGGCAAAGTCGGCAACAATAAAGTCCAAGTCGGACAAAAAGGCCGAATGGTCAAGCTCGGCCGAATCGCCGCGCGTCACGGCAAAGCGCATGAGCGAATCCTTGAGCTTGGGCACGTCACCCTCGGCCACGGCGAAAATCATGTCTTTGACGATACCGCGGTCATGGCTCGACATACGTCCGACCATACCCAAGTCGATAAAGTAGACAATACCGTCCTTGAGGATGATGTTTCCCGCATGCGGGTCGGCATGGAAAAAGCCGTCGTCGAGCACCTGCGTCGAGTAGTCCTCGACAATCGCGGCACCGATCTTTTCCAAGTCATAGCCCTCGACCACCAAGCGTTCAGGATCGGCGATCGAAATGCCGTCGACGTAGTCCATAACCACCACGTGCTCGGTGCACAGGTCCAGATAGGATTTAGGGCACGTCACGCCATGAACGCTCTTATGGAACTCGTAGAAGTCGTTGAGGTTTTTGGCCTCGGCCAAAAAGTTGGTCTCCTCGCGAAACGAGGTCCACAGCTCCTCGACTACGCCGTGCAGGTCAACGAATTGATCGGTGTTGACGAACTTGGAAACGATACGCACCACCGAGCGGATGATATCGATGTCCTGTGCCATCACCTGCTGCGCACCGGGGCGCTGAACCTTGACGGCCACGTCCTCGCCCGTCACCAGACGAGCGCGATGTACCTGTGCGAGCGATGCGCTACCAAGCGGATTGGGGTCGATCGCATCGAACATCTCCCCCAGGCGCAGGCCGTATTCCTCTTCCAGACAGCGGAGCACCACCTCATACGGCACCGGCTCCACGTCGGAGCGCAGACGACGCAGCTCGTCGCAAAAGCGTTGCGGCAGAATCTCGGACCGGTTGGCCAGAATCTGCCCCATCTTGACGAACATGGGGCCGAGTTCCTCGAGCAGGCGGCGCAAACGAACCGGCGTGAGGTTATCCCACACGCGGTACTTTTTGACCAGGCGAACAATCTGCCCGATGCGTTCGCGACGACCCGCCGGCGTGAGCTGGTATTCCTCGTCCGGCGCCATCGCGTCGGGCTCCTCGGGCACCATATCGACAGCGCGCGGCTTCTTGCGAGCGCCCGAGACGGCGGCGTCGACCTCATCGACAACCGCCGCCTCGTCACCCAAGGGATCTAGATTGTTGTAATCGGTGGTGGAATCTGCCATCTGCGCTGCTACTCGGCCTCTTCGGTATCCTTCGCATCGTCGGGCTCAACGGACTCGACGGGCACCGAGGTCACGTTGTCCTCGACCGAATCGACGATGTCGCGCACATGGGCCAGGAAGGCCGTGCGCTCGGGGGCGGTCATAACGCGGACGCGAGCCAGAATGAGCTCGTCGAGCACGCGCTGGGCCGCGGTCTCGCCCTGCGTGCCCAAGCGCTCGGTCAGATCGGAGATGGTACCGCCGGCCTGCTCGAACATATCGGACACGCTGCGGGCGATATCGGGGGCGCCTGCGTCCTTGCGCACCTGCTCACCCTTGGTATTGAGGTCGTCGAGAACCTTCTTGCTGCCCTCAACGGCAACGGCGGCAGCGCCAAAGCCAACGTTGATGGCGCCGTTAACAAGCTGATCGAATTTCATAACCATGGTTGTCTCCAATCACAAACAACTGCATTGGCGTTCTTGTACCCAAGATTGAGCGAAAGCGACAAAGCGTTTTAGCGCTATTCGATCGACGGGAAATCCCTACCTCACGTTGTCATTCATCGCGAAAGAGTTCTTCATGGCGCAGCTCGTGGTGTAAAGCACCTTGCCCAGCAGGGCATCGGTCTCCACGCGAACACGCTCGGCAAAGGCCTCGTTGGCGCGTGCAAGCTCGGCAGGCACCTTGACCTCGGGCAGAGCGGCTACGGCAGCGTCGACGTCATGGATCTGCTTGTGGCCCATGCCACCGATCTTCTCCTGATAATCCTCGACCGCGCGGCCGCACTCATGGAAACGGACGTCGGCCAGGGCACCGATCAGGCGGTTGGCCCAGTAGAAGTTTTCGGACGTCACGCGAGCCTGCGTGTCGGCATAGTACTCGGGCATGGTCTCGACGTTGGCGTACAGCGGAACCAGCGCGTTAAACGAGTTGGAGCCAAAGGCCATCCACTGCACGGCGCGATAGGCCGGCTGCGCATAGGGACGCAGCTGCAACACGGCGAGCTGGCTGTTGCGGTTGATGCCGATGGGGCGATAGGCGCCGCGCGTGGCGGGCGTGCCCTTGCTGCCGTAGCAGTCGTACTCCGTGCCCTGGTAGTGGCTCGAAAGCACGTACTTGATGTCCTCGATGGTCACCTTGCGCTCGGGCACGCGGCTCCAGGGGATATCGTCGCTCTCGGGCGTGTAGTCGGCGTCGGGGCCATCCCACACGTCACTGGGGTTGAGGCAGCGCTGCATGTACCAGGCGCGCGGCGTGTTGTAGACGTGGTCGCTGTCGCTGTGCGAGCCAAAGGCCTCGCGCGGGTTAAAGACGGCAGCCGGGCCGTCGCCCTCAACGCCCAGCGTCAGGTCCAGATGCCACTCGGCCATCCAGGCGCGCAGGTCGGCGGAGCACATGTGGTCGGCCTGGGCGCCCTCGGCGTCATCCAGGTCAAAGCTGTCGATACCCAGTTGGTTGGGCATGGTCACATAGGCGTCATCGGGCACACGCTTGGCAATCCAGTGGTGACCGCCGATGGTCTCGAGCCACCAGATCTCGTCCACGTCGCTAAAGGCGATGCCGTTGTTCTCGTAAGTGCCGTAGCGCTCGAGCAGGTCGCCCAGGATACGAACGCCGTCGCGGGCGGACTTGGCATACGGCAGCACCAGGGTCACCATGTCCTCCTCGCCCAGGCCACCAGGTTGCGCCGGCACATAGCCGTCCTCACCCTCGTTGCCCTTGGCGGGCACGTAGTCCACGAGTGGGTCGGCGCCGCGGACGCGCTCGTTGGTGGTGAGCGTCTCGGTTGCGGACATGCCCACATTGAGCTCGTTGAAACCGGCCTCGGCCCAGATGCCGTGGCCCGGGACAACATCGGGGACGCTCGTGTAGCGCATGGGGTTATCGGGCAGCTCAACGGTCAGGTGACTCAGGACGCTCATGTAGACGCGCGGCTGCTCGTCGGGATGCACCACGCGCATACGCTTGGGCTCAAACACCCCGTTGGACGAGTCCTCGTTGCGGGCGACCAGGGTCGACCCGTCGCAGCTTGCGTTTTTACCGACCAGAATCGTTGTGCACGGCATGCGCATCCTCCTTGAGCGAAGAAATCAAACGGCAACAGTGTATCGCTTCGGCGCAGAAAGGGCGAAACCACGGCCTCGGCAGCCCCCGTGGTCAAAAAATGCCAAATATGAGTACTGTCACAAATTTAGTGGCAGCAAATTGCACTGTTCCGGGCGCCGGGAATCCTCACCTGTCCAAAAACTGAGTCTAGTAATTCCCCATACGTCCAATAAAATTGGCTCTTTAACGATATTACTTATCGCTAAAGAACCAAAATGATCTCAAACATATGTGACTAACTTGGCAACAGTACTCATATTTGGCATTATTTGACCACGGGGTATCCAACCAACCCCCTAAACAGCCTCCAAACGCCTATTTTACCGCGCGCTCAGCCGCCTCGATCACGTGCTTGGCGAGAATTGCTGTCGTCACGGCGCCCACGCCACCCGGCACGGGGGTGATTGCGCCAACAACCGGCTCCGCGGCATCAAAATCGACGTCGCCGACCAGCTTGCCAGCGGCTTCGTCCCAATTAATGCCAACATCGATAATCGCCTGGTCCTCGCAGACCGCATCTGCGCCAATCGTGCGCGCGCGTCCAACGGCGGCAACCACAATGTCGGCAGCACAGCACTCGGCGGCAAGATCGCGCGTATGCGTATGGCACGTCGTCACGGTTGCGTTGCGCGCCGTAAGCATGGCGGCAACGGGGCGGCCAATTACCAGTGAGCGTCCGACCACAGCAACCTTGGCCCCATCCAGCTCAACGCCGTAATGATCCAGCAAAGCAAGCACGGCTTCGGCTGTGCAGGGGGCAAAACCCTCGCCGCGCCCCGAAAGCGTGGTGAGCAGTGAAGCCGGCGTCATGGAGTCAACGTCCTTGGCGGGATCGAGCGCTGCAGCGACGGCGTTCTCGTCAAGGCCGGCGGGCAGCGGGCGGAACATCAGACAGCCATGAACAGCCGAATCGGTATTGATGTCCTCGACGGCCGTCAACAGCTCGTCCTGCGAAACATCGGCAGGAAGCAAAACGCGGCGAGCCTCAATGCCAACCTTCTCGCAGCGCTTGAGGGCACCGCGCTCGTAGGACAGGTCGTCCTCGCGTTCACCTACACGCACGATAGCCAACGTCGGAACAACGCCCCGCTCGCGCAGGGCTGCGCAGCGAGCAGCAAGTTCCTCAGTCAAAGCGCGAGCAACGGGAGCACCTTTCAGCAGTTCAGCCATGGCTATCCTCTCTTCCTTGCAGCGTCGGAGGCGCGGCGCGCCAGCGCATCGGCGCGCGGCAACCATGTGTCGAGCAACTCATCACACGCCGTCTCGAGCTCCTTAGCACGAGCGCGATCCTTCATAGACGTGGTGTTCGCAAAGAGCGTCAAACTCGCGCCTTGCATGGCGGCGCGGCAGAATACGGCGCCGCACGCCACGTCGGACAGCAGCTGTCGGGAGCCCTTGTCCGCCATGTCCTCGAGCAGCGCCAGCGCACGCCCGCAGGCATCCATAATGCGATACGGCGGCATAGCGGCCACATGCAGCGCATCCTGAATCGCGGTCGCTCGAGCCGGATCGTCACGCGGAATACCGTACGCCGCGGACACCTGCCCGTAGGCACGAACGTCCTCGGCAACCAACTCGACAAGCTCCTGGGACAGCTCATCAGCCTGAGCAAACGCGCGCGCCAGGTCATCCGCACGATCAGCAAGCGCGGGATTGGTCGCACCGTAGCGGGCGACCATCCCGCAAAGCGAGGCGCCCAGTGCGCCCACAAAGGCGCTCGCACTACCGCCACCGGGAACCGGCTCGCGAGCAGCCAGCGCTTGGGCAAACTCTCGACAGGTTTTATCCATCATCTCTTGGCTCATACGCACGCACCTTCAAGTCATATACATCGGTCGGGTGGCAACCGCCGACCGACCGCATCAATCACATAATGGTGCTAAGTCTAGCCCATAAGTACATGAGCGTCAGCGCACCTGGCCATCGCGGATTTCTATGACGAACGATAGGCGTCGGCACCGCAAACATGGGACACATGGCCCACCTTTCGAGACTTCCGGACGTCAAAAACTGAGGCATATCTATAAACAAGGAACCTGTTGGGGCAACGCCCACGCACGCGCGCCCCATTAAATCAACGGGCACCTCACCCCGGGGAGGGCCGACAGCATCGGCCCTCCCCTCTTTTGCGACCGCACATATTGCCACTTGTCGGCGCAATTCCAGCCCCCAGAATGGGACACATGGCCCACCCTAGCGAGCCGTCCACGCGTACAGTAAAGGCAGGTAATCCATGGACGATTACAGATCGAGGAGGACACGACCATGAAAAAGAAGGCCTTTGCGATTCTCACCCTCTGCATCAGTCTCTTTGCCGCGGTTGCCCTGGTGGGTTGCGGCGGCAGCGGCGGCGCTACCGGCAGTGGCGGTGGCGGCGGCGCAGAAAAGCCAGCCGTGGATATGAGGACCGACTTCATTTGGTTTAAGGTCGAGGTCCCCGAGGGCGTCGAGATCACCGACGTCGCAGGCGACACCGCCGACAGGGCCCAGTTTAAGTTCACCGAGAGCGAGCACGCCAGCGACCGCTTCATCCCCGTCTTCGACTCTGACAAGAACGCCGACGAGCTGTTCGACTACGAGGCAAAGTGGAAGGCCAACTCCGGATGGACCGAGAGCGATCCCGTTAAGTACAACGGCAAGACCTGGCGCAGTGCCTACTTTACGCACTCGGGCGGCGTGACGACCGAGTACTTCACCGACGTTGACGGTGGCAGTGTGTATGTGCGCATCGACAACGTCGAGGAGCACAAGGACGCCGTCGAGACCATGATGAAGTCCCTGGAATTTGCCGATGACATCGCCGAGGCCAAGACCGAGGCCATGGACGTCAAGCTCGACGATATCGAGATCAAGCGTTAAGCGACTGGCGAGCGCAGCGGGAAACACGGGCGCAGTGCAAACAAGCGACGGTTCCCCAGCGCTTCGTACCCAGGGAGGGCCGGTAAACCGACCCTCCCTTTCTTATGCCGGTAGCCAACGAACGCGAGGATGCCGGACGCCGGAACCGCTCCAAATGTAGCAACAGTACGAAAACGACAAACACCCCAACACGTCCGCCCGCCGATTTATTGCGCCGCGCAGACAATTAAACCAGCATCTTTAAACATCTGAGCAGTATAGTGACCAAAACTATCGCATAACCGCACTCTACGAATGGAGAAGTTATGACCGAACACCACGCCATCAGCCGCCGAGCATTTACGTTGGGCCTTGGACTCGCGGCGTTGTCGCCACTTGCAAGCCTGCCCGAAACCGCGGCATTGGGCATTGGCCCACGAGCGGCATTTGCAGACGACGCTGCCACAGCGTCGGTCAGCCTCGACAATTTCGTCATTCGCCTTCGCCCCGCGGGCTATTTTCGCACCGCAAGCGTTAACGAAGACGGCAACGTCATCGGCAACGTCTGCCATCTGTTTAATGACGGCACATCCAGCAAGCTCATCCTTGAGAACGTAACGACCAAGAATGACGATACAAACTGGTATGCTATCCGCACCTTGCTCAATTTCGAAGAGCATAAAAAGACGGGCTACAGCATTTGGTCGGTCGATGGCGACTCGGACAAAGACGGAAAGGTCATCCACGTATGGAGTGGCGAGCATGACGGCAAGCCCAGCCGCTCTTTTGCGTTCGAGCGTCAGTTAGACGGAACCTATATCATCCGAGACCGCACCGTCGAGAAAAACGACAAGAAAAAAACCATTAAATACCTGGCAATAGAATCGAACGGCAAAGACCAGGACAACAACAAGATCTGCCATAAGAGTGAGAGCATTCCGTGGGAGCTCGAACTTATCGGTTACGACATGGGCAAGACCAATGCCACGGTTAGCAGCCTCGACTGGATCACATACAGCAGCTACGTCGATGGGCCATGTTGGATGAAATACGTCGATAAAAACAAGTTCCTCGACGAGCTGAGCATCCCGGGCACGCACGATTCGGGCACCTGCAGCGTGGACAACGACACCGAGCCTCAAACCTCGCAAGTAAAATGCCAGCAGGATTACATCCCCACGCAGCTGCTCGAAGGTATTCGCTATTTTGACATCCGGCTCGGAAAGGGCGATGACCCCGGCATCGATCACGGAGGTTTCTATCTGTTTAAAAAAGACGGGAACTTTTTGCATCTTTCCCATGTCATAGGCTACTTCAAAACGTTTTTGAAGGAAAACCCGTCAGAGGCGCTCATCATGCTCGTGTCGCGCGGCAATGACGAGGCCACCGATGAGGGTATTACGACGGCTTTCGCCAAGGTTTTGGACGCGAACCCCGACCTGTTCTACACATCGAGCCGCGTCCCCACGCTAGGCGAGGTGCGCGGAAAGATCGTCCTGCTGCGTCGATTTAGGCTCGCCGGCAACAGTGTAAGCGGCCACACGTGGGGCCTCGACCTTACCCAATGGGACGAGAAGGCCAAGGCTCACTCCGACAGCACTACCATGTGTCTCATCCAAGACGCGCGGGGCTTTGAGGAGACCGACGACGCCGGCACCAAAGAAGCCTATTGCACCAAGGTATACGCCCAGGACAAGTACAAACTCTCGGGAACCGACAAGCTCATCTGGGTCGATAATGCGCTGAAGGAAACGACCGGGCGCACGCGCAACACGGTTGACGTCAAGGACGCTGACGGGGCCATGATGCAAGTCCAGGAGCGTTGCTGGTCTATCAACTACACCAGCTGCACGGGCTTGTCGCACGGAGGCAATCCTTTTACCTCGGCACGAGTAGTCAACGAGCATCTGTATAAGAGCCCGTACATCAACCCCAGCGGCAACGAGAAAACGAAGTCGGATTACCTCAAGCACATTGGCATCATCGCGTCCGACTTTGTTGATTCGGCACTGGCCCGGAGCATCTACCAGCGCAATTACGATGCGAAGCACAAGCAGACGGCTTCGTACTGCCTCCCGAGCCGCATGCGCATGACGTACGGCGACTCGCTGAGCGACGCCTCGCTCCAGGACGGCAAGACCGTTGGCAAGGGCTACTTCCGCCTTGTCAACAGCGGCAACGTGCTCAACGTGGCAGCTTCGGGCAGCACTTTTGCCATCGAATACGTGGATGTCGACGCCCTGGGCAACGAGACCGTTACAGGACTGCAGGGTTCCGTGCCCATCGATATCGACCCGCGCGTGCTGACGCCCCACTTTGAGGGGCTCGAGGGCCTTAAGGCCGGCGAAGACGTGCGCGCCAGGGTCACGGCGCTGCTCGAGGGCAAGCTCGAAGCCGATGCCTGCGCGGCCCAGCTTGAGTTTTTGCGCGATGCGAACGGCGCTCCGAGCACAGCAATGGCCGAGGGCGAAACATTTGCCACAGGAACGTACTGGGTGCGTGTGAACGGTCTCTTGGGCGACGCGGCGCAGAACTACACGCTCGCCAGCGACGGAGCCGCAAGCTTTACCGTAGCGGCCTCGGGCAGCGCGGCCGGTGCCGGCACCGACGGTGGCACGGGCTCCAACGAAGGCAACACCAACAAGAACGGTAAGGGCAACAAGAGCAAGAGCTCGGGCGAAAAGCTCGCCAACACGGGCGACGGCTCCGGCATTGCTGCCGGACTCGCCGCTGCCGCCGTGGCGACAACGGTCGCCGGCGCGGCGATGCTTGCCACCGACCGCGAAGACAACGAAGGCGCTAGCGAATAGACAAGCTGGCCTTTTGGACACATCAACTCGATCGGGGGCGCAGAATACCGTTCTGCGCCCCCGATTTTTACCTTGGTCCGAACGCCAACGTCGGCTACATCACCATGTTCAGCGCGTTGACAAACTCCTGAGCCTGGGAGCGGCTGCTCAGGCTAAAGACACAGGCAGTCAACAGCCGATTGCGCAGGAAAACGTCACGGCCTTTGATTCTGTTGACCCCCGTGATGTCCTTAAGGTAAACGATCTCGGTGTGCTTGCCACCAAAAACGCCCTTCTTGAGCACCTCGATACGGTTAGGGTAGATCTTGACGTCTTTAAACCTGCCCGAACCTTTGTCCTGAAACAGCAAGGTGTTGTTGTCCATGCGCGTCACTCCCGTGGGGTTCGCTAAAACTGCCTCTATGGTCACATTTTAGCCGTCCCAAACTGCCACGCGAAGGCGCCCGGAAGGCATCGCGATTCGTGTCCGCGCGAGGCTTTAAACTAAATGCAATATAGATGCACTTCTCAAGAGGAAGGCTGGCGACAGTGATGGGTGAACTGGTAAACCGCGGAGAAATGGCAATTGTGCCCGAAGGTTTTTACAAGCAGGTTTCCTCGATTCTCAACGCCGCTCGCGACAAGGCCTATACCGCCGTTAACTTTGCGATGGTTGAGGCATATTGGGAGATCGGCAAGAGTATTGTTGATGAACAGGGCGGAGAGGAGCGCGCCAAGTATGGCGATGCACTGATCGACGAACTTGCCGTTAGATTGACTAAGGATTTTGGCAGAGGCTTCAACGCCAGAAGCTTAAGATACATGCGTCAGTTTTATCTTGCGTTCCCAATCCGGAACGCGCTGCGTTCCGAATTGAGTTGGACACATTACCGCAGGCTGATGCGCATTCCCGACCCCGAAGCTCGCACTTGGTACATGAACGAATGCGCCGACTCTCGCTGGAGCACGCGCCAGCTCGAGCGCCAAATCAACACCATGTTCCGCGAGCGTCTACTCGCCAGCAAGGACAAAGAGACCGTCGCTCAGGAAATCCAAAAGAGTGCCCCGGCTCGTCGACCCGAGGACATCATTCGCGATCCATATGTACTGGAGTTTTTAGGCTTCTCGGACGATACTGCGTTTCGCGAGAGCGATCTAGAGCAGGCACTCATCACACATCTCCAGAAGTTTCTGCTAGAGCTTGGCCGCGGCTTCGCTTTTGAGGCGCGCCAAAAGCGTATCACCTTCGATGGGCGCCACTTCTATATTGACCTCGTGTTTTACAACTATCTGATGCGCTGTTTCGTTCTCATCGACCTTAAGACTGATGATCTCACGCATCAGGACTTGGGCCAGATGCAAATGTACGTGAACTACTACACGCGCGAGCTCATGAATGAAGGCGACAACCCGCCCATAGGCATTGTTCTCTGCGCAGACAAAAGCAATTCGATTGTCGAATACACGCTGCCCAAAGACAACGACCAAGTGTTTGCCGCCAAATATCTGCCGTATCTTCCAAGCAAGGAGGAGCTGGCACGCGAGCTGAGCGCCGAGTACCGCGCCATCAACGAAGCAGCGAATGGCGAAGCGCAAGGGTAACAGCACAGTGCGACCAACACCGCCGCAGCCGTCGCAGGCATACTCGCGGTTGTGACGCACGCTACGAAACAATACCGGTCATGGACGCCGGCGATGACATCCTTGCCGTGGCTGGCAAGCGTGACCCGACAGGTAAAAACGCGACCTTCGTCTGATGTGGGCCCATTGGCTGCCACAGAAAAGGGCCGGTTGCAGCCGGCCCTTTAGACGATAGCACCTGCGTTGCCCGCGCTTCCGAAGTGTGACTAGCTGAGGAGCGGGTTCCGCGGCACAACCTGATTTTACCCAGCGAGACGGCTCTTTTGCAGCCGTTCCACTGTTTATTTACATCTACTTCCTGTTAAACGACCGGACAGTAGCTCGCGTTCCCCTACTTCCCAAAAATCGCCGCTAACAAGCCCTTGCGTTTGGGCTTTTCCTCTCGGTAGGAGCCCTCGGCCGCGGCTGCCACCTGCCGCGGCTGTTCGCCACCCCCGCGGCGCACGATCTGGTATAGGAACGGCGATTTAACGTATTTGACCTCGATAGGCGTGGCGTGCACGGTGCTTTCGTTCGACAGATGCAGGCTCGGGTTGAGCGGCGCCACGATATGCGTCTCGCGCTTGTCGCTAAACACCACCGCGGCCGCGCGACCCGTCTGGCCGTTCACGGCAATGCGCACCTGCTCGCCATCGCGGCCGTCTGTCGCCGGACGATCGACAAAGTAGACCGGCACCATCACCAGGCCGTCCTTATGTTTGCGGGCCTTGCGCGCCCACATGCGAATGCTCTTTTTATTGAGCCCCAGTACAGCCTCGGCATCGTTGCCCGCAATATCGAGCGCCAGCTTGTCAATGACCACCTGGTCCTTAGTGGACGCATCGACGGAGACGACGCGGAAGTCACCTTCCTGCATGGCGGGATCGAACGGCCCCACCTTGCCAAAGTCCCACGGCTCCAGAATACCCATAAGGCGAACGTCCAGGTAGTTGGCCCTGGGATATGCCCAATCGAGCACCTCGTAGTACACCAGGGTCTCCTTGCTCAGGCCCTTGCCTGGGAAGGACGCCATCATGCGCAGGTCCGCCAGCGCCATGGGGAAATAGAAGAGCATCATGTCGTTTTGAATCGCGTCTTCCACGTCGTGCCCGGCAAAGGCATCCGGGTACTGACGCACCAGTTGCAGCGCGTTGGCACGCGCTTGCTGTGGGGAAATCTCACACGGAATACCCTGCTCGGGAACGTATTCGGCACCCACGCCCATGGTCAGGCGCTTGCTAAACGTGCCGGGTTTGAGCAAGTCGGCCACACCAATCTTGTTGCCGCAGGACGGACATTCGAACACGCGCTGGGTGGACTCGCCCTCAAAGGACGCGCCGCAGAAGGGGCAGGGAATGCTCACGTGTGTGGCCTCTTGGAACTCCTGCGCCGTCCCGCGATCTTCCCACAGCAGATGCTCCAGAACCGACTGATTGCGCCAGTGCGAATTGAAGAAATACCAGTCGGGGTCCACCGGAGGATCGAGCTGCGACACATGGGTGAGCTTAAGCAGTCCATCGACAACCGTCAGCGGCACATGGCGAATGCCTAGGGCGCTCTTAGGCTCCCCCGCATCGGCCTGCCACGGAACGACCGTGCCGCAATAGGCGCACTCAAAGCTGCGCTTAGCCTGGTGTGAGTACATAGGGCCGCCGCAGTTTTGGCATTTGATGGCAAACATCTCGTCCATGGAAACGTCCTCCTTTGCACAGGGGCTGTCGACATTAAGTATGTCGAGCAAACAGGCGCGTGCCCATACCCATGTGGCCCAAAATGGAGCACTCGCACGGACGAGAAGGCGCAGCGGGCTCAAAGCCATGCGGGCAACCGCCCCCCTCCGCCCCGTGCCCGTTAGCATCGGCAGACCATTGCTGCATTTTCTGAGCATCGTCGCACGACGCGTCCGTGCGAGCTACACTATCCCCTTAAACATGATTGTGAGGACGACCGTTATGCTATTTGTAAATCGGCTGGTACATACGCTTGTTCCCGGCAGCGAGAGCGAGCCGGTCGATACCTCCTGCCGCACCAACGCGGGGTTTGCCGCAAGCCTCATCTGCATCGGCCTCAATATCACGCTGTGCCTGGCCAAGGGCATCGCGGGCCTGCTCGCGGGTTCCGTCTCGCTTGTCGCCGACGCCTTCAACAACCTCTCCGATGCCTCGAGCAACATCGTGAGCCTGCTCGGATTCCGCCTTGCCAGCCGCCCGGCCGACGAGGGGCACCCTTACGGCCATGGCCGCTACGAGTACCTGGCAGGACTGTTCGTCGCCGTCCTGGTTTGCGCTGTCGGCATCAACCTGATCATCGAGTCGGTCACCAAGATCATCAAGCCCTCCCCCACCGCATATTCGGCGCTCTCCATGGCCGCCCTCATCCTGTCCATGCTCGTCAAGTTTTGGATGGCGGCCTTCAACCACACGCTGGGCAACCGCATCGACTCCGAGACGCTCATCGCCACGGCACAGGATTCCAAAAACGACGTCATCACCTCGGGCTCGGTCCTGGTGGCAGCGCTTATCTCACAGACAACCGGCGTTGACCTCGACGGCTGGGCAGGCCTGGGCGTGGGCATCTTCATCTGCATCAGCGGCATGGGCCTGGTGCGCGACGCCATCAGCCCGCTGCTGGGACAAGCGCCCGACCCCAAGCTCGTCCAGGAGATTCGCGACAAAATCATGTCGTATCCGCAGGTTCTGGGCACGCACGATCTGATGGTGCACGACTACGGCCCCGGTCGCCAGTTTGCCAGCGCACACGTGGAGATGCCCGGCGAGGGCGATGCGTTTGAGCACCACGAGATTCTGGACACCATCGAGCACGATATCAAGCATCAGATGGGTATCGACATTACGCTGCATTGCGACCCCATCGCGACAACCGGCGACGACCTGCGCGGCTGGGTCAAGCGCGGCATCATGCAGATCGACCCCGCACTTTCCATCCACGACCTGCACGAGCACGACGGCTTCGTCTCGTTTGACCTGGTGCGCCCCGACGGTTTTGACATATCCGACGAGGAGCTGCTGGAACTCGTCACGCGCATCGTGCACGAGCGCCGGCCCGATGTCTCGTGCGTCGTCACGTTTGACTCGGGCTTTAGCTCGCCCGACCGCCCGGCCGAGCGGCTCTAGCCAAATCAGCCGCTAGTTTCCCTGCGCGCCCGAGATACCGTTTTGCAGCGCGCTCCAGGCATCCGTTGCCATATCGCCCAGGTTCTGCGCGGTATCGCCGAGATTCTGAGCCGTGTCGCCCAGCTGTTGGGCTCTATCCCCCAGCTCCTGAGCCTTGTTGCTCAGGTCCTCCAGCGTGTTGGAGCTCGAGCTGTCCGTGGTGCCCTGGTCGCCGGACGCGTTACCCGACGAGCCGTCCTTGCGCGTAAGCTGAACCTCCAGGTTGCCGTTGTCGTTATAGTAGGCAGACGTCACGACCCAGTTGGCATCGACGACGGGCATCGAGCCGTCATCGGTCAGGATCACGGCGTTCGAAAGGTCGGCCCCACGCGATTTGAGGAGCTTCTTGGCATTGGACCAGTACTGCCCCGGAATATCGCTCAGGTCGACGGCGGTAGACTGGGTGGCCTCAGTCTGCTCGGCCGTGGTATCAGTCGTGGCGCCCCGCTTGTTGAGCATGCCCGACACAATGGCAAACACAACCGAAAGGGCAAAGAAGATCGCCAGCACAATCAGGATTTTCTTGATCACGCTCGACGAACGCGACGGTTTCTTTTCCTCGTCCTCGCCGTACTGCGGAATCGACTTGGGATACTCACGATACGGCTCGCGCGCGTAGGGATCGCGCGACTCATAGCGAGGCTGCGCCGTGCGCGGCATATACGTCGTCTGCTGAGGCTGTGGAATGGGATTCTGCGACAAATCGTTATAAGGATCCGGCGCAGAACTGGCATAGGGGTCCTGCGGTGCGTAATCAAACGGGTCCGGCGCCGCGTTGCCATAGGGGCTTTGCGAAGATGCAGCATAAGGATCCTGCGCCGTGTCGCCATAGCCCATAACCCGCGTAGGCTCGGCAGAAGGCTGCGTCGCGGCAGGGTCGGCATAGCCAGGGCCGGGCACAACGTGGGTCGCATCGGCGCTATTACCCGTCGACGCGGAGCCGTATCCGCCCATCACGGTCGTCTTATCCTGATCCATGCAACGTTTCCTTTCCGTCGCCCACAAGCATCAAGTTATCCATGCATTCTACCCGCCCAAAAGCCTATGATGGGCAGAGCCCGCCGGTATCTACAAGACATGCGCGGCTATAAACCAAAAGCCCCGCCGGGCCAGAGGCGCGACGGGGCTTGCAAGCGGCTATGGATAGCGGGCTTAGAACAAGCCGGTGATGTTGCCGTCGTTGTCGACGTCGATGTTCTCGGCAGCGGGGACCTTGGGCAGGCCCGGCATGGTCAGAACGCTGCCGGTCAGCGCGACCACAAAGTGGGCGCCGGCAGAAACCTTGAGCTCGCGCACCGTGATGCGGAAGTTCTCGGGGGCACCAAGAGCCTTGGCATTATCGCTAAAGCTGTACTGGGTCTTGGCCACGCATACCGGCAGGTTGCCAAAGCCGTTCTCGCGCAGTTCGGCAAGCTGGCGCTTGGCAGCCGGCGTAAAGTCGACGCCATCGGCGCGGTAGACCTTGGTGGCAACGGCCTCGAGGGCGTCGGCCACATCGGCACCGTCCTCGTAGGCAAACTTGAGCTCGCTCGGCTGCTCGATCAGGCGCATGACCTCATCGGCCAGCTCGAGCGCGCCCTCGCCGCCCTTGGCCCAGACCTCGGACAGCTTGACGTTGACGCCGAGCTTCTGGCACTCGGACTCGATGAGCGCAAGCTCGGCCTCGGTGTCCGTCGGGAAGCGGTTAATGGCAACCACGCAGGGCAGGCCGTACACGTTCTGAATGTTGTCGACGTGGCGCAGCAGGTTGGGCATGCCGGCCTTGAGGGCCTCGAGGTTCTCCTCGTTGAGGTCGGCCTTGGCGACACCGCCGTTGTACTTAAGCGCGCGGGCAGTGGCGACGACCACGACAGCACTGGGGCGAACGCCTGTCATGCGGCACTTGATGTCGAGGAACTTCTCGGCACCCAGGTCGGCGCCAAAGCCGGCCTCGGTAATGGCGACATCGCCAAAGCGCATGGCCATACGCGTGGCCATGATGGAATTGCAGCCGTGGGCAATGTTGGCGAAGGGACCGCCGTGAACAAACGCAGGCGTGCCCTCGAGCGTCTGGACCAGGTTGGGCTTGAGCGCGTCCTTGAGCAGGGCCGCCATGGCGCCCTGAGCCTTGAGGTCGCGGGCACGAACGGGCTCGCCGGCGAAGCTGTAGCCGACGACGATCTCGCCCAGGCGCTCCTTGAGGTCGTTGATGCTCGTGGACAGGCACAGGATCGCCATGACCTCGGAGGCGACGGTGATGTCGAAGCCATCCTCGCGCGGCACGCCCTGGGCCTTGCCGCCAATGCCGTCGATGACGTGACGGAGCTGGCGGTCGTTCATGTCGACGACACGCTTCCAGGTGATGCGCTTGACGTCGATGCCGAGCTGGTTACCCTGCTGAATATGGTTGTCGAGCATGGCGGCCAGCAGGTTGTTGGCGGCACCAATGGCATGGAAATCGCCGGTAAAGTGCAGGTTGATGTCCTCCATGGGGATGACCTGGGCCCAGCCGCCGCCGGCAGCACCGCCCTTAACGCCAAAGACGGGACCGAGCGAAGGCTCACGCAGGGCCACGGCGCTCTTGACACCGCGGCGACGCAGGCCGTCAGCCAGACCGATGGTCGTGGTGGTCTTGCCCTCGCCCGCAGGCGTGGGGTTGATAGCGGTCACGAGGACAAGCTTTGCCTGGTGATCAGTTGGCTCGTTGAGCAGGGAGTAGTCGACCTTTGCCTTGTCAAAGCCGTACGGAATCAGATGCTTAACGTCGACGCCGGCGTTCTTGGCCACCTCGGTAATAGGCAGCGGCGTTACAGAACGTGCGATTTCGATGTCAGTAGGCATGGGCGGTCCTTTCGTTACCGGATGAGAAAAAGACCAATCCAGCATAGCACGCGCGCGCAATAGAAAAACGCCCGTAACCGACGAACGGCGATATGTTTACCCGATGCCCAGCAATAGCCTACAGATGCGCCAAAACAAGCCCGTTCCTACAGGGTCGGTTCAATGCCCAAGTGCTCAAAGGTGCGAAGGGTTGCCTGGCGACCCTGGGGTGTGCGAATCATCAACCCGCACTGCAACAAATAAGGCTCATAGACATCCTCGAGCGTGCCCGGGTCTTCGCCCACCGCACTGGCAAGCGTGGTCAGGCCCACGGCACGACCGGAGAACGTCTTGGCAAGCGTCTCCAAGATGCGAATGTCCATCCAGTCCAAGCCAAGCTCGTCGATCTCGAAGAACTCGAGCGCCTGACGGCAGATATCGAGCTCGATGGGACCGTTGCCGCGCACTTGCGCGTAGTCGCGCACGCGCTTGAGCAGACGGTTGGCAAGACGTGGCGTGCCACGCGAACGCGAGCCAATCTCGAGCGCGCTGGGATGGTCGATCGTCACGCCCAGGATGGTCGCCGAGCGCGTCACGATCTGGGCGAGCTCCTCGACGGTGTAGTAATCCAGGCGATACGAGATGCCAAAGCGGTCGCGCAACGGACCGGTCAGCATGCCCGAGCGAGTCGTTGCCGCCACCAGCGTGAACTTGGGAATATCCAGGCGAATCGAGCGCGCCGCCGGACCCTTGCCGATCACGATATCGAGCGCAAAGTCCTCCATCGCGGGATACAGGACCTCCTCGACCGAACGGTTGAGGCGGTGGATCTCGTCGATAAACAGCACGTCGCCCGGCTGCAGGTTGGTAAGGATAGCCGCCAAGTCGCCGGTGCGCGCAATGGCCGGACCGCTCGTCGTCTTAATCTGAGCGCCCAACTCGTTAGCGATAACCGTAGCCAGCGTTGTCTTGCCCAGACCCGGAGGGCCCGAGAAGATCACGTGGTCGAGCGTCTCACCACGACTCTGCGCCGCCTCGATGAGCACACGCAGGCTCTGCTTGATGTGCTCCTGGCCACAGTAGTCGTCCAGGCGCTGGGGGCGCAAGGTGCGGTCGACATCGAGGTCCTCGGGCGTCAGCTCCGAGCCCACCATGCGCTCGCCATGCGCCATGGATGCCGCCGGCGAGTTGCCGGGCGTCGCCCACAGGTCCTGAGAGTCATCGGCTTCCCACATCACACATCCATTCCGAGTCGCTTAAGCGCCGCGCCGAGCAGTTCCTCGACACGCATATCCTGCCCATCATACCCGCTCAGGGCGACATCGGTCTCCTGCGAGCTAAAGCCCATGGAAAGGAGCGCCGCACGGGCATCGTCAATGGCCGACGGAGCGGCGGCGGGCACGGGCATCGCGACCTGTCCGGGGATCACATCGACCGGCACAAAGCCCTTGTCCTTGGCAAAGGTGCTCTTGAGCTCCAAGATCAGGCGCTGAGCCGTCTTTTTGCCCACGCCGGGCACCTTGGCCATGCCTTTGTCATCCTCGGCCATTACCAGGGAATACAGCTGTCCCACGGTATAGGTGGAGAGCACGGCGAGCGCTAGGCGCGGGCCGACGCCCGAGACGGACACGAGCCGGTCGAACATCGTACGCTCGTCCTTGGAGGCAAAGCCGAAGAGCGTCATGGCGTCTTCGCGCACCTGCATGCGCGTGTAGAGGCGAACCTCGCCGCCGGGCGTCGGCAACGTGGCAGCGGTGCTGCCCGAGATGCCGAGCTCAAAGCCCACGCCCGATACATCGACGACGGCAGAGCTCATCGTGGCCTCGACAAGCGTTCCGTGGAGCTGGGAGATCATCAGTATCCGGTTCCTCTCTGTTGATAGAACTCGCCACCGGTGAGGGCACGGGTGCGGCTTAAGTTAACGTGGCAGATGGCACAGGCCAGGGCATCGGCGGCATGATCGGGATGCGGGTCGTGGTCGAGCTGCGTGAGCGTGCGCACCATATAGGCGACCTGCCGCTTATCCGCGGCGCCGGTGCCCACCACGGCCTGTTTGATCTGCATGGGCGTGTACTCGCCGATCTCGAGCGCGCACTCCGAAAGCGCCACAAGCGCAGCCCCGCGGGCATGTGCCGTAGGGATAGCCGAGCGGACGTTGGCGCCAAAGTAGATGCTCTCAATGGCAGCGGTATCGGGGCGATAGCGCTCGACGACATCCTTAAGGTCTCGCGCGATGTGCGACAGGCGCACCGCGAGCGGGCTTCCGGCACTGGTCTCGATACAACCGTAGGCACGGCAGCGAACCTCGCCGCGCCGCTCCTCGATAATCCCCCAACCCGTATGGGCCAAACCGGGGTCAATGCCCAAGATAACCAAGCCGACCTCCCCTCGCCACAAGCACAGCGCAAGACAGGGCCCCGCGCATCATTCACGAACGTCTGTTCTAGAATAACACAACGGGGCCAAGATGCTTAGTTGAAGTATCGGGGTTGGAAGCGAATCCTATCCCATAGTTAGTTCTGCGAGAAAAAGGGGAACTGCCTCGGATCTACTGGCGGGTGCGGCATCGGGCCACCCTGGGGACTACCCTGCGAGCCGCCCTGATCGCCCATCATCTTATCGATGGCGTCCTGGACCTCGCCCTCAAACTTCTTCATGCCCTCGTGCAGGCGGCGCTGACCGTCCTCGGAGCGCAGCTCCTCCATCTGCTCGGGCGAAATACCCAGCAGCTCACCGAGCACGCCCATCATCTCGCTTCGCATGCGCTCACTCGAATCCTCGTCGGCAAAGCGGCGCACCTCGGCGCGGGCCAGCGAATCGACCGTCATACGCTCTTTACCGCTGAGCCCCAGATCGGACCATGCGAGCATATACGGCCAGGAACGCTCGGCAAACGAACGGGCCGAGACGATCGGCGCCGTGGGCAACTGGTGGCGGGCAGCCTCGCCCTGGCGCACGAGCATCAGCAGCAACGAACATGCCTCGGGCTTGCCGGTGGCCATCGGAATGTCGTCGAAGGGACGGTTGCGGTCCACGTGCGACTCGAGCGTGCCATCGACCTCGCCCGGCTCGAGCCCGCCGAGCAGCTGCGCCGCGCGGTCGAGCATGTCGACCGGACCGTCAAGCGTCGAGAGCGCTTGCGCCAGCACGCGCTCCATGCAATCCTCCACCGCGTTGAGCGTCACGAGCTCCTGCGGCACCACGGCAGACGTACGGTTGCGTACGCGCGCCACAAACTCGAGCGTCGACAGGTATACGTCGCCAAAGGGCGCATAATCGCCCTGGTAGCCACCACAAAGCGCGGGCGCCGCCAGCGCGTACTCAGTTTTGGACAGCGGGCTCAACGCCATCGCACCCAGCTCGAGCGCCGTGTCCTCCAGCATCAAACCCAGCACGCGCGAGCGCAGACGCTCGGCATTGCCCGCCGACACGTCGCGGTCGAGCACGCGCGAGGCATCCGGCAAATCGCGCTCAACCGTGCGAATATGCAGGCGCTCGGCAATGGCGCGGACGGCGGCACAACGAGCGGCCTCCGCCTCCTCCTGCGCCGGCGTAAAGATGCGGTTGCGTCCCAGCACCAAGCCAATCACATTACGCGAGCCCAATGCATCGACAGCCAGCGCCGCAAGCAAAGATGACGGCAAGTCACCCTCGAGCGCCACCACGGCGCGCGACGTACCATGGGCGCGGGCGTTATCGCGGACGGCGAGCACCAGCGCCTGCCACAGCCATTCCTCGGAGCGAAACTCGGGCAGCTCGTGGTCCTCCAAGGCATCGAGCATCACGCCGCGCTGGATCTCCTGAACCAGTAGGCTCTCCTCAAAACACGGCGCCTGGGCCACCACGCGGCCGCAGTCGTCGAGCACAAACGAGCCGCCGGTATACACCGACTCGTCGTACGCACCGACCGGCGCCATGCAGGCAAACCACACGCTGCGCTTGGATGCGATCTTGCGGTAGGCTCCGCTGCGCACGGCGGCAATCGCAGCGGTCTCGCGGTCGGTCATATCGAATGCGTTGAACTGGAAATAGGCAATGAGATCGACGCCGGTCGGCAGCATCTCGAGCTCGCGGTCCAAGTCGAAGATAACCGCGATGCGCACGCCGTCCACATCGAACACCGGCGGCGCCCAACGCGCGTCGTTGTTCTCGCCACGCTGCAGGGCAATGCTCGCACGCGCGGGTACCACACGACCGTCCTTGAGCATCATGTAGTCGAGCAGGGGCTGGCCCTCAAACGAAACCGCTGCGGGCACGATGCAGATCATATCGAGCTCTTGGATACGCTCGGCGACGCCGGTCAAGCCGGCAAGCATGTCGTGCTCAAAATCGGCAGCGCCCACCAGGCCGCCGGGCAAGGCTCCCATAAAGAGCGGAGCCGGCACGCACAGCACGCGCGCACCGCGCTCGTGGGCCAGACGCGCCTGGTCCTCGATGCGACCGCAGATACCCTCAATATCACCCAGGCGTATATCGATCTGTGCAAGTGCGAGCTTCATGGCTCAGCCCTTTCCGTCGTAAACCGTCGCTATCGCAGTAAAAGCGCCGGCCGCAAGATGCAGTCGGCGCTTGCATGTGCATATGCTAGCTATGATACCCCGAGCGGGGGCGCGCTCCTAGAACGTCGCGGACCACAGCCCGTGCAGGTTGCAATAGGCATAGACGGTACCGGTCTTGGAGCCGCCGGCAAAAAACGTCGCGGGCTTCATGCCGGGCTCAAGGTAATGGACCTCCAGACGGCCCTCGGCCTCAAGGGCAATCCACTCGATGTAGTGCTCGGGCACCATAGGATGCTCGACCGAGCCCACGCGCGCACGGATCACGTGACCGTCGCGCTCGCTCTCGACGACGGGCACGTGCTTCTCGTGTGCCGCGTCCTCGGTGTTTGCGGTCAGCTCCGTGCAGCCGGCAGGGGTTGCGACATCGTCGCCCAGGGCGGCGATGAGCTTGCCGTCGGGGTCCTTAAAGAATTTCGCCATGATGTTCTCCTTTGCTGATGTGCCGATGTTCTCGATAGTTCTTATGCCCAAAGGCAAGCGAACCATCCACGGCATCGCAAATGAACACATAACGAGCGAGGCTAGCGCCCGTCGCCGCCCAGCAGCGCCAGAACATCCTCACGGGTAAACAGTGCCGAGGAGATGCCGTCGCCGCCGAGCACGCTGTTGACCAGGTCGCGTTTGGACTCCTGCATCTGCATGATGCGCTCCTCGATCGTGTCCTTGGCGATGAGCTTGTACACGGTCACGGTATGTTGCTGGCCAATACGGTGCGCGCGGTCGGTCGCCTGGTCCTGCGCGGCAACGTTCCACCACGGGTCGTAGTGAATGACCACGTCGGCCGCCGTCAGGTTAAGGCCCACGCCGCCCGCCTTGAGCGAGATCAAAAAGACCGGAACCTCGCCCGCCTGGAACTGCGCGACCATCTTGGCGCGGCTCTCCTTGGACGATGCGCCCGTGAGCTTAAGAAAGCCGATGTCCTCCTTGGCCAGGCGCTTGCCGATGATATCGAGCATACCCGTGAACTGGCTGAACAGCAGGATGTGGTGTCCGCCGTCGAGCGCGCCATGCACGAGTTCCATGCACGTATCGAGCTTGGCGCTCCCCGCCTTGTAGTCCTCGTAGTGCAGATGCGGGTCGCAGCAGATCTGGCGCAGCTTGGTGAGCTCGGCGAGCACCTTGAGCTTGTCCTTCTTAAACTCGTTGGCCTCGCGATGCTGTACCTGCTGGGCGATGCGGTCCTGGTTGGCCAGATAGAGTTTGCGCTGCTCGCCGGTGAGCTGCGCCATGACGGTGTCCTCGATCTTCTCGGGCAGGTCGGCCACCACGTCTTCTTTGACACGACGCAGCACAAACGGCGACACGAGCGCCTGCAGGCGAGCGGCGTTGTCGCCCTCGGCATGCTCGACTGGGCTCTCAAAGCGCTTGGCAAACGACTCTCGCGTGCCCAAAAGGCCTGGCATCAAAAAGTCGAAGATGCTCCAGAGCTCGGACAGGCGGTTTTCGATAGGCGTGCCCGTCAGGGCAAAGCGCACGCCGGCCGGCAGGCGCTTTGCAGCGCGTGCCACCTGCGTGAGCGGGTTTTTAATGTACTGGGCTTCGTCAAGCACCACGCAGGCAAAGTCCTGCTCGGCATACTTGTCGATATCGCGACGCATGAGGTCATACGACGTCACGACCACGTTATGCTCGGCCACGCCGGCGATTTGCACGCGGCGCTGCGCCTTGGCGCCCACGATGGCGCACACGTCGAGCGAAGACGCAAAGCGCTCCAGCTCGGCAGTCCAGTTGTACACGAGCGACGCGGGGCAGACCACGAGCGTGGGCTTGGTGTCCCCCGCCTCCACGCGCGCCAGGATATGGGCGATCATCTGCAGCGTTTTGCCCAGGCCCATGTCGTCGGCCAAAATACCGCCAAGGCCCAGGTGCTCGAGCGAGCCGAGCCACTGGTAGCCATCGACCTGGTAGCCACGCAGCGTGGCCTTAAGCGAGGCGGGCACCGTAAAGTCCATCTTGCCGAGCGTGTCTAGGCGCTCGACGGTGCGACGGAACGCGGCATCGCGATCGGCCTCGAGCGCAGGCGTGCGCGCGAGCATGCTGTCGACAAACAAGGTGCTCGACGCGGGAAGCGACACGCCGTCGAGCAGGTCGACGGCATCGACGCCCAGGTCCTCGGCAAGGCCAAACGCGGCGCGAGCGCCCTCGTCCAAGCGCACGATGTCGCCGGATGTCAGGCGCGCAAACGTCTGGTGGCGCTTGTACGAGTCAAGGTAGATGGCAAGGTCTGCCGCCGAAAGCCCACTCGCACCCAGCTCAACGTCGAGCAGGTTGCTCTTGACGGTCGCACGCACCGAGAGTTTAGGCGCGGGACGCACCGAAATCTGACGCAGGCGGTCGCTGAGCATGACCTCGCCGAGCTCGGACAGGGCGGCAAGGCCCTCGGTGAGCAGGCGGAACAGGCTCTCATCGTCGCGCTCCTCAAACGCCAAGCCGTCCTCGTAAAAATCAAAGTACATGGCAGCCGTGTCCATGACGCGAAACTCCGCCACCACGTCGCGGGGCGGCACGCCGGGGCGTTGGTCTTCGAAGGGGCTTCCCGGAGCACCAAGGCTAAAGAGGTCTGCCGACCAATCGCCGTAGGCAACCGTGATCTTGCAGGTCACAAGCCCGTCGTCGACACCGATTGCCATGGCAAAGCTCGGCTCGGGCGCCACGGTGTCGAGCACGGCAGGAGCGGTGAGGTCGGTGTATTCGCGCAGCACGGGCAGCGCCATGCGGCAGAACTCGCCCACCTGTTCGGCGGCGATATGGACCGGCGTGCGGCAGGGCAGCAGACGCGACAGGAACGGTGCCGCATGCTGGGCAAACGCCGCATCGGCGCGGCGCGCGCGGTGCGTGTCGACCAGATAGGCAACATCGCCCGAGGCAAAGCAGTACGCATCGGCGGGCAGGCGCAGGTCATAGCTGCCACCGGCCGCCGGCGCGATCTTGGCAGCAAGGAGCGGCGGGCATTTTGCCGAGGCCTCATCCTCCCCCTTCGGCGCCGACTCAACCGCTACCTCGTAGGAACGGTGCGTCGTCGTCCCCCGTGACCAGGCGGGCTCAAAGGAGATGGTCCGGCCGCGCAGCAAGTCCAGCATGTATACGATGTCATGCTCGGACAGGGGCAGCTGGCGCTCGGCGACAAAGCCGCTGCGCGCAAAGTCGTACGACGCCGAGCGCGAGCTTGTGATGTCGCTCAGATACACAACCGTTGCCACAACAAGGTCGAGCAGGCGCACCGAAACCTCGTCAAAGGCCTCGGGCGTATGGAGGAACGTGAGCTTCTTGCCGTACGAGAACGTGCCGCCGCGCACGTAGGCGTCGGCCATGCCGTCGATATCCTTAACCACGTAGGACACCGAGCCGCAGCGGATACGGAGCTCGAGCGCCCAGGTAAAGCGATCGGCAAACAGCGGATTGTAGTATGGCACCAGCGAGGGCTCCAACACCGCTTTGGGGGCGTCGGGGTCGACGGTGGCAGCGAGTTTGCGGCGCATACCCGCTAGTTCATCCATGCGCGCGTCCGAAAGATCGGAGAGCGCTTTCATGAGACTCGGGCTCGTGGGGACCGGCGCCGGGAAAGGAAAGTTGGGGTTGACCGCCGACGTGGCGGACGCGGGGCGCTCAGGCCGCTTGGGCGGCGCCGTAAACGTGCGAACCGGTGTGCGCAAGCCCTCGACGGGCTCGGTGCCGCTCGCATCCAAATACGCGAGCGCCGTGGCGATAGCGTGTTTGCACATGCCGGGGTAGCGGTAGGCCGCGGGGCAATCGCAGTCGTAGTCGATAACCTCGTGCTCGTCCACGTCGAGCGCCACATGCGTCTTGTACAGGTCGCCGCGCGAACCGCGCACCGTGCCCTCGATCGTCACATTCTTGGAAAAGCGCGAGCCGAAGTCCTCAAACGACAGCACGGCGCCGTTGAGCATGAGCGAACGCCCCTTCATAAAGGTGCCGCTCAGCGCCGCTTCCTTACGAAGCGCCTGCACAAACGTCCCCTGTGCCATCACTTCCTCCAATCGCACCCAGGGTAGCTAATTTGGGACGGGGCTATTTTAGCTACCCCCATATGTCGGTTGAGTTTTACTCTGACCCCAGCCAATTCGCCGTCAGTCAAAGGGTAGCTAAAATAGCCCCGTCCCAAATTAGCTACCCCGCCAACGCCGTCCTTAAATTACCGTCACTCTGCCTTGGTTACCCACAATCGCCTTTGCCTCTGCCAGCAGCGGAATCGAGCGTGCGTTGACCTTGGCCGGCACCTCGGCACGCAGTACGCGCCCGTCCACCTGCTCGATAAAGATCTCCACGCGGTCGCCGCCCGGGTTAGTGGTGAGCACCGTGGCCAGGCGCGCCATATTGCCCTGGCTAAAGCGGCTGTTGGGCACCATGACCTCAAACACCTTGGGCTTGTTTTTCTCCTCGCTAAGCTCCAGCGGCACAATCTCCTGCGCGATGATCTGGTCGCCGCGGTCCGAGCGCTCGAGCTTGCCCTTAATGCGCACAAACGCATCGGACAGCTGTGCGCCGGTCTCGGGATCGACCTCGCCGTATAGATACCCCTCGGCCTCCTTGTAGGTCTTGGGGAACACCACGACCGTGGCCTCGCCTTCCATGTCCTCGAGCTGCACGATGCCCATGGGGTCGCCGTTTTTGGTCACGCGCTTGGACACGCTCGAGACCATGCCGGCCCACCACAGCGCCTTACCCTCGGGAATCTCCTGGTTGATGGTGCCGCCCGTGGGGTTCTGTACTTCGTAGCCGGTGTCGATCTGCGAGAACGAGAAGTCGCGCGCCTTACTGAGCGCATACTCAAACGGGCGCAGCGGGTGGTCCGAGACATAGATGCCCAGAACCTCCTTCTCCTGGCTCAGCTTAAGGTGGCGGTCCCACTCCTGGCCATCCGGATCGGGCACGCTCACCTCAAAGCCCGAGCCCTCAACGTCGCCAAACATATCGAAGAACGAGGTCTGACCGCTCGCGCGGTCCTTCTGGCGCTTTACCGCGGCGTCGATGATGTTCTCGGGGTTGTTCTTGTCCACAAAGTGCATCATCTGGCGACGCGGATACCCCGTGGAGTCGAAGGCGCCTGCCTTGATCAGCGATTCGATCACGCGACGGTTGGCCTGGCTCGAGTCCACGCGCTCGACAAAGTCGTGCAGCGTCTTAAACGGGCCGCCTGCCTCGCGCTCTGCGATAATCGCCTGCGCCACGCCGGTACCCACGCCGCGGATGCCGGCCAGACCAAAGCGCACGCCCTCCTTGGTAGCCGTGAACTCGGTGCCGGACTCGTTGACATCTGGCGAAAGCACGGGGATGCCGTCGTGACGGCATGCCGAGACGTAGTGCACGATCTTGTCGGTCTTGCCCGTATAGGACGTCAGAACGGCCGCCATGTACTCGTGCGGATAGTGCGCCTTGAGCCACGCCGTCTGCATAACCAGGATGGCGTAGCCGGCGGAGTGCGACTTGTTGAAGGCGTAGGATGCGAACTCGAGAACATCGTCCCAAATTTTCTGGGCGACCTCGCGCGTGTAGTTGTTCTTGATAGCGCCGTTCATCCAGTGGTCGTAGGTGGTCTCGTCCGAGCCATCCTCCCAGTGCAGCACCGTCGACGTAAGCAGCTTAATCTTTTTCTTAGCCACGGGCTTACGGATACGCGAGTCCGATTCGCCCTTGGAGAAGCCGCACATCTCGACGGAGATGAGCATAACCTGTTCCTGATAGACCATGGTGCCGTAGGTTTCGCCCAGGATGTCGTCCAGACGGTCGTCGTAGGAGACGGCCGGCTCCTTGCCGTTCATACGGTTGATGTAGGACGAGACCATGCCGGCGCCCAGCGGGCCCGGGCGGTACAGGGCGATCAATGCCACGACGTGTTTGTACTCGGTGGGCTTCATGTTCTTGATCGTGGCCGTCATGCCGGCGGACTCGACCTGGAAGACGCCGGCGGTGTGGCCGGAGCCCATGAGCTTAAAGATCTCGGGATCGTCAAAGGGAATCTCTTCCTCTTTGATGTCGATGCCGAAGTTCTTTTTGATGTTTGCCTTGGCCTTGGAGATAACCGTCAGCGTGCGCAGGCCCAAGAAGTCCATCTTGAGCAGGCCCATGTCGGCGACGGTATGGCCCTCGTACTGGGTAATCTCGACGCCGCCCTTGGTGTCGAGCTTGGTGGGCACGTGCTCGTTGACGGGGTCGCGGCAGATCAGAACGGCGCACGCGTGCACGCCCTCGCCACGGGTGAGGCCCTCGATCGAGAGCGCCGTGTCGATGATGCGGCGAGCGTCGTCGTCCTTTTTATAGGCCTCGGCAAAATCGGGGTTAAACAGATCCTCTTTGCCGGGTTGCTTTTCGAGCACCTGCTTGAGCTTGACCTTGGGGTCGCTCGAGACCATCTTGGACAGGCGCTGGCCCATGTAGACCGGGTAGTCCAGGACGCGCGCGGCGTCGTTGATGGCCTGCTTGGCCTTGATGGTCGAGTAGGTGATGACGTGGGTGACCTTCTCGGGGCCGTAGAGCTGGCGAACGTGCTCCACGACCTCGAGGCGCCGCTCATCGTCGAAGTCCATATCGATATCGGGCATCTCGGTACGCTGCGGGGACAGGAACCTCTCGAACATCAGGCCGTTCTCGAGCGGGTCGAACGCGGTGATGTTCATGGCGTAGGCGACGATAGCGCCGGCGGCCGAGCCACGGCCGGGGCCGACGCCGATGCCGTTGTCCTTAGCCCATTGCACGTACTCGGCAACGATCAAAAAGTAGGCGGCAAAGCCCTTGTCGCAAATGACCTTGTATTCGTACTCAAAGCGCTCTTTGATGTTGACGCCGCCGATTTCGCGCGTGGCCCAGTCGTCGCCGTAGTGCTGGCGCAGCCCCTTCTCGCACTCGCGGCGGAACTGGCTCTCGTGCGTCTCGCCGGGATCGAGCAGCGGGAATCGCGGCAATATGATGGAGTCCCAGTCCAGCTCAACGTAGCACTTGTCAGCAATCTCGAGCGTGTTGTCGCAGGCCTCGGGGCAATACGGGAACATCGCCCGCATCTCCTCCTCGGTCTTCATGTAAAACTCCGAGCCGGTCATGCGCATGCGGTTGGGGTCGTCGACCTTGGCATTCATACCAATGCACATGATGACGTCCTGCACGGGCGCATCCTCGCGGCGCAGGTAGTGGAAGTCGTTGGTGGCGATGACCTTGACGCCCACCTGCTTGGCGATGTCGATGAGCGTGCGGTCCATCTGCTCGTCAGTCAGGCCGTTGTCGGTGGTGATGCCGTGTTCCTGGATCTCGATGTAGAAGTCACCGGGCTCGAAGGTATCGCGGAAGGTCTCGGCCCACTTGATGGCGCCTTCCATGTCGCCGCGGTCGATGTATTTGGGGATGATGCCCGCGATACAGGCGCTCGTGCAGATCATGCCCTTGGCATGGCGGCGCAGGTTGTCGAGCGTCACGCGCGGCTTGTAGTAAAAGCCCTGCACGGCGGCCTCGGAGACCGTCTGCATTAGGTTGACGTAGCCCTCCTGATCCTTGGCCAGAAGGATCATGTGGTAGAGCTCGGGCTTGTGGTCGCGGGCAAGGGTCTCGTCCGGCGTAAAGTAGACCTCGCAGCCAAAGATGGGCTTGATGACCAGGGGCGGTTTGAGCTCGTCGATGTTGCCCTTCTCGTCCCACATGGCCATGTCTTTGACGTACTGGGCATGCTCGCGCGGGTTTTCCTCGGGATCGGGCTCCACCAGCTCGTCGCGGCGGTCCTTTTCCAAGAAGGCCTTGTCGTGGCTCCAGGTTTTGTACTCGGGCGTGTTGTGATTGACGGCGTCGCAGGCCAGCGCCAGGTCGGGCACGCCATACATGTAGCCGTGGTCGGTAATGGCCACGGCGGGCATGCCAAGTTCAACGGCACGATTGACCATATCCTGGATACGGGTTGCGCCGTCGAGCATGGAGAAAACAGTGTGATTGTGCAGATGGACGAATGCCATGTGATGAGCTCCGATGCGGGTTCGTGTTCTGACTGAACGATTTTACCGCACGGCACGGACAGCACCCGAACCTAGCCAAACCAACACGGCTCCTCTTGCAGTTGCGGTGAAATGCGGACTGTTTGGCGGCTTTTTGGCCAAAACAGTCCGTATTCCACCGCAAGTTATCTGAGGGCTAGAGATTGTAGGTGACTACTTGGGGCTCGGCGGGTTCGACGAAGATGGTTGGATCCGGCTGCTCCACGCGGACGAACTTGACCGTCACCGTCTCAAAGCCCGCCTTGTGCAACACGTCGGCGTAGACGCGCGCCTGCAGGGCGTGCTTCTCGAGCAGCTGGTCCGGCGTCTCATCCGGCGTGCCACCCGTCTTGTAATCGATGACCAGTGCGCGTGACGGATCGGCCGGGTCGGTCGCCAAAGCGTCGATGGCGCCTTCGGCATATGCACCGTAGCGGGCGATGTCCTCGTCCTCGCAGCCCAGCGAAAAGAACGGCACTTCGGCGCGAACGCACGGCCACGCGAGTAGGTCGGCACGAACAGCCGACTTGAGCCAGCGGTCCAGGGCAACGTCGAAGCGTTCGCGCTGCTCCGGCGTCAGGCGCCACAGGCGAGCCAGGGCGTCGGCGCGCGCAGCGGGCAGCGCATCGGCACCCATCTCGATGAGCCACTGGCAAGCGGCGTGGAACGCCGAGCCCAGCGCCATGGGGTTGCCGGCGGGCTCAACGGCGGCCACGTCTGCATCCGTCATCTCCGAGCCATCCGACTCCGCATCATCGCCGGCCTCGTCCATGGGCACGTGTGCCTCGGCGGCACGATCTTCCGTCTCGGCATGGAGCGCCGCGGCGATTGACGAGTAGCTATACGAATCACGCATCGGATACGGACAGATGCCCATGCGCACGCCCACTGCCTGGGGATACACAAGCTCAAACGAATCGGGCTTGGGGTCGGCAGGACCGGGCACGGTTGAGCGCGCAGCATTATCGGCGGCATCGGCATCGCCGCGAACAAGCCTGCCCTCGACATCCAGCGAAGCGTTGGCCTCAAACGCCTGCTCGCCAAACGTAAAGTCCGCCAGCGAGATAAGCTCGTAGTCGCCCGGCTTGGAGTTGTCGAACACCAAACGGTCGCTATCGAGCTGCGGCATGTCCAGACTGTCGGCCGGCAGGATGCGGCGCAGCACGTCGTAGGTCAGATCGATCTCGACGTCGAAGGTCGGCGCCGTCACCTTGCCACGGCTCACGCCGGCATCCATCGCCAAGATCACCAGCTCGCGCGCACGCGTCATGGCGACATAGAGCAAACGAGCCCGCTCTTCGAGCGAAAGTTGCAGGTCGTCGTTGCGCAGACGGGCAAATGCCTCGGCGGGAGAGCCCGTCGCGCATACGTCCTCCATAAGCTCTGGCGGCAACCACAGCGACGTGCCCTTGCCCTTAAACGCGTGTTCAAACTGCTTTTTGACGTCATCGCCCTTCACGAACGTACCGTCCGCGAGTTTAACGCCGTCGAAGCGTGCCGGCAGCGCCACGACCTGCGCTCCGCCCTCGACGCGACCCATCTGCGCCGCACCGGACGGCTTGCGCACGCCAAAACACTCGGCAACCGCCACGACCGGATACTCCAGACCCTTGGACGCATGCACCGTCATGATGCGCACTGCGCCGTCACCCTCCTCGTTGAGGGCACCCGGGGCCTCCTTGCCCGCCAAGAAGCGGTCGAAGGCCAGCGCGATGGAACGCGGAGAATTGCCGAGCTCGGCCTCTGCCTCGGCCACGGCGTCGAGCGCCTTGAGCACGTTGGCGGCAATGGCCTTGCCTTCGGGGCCGCGCTGCGCCAGGCGCACGAACCAGCCGGAGGCATTGACCACGTCGCGCGCGATGGCGGCGAACGAATCGCGCCCCACGCGGCGCAGTGCATAGCGCAGCACCTCGCGGGCACGCGTCACGAGCGGCAGGTCTTGCAAACCCGGCACGTCGGAATCGCTCATGATGCCCATGTCGATATTCCGGCGCGAGGTCTCCCCTGTCTCGCTATCGAGCTTGGTCGCCAGCGCCAGGAACTCCTGAGCGCCGAGCGCAAACATCGGCGAGGCGAGCAGCGGCATAAGGCCCCGCGCCGTATCGGCCGGATTGGCGAGCGCACATACCAGGGCGCGCACCGTCTGCACCTCGGCTGCCTGGGCAAAGACCGAACCACCCGCGATGACGCAGTCGAGCCCCTGGTCGCGGAAGGCCTGGGCGTAGACGTCGGCGTTGGTCATGCGGCCCAGCAGCAGCACCATGCCGCCCTGGGGCTGGCCGGCATCGGCAAGCGCGCGGAATCGCTCGGCGATCGCACGGGCCTTGGCCTGTGTGCGTTCCTGCGTACTGCCGCCGGCAACAAAGAGGGCCTGGCGACGCGAGGCGTCTGCCACCAGCGTGTCCTTGCGGCCGTCGCTCGCCTCAAGATCCAAAAAGCCCTGCATCAGGCCGCCGTCATCGCCGTCGAAGACGCGTGCCACGTAACGCAGTACCTCGTCATGGCTGCGGAAGTTGCGCACGAGTTTGACGAGTTCGCCGGCAGGGGCGTCGGCCACGGCAGTCGCCTCGGGCGCGGCAGACGAGCCCACCTTGCGCTCCTGACGACGGAACACCTCGACCTCGGCGCCACGGAAGCGATAGATGGACTGCTGCGCATCGCCCACAGTGCACAGCGCGCGCTCCCCCGCACCCGTCAGGTAACGGATCAGATCGACCTGCATCTGGTCGGTATCCTGAAACTCATCGATCATGACCATCTTAAAGCGGCCCTCGTACGCAGCACGGATGGCAGGGTAATCGCGCAACGCCTCGTAAGCCATACGCAGCAGGTCGTTGTTATCGAGCGCGGACTGGCCGGCCTTGAGCGCACGGTACTCCGCCTCTACGGCACGGGCGAGCCCCACCAGCGCATCGAGCGCCGAACCGCCGCAGGCAAGCACGATATTGATAAACGCATCAGCCGCCTCGGCCTTGAGTAGCTCCACCTGCTCCTTAGGAAACGCCTTGCTCGCGCGCGGCATGGTGCACGACATCATAAGTCGCGCCGCATCGGCCATGGTCTTGCCGCTCGCCTCAAACGCATCGATGGCATCGAGCGCCACCTGCGCTTTCTCGGTCGCGGCCTTGCTTGCGCCCAGCGCCGCACGATAGGCATCGGCGAGTGCCGAGGTATCGGCCTGGCCGCGCGCCACGCGCACGTCGTCCATGCCGCCCGGCAACTGGCTCGACAGCTCCAGCAGCTCGCGCACCAGGCCCTTAATGGTCGTGCCGGTACCAAACGGCCCGCCCTCGCCCGCCATGGGATACCAGGCGTAAAGGGCCTTGAGCGAGGCGGCGAGCTCGGGGGCGGCATCGGGTGCCGTCGCGCGGGCCAGCACATGCTCAACAGCCTGGTCCATAAGCTCGTCGGTATCGGTGAGCACCGTGAACTCGGGATCGATGCCCAGCTCCAACGCGTGTGCGCGCAGGATGCGCGAGCACATGCCGTGAATGGTCGAAATCCACGCGTCGTCGACGGTCAGTGCTTCCTCGTCCATGCCCTCGTCGATAAGCGCACGGCGCACGCGGTCGCGAATCTCGGCCGCGGCATCTTTGGTAAAGGTAATGGCGAGCACCTGGTCCAGATGCTCAACGAACGGACCGGATTCGGGCGAGAGCGCATAGACGATGCGGCGCGTGAGGGTAAAGGTCTTACCCGAACCGGCGCCCGCCGAGACAAACAGCGGGCGGTCGAGCGTTTTGACAATCTGCAGCTGTTGCGGCATCAAAGTCGAAAGATCCATGGTCTACACGTCCCTCCTTACAAACGTTCCTTCGTGGTTATACGAGCAGCGCGCATGCGCGGCCTGAGCCGACGCCGGGTCGACGGCGGCAACGTTGCCCGCCTCGAGCTCGCGCAGGCGCTCGGCGATGTCGGCCTCCACGCGATCGAGCAGGGCATCGAAGTCCATGCTGCCGCCCTCGCCCGGGAAGCCCTTCTTGAGGCCCGGGATGCGACCGTCACCGCGCTCTTCCTCGAGCAACTCGGCGCTCGCCGCACCGCGCAGCGCGGGCTTGCCGCCCTTGGTCGAAAAATAGAGCGCTGCACGGGTATCCAAGCCCAGTGCCCGACGCATGGCCTGCGCGTAGATGAGCGTTTGGGTATGGGGCGGCAGCCAGCGCGGGTCGTCGATGGGAGCCTCGCCCGTCTCCTCGTCACGCACCGTGGGGTCGGCAAGCTTAAACTCCTCGACACCCGAACGATGCTTGTAGTCGATTACCACGGCGCGATTCTCGGCATCCACATCTACGCGGTCGATGCGCCCGCCAAGCGGCCAACCGGCATACTCGACCTTGAGCTCGTTGAAGGCGAACTCCAGGTAGCGCGGGGCAAAGGGGGCAAGTGCCTCGGACTCGTAGGCAAGCACACCCTCCAGCTGCGGCAAGATCTCGGCCACCTGGCGCTCCTCCACCGGGGAGAGCGGCACCAGCGGGCCCTCCGTGCCGCGCTTGCCAGCGTGCTCGGCCAACGTCTCGTCAAAGACCTCGTGCAGCAGCTCCTGTGCACGCGGCAGATTCTCGGGCGTCACGCGCTCCATGCCTTCTTGGGGCAGACGGGCATGCAGATGCTCCAGCACGTCGTGGACAAAGTTGCCCTTCTCCATGTTGCCAAAGCCCGCGTCGATAGACTGGGGCTTGACGCGATACGACACGAACCAGCACAGTGGACAGGTAGAATAGGCCTCGATCTGCGAGGCGGACGTCAGACGCGGCACGAGCGGCGCGTCCTCGCCCTCGCCATCGCGACGGCGCAGAACCAGATACGGAATGGCTTCATCGCTCAGGTGCTGAGGGGCTTCGCAGGTCACGCGCTCGCGCTTGAGGCCTTCACCTGCCGCGGGATCAAAGTCGGCGATGATATCGCCCTCGCCCACGCACGTGGGCTTGGCAGCGCCAGCGGCCTCGGCATGTGCCCGCAGCTCGGTCCATACGGCTGCCGGGTAGCACTCTCGCGCCTGGCGATCGTGTGTCACGCGGGCAAGCGCGACCGGACCGCTCGTCGCCTGCATTGCACGGCCAAAGCGCACGCGCAGCAGGGCGGCGGGCTCCAAAGACACGCCGTCGCGGCGCAGCTCGGCCATCAACGTGGCAAGCGGGCCCTCTTCGTGCGAAAGCGGATAGCTGTCCAGGTCGACATCGGCAAACAGCACGGCATCGTAGCCGCCAGGACGCAAAACCGACGCATCGGCAAGCGACACGAAGCGCACTTGCGCCCGTGGCGTGCAATCGACCTCGTAGGTCTCGTAATCGTAGGCGGTGCTGCGCTTGTCCACCTTAGTTCGAACGCCGTCGAGAACCGGCACGGTCGCGGCCTGCGACACGTCGAGCGCGCGAGCATCGTTCATAAGGATGTCGATGGCATGGCGCAGCAAAGCCGTCTCTGCCTGACGACGGGCCTGGCCGTCAAGACCGCCTAGAGCGCGATCGGGCAGCGCCTCTGCAACGGCGAGCATGGCCTTGAGCGCCGTCACGGGTTTGTCGCGCCACAGCGCCTGAAACACGTCCGAGACCACGCACGGCACATTCTTAAACCAGTTATCGTCGCTGGCGGCCTTGCGAGCGCCCCTCACCTGGCCCTGCACGCTCTGCAGCAGGCTCTTGACGCCCGCAGCGGTCTTGCTGCGCGACAGGCGCATGTTCTTGTCGAAGCCGCGGGCGCTCGCGGCGTCGGCACCCGAAAGCGGACTGTAGATCCAGTCGGTAAGCTCCGGCGCGGGCCACCACTCGGTCTTTGACGCCATGCCCTCATCGGCGGCCTTCATGCGCTCGATCAGGCCGGCGAGCGCCGTAAACTGCCTGCCCGCGATGGACTGGGAAAACGCCGTGAACTCAGTTGTCTCGGAAGCGATATGACGAGCCGCCAGACGAGAGGCGAGCTCAACGAACAGCTGGGGTGCCCGGGCAGAAACAACGAGCACGCGCACAGGGTCGGCAGGCGTTGCAGTAGCTTTATCGGCCTTGGACTCCTTGTGCGCTTTCACCAACTTATCGATGGCGTCCGCATAGACATGAGCACGGGCATGGGGGCCGGCGACCTCAATAAAGGCAGGCTGAGCGGCGGCCCCGCAAGCGACATCAGACGCGACGGCGTCCTCCCCCAGCGGCGCGATCTCAAACAGCACACCGCGGGCATCAAATGCCGTGGCAAGCTCCTCGCGCATCGCCGCCTGCTCGCGGGCAAGCAGCACGACGACCTCTCCCCCATTGTTCGCCACGGCAGACAGCAGCTCGAGTAGACCGTGCGTAAACGACGTGGTACCGCGCACGCATACGGCGCGGGCGCACGCCGGCAGGCTATCGGCCAGGGCACCGGCCATAATGTCGGCTGCCTCGCAGGGCTCGACCATATCTCGACGGTCCAAACCGCTCGCATAGGCGCTCAACAGCTCGAACACGCGGGCCTCAGCGTCGCTTTTGGGCTCGGGCTGAGCGACGGCATCGCGGCAGCGTTCGTCGCCCGTCCCCGCCACGCCAGGCAACACATCGCGGGCCATGCGCGAAAGCATGCGTACCGTGCCTTGGCTGCGCGAGAGCGGCTGCAAAGCAGCGTCGTCGCGGCGGTCGATCATGTCCGAGAACAGCATCTGGCGCTGCAGGTTGTCGACGAAATCGCGCCCGTCGCCCAAAAGCTCCCAAAGCGAGCGAAGCCACGACGAAGGCGTCTTGTAGTCGATACCCAGTGAAACCCCGGCTTCCGCCGCATCATGACGGCACAGGTCGAGCTCGGCAAACGTTGGTGCCAGCAACACGGCACGCCCGTGACGGGCAATAAGGTCGGCAAGCAGCGCCGACTCGGCATCGCTCAAATCCGTGCCGGCATTGGTGGTATAGATTCGAACAGGCATGGTCCTCCGCTCAAACCGTTCGCAATAATCAATGCATCCATCCTACCCGCCCAAGCGGACACATTGCCACCGCAGTTCCATCTTTTGGTACAAAGCAACCTGAACCCAACGCACCAGCCGATTGCAGGCATATAAAAACCGCCCCCGGAGGGACGGTTCTTCGTAATTCAATGTTGTCGCTGGCCTACTCGCCATCCTCCAACTTAATGAGGATCTTGCGGTAGCCACCGTACTCGCCGTTCAGCGCCTTTGAAACGCGGCTCACCGTGGTGGACGAAGCGCCGGTACGGGCCTGAACCTCAACATAAGGCTCGCCCTCGTCCAAATAGCGCGCAACCTGCAAACGCTGAGAAAGGTCGCAAATCTCGCGCGGCGTGCAGATATCGGTCAAAAACGCTTGGATATCCTTCTCGTCGTCCAAAAGGCTAAATGCGTGGACCAGCTGCTTGACATCAGGCTTGTCAAACATGTTCTCGATATTCATCGATCACCGCCAAACCCGCCAAAAGGCATCGAAGTTGATACTGACATCGGGCATCGTTCACCCGTTCTATGCAATAGGGCAACGCCTGTGGCTTTTGCCCGTAGCAGTGTAGCACACCACCAAACTAAAGCGACAAGACTCTCTGTCAGCGGCGCGTTTTTCAGGACGAACGCCGTTCAGGACGAACGCCGTTTTGAAATCGAATGCGCACGTAAGCTCCACGAATATTTGCGACAATGGGCATCCAGGCAAGGCCCCGCGTTCGCGCAGCCGTCCAAGTCGCCACGGCAAGCTGCTTCACGCGTCACTAACTCTCCCCGCGCAAGAAAGGACCCCCTACCATGCGCTTTATGCTTAACTGGCTCTTCACCTCGATCGCCATCGCGATCGCCACGTTCCTCGTCCCCGGTATCCAACCCTTCGGCTTTGCCGAGGCTTGGGTCTGCTTTGCCTTCGTGGGACTGTTCCTCAACATCGTCGACTCGCTCGTCAAGCCGTTCCTGACGGTCATCTCGCTGCCGCTCACTATTATCACGCTTGGTATTTTTCAGCTCGTAGTCAACAGCTTTATGCTCGAGCTGGCCAGCTACCTGTCGGTCAATCTGCTGGGCGCGGGTATCTCCATTGCCGGCTTTGGATCGGCCTTTATGGGCAGCATCCTAGTGTCCATCATGCGCAGCATCCTCGATAGTCTTGCCGAGGACTAAAACGGCCATTCCGACCGTATCCGTCTCAACAGCCCAAAACGAAGGCCGCCCATCGCAAAAATGGGCGGCCTTCTTATTTGTCAATCCTCAGAGGGCAAGAAAATCTACCATTTCCACCCCGTCCCCAAATGGCAGGTGGGCTAGATGACGTAGTCGTAGCCTTCGCTGGGGGCGACGAGCTGGTCGAGCGTCACACCGTCGAGGTAGTCGTTGATGAGCTTGTCCAGGTTCTTCCACACGTCGAGCGTGGGGCACTCGTCCGAACGCGAACAGCCCTTGCAGTCGCCGTCCAGGCATGCGACCGGCGCCAAGCTGCCCTCGGTCAGGCGCAGGATCTCGCCCACCGTATACTGCTCGGGCGGGCGCGTAAGCACGTAGCCGCCGCCCTTGCCGCGCATGCCCGAGAGCATGTTGGCGCGCACGAGCGTAGCCAAGATGTTCTCGAGATATTTCTCGGAAATCCCCTGTCGCGCCGCGATCTCTTTGAGCGGGATGCGACCGGCTGCCTGGTGCTCGGCCAGATCGACCATAACGCGCAGGGCATATCTGCCCTTAGTAGAAACCAACATGTATAGTGCTGCCTTTCGGTCATTTAGTCCGTAGAAATTCTAGCCGAAATATTGGTTTTGAAAATACCCGTTCCGGTCAAGATGGTTAATCGACTCGTAATAATCTTCTATTTCCTATTGCGTTACTAGGCTTTACTGTCTACTATGCTTGCCAACAGCAAAACGAACAACCCATAAGGTTTGTGGGTTTCGCTGCTACACACACCGTAAAACCACACGGTATCCAGTCATTTGAACACTTTGGAGGTTCACCATGAGCAATGTTTATACGTCCATCGATCAGCTTATCGGCCACACCCCGCTTCTGGAGCTCACTCACTTTGAGGCCGATGAGGACCTCAAGGCCCGCGTGCTCGTCAAGCTGGAATACTTCAACCCCGCCGGGTCCGTCAAAGACCGCGTCGCCAAGAACATGATCGACGAGGCCGAGAAGGCCGGCAAGCTCGTGCGCGGCGGCGACTACACCATCATCGAGCCCACGAGCGGCAATACCGGCGTCGGCATCGCCTCGGTGGCGGCGGCTCGCGGCTACAAGGTGATCATCACCATGCCCGAGACTATGTCCGTCGAGCGCCGCAAACTTATGCAGGCATACGGCGCACAGCTCGTGCTCACCGACGGCTCCAAGGGCATGAAGGGCGCCATCGCCAAGGCCGAGGAGCTGCAGAAGGAGACACCCAACAGCATTATCGCCGGTCAGTTTGTAAACCCCGCCAACCCTGCCATCCACAAGGCCACGACCGGCCCCGAGATCTGGGATGACACCGACGGCAAGGTCGACATCTTCGTCGCCGGCGTCGGCACCGGCGGCACCGTGACCGGCGTGGGCGAGTTCCTCAAGGAGCAGAACCCCGAGATTCAGATCGTCGCCGTCGAGCCCGCTACCTCCCCGGTGCTCTCTAAGGGCCAGGCCGGCCCGCACAAGATCCAGGGTATCGGTGCCGGCTTTGTGCCCGACGTCCTCGACACCCAGGTCTATGACGAGATCATCCCCGTCGAGAACGACGACGCCTTTGCGACCGGCCGCGCCGTGGGCCACAAGGAGGGCGTGCTCGTGGGCATTTCGTCCGGCGCCGCCGTGTGGGCCGCGCTGCAGCTGGCCAAGCGCCCCGAGAACGAGGGCAAGACCATCGTGGCCCTGCTCGCCGATACCGGTGAGCGCTACCTGTCCACGGCACTGTTCCAGGACTAGAGCCTGTCGCCCATAGGTTGAGCCCACGGACGAGCCGGTCTCCTCTCTCTCCCGGCAGTCTGAGCCCATCTCGTTCGGGCGTCCCACAGGACGCCCGAACTTGCTACAATGTCTGCGGCGCGGAACCAGCCTCCCGCGCCGCTTTTCTTTTTTGGCCACATGCCACCAAGGAGAACCTCCCCATGCACAACAAGCGCGTGCTCGTCGCCATGAGTGGCGGCGTCGATTCCAGCGTGACCGCGTATCTGCTCAAAAGCCAGGGTTACGAATGTGTCGGCGCCACCATGCGCCTCACCTGCCCCGCGCCCGATCCCGTCACGAGCACGAGTAAGGTCGACCGCGACATCGCCGATGCAAAGGCCGTCGCCGAGCGCCTGGGGATACCCCACCATGTACTTAACCTGCAGCAGACCTTCGACCGCAATGTTATCGAGCGCTTCGTGACCGCCTATCAGGAGGGGCTGACGCCCAACCCATGCATCATCTGCAACCGCCACATTAAGTTTGGCGCATTGCTGGATGCGGCGCTGGATATGGGCTGCGACTACATCGCCACAGGTCACTACGCCAAAACAAGCCAGGCGTCCGACGGCACCTGGCAGCTGCATCGCGGCGAAGACCCCAAGAAGGACCAGAGCTACTTTTTGTATTCGCTCACGCAGGAGCGGCTGTCGCGCACAATCTTTCCGCTGGCCGGGCTGGACAAAGAGCGCGACGTGCGCCGCATTGCCGCCGAGCAGGGCTTCATCAACGCCAAGAAGGCCGAGAGCGAGGACATCTGCTTTATTCCAGACGGTGACTACGCGGGCTATATCGAGCGCCGCTGCGGACATCCCGCTGCACCGGGCGACATTGTGTGGCGCGACGGCAGCGTGGTCGGACGCCATAACGGCGCGTTGCGCTATACCATCGGCCAGCGCAAGGGCTTGGGCGTCGCGATGGCGCATCCCGTGTATGTGACGGGCGTCGATGCCGCCAACAACACCGTGCATCTGGGCGAGGCCGAGGACCTAACGGCCACAGCACTCACGGCCGACGACTGGATCTGGAGCGCCCCTGCCGACCGCATGGAGGCAGAACTCGATGCCGGCGGCATTCGCGTGGGCGCCAAGTACCGTTACCGTCAGAAAGACCAAGCAGCGACCCTTACGCGCGGCGAAGACGGGCAAATGCTGCTGACTTTTGACGAGCCGCAGCGAGCCATCGCCCCCGGCCAGGCCGTTGTAGTCTACCACGGCGACATCGTCCTCGGCGGCGGCACGGTGACCGGCGCACTTAAGTAGCCCCATCCCCTTCATAAATTGCGGTGAAATAGGGACTGTTTAAGCGTTTAAAACCGCCAAACAGTCCCTATTTCACCGCAACTTAGAGAGGACGGCCTCGGTCGGTACCGCCGTATCAGCCGAGGCCGCTGCATCGTTAGCGCTGAACGTAGGCGCGAACCAGCTCGTAGGTATTGCGCACGCCGTCGATGTGGCTGCGCTCGTAGTTGTGGCTCGCGTACACGCCGGGGCCGATCAGACCATGGCGAATGTCGTAGCCGGCCGAGAGCGTGGCCTCGACGTCGGAGCCATAGTGCGGGTACACATCGATGGCGTAATCGAGCTCCAGCTCGCGCGCGATGTTGGACAGCGTGGTTACCAGGTCGTAGTTGTACGGACCGCCCGAATCCTTAGCGCAAATCGAAACCATGCGCTCGGTGCAGCCCAGGTCGTCGCCCACGCAGCCCATGTCCACGCTGATCATCTCGCGCGTGTCGGCCGGCACAAAGGCACCGCCGTGGCCGACCTCCTCATACACGGTAAAGAGCAGCGAAACCTTACGCGAAAGCGTCACCTCACCAGCGGCGACGGCACGCGCCAAGCCCAGCAAAATGGCGGCCGACAGCTTGTCGTCCAAGAAGCGGCTCTTAATGTAGCCGCTCTCCGTCACTGTGGTGCGCGGGTCCATAGCGATGATGTCGCCGGTCTGAACACCCAGCTCGAGCACATCGTCCTTGCTGTCGACATTCTCATCGAGCAGGATCTCCATGTTCTTCTCGATGGTCTTGACCGGCTCATCGGCCACATGCGCCGAAGGCTCGGTGTTAAGGACCACGCCCGTGTAGACATTGCCGTCACGCGTGTAGACGGTGCAGTTCTCGCCATCGGCCGTGGACCACTGGTGCCCGCCGAGGGTCGTGGGGCGCAGGCGACCATTGTCCTTAATGGAGCGTACCATGGCGCCCAGGGTATCGACATGGCTCGCCAGTACGAGCGGCTCACCCTCGCCACCAAGCTCAACGAGCACGTTACCCTTATTGGAGCGCTCGGGCCCAAAGCCCATATCGCGCAACGTCTCCATCAGATAATCAGTCGCCGCACGGGTATAGCCTGTAGGCGAAGCAATAGAAGTCAGCGCCTTCAACTGGTCAGTAATATAGGAGAGCGTAGAATCCATCTTGGACACCAAAGTCACCCTTTCATATCGAATTAAACCCACAGCAACGATACCACCGCGAACCATCTTTTTACCTAGCGAGATGACCCATTGAGTTCTTCAGAACTGCGCCCGCCACGATAACGAGCCGGCGGGCCCCCTGCCCGTTAGCCCCACAATCTTTCCGCAGGACGGAGGAAGCCCCCGCCGCACGAAGTGCGCAGCGGGGGCTTCCGACATGTCCGAGGACGATTGTGGGGCTAACGGGCAGGGGCCCGCCGAACCAAGTTAGGCAGCCGGGCAGATCTTCTTGAAGAGCTCGATGACGTCGTCGAGCGTCGCCTCGCGCGGGTTGCCCGGGAAGCAGGCGTCGGCCATGGCGTCCTTGGCCAGGACCTCGATCTCGTCAGCCTTCATGGCCTCGCAGACGTGCGGGATGTTCACGTCGGCGGAAAGCTGCTTGACGGCGGCGATGGCAGCATCGGCGGCCTCGTCGGTGCTCATGCCCGTGGTGTCAACGCCCATGGCGACGGCGACCTTGGCCAGGCGCTCGGCGCAAACCGGCTTGTTGAACTCCATGGCGATCGGCAGCAGCATGGCGCAGGCGACGCCGTGCGGGGTGTCGTAGTGAGCGGACAGGGTGTGAGCCATGGCGTGGTCGATGCCCAGGCCGACATTGGAGAAGCCCATGCCGGCGACATACTGGCCAAGGGCCATGCCCTCGCGGCCGGAGCCGGGCTTGCCGGACTTGGCCTCGGCGACGGAGTCGCGCAGGTTCTCGCTGATCAGCTTGATAGCCTCAAAGTGGAACATGTCGGAGAGCTCCCAAGCGCCCTTGGTGGTGTAGCCCTCGATGGCGTGGGTCAGAGCGTCCATACCAGTGGAAGCGGTCAGGCCGGCGGGCATGGAAGCCATCATGTCGGGGTCGACGACGGCGACCTCGGGGGCGTCGTTGGTGTCGACGCACACGAACTTGCGGACCTTCTCGGGGTCGGTGATGACGTAGTTGATGGTCACCTCGGCAGCGGTACCGGCGGTCGTCGGCACGGCGATGGTGAACACGGCATGGTTCTTGGTGGGAGCAACGCCCTCGAGGCTGCGGACATCGGCGAACTCGGGGTTGTTGATGATGATGCCGATGGCCTTAGCGGTGTCCATGGAGGAGCCGCCACCGATGGTCACGATAGCGTCAGCCTCGGCGGCCTTGAAGGCCTCGACGCCATCCTTGACGTTCTGGATGGTGGGGTTGGGCTTGATCTCGGAGTAGAGGCTCCAAGCGATGCCGGCGGCGTCGAGCTCGTCGGTCACCTTAGCGGTAACGCCAAACTTGACCAGATCGGGGTCGGAGCAGACGAAGATCTTCTTGTAGCCGCGACGCTGGAGCTCGCCGGGGATCTCCTTGATGGCGCCGGAACCATGATAAGAGATGGTATTGAGAACGAAACGATTAGCCATTGATAGCCTCCCATCGTGTGTGGGGCACCCATTACGCCCCACGCTATGAGTCCCATCCTAACGCTTTTGAAACGAAAAACACGTGAGAACGTCAAAGGTGTTAAAGCGTTTCAATAGAATAACGGAACCCTAGTCCTTCCCTCCCGACAGCAGCGAAGGCTAGATTATAGGAGCATTCGCCCAAAGAATACGACCGACTCAGTCTATAAATTGTTTCTGTTTTAGCAATATATGTTTGACAATACGTTTATAAATGAATACCTTATAGTAAACATCTTAGTTCACTAAAATAACATTAGTGAAATGAAAGAGGCGGTAGAGATGTTAGTTCTACCCATAAAGACCCTCTTGGGCCACTACATTTATGATGCCAATCGAAATGAGATACTTGCAGTAAGCAAAGATCTCTTCAATTACATCTCAGAAGTCCAAGCAGGCGAAGTTTGCCCCGACTCCTATAAATCAGACCAAGAATTCCAGTTACTACAATCATGTGGCTACTGCTGCGATTCGCCATTGCAGGATGTCGCTTATCCATCAATTGACCTTTTGAAAGTTAAGCTGGAAAGAAATTACGGATGATAACCCTTCAGCTGACTCAATCTTGCAACTTCCGATGTGATTACTGTATCTATTCCGAAAACTCCTTATACAACAGAACCCACAGTCATAACTCTATGTCTGTTTCGACGGCCAAACATGCAATCGAATTCTTTAAGATGCACTCGATTGACAACCCAAACCCGGTCGTAGCATTTTATGGAGGAGAACCTCTCCTTCGATTTAGTGAAATTAAGCTAATTACTCAATATGCAGAACAGGTATTTGAAGGAAAACACATCTCATTTCGAATTACAACCAATTGCTCTCTTTTATCTGAAGATATGATTAAATTCTTCTTCGATTCTGGGCATGAATTCTATTTGCTAATCAGTCTTGACGGGCCGCAGCAAATCCATGATAAGTCTAGGCATTACGCTAATGGTGAGTCCTCATACCAAGCAGTTATAGACAATGTTCATATGATTTTAGACAACCATCCTGAACGCAACAAATATATTCATTTTAATGCCGTAGTCGACACGAACAACATCTATAAAACAGTCTCTTCCTTTATAAATGATAAGGATATCGAGGCTTGCGATGTTCAATTCAACTACTTGGAACGCAACGGACGTATCGCCCCCTACAATGACAAGTTCTCAAGTCAACTGAATTACGCCTTATTTAAAGCAAGAATTATGGACGAGCGCAAGATCGAAAAAGGAAACCGCAGCGATAGGCTCGCTTCATATACGCTTGCAAGCATCAACCAAAACATTAAGCGATTTGCACCTTCGAACATCCCAACAAAAGCTATACCCGGTGGTCCATGCGAGCCAGGAGTTACGCGTCTATTTGTGACAACAGCAGGAGCGCTTCTTCCTTGCGAAAGGGTCAGCGAAACAACCAAGGACATGTATATCGGTACATTGGATTCAGGATTTGATTTAGGTCAAATTGAAAAGATGATCAATGTTTCAAAGCTGACCAGCGATTCATGTAAAAAATGTTGGGCATTTCAGCTGTGCACTCAATGCATTAAAAGCGCAGATTGCAAAGGAGTAATTAGCCCTGATTACAAGCGAACAGCATGCGACAACTCAAAACGAATTGCCTTTGATCGACTTAATCAGAAAATACTTCGCTTTGAGCTTCATAGACACGAAGTGTCCATTACAACGGCTCTTAAAAGGGACAAGCGATAAAAATCATGAAGACAATTGGACTTATATCTTTCACGAGAGCTGACTATCCTCTTCTAATTGGATTGCTCGGAATTGGCTACAAAATTCGGGTATCAACACCATGCGGCATTCTACCGGACGGCGTAGATGTTGCCAACCTTGTTAATTGCAAAGAAATTGGCATAAGAAATCGAATTAACTATGTAACGACAATCGATGAATCAGACCTGGTTGTCGTTTTATCGACGAAAGAAAGCGCCGCAGGACTCATAGAATTTAGTAAACACGCTGAAACCTATGCACATTCTGTAAATAAGAAGGTTGTCAGCCAACTCGCCACTGTACAAATTGAGTCTAGCAAAAGCGACATGCAGGAATTAGCCCTGATACCAAAAATTGTTGTCGGGAATCTATATACACCCGCCGATTCAACAATTACGTTTAGTAGCATCGTTAGCGAGATGAGAAAGCACCATCCCAATCTATGCGCTTTGAGCTTCAATCCTTTAAATGAAATCTGGGGCTGCAACACCCTTAGTTTTGATGGTGGCCAATCCGCCGTCATCAAAATGAATGAGCAGATCAACTTCATCATTGAGAATGATAAATCCGACCTAGCTCTATTAGAAACGCCCAATGTGCTTATGAAATACGACGACCACATTTTCGGAGATTACGGATTAGGATCGATTGCTGCATGTCGAGCTTTCTGCCCTGACTTGGCCATTATCAATATCCCATACACGATAGCCGACTACTACATAATGCTTGGGCTCATACCCATAATTGAAACGCTTACGCAAGCAGAGAAAGTTCAATTTGAAATTACAAACGAAGTACTTGACGCCACTGAAGGGTTGGAGACGCATAGATTTCAAATAAGCTATTCATCTAGCGATAAAGCAATTCAAGCAGCAAGAGAACTTCGACTAAGAGGAATGCCCTGTTTCTCAGCCAGCTTAGATCCAGAAGAATCATTACTATGCTGCAAAACAATCGAGAACGAGTTGTTTGATTTCGATATTGGGGTGCTGAAATGACAGCGTATCGTAAAGATGAAACCATCTACGCAGAAATCGAAAAAGCGATAAGCAATATTAGAGATTTGGATTTGACTCAATTTGACCAAAATCTAAGAAATCAGCAATTGACCGACCCGCCATTCAACTTGTCCTCATCAGATTTAGTTCGACTGCTTATTTATCTTGAAAGCAGGTTTTCTGTTTACGTTGAGTACTCGTCGATTGAAAACCTAGGGTTCAACAGTGCTGAGGAGGTGAAGAAGGTAATAGAACAGTCAGAAACAATCGAACAATGGGAGGCAAATCATGAGAAGTATTCGTCCATTTAACATGCATGCAGTAAATAGCGCCATTCATTTTATTAGAAATTGCCCATGCGGTTATTGCAGCTGCATGTACTGCAACATACTGCGCAATTCTCCGCACGAGGCAGAAGTCGGTTCCAATTCGATCGAGGCGATGACGCGTGGTGGCTACTGGTCCTAAATCGAGCAAGACGGCTACAAACGAATATCGAATCTCAATTGAGGGTAACCCTTATCCGCATGATCTAGTTCTCATCAACCCAGCTGGAGACAACCTCAATATCAAAAGACATGGGTTCACGGGTCCACTAGGACAGCTATTGAGCCTAAAATATACCGTTTATGACGATGCAAATAAAAAACTCTTTACTGTCGTCGACGGTGGTTTTAGTAACATGCCCAGGGTTGCGCTCATCATCGAACACAAGGAAGTTGCGGTGTTCGATTATGGCCTAAACAGACTTGAGATGAAGTGCATAACGAACATACCGAATTACACAATAAAAGGTAACTTCCTATTTGGAGATTACGATATATTCAGCCAACGGGAAGTGAAGCTATCTTCAGTTATCGTCCTTCAATGTGATAAACGATCGTGCTTTAGCATACAGGTTTTGGATAAAGCCGAATTAGCCGCCGCAATTGGAATACCCACAGCCATTGCCCTTCTGAGGGCTCGGATTGAAGAGCATCTCGAATAAATCGCAAAAAGCAGTTCGTAGCAACGTTCAGGAGCTAGATAGTTTTTTCTGGCTCCTGAAACTGTATTACATAGTCCGCAAATTGTTCGAAACCATGTCCATGATCCGCAATGATGACGATTCGCTCTTTCATCTCCTGCGCAACAACCACCTTCAAAAAGGATATCGAAGCATTATCTAAATTGTTGCAAGGCTCATCCAAAATAACAATAGAATAACTGCTCAGAAAGGCCCTACAAAGTAATAGAGAAGCCAGTTCTCCGCCAGACAAATTGTGTCCCCTAGGTAGTGTCGAGAAAGTTGGTGTAGAGCCCGATCCGAAGCGAGTCGGCCCGGCGTCCTGGAATCTGGAATACGGTTGATATCCTATGCCGCCTCGACCCTGTCCGCAAGCTCGAGGCCGGACTCGAGCATCTTCCTGGCCTCCGCCTCGAGCCGCGCCCAATCGACGGGACCGTCGATTCCCCGAGTGCGACCGTCATCGTAGAGCTCGTTCATCCTCACCTCCGAGAAGTACCTGGACTCCTGCCATATCTCGTCCTGCTCGCACATGACCGCGCCCGCGAGCCGCACCAGCGAGCCCGTGGAGGGGAACACCTGCACGACGCGCGACCTGCGTTTTATCTCCCGGTTGGTCCTCTCCTGCACGTTGTTGGTGCGCAGGCGCTTCCAGTGGGTCGGCGGGAAGTCGAGGTAGGCCAGCGCGTCGGGCTCGGCCTCCTCCAGCACCGCCGCCGCCCTGGGGCAGCACCCCTCCAGCATGTCGCACGCCGCGTGGTACATGGCCGTCACGGTGGCGGCGTCGCGCCCGCGGAACACCTGCGACACGATCCTGCCCACGCGGCGCCTGAGCTGCCAGGAGCCGGCCTCGCGCATGCAGTCGCGCATGAGGTGGACCGCGCAGCGCTGCCACGCGGCGCCCTGGAAGACCTCGCCGAGCGCCCGGACGAGCCCCGGGTGGGCGTCCGAGACGACGAGCCGCACGCCCGCCGCCCCGCGCGAGCGGATAGCCCGCAGGAAGGCGAGCCACGAGTCGTAGGACTCGGTGTCGACCACGTCGACGCCCAGGACGCGCCTCCAGCCGCCCGCATCGCAGCCGATGGCGGTGACCACGGCGGTGGAGGCGACGCGCCCCTCGCGGCGGCACTTGACGTAGGTCGCGTCGAGCCAGACGTAGGGCACCGGCGAGCCGCCGAGCGGCCTTGCGCACAGGTCCTCGATGTCTGCGTCCAGGCTCGAGGCGATGGCGCTCACCTGGTCCTTCGAGAGCCTGGAGACGCCCATCTTCTCGGCCACCCTCTGCACCTTGCGGGTGCTGGTGCCCGTGGCGTACATCTCGGCCACGGCGGCCACGAGGGCGCGGTCGACGCGCTGGTATCGCTCGAGCACGTCCTCGGGGAAGAAGCTGCCGGAGCGCAGCTTGGGGATGCGCAGCGTCAGCGTGCCGACGCAGGTGGCGAGCGACCTCTCGCGGTAGCCGTTTCGGCTGTTCCCCCCGCCACCGCAGAGCTGGTCGGCCTCGGCGTCCATCACGGCGTTCACGACCTGCTCGGCGAGACGCCTGAGCAGCTCCTGCATGTCGATGGCGCCGTCGTCGAAACGGGGCATGGCAAGCATGTCCGGCGTCGGGTCTGATAAGATTCCCATAGCGGTCTTCGTCCTTTCCTAGAACCTGTTGTTGTGGTGATTTCAGATTCTAGGACGAAGGCCGTTCTTCGTTAAACGGGCGCTAGGGCGTCACCCTTACACCAACATTTTCGACGCGATCGTCCCCTAGCTCCAATGATGGGATTTGATTCAAATAATTTATCGAGGCTAAAACCCCTCAAAAGATAGATGAGTTTTTCAGAGTCAATATCTACAAGACCATAGTAAAGAGCCTTCCTGAAAGTTCCCCCCATTATCAAATGTCTTTGCGGCATAGTTGCGCAGGGTAGCTGGATTAAAGTCGAACCATCGAAAATGACAGTAGACTCATTAACACACAGTCTGCCAGCAACTGGAGACAATAATCCATTCAATACTTCCAGAAATGAAGATTTACCGCATGCATTAGGGCCGCTTACTAAAACCAGACAAGGTGCCTGTATCGTGCAATCTGGAATTGTTATCCTCTCATTAGTTTCGTTCGACGAAAACGAGAGACTGATTCCTTTCCAACTAATTCGATCAGCGTGATCGAAGCATATCAAATTAGGTTTTTCAGCTTCCAAAAGACGACGTAATTCCAAGACACGGTGCAACGATCTAAACGACGGCTGAAGCTGAGCCCAACAATTCAGAACAAGAGGAAAAGGAGAATAGCATAGAAGTACAAGTTGATAACTCTGCACTGCAATCCCGACCGTCAGCCCGCGCTTTAACACAAGGAAAATAAGCAGCAGAACTGAAAGCAAGCCAGTAATGATGTTGCCAGCGTCAACTATTTCAGTTGCCAATCTCGCAAAGACGCTCTCCTCAACTCGAGAGTTCCTGCAGGCTTTAAGCATCTTTTTATAGTGAAGTAATTCCAAGTTAATTGAACGAGAAATACGAATGTAAAGTCGACAATTTATTAGTTGGGCTAAATAAGCAGAACCCCTCGCCTGGGCCTCCAATGCCTTTTCGCTCTTAGTCGATAGCTTACTAAGAGCGAACGGATATAGAAGCGAAATAAACAATGCCGAAACACAAACAGGAATCAAAAGCAACATAGAGATATTAGATAGCGCCACAAACGATACCAAACCCGTCACTAGGCACGGAAGAAACGCAGTTGTAAATATTCCAATCATCGGCTGTAGGTTCCCGGCCTCTTCAATGCGCGATAACAGGTAGTCACTGTCTTTTGCTAAAACTAAGGGCCGCTCTAAAGCATGGCGGGCAAGCAATCTATAGAAGCAGTTAGCACCATCGGAAGCCAATTGCTCCGCATATTTTGATCTGAACAGATTTGTCACCAGCTCAACTGAGAGCAATACTAGCAGGCCTAACCCAATGTATAAAACGTTACGATAATTAGAACGAAGCAGGCCATAGTCTATTATCAACGATTCAGCTTTAACAACAGACAGCTCCACCAGGGCAGATAAAATGCAGAGCGCCATCAACTTGATTACTGTCGTCTTATTTTGAATAAAAAGCTCTGCCATATGTCCATCCCCTCAACTAATAATTATAGCTAGAAAGATGACATTTTTATTCTATAGCCTCAAGCAGCACGCTTTGCTGACGTCAAATCTTGTCATTACAAACATGCACCTTAGCGCTTAAGACTCCAAAAATGGGGCGGCCGAGATGGCCGTCCCCTCCCCATTATCGATCTATCTGACAAAGGGACAGCCCCTTTGTCGCATTCGGTTACTTTCGGCAGCCCTCTTTCCAAGCCTCGGCCGCAACCTTCCAGCGTAAGCGCAAGTCGCGCTCGCGGTCGATGAACATGATGGCAAACGCGACAAACAGCAGCAAGCTCGCCACGACGATGGCGTGCAGGCCCATGCGCTCAATACACCAGTTGCCCAACACGGCGCCAAACACAAAGGTAAAGATCACGCCAAAGTACAGCAGGCCGTTTTCCAAAAAGCCGCGCCTGTGGGTGATGATGTAATCGTCCACGTTTTGCAGCGCGTTGCGCAAGTTGCCGATGCACATGGTCGTAGCGATGCCGTGACCGTGGATCTTGCGGAAGCTCTCGACCTGCATGCCGCAGGCAAACGAGGTGAGGCAGTTGGCGAGCAGGTTGAAATTGCCGCCCGGGATAAAGCTCACGCCCAGCAAGATGACGGCTTCAAAGAACACCGTCACCTGACGCCAGTGGATCACGCTGCCAAACCGCTCGTGTACCAGATCGGCAAGCATAATACCCACGGCAAACGAAACCACAGGGAAGAAGTAGCGCCCCGCAAGTGCCCAGTTGCCCTCCGAGATGCTCACGCCCACGAGCAGGATGTTGCCTGTCTGCGCGTTGGCGAAAACATGGTCGCGCCCAATGTACGAATACACATCCATAAAGCCACCGGCGAGCGCCAAGATGATGCCCAGCTCAATAGACTCCGATATCTGTTTGGCACGCTGCATCGTCGTGCATCCTCCTTGTTGACGACTCTCTCGTGCGTTGGCGGAAACATAGCCGCCGTTCATACTGTAACCCATTGACAACATGGCGTGCGCGCGAGACGGGTTCTCCAACGCGCGGATACACAGTCTGGAAACAAACAGCGGCGCGGCGCCGACGCCCGCATCGACGCGCCGATCCGCCAGCTCGTGTACTCCACCAGTCTTTTTAGCGACGTCCCAAAAAGACTGGTTACAATTACGTGCAGCATACTAACAACGGGAGGAATCGTGGCACAAAAGCCCCAGGACGCTCAGCACAACCAGCACGGCAAGCATGCCCAGCGCGGCCAGCAGCAAAAACGCGGCGGTAAGACGCAGGGCTCGCGACCCACGCATGCCCCGGCGGCGCCCGCCCGTCCCTGGCGCCCGGACCGCGATAAGTTCCTCCCTGTCAGCCGCGCCGACATGGATGCGCGCGGCTGGGACCAGTGCGACTTTGTCTACGTCTGCGGCGACGCCTACGTGGACCACCCTAGCTTTGGTATGGCCATCATCAGCCGCGTCCTCGATGCACACGGTTACAAGGTGGGCATTATCTGCCAGCCCGACTGGACCGACCCCGCCAGCATCACGGTGCTCGGCGAGCCGCGCCTGGGCTTTCTCGTCAGCGCCGGCAACATGGACTCCATGGTCAACCACTATTCGGTGACCAAGCACCGCCGCCACACCGACGCCTATACCCCCGGCGGCGAGGAAGGCCACCGCCCCAACCGTGCCGTCACGGTCTACGGCAACCTCATCCGCCAGACGTTCAAGGACGCTCCCATCATCATCGGCGGCATCGAGGCGAGCCTGCGCCGTCTGGCCCACTACGACTACTGGCAGGACAAGCTCAAGCGCTCGGTACTACTCGACTCGGGCGCCGACATCCTCATCTACGGCATGGGCGAGCACGCGATTGTCGAGATCGCCGACGCGCTCGACGCGGGACTGCCCGTCGATCAGATCACCTATATCAACGGCACCGTCTACCGCACCGGCTCGCTCGACGAGGTCTACGATTACGATCTGCTGCCCAGCTGGGACGACCTTACCGCCGACAAGCTCAACTACGCGCGCAGCTTTAACGTGCAGCAGCAGAATATGGACCCCATCACCGGACATCGCCTGGTAGAGCCCTATCCCAACAGCGTCTATGTGGTGCAGAACCCGCCGTCGGCGACGTTAACGACCGATGAGATGGACGAGGTGGCCGAGCTCCCCTACGCACGCGATTGGCACCCCGATTACGACGCGGTGGGCGGCGTACCGGCCTTTGCCGAGATCAAGTTTTCGATCAGCTCCAACCGCGGGTGCTTTGGCGAGTGCTCGTTTTGCGCCCTCACCTTCCACCAGGGCCGCGTACTGCAGATGCGCAGCCACGATTCGATCATGCGCGAGGCCGAGCTGCTCACGCGCGATCCCGAGTTTAAGGGCTACATCAACGACGTGGGCGGACCGACGGCAAACTTTAGCCGCCCTGCCTGTGACAAGCAGCTCAAGCACGGCGTGTGCAAGAACAAGCGCTGCCTATGGCCGAGCGTGTGCAAGAACATGGTGGTCGACGAGAGCGGCTACACGCAGCTGCTGCGCGACCTACGCCAGCTGCCGGGCGTCAAGAAGGTCTTCGTCCGCAGCGGCATCCGTTTTGACTACACTATGGCCGATGCCTCGGACGAGTTTTTGCGCGAGCTGCTGGAGCACCATGTCTCGGGCCAGCTACGCGTGGCGCCCGAGCATGTGAGCGACGCGGTGCTCTCCGTGATGGGCAAGCCGAGCCGCGCCGTCTACGACGCGTTCTGCCGAAAATTTGAGCGTTTGAACCGCGAGTACGGACTCAAGCAGTACGTGGTGCCGTATCTGATCTCGAGCCACCCCGGCTCGACCATGAAGGAAGCTGTGGACCTTGCCGAGGCCGTGCGCGACATGGGCTATATGCCCGAGCAGGTGCAAGACTTCTACCCCACCCCGTCCACCATGTCGACGTGCATGTACTACACCGGCGTGGATCCGCGCACCATGGAGCCGATCTATGTGGCGCGCGACCCGCACGAAAAGGCCATGCAGCGCGCGCTCATCCAGTATCGCAAGCCCGAGAACTACAAGCTCGTGCGCGAGGCGCTGGAAAAAGCTGGGCGTCGTGACCTGATCGGCTACACCAAGCACTGCCTGATCCGTCCCGTACCCCCGCGCCCGGGCGAGACATCTGCCAACGGCGGACATGGGACCGGCAAGAAGGGCGGCAAACCGCATGGCGGCGGCGCTCGCAAGGGACCCAAAGGCAGCAAGGGGCACGGCGGCATGTCGCGCGCACAGAACACTGCCGGTCGCAATCGCGCGGCCCAGGGACGGCAGGGCGCCAACGGAGGCGGACGTCGCAACTAGGGCAGCGGTGCGCTCGCTGCGTCCATCCCACACGCGTGGCGCAGCGAGCGCATTGCCTCAACGAGGACGACGCCGGCGATAGCGACCGTGGCTACCGCGTCGAGCGGCGTATTCACAAACCATAGCAGGCCCATGAGATACGACCCGGCATTAAAGGCAAAGTGCAGCAGGATCGTGTAGCGGAGCTTTCCGGTCGTCACGAGCACCCAACCAAAGATGAGGCCAGCGGCACCCGCGTAGCAACCCTGCACCCAATTCATGTGCATAAAACCGAAGATTGCCGCCTGCAGCACAATCGCCGCGGCGACGCCCCAGGTACTCGGGGCCGCCCAGGGCACTATGGCGCCGTCCTGCGCGTTCGCGCGGCGCCGGCGCTTCCAGAGCGAACGGCACTGTGGATTAAACGCACGCAGCGAAAACTCAAAGATGATGCCGCGCACCAGGAGCTCTTCGCAAAACGGAGCGCCGAGCACTGTGGTCAAGACCGCAAGAAGGCTGGTATCGCCCATGCCCGTCTCCTCGACGAGATCGCTATAGTCTGCCGCGACCTCGGGCAGCAGCGACAGTACGCCGTCGCATAGGTAGCTAATGACCACCTGCATGGATAGGCCGATCACAACAATGCAGACAATGCGCTTCCATGCCGCGCCTGCTCCCCCGCCGAGTGGGCGTTCGCCTTGCCGGCGCGCCATGAAGGAGCGGGGCCACAGATAACGCCACCACAGCAGCGCCATCAAAAATGACGCCGTCTGAGCGGCAGCCTGAAACCATTGGATATCGAGATTGTCGACCGGAAAACCTGTCAGCGCCGACACGATGTCCAACGCGGAGAACAAAACCATGCTCAGGGCAATATCGGCAGCGACGACGCCAAAACAGGCAAGCGCCCAAATCATCGCATTGAGCATGCCAACCTCCTCCCGACGACTAGTCATTGGGGACGTTCTTCAACGACTAGCTGTTGGGGGCACTCTTTGCCAAAGGCCCCGTTGGGCGAGATGTCAAACGGAAAGGTGCCGCAGCGATTGAACGCGGCGATAAACATGCGGATGGCGTTGGACGGCGTGGTGCCCACGAGCTGGGTTGCCGCCGCGAAGGCTGCCTTCTCCTCGGGCAAGACCTTCGCGACTACGGGGGTCATGTGTTCTGCCATGGCGCTTCCTTTTTGAAACGACGGTGGTGCGGATAGATGCGGGCCACGCGGCTGGGCGACGGGCTGTGAAGGCAACCCGATTGACCCGCATCTGGAGTTTGTTTCTGCGGCGTTGGTATTACTTGGTATTCCTAAGTATTACCCCGCAGATAGAATACCACACCAGACCCCATGGGGACGGAGGAAAACGAATCATTTTGTTGCTGAGTTAGTTTTTAGAGCGTGATGATGTCCGAGATATCGAGGGCCTGAGCGTCGGCGGCGTCGTGCGTGGCAAGCAAGAGCGTGCGGCCGTCGAGCAGGTCGAGCACGACCTTGGTCGTCGCATCGCGCGCGGCGGCATCCAGGCCGGTAAAGGGCTCGTCAAGAATCACCGCGCCGCCCGGGCACAGCAGGGCTCGAGCGATCTCGACGCGACGGCGCTGCCCGCCCGAAAGCTCGGCCACGCGAGCATCCACATCGACTCCCGGCACCAGCAGGCGCAGCAATGCCGCGGCGCTCGAAGCATCCACGCGCGCATCGGCGCACACCAGCACGTTATCCAGCGCCGAGGCGGACTCGGCCAAGCGTGCATCCTGAAACACCATCGAGCACGGCGCGGACTCCCCCGCCGCTAGCGCAAGCAGCGTCGACTTGCCCGCACCCGAAGCACCCATCACACAGATACGCCCGCCCGCGGGCACGTTGAGCGCCAGACCGTCCAGTGCCGGAGCCCACGGCGCACGATCGCCCACGGCAAGCGCAAGCTCCGCTGCAGTGCCATCGCTCGCAGCCCCCGCACGCCCGCGCAGTCCATGCCCATGCGCCCGCACGGCCGCGCGCCACGCCACGGGTCCCGAAACCCGCAGCAGCCACACCAGCACGCGCTCACACGCCCACGAGGCGGCAACGACCAGCACGGTCCACGCCAGCAAATCAGCCGTCTCAATCAAAAGCTATGCCTGATAGATGCGCTCACCCACGGTGCCCACCGCCATGCCGATCAGCTCGGCTGCCACGCCGGCCTTCCAGCTCATGCCGATCACGGCGCGGGCGCACGAAAGCACAAACGGCAGGACTTCGCGCCAGGTATGGGCGCAAAACAGGCGCCAGCCGCGCACGCCATGCAGACGGAACATCTGCTCCAGCGGTTTATTCACCCGTGCCAAGCCCTCGGCCAGCGAAAAATACACGCCCGGCAGCGCCATCAAAAAGACAGCGGCGATGCTCACGCGCGCCGATCCCAACCAAATAAGCAGCAGGACCACCACGCAGGCGACCGGCGTCGCCTTTACAAACGACAGCGCCGGAGCCACCAAGTGCGCGAACGCCCGCGACCGTGACGAAATCCCGGCAAGCACGCCACCACACACCGCGGCAAGCGCCAGCCCGCCCAGTATTCGCGCGCCCGAGCCCGCCAAAATCGTCCAGGTGCCGCCATCGCACACCAGGCGCAGCAGCGCCAAGGCAACAGCACCCGGCCCCGGCAAGATCAGCGGCTGCGCTACCAACGCCGCCACCAGCATCCACGCGGCAAGCCAAAAGGCGGCGACGGCACCCGCTGCCGCCACCGCCTTCATACGCTCCGTCATTTGTCGAGCAAACGCACGCACGGGCTACTCCATGTAGTAGAAATCGTCAGCCGGGAGCTTGCCACCCACGGCGCTCGCGTCCGCATCGGCCAGCACCTGCAGGTACCCACCGAGCGCCGCCTTCATATCCTTCCCCGTCCGGCACACGAGCATGCACCCGGGAATCGCCTTTTCGGCAATCGTGGCGTTATCCACGATGTCCGCATCGACCACGGCCTGAGCCCAGTCCGCCGGCGCCGCATTGACGGCCTTCACGCTCGCCTCATGGCAGCGCAAGAACTCCGCCACGGCCTCGGGATGCTCCTCGGCAAAGGCCCGACGCACCACGGTCACGCCCGTCAGCAAACGGGAGCCCGTGTCACCTGCCAGCTCGTCCCACACATCGGTCAGGCTCACCGGCGCCGACAGCCTGCCTTCGCTCTTGGCGATGGCAGCGGTCTTGAACGGCTCCGGCAGCACGCCCACGGCGGACGGATCGGCAAGCAGGGCCGACAGCACCTCGGTGGGCTCGCTCTTAAACTCGAGCGCCACCTGACCGGTCAGGCCCGCGCGCTCCAACAGGTAGTTCATGACGTACTCCGGCGTGGTGCCCTTGCCCGTCATGTAGACGGTATGGCCCGCCAGATCGCCAAACGAAGTAACGTCCGCGTTACCCGTCACCACGTTCAGCACGCCCAGCGTGTTGATGTCGATGACCTGCACCGCGCCCTCGGTCTTGTTGTAGAGCACGCTCGCCACGTTGGCCGGCACCAGGGCAATGTCGATATCGCCTTGAATGACCTTGGGCACAATCTCGTCGGCGGCGGTGTTGATCGCAAAGTCGAACTCATTGTCCGTCTCGCCATCGGCAGCCTGGTCCATAAACTGCACCAGGCCAATCGAGGTCGGCCCCTTGAGCGAGGCGGCGTGCACCTCGACCGACTCGGCAGCAGAACTGCCCGCAGCAGACCCGGCAGCCGAGTCCGCGGCGGACCCGGCACCGGCGGCCCCGCCGCCACAGCCCGCGAGCGCAAGCGACAGTGCACCCGCGGCAAGCGCCGAGGCAAACCCCCGGCGCGACACCTCAACATCAAACGCGTGCATCGCTAGCACGTCCCCTCGTTAGGCATCGTCCAAGCGTGATGGTCGGTATGCAGCAACTCCTCGGCCAGCGGCGAGAGCGGCTCGCCCAAGAACTCGCGGTAGCACGCCTGGACATCGGGATTCTCGTGCGAGAAGCGAATGTCCGCAGCGGCATCCAGGCCCCACAGCACCTGACCGCGCTCGGCTGCCAGCTCGCAGCCGTCGTGGATGGGCTGACCGCCGCCGCCGACGCAGCCGCCCGGGCACGCCATGACCTCAACGAAGTCATAGTTCACGCGGCCGTCGCGAATCGCGTCGAGCAGGCGGGCGGCGTTGCCCAGCCCGTGTGCCACGGCGACGCGCACCTTGGTGCCATCGATATCGGCCACGGCCTCCTTCCAGCCGTCCAGGCCGCGCACATCGGTAAAGAAGTCCGCGTCGGGGTTCTTGCCCGTCACCAGGTAATAGGCCGAGCGCACGGCGGCCTCCATCACACCGCCCGTGGCGCCAAAGATCACACCCGCACCCGTGCCAAAGCCCAGCGGCGTATCGAGCGGCTCCTCGACCAGCGTATCCACGCTCACGTGGCTCGCGCGGATCATGCGCACCATCTCGCGCACCGTCAGCGCAACGTCCACGTCGGGCGTGCCGTCCTCGCCCACCATGCTCGGCAGCGCGCACTCGGCCTTCTTGGCCGTGCACGGCATAACGGACACCACAAACAGGCGCTCGGGCTCCACGCCCAGCACCTTGGCGTAGTAGGTCTTGGCGATGGCGCCGAACATCTGCTGCGGCGACTTTGACGTGGAGAGCCTGTCGACAAACTCGGGGTAACGTGCCTTCACAAAGCGTACCCAGCCCGGGCAGCAGCTCGTGAACATGGGCCAGCCGCGGCTGTCACCCTCGCCCTTGGCGGCCTTACCCAGGCGCTCGAGCAGCTCGGAGCCCTCCTCCATAATGGTGAGATCGGCCGAGAAGTCGGTGTCGAACACGTACTCAAAGCCCACGCGGCGCAGCGCACAGGCCAGGCGCTCGACGGTGGCCTCCTCGCGCAGAATGCCGAGCTCCTCGCCCCAGGCGCTACGCACGGCCGGCGCAATCTGCACCAGCACGATCTTGTCGGGATCGGCGATGGCATCGAACACGGTCTCGGTATCGTCACGCTCGCGCAGGGCGCCCGTCGGGCAATGCGTGATGCACTGGCCGCACGCGACGCAATCGGTCTTGCCGATCGGCGCACGCCCGCGGGTGCCCACGGCGGTATGCGTGGCGCGGTTGGTCAGATCCCAAATCCCTAAGCCCTGCACGCTCTCGCACACCTTGATGCAACGCATGCATTTAATGCACTTGTCGTTATCGCGGATGATGGGGAAATCGAAGTCCCAGCCCTCGCGTGCCAGGTGCTGCTCGTACGGCAGATAGAAGATGCCCAGGTCGTTGGCGATGGTCTGCAGGTTGCAGTTACCGCTGCGCACGCAGCTCGTACAGCGCGAGTCGTGTTGGGACAGTAGCAGCTGCACGTTGGTGCGACGCGCCTCGCGGGCCTTGGGGCTGTTGGTGTGGACCACCATGCCGTCGAGCACGTAGTTGTTGCAGGCGGCAACCAGCTGGTCGCAGCCCTCAACCTCGACCACGCACGCGCGGCAGCCGCCGATCTCGTTTAGATCGCGCAGGTAGCACAGGGTGGGAATCTGGATACCGACGGACTTGGCCGCGTCCAGGATCGTGGTGTGCTCGGGCACCACGACCTCGCAATTATCGATAGTGAGCTTGACCATGTTGAGTGCTCCGCTTTCGGTGTTGTCGCTGACAGTGGGGTTGTTGGGCTCTACCATTCCAGGTTCCTCCCTCCGCGGAACGCGCCAAAGCCAAAGTGGTCGCAACGCAGGCAGCGGCTTGCCTCCTGGCGTGCCTCCTCCTCGGTGAGGCCCTGCTCGACCAGATTCCAATCGTGGATGCGCTCGCCGGCCTCGCGCTCGCCCAGCTCGCAGCGGCCGCACTCGTGCTTGCCCTTAAACTGCACGGTCGGCAGCTCCACGTCGAGCTTTATCTTGTGGTCAAAGCCCAGGTAGCGGTCGATGTTTGCCGAAGCAACGCGACCGGCGTTGATCGCCCGGATGACGGTGGCGGGACCGGTCTGGCAGTCACCGCCGCTAAAGAGGCCATCGAAGTCGGGCACGGCGCCATCCGAATCGGTGACGATGCGACCCCACTTGCAGGCGATGCCCATGTCCTCAAACGGCTTGGAATCGATGTCCTGGCCAATGGCCACAAACACGCGCTCGCAGGGAATGACGCGCTCGGGCGTGGCTGCGGCACGCGGGGCCGGACGTCCACGGCGGGGCTCGCCGATAATCTGCGGCTGCACGCGCAGGCCACTCACGCGACCGTCCTCGCCCGTCTCGATAGCGAGCGGTGCGGTGAGCTCCAGAACCTCGCACCCCTCGGCGGTAGCGCGCAGAGATGTGGTGTAAGAGGCGGGGCATGCCCCGCCTCTTCTCTTTCTTGAAAGGGAGGGGACACCGCCTAGAATTCGTCGTTGGAGTAATGAAGGTGACGAATGGAAG
>DBGDFS010000043.1:0-20821 GCA_048342015.1 Collinsella sp. | reverse complement strand
GCGCCAGGGAGATAGTGGACGAGATAGTCGAGAAGCGCGGTCTCAAGAAGGAGTAACATCGGGACTTGCAGCGACGGACCTCAGGACACTCTTACACCACGTCTGCGCGCGCGACCTATTTTTCGGGGTTGTAGTTGTAGGCCTGCTTCATAAACGGGATGAGCGACCAACGGCGATCGAACTGATAATAGCCCAGCGCGTTATAGCCATCCCCATACGAAAAGCCCTGGTTGTAGTTGCCATGGCTCTCGTACTTGGTAAAGTACTTCATCTCGGTGGTGACGTTGACAAACGAAACGCCCTGGACCGACCTCAGTACGCCCGAGAAGGACTGCTGGGTGTAGAGGCCTTTATCGATATCGGTGGCATCCGAGGCAACGCCCGGCGTGGGCTCCTCGGCGGCGGCGGGTGCCGGCGCGGCGACGGTGCCGAACGAAAGCGCCAGCGTCAGGCCCGCCACAATAGCGGAATGCTTGGGCTGCATAAGATCCTCCCTGCATTGGTATAGTTAAAGTGCAGTTTGCAAAGATAAGAGTAAGTATTGCAGCTCGCCCGTTGTTGCACAACAACCCCTCGGTAAACGGCAACAACCCTCCGCGAAATCTTAAGGAATTAGACAAACTGGTCGTCGGGCGCCATCAGAAGCTCGCCGTATCGCTCCATCAGCCCGTCCCTCAACTGACAGAAAGCGGGGATATAGACGTTCAAGATGCGCTGAATCAAATCTTGAGCGAGCTTGTTGTCGTAGATATGGACGTTCGTATTGCGGTCTCTGAGCATGTCTAGCCAGGCCGCCTCATCAATAAAGTCGTAGAATCGGTACGACTCCTTCAAGATGGCACGAGGAGACCCCGACGCGGCAAGCGTGGCGCCCTCATACTCGAGCAGACGCTTAAGGAGCGTAATTGAGATACCGAAAACCTGCTCATAGATATACGCACATCCGGAGACAACATAGTCGTTGTCGAAATCTTGGAATCGAGCTGTCTCTAGCAGTGCCAGACGCGAATCAAAGGCTTCGTACGACTTCACGAAAGCCAGCCCCTACAGCTTAATGTCAAAGTTGATCTCGGGGACAGCGGCCAGGTCTGCCAGGGTCACGCCGTCGACGTACTTTTCGATCACATCGTCCAGGCCGCGCCAGAACTTGACGGTGGAGCACAGATCGCTACGGGCGCAGCTGTTGTCGATGCCGTCGCACGCCACCGGAGCGGTACTGCCCTCGACAGCGCGCAGGATGTCGCCAGCACGCACCTCGGCCGGGTCCTTGGCCATCATGTAGCCGCCGCCCTTGCCGCGCACGCTCTTAAGCAGACCAGCCTTCATAAGCGGACGAACCAGCTGTTCCAGATACTTCTGCGAAATGCGCTCGCGGTCGGCAACCTCGCGCAGAGCAATCTTGCCCTCGGCGTCACCGAGCGCCGCGATATAGATCATCAGTCGGAGGGCATAGCGGCCCTTAGAAGAAATGAGCATACCTACCCTCCCATCGTTACTGGGACAAAACCAGGCTTGTTTGTCCCAAATCCTATGCAAGCGGAACAAACAAACCTGATTATTATGTCCCTCATCTAAAAAGTCGAGTGGATTAGTCGGGTTTTCCCTTGACTAACGCCGAACCCATAGTAACTTTATTCCGAGAAGATTCCTAGGGTTTAGCACACCTATGAGTACACCATATACAGAGAGGGACAGCATGAGCGCAAATCCGCTGCTTTCCATCGAAGGTCTGACCGCCTCCGTGGACGAGAAGACCATCCTCCACAACGTCAACCTCAACGTCGCCGCCGGCGAGACCCACGTGCTGATGGGCCCCAACGGCGCCGGCAAGTCCACCCTTGGCCACCTGGTCATGGGCGACCCCGTCTACACGGTCAACGACGGACGTATCGTCTTTGACGGCCAGGACATCACCGAGCTCACCACCGACAAGCGCTCGCGCGCCGGCCTGTTCCTGAGCTTCCAGGCCCCGGTCGAGATCCCGGGCGTGCCGCTGTCGAGCTTTTTGCGCGCCAGCATCGCCGGCCGCCCCGGCCTGGAGATGAAAGGTAAGGAGTTCCGCCGTCGCGTCAAGGAGCTCGCAGCCGAGCTCAACATGGACACCGCCTACCTCAACCGCGAACTGGGCGTGGGCTTCTCGGGCGGCGAGAAGAAGAAGGTCGAGATGCTCCAGCTCCTGCTGCTGCAGCCCAAGCTCGCCATCCTCGACGAGACCGACTCGGGCTTGGACGTCGACGCGCTTTCCACCGTCAGCCACGGCATGGACGCCTACCGCAAGAGCTGCGACGGCTCCATGCTCATCATCACGCATAACACGCGCATCCTGGAGCACCTGGATGTCGACCGCGTTCACGTTATGGTCAAGGGTCACATCGTGCGCGAGGACGACGCCTCACTCATCCCCTGGATCGACAAGAACGGCTTTGAGACCTTCGAGCGCGAGGCAGCCGAGCAGCGCGCCCAGGCCGAGACCGCCACTGCCAAGCAGCAGGCGTAAAGGGGCGACGCAATGACCAAGAACCGCACCGAGGTCGCGGACATCGACCGCAGCCTCTACGACTTCACCTACGGCGAGGAGGGATTCGAGCGCCTCGACGCCGGCATCACGCCCGACATCGTGCGCGAGATCAGCGCCAAGAAGGACGAGCCACAGTGGATGCTCGATCTGCGCTTAAAGTCCCTCGAGATCTTCAATCGTTTTCCCGACCCGACGTGGGGCCCCTCGATCGAGGGCCTGGACATGGACAACATCGTCACCTACGTCAAGCCCAACACCGACCAAAAGCACGACTGGGAGTCGGTGCCCGACGACATCAAGAACACCTTTGAGCGCTTGGGCATCCCCGACGCCGAGCGCAGCTACCTGGCAGGCGTCGGCGCGCAGTACGACTCCGAGCTGGTCTACCACAACATGCAGGACACGGCGTCCAAGATGGGCATCGTCTACTCCGGTATTGAAGAAGCCCTGCACGATCCACAGTGGGAGCCGCTCATCCGCGAGAAGTTTATGACGCTCATCCCGCCTACCGACCACAAGTTTGCGGCCTTGCACGGCGCCGTATGGTCGGGCGGCTCGTTTGTCTACGTGCCCAAGGGCACCAAGTTGGACTTCCCGCTGCAGAGCTACTTCCGCCTTAACGCCAAGGGCGCCGGCCAGTTTGAGCACACGCTCATCATCGTCGAGGACGATGCCGACCTGCACTTCATTGAGGGTTGCTCAGCGCCCAAGTACAACGTGGCCAACCTCCACGCCGGCGCCGTCGAGCTCTTTGTGGGCAAGCGTGCACACCTTCGCTACTCGACCATCGAAAACTGGTCCAAAAACATGTACAACCTCAACACCAAACGTGCGCGCGTGGACGAGGATGGCGACATCGAGTGGATCAGTGGCTCCTTCGGCAGCCACGTGGGCTACCTCTACCCCATGAGCGTGCTCAACGGCCGTCGCGCCCGCTCGAGCTTTACCGGCATTACCTTTGCCGGCGCCGGCCAGAACCTGGATACCGGCTGCAAGGTCGTGCTCAACGCGCCCGATACCTCGGCAACCGTCGAGACCAAGGGCATCTCCAAGAGCGGCGGCATCCAGACGTTCCGCAGCTCCATCGTGGCCACGCCTAAGGCCGAGGGCTCCAAGGCAACCGTGAGCTGCCAGTCGCTCATGCTCGACGACCAGAGCCGCTCCGACACCATCCCCGCCATGGACATCCGCGCCAAGAACGTCGACATCGGCCACGAGGCCACCATCGGCCGCATCGGCGACGATAAGGTGTTCTACCTGATGAGCCGCGGTATCTCGGAGGAAGAGGCCCGTACCATGATCGTCAACGGCTTTGCCAACCCGGTCTCCAAGGAGCTGCCGCTGGAGTACGCCGTCGAGATGAACAACCTGATCAAGCTCGAGATGGAAGGAGCGATCGGATAATGAAACAGACCACCAACACCGCTGCTACCATCCTTGAGCAGGTTAATGCGATGCCGGCTGCCACTTGGGGTTGGCTCAAGATGAACCAGACCAAGCTCGAGCTCTCTGACGAGCTTGCCGCCGCGCCCGCCGAGGCCGTTGAGGTCGAGGGCTTGGACGAGCAGTTTACCGGCGTGGCAGACGCGTTTGAAGCCGCCATGGACGCTATGGCCGAGCGTTTCCCCGAGCGCCGCGCCTCCGCCCCCGGCGATGCCGCCGACCGCGCCCGTATCACGCCCGAGACCGAGCTCGACGTGCCTGCGACCTCCGTCTACCAGGCCGGCGCCATCAAGCTCGAGGAGGAGCTCTCCCCTGCCGAGGCCTTCGAGACTGGCATGGGCGAGGCTGCCTACACCTACCTGGCCGACCACGCTACCAAGCGCATCGTCATCGATGTGCCCGCATACAAGCACGCCACGGTTACCGTGCGCGTGAGCGCTGTCGATGCCGCCGCGGCCATCGCCGCCATCGACGTCGTCGCCCGTCCCCAGTCGACGCTCGATCTACATATTGCCCTAGACTCCCCCGTTACCGGCGAGGGTGTCGTGGGCTCCGTGCTACGCGTGTGCGCCCACGAGTACGCCACCGTCAACGTGACCTGCACGCAGACGCTCGACGATAGCTGGATCGCGCTCGACGACACCGGCCTGTTCCTGGACGAGGGCGCGCGCGTCAACGTGCAGCACACCGTCCTGGGTGCCGGTGCCAGCCGCACCGGCCTCGCCGGCGACCTGTTGGGCGATACCGCCAAGGTCACCATCGATACTGACTACCTGGGCGCCCGAGAGCAGGTGCGCGACTTTAACTACGAGCTGCGCCACCGCGGTCGCAAGACCGAGTGCGAGATCGACGCCAACGGCGTGCTGACCGGCACGTCCAAGAAGGTCTACCGCGGCACCATCGACCTCGTGCACGGCTGCAAGGGTGCAACCGGCACCGAGCGCGAGACGGTGCTTTTGGCCAACAAGGGGGTCGACAACAAGACCGTCCCCGTCATCCTGTGCGACGAGGACGACGTCGCCGGCAACCACGGAGCCACCATCGGCCACGTCCGCGACGAGCAGCTGTTCTACCTCGCCTGCCGCGGCCTTGACCAAAACGCCGCCGAGGACCTGTTCGTCCGTGCCAAGCTGGAGGACGCCGCGCTTTCCGCCACCGACGAGCGCACCCGCGCCGCCGTCGTCCGCCTGGGCAACAACCTGATCGACAACTTTGAAGAGGAGCTCGCATGATCGACACCGAGCACGTTAAATGCGATACCTGTACCGCACCGGAGCCTATGGAGCTCGACGCCAGCGACGAGGCCTCGCGCGGCTGGCCTACCGTCGACATCGAGACCAATCCCTACAAGGCACAGTTCCCGCTGTTCCAGCAACACCCCGAGATCGCCTTCCTCGATAGTGCCGCCACCGCGCAGCGCCCTGCCTGCGTGCTCGACGCCGAGCGCGACTTCTATCAGCGCATGAACGCCAACCCCCTGCGTGGCCTGTACTCGCTGTCCGTCGAGGCCACCGACGCCATCGCGAAAGTCCGCCAGCAGATCGCCGACCTCATCGGTGCCTCACAGGCCAACGAGGTCGTCTTCACCCGCAACACGAGCGAGTCGCTCAACCTGGTCGCCAAGAGCTTTGCACCCACGGTGCTCGAGCCCGGTGACGAGGTCATCATCACCATCATGGAGCACCACTCCAACCTGATTCCGTGGCAGCAGGTCTGCCGCGAGACCGGCGCCAAGCTCGTCTACCTCTATCCCACCAAGACCGGCCAGCTCACCACCGAGGAGGTTCTGGCCAAGGTGGGACCCAAGACCAAGATCCTGGCCGTGGGTCAGGTCTCCAACGTGCTAGGAGTCGAGAACCCGGTCAAGAACCTCGGCAAGCTCGTGCACAAGTACGGCGGCTATCTGGTCGTCGACGGCGCGCAGTCGCTGCCGCACATGCCGGTCGATGTGGCCGACCTGGGCGCCGACTTCTTTGCCTTTAGCGCACACAAGGCCATGGGCCCCATGGGCATCGGCGTGCTGTGGGGCAAGATGGACCTGCTGAACGCCATGCCGCCCATGCTCACCGGTGGCGAGATGATCGACTCTGTCACCGAGCAGGACGCCGTCTGGGCGCCCGTCCCCGAGAAGTTCGAGGCCGGCACGCAGGACGCCGCCGGCATCTTCGCCACGGGCGCCGCCCTTGATTACCTGGTTAACACGGTGGGTTACGAGAACATCCAGGCCCGCGAGCAGGCACTCGTCCACTATCTGATGGGCGAACTCATGCAGCTCGACTTTGTCCAGATCATCGGCTCCATCTATTGGGACAACCACCACGGCGTTGTGAGCTTTAACGTCAAGGGAATTCACCCGCACGACGTCGCGAGCATCATGGACATGGACGGCGTCTGCATACGCGCCGGCCACCACTGCGCGCAGCCGCTGCTCACCTGGCTGGGCGTCGAGAACCTTGCCTGCTGCCGCGCCAGCGTGGCCTTCTACAACGACAAGGCCGACATCGACAAGTTCATCGCCGGCCTGCATCACGTTTGGAGCACGTTCAATGGGTAATCTGTACACCTCCACCACATTTATGGAGCACAACTCGCACCCCGACTATAAGTATGAGATGGATGCTCCCACGCACGAGCACGACGGCATCAACCCCAGCTGCGGCGACGAGCTCACCTTGCAGCTGCGCGTCGAGAACGGCGTGATCGAGGAGGCCTCCTTTACCGGCCACGGCTGCGCCATCAGTCAGGCCAGCGCCGACATCATGGCCGACCTCATCACCGGCGAGACCGTCGAGGAAGCTCGCCGCCTAGCAGAGCTCTTCCTTGCCATGATCCGCGGCGAGCAGCTCTCCGAGGAGGACCTGGAAGACCTGGACGAAGCCGCCCAGCTCCAGGACATCTCGCACATGCCCGCCCGCGTCAAATGCGCCGAGCTCGCCTGGCGCACCCTCGACGGCATGCTCACGGGACAAAATAATCAGTAGAACTTGTCCCAAATCTTAAGATTTTTGTTGGCCGAATCGCTTGACAAGAGTGGTTCGGCCATTTTCTATTCCGAGAGCTCAGCCTGTGCCTTCACCCGCGCATAAGCGCGCACGATACGAGATACGGTACTCTTGCTGATTCCCGTATACCGTTCGACCTCGCGCACCGTGTAGCCGCCATCGTGCAGAGCGAAAATGATTCTGTCTCGCCGCGAGGGCGCAACGGTCTTGAGTTCGTTGAGCGGAACCCCGAGGCTCTTCGCCATCTTGTCGGCAAAGGCGTGGCGTTCCCACTCCGTCTCTTTCATATCGCACAGCGCTGGCTCACTGCCGTCGGGCGTCGAAAGCGAATAGGCAATAAAGCCCTCGGCAGAGCCAAAAAGCTCAAGCACGCAAGAAGGATCAGAAAATCCCCTCGCGGCATCGGCCACATCACCGTCGTAAGCGCGTAGATGTTCCGGAAAGCTGCTCCAGGGATAACGCTCGATTAGGCTAACGCCCACCTCCTGCGGATCGGCGTGTACAGAGCGAATAGCCTCCATCACCTGCCAGTCGGTATCGAGCGAGCGCCGGTCAAAACGGTTTTGGAACAGATGGCCTGTGCGCCCCGTGCGCTTATTAAACCGCCGCGCGTACGTCAAAAGCAGCCGGTGCATTGCCGCGCTCATCCTGTCCTCGTAATCTGCAAGCACCAAATGCACGTGATTGCCCATAAGGCACCAGGCGATAACCGTCACGCCCTCCTCGCGACAGCACTCGCGCATCAGCTCCAAAAACTCCCACCGGTCGTCATCGCCCTCAAAGATGAGCCGCTTGCCCGTACCGCGGGCACAGACATGGTAAAAGCCGGTAACCGTTCTCCAAACGCGCTGCATGGCGCTCCCTTCACCGGGATCTGCTTGCCATCCAATACAGCACGATTGAAGCGTGCCATCAAAACATTCACGCAAAACAATACACTCGCGCGGCCAAAGGCAGTAATCAGGCGGCGAACGGCACCGTTGCAACAGGTCAACCCCTGCAACGCTTACAAGAGCTGACCAAAAGCTTGCCAAAGACGGACCCCCTCTACGGAAGTTCGCGACCACAGAACATAGCGTTAAACCGTTTCAATTAAAACTTCCGGACTTCTCGCTACGAAAACTGAGCCGTTCGCCGAATATTCCGTGCATTTCGCGGTATTATAGGGGCTGCATGTCATGTCCCTTTCGAAGGGTCGCCCGGCAATCGCCAGCCACGACCCCCAGACGGGACGCCAACACGATAGAGAGGAGAGGCATGCAGTACTCACAGGAAGTGGAGAACATGTGCCCCGTTGCCAAGGGTGCATACCACGGCCCCGCACCCATCCCCGAGGAGGGCAAGTGGGTCCAGGCTAAGGAGATTTCCGACATCTCCGGTCTTACGCACGGTGTGGGTTGGTGCGCACCTCAGCAGGGCGCCTGCAAGCTCACGCTGAACGTCAAGGACGGCATCATCGAGGAGGCCCTCGTTGAGACCATCGGCTGCTCGGGCATGACCCACTCTGCCGCCATGGCTTCCGAGATCCTTCCCGGTAAGACCATCCTCGAGGCCCTCAACACCGACCTCGTCTGCGACGCCATCAACGTTGCTATGCGCGAGATCTTCCTGCAGATCGTTTACGGCCGCAGCCAGACCGCGTTCTCCGAGGGCGGCCTGCCCGTGGGCGCCTCCCTCGACGACCTCGGCAAGGGCCTTCGCTCTCAGGTCGGCACCATGTTCGGCACCAAGGCCAAGGGCGCTCGTTACCTCGAGCTCGCTCAGGGCTACGTCACCCGCATGGCTCTCAACGACAAGAACGAGATCATCGCATTCGAGTTCCTGAACCTCGGCAAGTTCACCGACGCCGTCAAGGCCGGCAAGACCCCCGAGGAGGCCATCGCTGGCGCTATGGGCCACTATGGTCAGTGGGAGAACGCTGCCAAGTACATCGACCCGCGCACCGACGAGGAGACTCACTCCGTCGCCAGCGTGTTCCCGGTTCACGAGTAGAAAGGGAGGGAAATAACTATGACTGTTACGTTCGAAGGTTACGAGCGCCGCGCTGACAAGATCAACAAGTGCCTCGCCGACAACGGCATCGCCTCCCTCGAGGAAGCTCTGCAGATCTGCACCGACAAGGGCTTCAACCCGCGTGAGATCGTCAACAACACCCAGTCCATCGCCTTCCAGAACGCCGAGTGGGCCTACACCCTCGGCTGCGCTCTCGCTGTCAAGCGTGGCGCCAAGACTGCTTCTGAGGCTGCCGCCATCATCGGCGAGGGCATCCAGGCCTTCACCGTTCCCGGCTCCGTCGCCGAGGACCGCAAGGTCGGTCTGGGCCACGGCAACCTGGGCGCTATGCTGCTCTCCGACGACACCGAGTGCTTCGCCTTCCTGGCCGGCCACGAGTCCTTCGCTGCCGCTGAGGGTGCTATCGGCCTGGCTCTGAACGCCAACAAGGCTCGCAAGAAGCCGCTGCGCGTTATCCTGAACGGTCTGGGCAAGGACGCCGCCCAGATCATCGCCCGCATCAACGGCTTCACCTATGTGAAGACTCAGTTCGACTACTACACGGGCGAGCTCAAGGTCGTCGAGACCATCCCCTACTCCGATGGTCCCCGCGCTGCCGTTAACTGCTACGGCTCCGACGACGTCCGCGAGGGCGTTGCCATCATGTGGCACGAGAACGTCGACATCTCGATCACCGGCAACTCCACCAACCCCACGCGCTTCCAGCACCCCGTCGCTGGCACCTACAAGAAGGAGCGCCTCGAGGCTGGCAAGAAGTACTTCTCCGTCGCTTCTGGTGGCGGCACTGGCCGTACCCTGCACCCGGACAACATGGGCGCCGGCCCTGCCTCTTACGGCATGACCGACACCATGGGCCGTATGCACTCCGACGCCCAGTTCGCCGGCTCTTCCTCCGTGCCTGCGCACGTCGACATGATGGGTCTCATCGGCATGGGCAACAACCCCATGGTCGGTGCCACCGTCGCCTGCGCTGTCGCCGTCGAGGAGGCCCTCAAGGCCTAATCGCGCCCGCGCGATGCTCATATAGTTGAGCTTTAGAGCCGCTACCTTTCGAGGTAGCGGCTCTTTTTGTTTGCGCTATCGCAGGGTAGCGAATGCCGATATATCAGTTGGGGCGAAATACGAGATGTGACGAGATGAAACGTCAGAGCGTCCATGACGCCCACCTGTCATATGTGCCCTTTACCGATTTGCCGAGTCTTTGCGGCCCCATTACCGATCACCCGTGCGACAATGCGCCGGACGAGAAAGGAATCCGATGGAATCGACTGATGTACTGGTAATTGGATCTGGCATTGCGGGCCTTTGCGCCGCCATCGAAGCGGCGCGCACGGGTGCAACCGTCGCTGTGGCAAGCGCCGGCAAGACTATGAGTGGATCGAGTTTCTTCCCCGGAACCTGGGGCTTGGGGCTTATCGGACCCGTTAACGAAGACGACGAACAAGACCTCATCGACACCATCCAGACCGTTGGTGGCGGCGTCGCCGACCCCGAGCTTGTCCAGACGTTTGTCCACGGCATTCCCCAGGCAATTGAATGGCTCGAGCAAGACCTGGGCGTTGAGCTCCAGCGTCCGCAAAGCGCTGAGAGCGCTCAGCAAAAGCAGTTTATCCCCTGCTTTGACCACAAGACGCGCATGTGGCGCGGCCTCACCCGCAAGCCCCTTGAGGACGCTCTGACGACCCGGATCGAGTCGCTCGGCATTCGCCTGCTCCCCCGCCATGAGCTTATCGACCTTGTTGAGAACACGAACGGCAGAATCACCGGAACCGTGCTCTACGACCTTACCGAAAATCGAATCGTGCCCTTTGCTGCCAAGGCCACGATCATCGCAGCCGGTGGCACAGGCGGCCTGTTCGAGCGCGGCCTTACGTCGGCTGATGTGCTCAGCTCCTCGCAGGCCATCGCGCTGGCGCACGGTGCGTCCCTTACTAATATAGAGTTCATGCAGATGATGCCCGGCTTCATCGAGCCCAAGCGCAACCTTGTTTTTAACGAGAAGACCTGGCGCTACGTCAAGTTCGACCAGCCGGTCGATATTGCCGACGAAAAACTGGACGACCTGCTTGAGCAGCGCTCCGGATATGGTCCTTTCACCTCGCGCTTGGCGTCCCGCGCCATCGATCTTGCCATCGATCAAGCGGGTGCCGAAGGCCTGGCACTCCACTACAACTTCCCCCGCGAGGACGTTCCCGAGTTTGTGCAAACCTTTGCCACCTGGCTACAAGACGAGCACGGCATCGCCCCGGCTGACGAGATGCGCGTTGCGATGTATGCCCACGCCGCCAACGGCGGCATCAGGATCGACAAGACCGCGTACACGGGCGTCGAGGGCCTCTACGCCTGTGGCGAGGCGACAGGCGGCATGCACGGGGCCGATCGCATTGGTGGCCTGTCAAGCGCCAACGGCATCGTGTTTGGGCGCATCGCGGGCACATCGGCAGCCCAGACAGCACAGAATGAACCTGAGGGGGCCCCAAAGGCGGATATCGCCCTCCCCCAGTACGGCATTGCCACAACAGTCGCCGAACGCTTGACACGCAGCCTTAAGCACACGATGAGTACCCATTGCATGATCAACCGCACCGAGACGGGCCTATCCGAGGCACTACACGAGCTTGAGGGCTTGAAGACAGAGGCAACGACCTTGAGCACACAGAAAGCCCAGGACAGCGAGATCGCAGCCCTCGCCCGCCTACAGTCGCAGATTCGACTAGCACAGGAAATGGTCAAAGCCATGCGCAAGCGAACTGAAAGTCTCGGGTCGCACTATCGAGCGGATTAAACCGGACACCTATCTAAAGCAGAACACAACCAATCGATATCCATGGGCCCCGTGAGCTCGAGGTGGCACGGGGCCCATTCGTGTCCGCACGGCAGCGTATCCTTATTCTGAATACAGAGTGGGCAAAGCCCGCATAGACAATAGACCAGCGAGGAGGAGATATGGACAGTAGAGATATCGAGAAGTGGCGTGTCGAACTTGATAGCTACGCCAATGTGGAAGACGGCGTTGAATATTGGCTCGCACGCGATTTAATGGAACCCATGGGGTACACTCGATGGGAGAACTTCGCCGAAGTTGTTAAGAGGGCAAAAGTCTCGTGCGAAACAAACAAAACTCCAGTTGATTCCCATTTTCGTGACACCACGAAAATGGTAACTGCCGGTGTCGCCGCTCGCGCGGTTAAAGACTACAAACTTACGCGCTACGCATGCTATTTAATCGCACAGAACGGAGATTCAAACAAGCCAGAGATCGCGCTCGCGCAGGCATACTTTGCCGTGCAGACGCGCCGCCAAGAGCTCATAGAGCAGCGCTTCGCAGAGATTCAGCGCTTGCAGGCGCGCCACTCGCTATCCGATTCAGAGAAACAGCTCTCGGGTATTGCGTTCAAACGCGGCGTTGACTCCAAAGGATTCGCGATCATCAAGTCGAAGGGCGATGAAGCGTTATTCGGCGGCAGAAGCACGGCGGAAATGAAGCAGCAGCTCGGCGTACCCAAGAGCGCGGCATTGGCGGACAGGTTAGCCGATGTCCTCATCAAAGCAAAGGACCTTACGAACTCGATGACGGCCTTCAACGCCGAGGAACACGACCTGTACGGTCTGGACCAGATCAAGCAAGAGCACGTCGAGAACAACACAAGCGTGCGTGGCAGCCTCATCGACCGCGGAATTGTCCCCGAGAACCTACCGCCTGCCGAGGATACAAAAAAGCTCGAGCGTCGCGCGAAGGCAGACGAGAAGAAACTCAAGGAGGGTACTGACGGTTTTACCGATCCCCAGGGTAGGCTCGATCTGTGAAAGCGGCCGCGCCCTTTCGGGTTCGACCCCATGAAAGGTCAACAAAAAAGCGACCGGCCGAAGCCAGTCGCTTTAACATACTTTGGTGGGCCGTCAGGGGGTCGAACCCTGGACCTTGGGATTAAGAGTCCCCTGCTCTACCAACTGAGCTAACGACCCAAAGCTAAAGTCCGTTGTGGAGGACTTTAGAGGAGATATCGTGTGGTGGGCCGTCAGGGGGTCGAACCCTGGACCTTGGGATTAAGAGTCCCCTGCTCTACCAACTGAGCTAACGACCCGATATCAACACGAAGCAAGAACTGGGGTGGGTAAAGGGACTCGAACCCTCGACCTACGGGACCACAACCCGTCGCTCTAGCCAACTGAGCTACACCCACCGTGTCCTGTGCGCTTCGCGCTCGACTATTATTGCAAGGAACGCCACGCGATGCAAGCCCCAATTTTCAAGAATTTTGAAAAGAGTTTTTCGAGACCATTTCGAGCAAATCCCACCGGTTTCATAGGAGTAAACTTGCCCCACTGCAAATCCTCGAAAGGACCGTCATGAAAGAACTCTCCAACCGCACGGCAAGATTTACCGATTCGGTCATCCGCCGCATGACACGCATCTCCAATAAGTACGGCGCTGTCAATCTCTCGCAGGGCTTCCCTGACTTCAATCCCCCGGCGCAGCTGCTCGATAGCCTCAGCACCATCGCCGCCGATCCCAAGCCGCTCTATCACCAGTACTCCATCACCTGGGGCTCCCAGGCCATGCGCGAGGCGCTTGCCGCCAAACAGGAGCACTTTATGGGCATGCCGGTGAACCCCAACGAGAATATCGTAGTCACCTGCGGCTCCACCGAGGCCATGATGGCCGCCATGATGACGGTCACGAACCCCGGCGATAAGGTCGTCATCTTCTCGCCGTTCTACGAGAACTACGGCGCCGACACGATCCTTTCGGGTGCCGAGCCCATCTACGTGCCGCTCAACCCGCCCACATTCGACTTTGACCGCGAGACACTCGAGGCGGCCTTCCGCGACAACGACCCCAAGGCCATCGTCCTGTGCAACCCTTCCAACCCCTGCGGCAAGGTCTTTACGCGCGAGGAGCTCACCTTTATCGCCGACCTCTGCAAAAAGTACGACGCCTACTGCATTACCGACGAGGTATACGAGCACATCGTCTACGCGCCCCACGAGCACGTCTATATGGCCACGCTGCCCGGCATGTTCGAGCGAACCATCAGCTGTAGTTCGCTGTCTAAGACGTACTCCATCACCGGCTGGCGTCTTGGCTACACCATTGCCCCGGCCCAGATCACCGAGCGCATCAAGAAGGTCCACGACTTCCTCACCGTGGGTGCCGCCGCTCCCCTGCAGGAAGCTGTCGTCACCGCCCTCAACTTCGACGACAGCTATTACCAGGAGGTCCTCGACCTCTACACCGCCAAGCGCGACCTGTTCTGCCAGGGGCTCGATAGCATCGGTCTTGAGCACAACGTGCCGCAGGGCGCTTACTACGTCATGATGGACATCTCTGAGTTTGGCTATGACAGCGACCTCGAATTCTGCGAGGATCTCGCGTCTAAGGTGGGCGTGGGCGCAGTGCCCGGCTCGAGCTTCTTCCGCGAGCCCGTCAACCATCTGATTCGTTTCCACTTTGCCAAGCGGAACGAGACGCTTAATGCGGCACTGGAGAACCTCAAGTCTCTACGTGATAAAATCAAGCCGCGCGGGTAAGGACGGCCCGGCAGCTAAAGTAGCCAAAGAAGCCTCGCACCGCCCGCCGCGTTGCGAGGCTTCTTTTTATAACGCATTCTTAAATAGTTTAGAGCCCTATACTTTAGTCACGGAGCAACTCGTCCCAGAGAGAGGAATACTATGGCAGAGCAACAGCTTATCGGAGCGCTCGAGGCCGGCGGCACCAAGATGGTCTGCGCCACGGGCTATGCAGACGGTACGGTCCTGGAGCGTGAGCAGATCGCGACCACGACCCCGCAGGAGACCGTTGAGGCCGTCAATGCATGGTTTGCCGACAAGGGCATCACCGCGCTGGGCATCGGCGCCTTTGGCCCCACCGCAGTCAACCCCGCGTCGCCCCAATACGGCAAGATCCTGGAGACGCCCAAAACGGCATGGCGCTACTTTGATCTGCTGGGCACCATCCAAAACGAGCTCAATATTCCCTGTGGCTACGACACCGACGTCAACGTTGCCTGCTTGGGCGAGGTCACCTTTGGTTGCGCCCAGGGCCTCACCGACGTGGTCTACCTGACCATCGGCACCGGCGTGGGCGCCGGCGTGCTCTCGGGCGGCAAGCTCGTGCACGGCATGATGCATCCCGAGGCCGGCCACATCCTGGTCACGCGCGACCCGCGCGACACCATCGGCGAGCATAGCGCCTGCCCCTTCCATGACAACTGCCTCGAGGGCCTCATCGCCGGCCCTGGCGTTAAAAAGCGCTGGGATGGCAAGAGCGCCGGAGACATGGCCGATGACCCGGAGGCCATGGACCTGCTCGCAGGCTATCTGGCACAGGCGCTCATGACCTACACGCTGTGCTACGCACCGCAAAAGATCATCATCGGCGGCGGCGTGGCCGACCACACCCCCATCGTGCCGCTCGCACGCAAAAAGTGCGCCGAGATGCTCAACGGCTATATCGTCACGCCCGAGGTCAACGACATCGATTCCTATATTGTCAACAACAGCCTCGAGGGCAAGCAGGGCATCATGGGCTGCCTGGCCCTGGGCGCACAGGCGCTTCAGTAGCAGACGCACCCACAGGGCGTGGCGCGCTCGGCAAATCCAACCTACGGAACGACGCCACCACGCCTCATATAACCCCTCAAATAAAAAAGGCCGCCTAGGACCAAACAATACGTCCTAGGCGGCCTTTTTGGCGCACATCAGCGACCGTAAGAGATATCGGAGCACAACGCCCGTTGCCGCTCCACAGCAGTCGATCATCACATCGGTGATCATTCCAGCGCGTCCCGGCACAAAGAGCTGAATCGTCTCGTCGATCGAAGGAATCAGCAGCAGGAACACCGCCGTGGGCAGCAGCACGTCAAAGGTGCGCCGGCCCTCAAAATCAAAGGCGTGCGTTGCCAGGATGCCGAGCACCATATACTCGGTAAAATGCGCGCACTTGCGAACAACAAAGTTGGTCACCCATTCATATGGAAGTCCCACGCCGTGCAGGAAACCGCGGATAGCTTCCATGACCGTTAGACTCAGTGAGCCCGACCCCGAGCCGGGAACCAGCGAATTGCCCCAGATCAAGAGCGCCATCAGGCAGGTCACGACCGCCCATTTTCGATTGATCTTAACCATGCAGAAGTTATGCCTCCGCGCGGAGCGGCGCGAAGCTGGCGGTACCGCCCTCGATAACGCTCAGATAAGCACGGCCCGTACGCTTGGCGGTAGAGGACTGCAGGCGCTCGATCTCTTCCTCGAGGATCTGATTGACGCGCTCGTGACGACGATTTTCCATAATGCCGGCGGCAATAGCCTCGGCCCGCTCGATGCTCTCGCGCGAGATACGGGCAGTATCCTCGGGGAACACAGCGCTGTGACGGCCGACATAGGCGGGGGCAGCAGGCTGAGGGGCAGCGACGGGAGTGGGGGCTGCAACAGTAGCAGGCTCGTCAATCTCATCCAGGATCGCGGTGGCGGCGGCCCACATGTCCTCGTGGCCCGAGTAATCGGCCATGGGGACATCAACCTCGAGCGAGGCGTCCGGAAGGTCGCCGGTGTCGATGCGATCTTGGGCATCAATCGATGCGGTGATGGCTGCAGGCTCATCGAGGTCATCGAGATCGATGTCCACGGCACCGGAGATGATAGGCATGCTGGCGAGGTTTGCATTGTACGGCGCAGTCTCAGCCGCCTGCTGCTGGGCAGGAGCGCCCCAAAGCGAGCTTTCGGCGGCACGGCGGGCGGCAACGGCCTCCTCGTCCGCAGTCATGGCTTCATCAACGTACGAATTATCGGCAGAAGCGTTCGCGTCCGCCGAGGTAGCGCTGTAGGCGTTATTGGATGCCGCGTTGGCAACGAGTGCCACGAAAGCCGCAGTGCTGCCCGCAGGAGCGGCCTGGGAGCCCGATACGGCACGCGCCGCGGCGGCGATGTCGTCGCGATTGAAGGAGCCGGTCTGCCCGCCGTTGGTGAGCTCGTCGATGGCGACTTGATAGACGTCGCGCGAGCGTGCAGGGTCGCAGCTCACCGGCGAATCGTCGTCGAGCATACTGTCGATCATGGACCAAGCCTCGGCCTCGTCCATAGCATCTGCGGCTCGAGCGATGGTAGGGACACCATCATCGGCATGACGGCGCTGGAACGCACCAGTCAGGCCGGAAAGGAATGCCGAGGTAGACTGCTCCGCCTGAGCCTGAGAAGCAGAAGCCGCAGCGTAAGGAGTCGCATCCTGCTGCTGAGCTGGAATCGAGGCGGTCTTGAACTCGCTTTGATGCTGATTGAGATTGGCGGCACCGCCCATGGCATCGGGCTGGAACAGACGCTCTTCACGCTGCGCACGATACTCGGAGATACCCAGCGAGGCGGCATAGATACCCACGCCCGCCACCGCGCCCACGGCGAAGGGAACCGCACCCGCCACGACCGTCTCGTTCACCGACGAAAACGGCAGCGTCGCGGCATACATAACCACGGGAGCGGCAAGGCCGATCCCGCACGAAAGTCCGGCAAGGACTGCTCGTTGTGTTGCATCAGAAGAAGCCATGAGCTCTCCCCATCTTCCAGCACCCAAATCGCATCATTCAGTTGGCTGCGCGAGAGAAGATGAAGCAGGGCTATGCCCCAAAGCAACGGTATATGGTTCGTTTCATCTGCGTTTTCCGTCGCGAAGCTTAAAAGCTATTATGCGAAACCGCCCTGTCGATTGCAAGCGACGATGTCGGATTGAAACGGGAAACCTGCTGCTTGCCAGTCTTATGGTCAAAAAAGCGCGGAGCGACGATATAGAAAAGGGCCGAGGCTCAAAGCCCCGACCCTTTATTGCATTGATGACTATCGCTGCGTGTGGATGACAACCTAGAACGTCTGCTCGTAGTCGCTGTGCTTTTTGGCCGAACGCACCAGGAACTCCTGGTTGGTGTTGGTGCCCTTAAGACCCTTGATAAACGACGCGGCTGCGCGCTCGGTGTTGTTCATGCCGGCAAGAATGCGACGCAGGCCAAAGACAAACGGACGCATCTGCTCGTCAACCAACAGGTCCTCGTTACGCGTACCGGAGGCAACGGGGTCGATAGCCGGGAAGATGCGGCGGTCGGCCAGTTCGCGATCGAGCTTAAGCTCCATGTTGCCGGTGCCCTTGAACTCCTCAAAGATGACCTCGTCCATCTTGGAACCGGTGTCGATGAGGGCAGAGGCCAGGATGGTGAGCGAGCCACCGTTCTCGATATTACGGGCTGCACCCAGGAAGCGCTTGGGAGGATACAGTGCCGCCGAATCGACGCCGCCCGAAAGGATGCGGCCCGAGGCGGGCGCCGCCAAGTTGTAGGCGCGGGCAAGACGCGTGATGGAGTCGAGCACCACCACAACATCGCCGCCCAGCTCCACGATGCGCTTGGCGCGCTCGATGACAAGCTCTGCCACGCGAGTGTGGTTATCGGCGGGCATATCGAAGGTCGACGCCACAACCTCGCCCTTGATGGAACGCTGCATATCGGTGACCTCTTCGGGGCGCTCGTCGACGAGCAGGCAGATGAGGTGCACCTCGGGGTTGTTAATCGAGATAGACTGGCAGATCTTCTTGAGGATCGTGGTCTTGCCGGCCTTGGGCGGGGACACGATCAGGCCACGCTGACCCTTGCCGATCGGCGACACGATGTCGATGGCGCGACCGGTAATGGAGTCCTTGCCGTGCTCCATGCGCAGCGGCTCGTTGGGATAGACCGGGGTGAGGTCACCAAACTTGGGGCGGTTGCGAATCTGCTCGGGGTCTAGACCGTTGACGGTCGTGATTTTGGCGAGGCCGGCGCGCTTGTCGCCGCCGCGCGAAGGACGCAGCGAGCCCTCGATGACGTCGCCCGTGCGCAGGCGCGCGGAGCGGATGAGGTAGGCGGGCACGAAGGCGTCGTCGTTGGACTTCATGTAACCGTGGGCATGGATGATACCGGAGCTGTCCGGACGAATCTGCAGGATGCCCTTGATGTCGCGGAAGCCCTCGGCCTTCGCGGCGGTGACGTAGATCTCCTCGACGAGCTCGGCTTTCTTCTTGCCGGTCGTCTCGATCTCGAACTCCTTGGCCTTCTCGCGCAGCTCGGCGACCTTCATGGCCGCGAGTTCCTCGCGCGAAAGCGTGGGCTCGGTGGGGGCGGCGTTGCGCTCCTTGTTGCGCTGTTTGCGATCGCGCTGGCGGTTGCGACGGTCGTTGTTGCGCTCGTTGCGCTCCTCGTTGCGCTTGTGCTGGCGACGGTTGGAACGAGCGCCGTCTTCGGCCTCGGCGGGCGCGGCACCATCAGTTGCGGCGGCGTCGGCATTGGCCGCAGCAGCGTCATTGGCCTCGGCGCCGGAATCGACTTGCGCTTCGACATCAGCCTGCTGCTCGGACGTCTTGGCCTTAGCGGACTTCTTACGACCGCGCTTGGGCTTCTCGGACGCAGTCTGTTCGACGTCCTGGGACTCGGCGGCATCAGCCGATGCATCGACGGTCGTCTCGGCGGAATCCTCGGACGCGCCCTTCTTGGCAGCCTTAGCCTTGGACGTGCGCTTAGCAGCAGTGCGACGGCTGCGACCGGGACGGAGGTCGGCGGGCTCGACATCGGCGGGAGCGGCCTCGGAAGTCGTAGCATCCTGGACGGGCGCGTCGGCGGCGGTTGCAGACTCGGCGGTCGCCGCAGCATCCCGAGCGGCTGCAGCTGCGGCAGCGGCCTTCTCAGCCTCGACGAAGGCCTTGGGCTTGCGACCGCGACGGTGCGGGCGCAAAGCCGGATCGACAACGGGAACTTCGCTGGCCTCGACAGGCGCAGCGGGCTCAACAGGCGATGTGCCCTCCCCTGCCGCGGAACGGACCGAAGCCTCAGTGAGCTCGGGGGTTACCTGATCGGCAACCTGCTCGGCCTTAGCAGCCGTGCGACGGCGTGTGCGCGGTACCGGCTTCTCGGTTGGCTGGTCGGCGACAGGGATCTCGGTGGCGGCAGGCGTCTCAGGCACAGACGGAGCTGCAAGCTCGGTCAGAGCCGCGGCCTCACGCTCGGCAGCACGACGGCGGGCGCGCACCACCTGAGCCTCGCTAATCTGCGCCAACGCACGTGCCTGCGCAACCTCATCGGAAATCGGCGCCGAGGAGTCAGCTGCAACAGTGCGCTTGGCGCGCGTCGTGCGCGTGGTACGGCGCTTGGGCTTGGTGACCTCCTCGCCGTCAGTGGCAGGCTTGGCCGTGCGGCGCGTGCGCTTGGGCTTTGCCGGAGCAGCCTCCTCACCAGTTGCAGGCACGGCCTTCTCGGCCGCTGCAGGCGTAGGCGTCGAAGCAGCCTTAGGCGTCTCAGGAGCCGAGGCTTGCGCGGGCGCCGCGACCTGGTCCGACGCAACCGGTGCAGCGGGAGCGGCATGCGTCGTCGTTATTTCGTTTTCTTGCTGTTGATCAGACACAGTGTTTGCTCAACTTTCTTTTCAAGCCCTGTGATCACATGCTCCCTGCATAAACCTTCAGGGCGGCTAAACAGTCTAGCTCCGTCAAATACCGACGGACATCATTGATCTGTATCGAGATATTTGCGTCATATACGCAGCGTTAGTGTAACACAACCGCCGCCACCTGCAACTTAGTCATTGGGAACGTTCTTAAACGACTAGTCAAAAGGGACACTCTTTGGTTTAACACCCACAAATCTGACTGCCTCCGCCAAAACTATGGCGGTTTACTACGATGAATCGCTCAACCGCGACCGCTCCGAAACTTGTTGAACTAAAACCGACGCTCCTATAAGTTGTCAAGAGGCAGTTTGCGGGAGCGCTCCCTTCAATTCGCACAGGAGCTCGTAATACCTCCTCTCCAGTTTCGTCGACCGCCGTTTCCCCCGTTCCA